>JAJRPO010000014.1 GCA_024280735.1 Alphaproteobacteria bacterium | reverse complement strand
GTATCCCAAAAGCTCAATTCGGGTTATATTTGAAGGAGTGTGAGTGGAGATTTAACAACAGTGACCCTTCAGATCAGTTATTACAGCTAAGACAATGGGTTAGACATCATCTAAGGTAGTTATCTGGGTCAGCCCCAAAATTATAACATTGTGTAAATGTCCCTATTTGTTGCACGTTCAGATGTTACAAAAGTTAAACATGCAGGCAGGGCTGTGTAAATATATATTCTTTCAACCCTCAGCAACAAACTGGCTGCTATTGGAAATGATAAATTGATTTTCCTCACTTGGAAAATGACCTTTCTAACGCCATAACCGTCCGATGAAAAACACGAATCCTTTGCCGGCACATGATTGGCCCGAATTTCTGCCCGGTTGGGTCTGGCTCTGTGGCGCTGGCCCCGGGGATGCAGGCCTGCTGACGTTGCACGGGTTGAATGCCCTGCGACAGGCCGATGTGATTGTCTTTGATGCGCTGGTGAACGGCGATATTCTGGGCTGGGCCAATCCCGATGCAACACGGGTATTTGCGGGAAAGCGCGGCGGCAAAACCTCGGCCAAGCAGGGGGATATTTCGCAGCAGTTGGTGGAATATGCACAGGCTGGCAAGCGGGTGTTGCGCCTCAAGGGCGGCGATCCCTTTGTCTTTGGGCGTGGCGCTGAGGAGGGTCAGGCGCTGGCGGCGGCGAATATCCCGTTTCGCGTTATTCCGGGGATTTCGGCGGGTATCGGCGGGCTGGCCTATGCGGGCATTCCGGTGACGCATGGGGCAGTGAACCAGTCGGTGACATTTATATCGGGCCATGATCCACAAGGCGCGGCCTCAAACCTGAACTGGCGGGCAATTTCCGACGGGGCGGGCGTTTTGGTGTTCTATATGGCGATGAAACACGCAGGCGTGATTTCAGCCGCCTTACGGGATGCTGGGCGCGCATCAAACGAACCTGTCGCCGTGGTTTCTGGGGCTTCAACTGCCGCGCAACGGGTTCTTGAAACAACGCTAGGCACACTGGTTTCAGACATCGAAAAATCACAAATGGCCGCCCCTGCCATTATTTGCGTCGGGCGCGTCGTCGATCTGCGCAAAACGCTTGATTGGCAAGCCATGGTGGCAAAGATATGAGCGGAATTATTCTGGCCGCCCCCGGCTCCGGCAGCGGAAAAACCACGATCACGCTGGGCCTGCTGCGCGCCTTGCGCAATCAGGGGGTCAGCGTACGCTCGGCCAAGAGCGGGCCGGATTACATCGATCCGCGCTTTCACGCCGCCGCCAGTGGTGCGGAATGTGTGAACCTTGATGCTTGGGCGATGGCACCGAACCGGATTCGCGCGCTTGCCGCTGGCGACACACCGCTGGTGATCGAAGGCGCAATGGGCCTGTTTGACGGCGCCCCCCCCCTTGGTAAAGGAGCGACCGCAGATTTGGCGCGCATTTTGGGCCTGCCTGTGGTGCTGATTATGGATGTGTCCCATCAGGCGCAATCGGCGGCAGCGGTGGCCAGCGGATTCGCCAATCACTCCGACATAAATGTTGTTGGCGTGATTCTGAACAAGATTGGCAGCCCGCGCCACGAACGTATGGTCCGCCTTGCACTGGAACCCACGGGCCTAACGGTTTTTGGCGCAATTCACCGCGACGCCAGCCTGAACACCCCGTCACGTCACCTCGGGTTGGTGCAGGCAGAGGAGCGCGATGATCTGGAAGAATTCCTCAACAAGGCTGCCGAAATAGTAGCGCAGTCCGTTGATATTGCTGCGGTTATGGCCTGCGCCACCAAGGTAACAAAACCGGCAAGCCTCGCCGCACCCTTCCCCCCGCCAGCCCAGAAAATCGCCATTGCCCGCGACGCAGCCTTCGCCTTTGCCTATCCGCATTTGATAACCGCTTGGCGCGATATGGGCGCGGAAATCAGCCTGTTCTCGCCGCTGGCCGATCAGGCCCCCGCCCCCGCCGATCTGGTCATCTTACCCGGTGGCTACCCCGAATTACACGCGGGCAAGCTGGCCGCGAACCAGAATTTCCTGCAAGGTATCCGCGCCGCCAAATCCGTGTACGGAGAATGTGGCGGCTATATGGTGCTGGGGGACGGGCTGGTCGACGCCACGGGCAAGCGTCACGCCATGGCCGGATTGCTGGCGCTGGAAACCAGCTTTGCCAAACGTAAACTGCACTTGGGTTATCGCCACCTAAAACCACTTGGCGGGTTGTGGGACAGACCGCTCAACGCCCATGAATTCCACTATGCCACCACGCTAAAGGCAAAGGGCGCGCCACTGTTCCAAGCCACAGATGCGGAACATACCCCCCTGCCTGACATGGGCCTGCGCAAAGGCACTGTTACAGGCAGCTTTGCACATGTGATCGACAGGGCGGATTAGCGCGTTTTGCGTTTTAACTGAACTATGAGCATCACAATTCACCCACCCTTAGGGTGATTTGTGAGTCAAACTAAACGCAAAACGCTTTACCCCTTGGCAAGGCCGCTGTTCCCCGATACCGCTGTGGCATGACCGATATAGATACTTCACATGCTAAGCGTAATGTCATCATTCTAGTGATGGCACAGGCGTTCATGGGCGCACAAATGCCTATTCTGTTCCTCTCGGCCGGGCTGGCCGGGCAATCGCTCGCCTCCAACGTCTGCTGGGCCACATTACCGGTGTCGATCATGGTGTTTGGCTCCATGACCACTGCCCCCTGGCTCAGCCCTGTTATGCAAAAATATGGCCGCCGTGTCGGATTCTCCATCGGTGCCTTGGGGGGCGCAGTTGGCGCGTTGATTTCCGCCTACGCTCTTTATATCAGCTCCTTCTCGCTGTTCCTTGTCGGGGCCTATTTCTCTGGGATCTATCAATCCGCGCAGGGGTTTTTCCGCTTTGCCGCCACTGACACCGCCTCCGAGGCCTTCCGCCCCAAGGCGATTTCTTATGTGATGGCGGGGGGGCTGGCCTCGGCTTTGATCGGCCCACAGCTGTTCAAACTGACCGCTCAAGCCATGGTGGTCCCGTTTCTGGGCGGTTACCTCGCGATTGTGGCCATCAATTTCATCGGCTCGTTTCTGTTTTTCTTCCTAAAAATCCCCTTGGTGGTCGTCGCAAAGGACGCCCTGAACAAGGGCCGCTCCCGTCTGGAATTATTAAGAACCCCGCGCGTTGCCGTCGCCATTATCTGCGCCATGGTCTCTTATGCGCTGATGAATTTGGTGATGACCTCCACCCCGCTCGCCGTGGTTGGCTGTGGTTTCACCCAAAATACCGCCGCCGACGTGGTTTCTGCGCATATTCTGGCAATGTTCATCCCCAGCTTTTTCACCGGCCACCTGATCGCCCGCTTTGGTGTGGAAAAGATTGTCGCCCTAGGCCTGATTATCCTGTCAGGTGCCGGAATGGTCGCTCTGTCCGGTGTCGAGTTGGGTAATTTCTACATCTCGCTGGTGCTGCTTGGCCTTGGTTGGAACTTTGGTTTCATCGGCGCGACAACCATGCTTGCCGACTGCCACACCCCCGAGGAACGGGGACGGGTGCAAGGCATGAACGACTTTATGGTCTTTGGCATGGTGACAATCGCCTCCCTCAGCTCTGGCGGTTTGATGAATTGTTCTGGCGGCAATCCTGTAGATGGCTGGAACGCAGTCAACATCGCCATGGTGCCCTTCCTGATGCTGGCCTTTGGCGCGTTGATCTGGCTCGCAATGCGCGGGCCGGAAACCAGCCGCGACAGAGAGAACACTTGAGTAAAACACTCAAGAGCACTACATATCATTACAACTGATGAAATAGGAATCTTGCAATGTTTGGCATTCCCGGAAAACAAGCGGTCACCATGACCGACAAAGCCGCCCAGCAAATTCGCAAGCTGATGGCGCAAGACAGTAATGAGGGCCTGCGCATTGGCGTGCGCAAAGGCGGCTGCGCGGGCATGGAATACACCATGGATTACGTGACCGAAATTGAACCCCATGACGAAGTGATCGAACAAGACGGCGCGCGGGTGATGATCGCGCCCATGGCGCAAATGTTCCTGTTCGGCACTGAAATCGACTATGAGGTCTCGCTGCTGGAGGCGGGTTTCAAGTTTAAGAACCCGAATGTGACTGAAGCCTGCGGATGTGGGGAATCTATCAAGTTTGAGGGGATGTAGTGGCAATTTCAACGCAAGATGTTGAATTTGTGATAGAACTATTCTCGGAGGTTGGGGTGATTACCAGCCGTAAAATGATGGGTGGGTTAAGCATTTATGCTGACAAACGTATCTTTGCTGTGATGGGGTCTGATACACGGATTTACCTCAAGGCAGCAGATGAATTCGCCAAGCGACTAGAAGCCGCAGGGGCCACCCCATTTACCTTCACCACAAAAAGCGGCAAACAGTCACAAATGAATTACTGGACCCTGCCAGAGCCAGCACTGGATGACCCAGAGCAAGCAAATGAATGGGCCAGACAGGCGCTAGATGCCGCTTATGGGCAAGGATAAAGATGAACAACCGCAGAAAAATCGCCGCTGGAAACTGGAAAATGAACGGGCTGCGTCAGGCCTTGTCCGAGGTGGAAGCCTTGCACGCCGCCAACCCGAACCCCAATTGCGAAGTGGTGATTTGCCCGCCAGCCACATTGATCCGCTCGATGGCGAAAATCTGTGGCGAAATGGAAATCAACGTCGGTGGTCAAGACTGCCATGAAAACAACGCAGGCGCCCACACAGGCGATATTTCGGCGGAAATGCTGGCCGACACGGGCGCAACCCATGTGATTACCGGCCATTCCGAACGCCGCGAGGCATACGCAGAAACCGACGCGCTGGTGCGCAGTAAATCCCAATCTGCTTGGGCTGCCGGTTTGGTGGCAATCGTTTGTATCGGCGAGAGCTTGGCCCACCGCAAAGCCAAAGACACCCTGGAAATCGTCGGCGCGCAACTGTCGGGTTCCATTCCAGACGGCGCAACCGGCGAAAATCTGGTGGTGGCCTATGAACCCATCTGGGCCATCGGCAGCGGCCTGACCCCGACCTTAGACGAAATCAGCGAAGTCCATGATTTCATCCGCGCCCAATTGATTTCCCGCTTTGGCGAGGCCACAGGCAACGCGGTGCGGATACTTTATGGCGGCTCGATGAAACCAGACAACGCCACCGAAATCGGCGCGCTTGCCAATGTGGACGGCGGCCTTGTCGGCGGTGCCTCGCTAAAGGCCGCCGACTTCAGCCGGATCGTCGCAGCACTTTAACCTATTTTGCGCAGGCTCGGCGCCGCGCCATCGCTGTAATGCGCGCTAAGACGTTGCAAGGCAATCCGCAGCACGATCTTGCCGGAACGTGCTGGCCACCCCATGCGTTTTTCGGCGACTTCCAGCCCCTCGAGAAAACAACAACAGCGCATGGTGATGTCCCCCAATCCCGGACCAAGCGCCGTTAGCGCAGAACTGAACCGGTCATGTGCCGAGGTGAACCCGCCGGTGCCTGATCCGGCGCTCCCCCCCCCGCGCGGCGTTAGAAAATTCTCCCAATTCTGCGCCACCCGGGGGCCAATCTGCGACAGCTCGAAATCCTCGCGAAACCGCTCGCCTGCCGCCACCAAATCACCCGCCAGAAACGGTTGCCCGTCCGTGCCTTTTTTGCGCCCCAAAACAGACAGCGGGCTTTCGCGCAGATTAACCCTCAGGCGGCGCGGCTTGCTGGTTCCTTTTTCGGAAACCACCCGCTCGCCCCATTCCTTGTGTTGTTCAGAAAACACCGATGGCGCTTCGCTGAAACCCGTATGCGCCATATTCTTCGCCTCGTCCTGTGCCAGCGCCCGTTTGAGCGCGGCACGACCGGCGGGTGTCACCTCATAACGGGAAATCAGCCCGGGCTTGGTACAACGGGCCCAATCCTTCAGCACCAACGCCCCGGCCATTTCCGCCTTTGTCACTGCCGTTCGGGTTTGCCCGCCAGCCTCGGTAACGCGCATAACAACCGCTTTGGCCATATTCTGTGAAACCGCCATAAACGCGCCGGTTTCACACATGCGCCGCAGGATACGCATTTCTTCACGCTTATTTTTCGTTGCTTCTTCTGTGTCAATAGATTGGGTCTGGGGGGTCATGTTATTCTCACCTTTCGGATGCTGGGAAATTCGGGACATGAGAGGGGAAAGAGTCGCCAGATATTGGTCAACCACAGGATCGTCGCGCATCAGTTCAATTTTGCGAATACGCCGCATAACGGTTGAGGGATGTAAGTCTCTGGCCGCCGCAATCGAGCGGATGCTCTGCTGCCCCTCCACATGCGCCAGATAGCAACTCATCGCGGCCACATGGTGGCTGTCTGGCCGCTCCGGCGCTAGTTCCGTCAATCCTGTTGTCAGGTTATCCAACTGTCATCCACCCCGATTCGTGCAAGCTCTATTGCAGCTACCTAAGGTTGTTTATTGAAAATTCTGTTAAAGTTACCCACATTCGGTAACAATTGTTTCCAATTGATAAACAAACATAAATCCACCGTTCGCCGCATCCAAGACTCGCGCAACACCCTCTGAAGTCATGGATACTTTCCCGCATAAGGAGAGCCATCATGTTCAATATCATCAATCTGCTTGAAAATCTGCGTCGTCCAAAAATCCTTGTCCGCGCTGCGCGACTAGGGTTGTCAGATTACGACCGCGAAACCGACTTGGCGCGTATCACACGCACGTCAAAAACATGCTCACCCGCAGCAATTGTCGACCGCCTGTTGTCGCAAGAGCAGAACCTGGAGGCAGCGCGCAAAACTGGCGATGCCTCCTATAGTGTGCAGCGCCACATCCGTGTGTTGACCGCCGTTCTGGCGGAGGCAAAACTGGCCCTGAAACGCAACGTCAAAATTGCGTAACCATTTCATTTTATTTGGTAATTAGAGGCGCGGCTATGCAGTACCTTGCCTGCACGCAACACAGAAATCCGTGATTGATAAGCCCCTTTTGGCCAGCCGCCAGAAGGGGCTTTTTTACCGGCAAAACTCATCCACTGGGCCTTGTTTTTGGCCAAAGGTTTCCCGGTAGTTTGGGTGATTATCCCGGACGGGCCTTGCAAAAAAATTTGAAACCGGTCCCCCCTGCGCAGGTTCATCGCCAAGCCATAAGCCACCAAAGGTTTGTCCCGCGCCAAAGATGACAAATCCACATATTTTCCATCCAGAACCGCGTCATATTTCACCGCTGTCGCCGCGAATCCTGCCAGCACAATTTGTGTCGGTTGATAGGTGAAATCCGCTGGAAACCCCTCCCCCCACAGGTTTTCCGCGCCCATAGGCCCGCATTCGTTAACCTTTTGCGGTTGAAAAGGGTCAATAACCTGTTCATCTTTCTCAACAGACAAATGCACATGCGGGAATTGCGTATTGCCTGACAGCCCGACCAGACCCAAAGCGGTGCCGCGCTTAACCGTCTGGCCTTTTTGCACCCGTATGGACCCGCGTTTCATGTGGCAATACTGCGTGCGCCAGCCATCCCCATGATCCAGCAGCACCCCGTTACCGCATTCGCGCCCCTTGATTGCCGCGCGATCCTTCGCTGTTTGCAGCCGCCTATCGGCCATGCCGTCGCGCCGCCCCAAAACAACACCATCCGCCGCCGCCAAAACAGCCACCCCGCGCGCCATATCGGCCCCGCTGGGCAGGCGGATATCCGTGCCTTTGTGGCCATCATACGTCGCCGCTCCACAGGCAAAATCAACCGAGTCAGGACCGCTATCATGATCGACGAATTGCTGGATAAAACAGGTCTCGCCCAATGTGCAATCCAGCGGCAAAGACAAAACAGGCGGTTCGGCGGCAGCCATGCCGGCCCCCAAAACCCCTAAACCCAAAATCCCGATAAATCGCTTCAAAACCATCCCCTTCTTCACCTGTTAAAGATAACCCCTTTAACTCTGCGTCAAAACCGTGTGTAGTTTTATGTGACCTACCTAACACCGGAGACAAGCAAAATGTCACTCAACAATGTTCTTGCGCATATCGACGCCGACCAGGATAACGCCCTCAACCGCCTTATGGACCTGCTGCGCATCGAAAGTATTTCAACCGACCCCGCCTATAGCGACGCCTGTGATGCCGCTGCTGACTGGTTGGTTGATGATCTGAAATCCATCGGTTTTGACGCCAGCAAACGCCCGACGACGGGCCATCCCATGGTTATGGCCCATGGGGTCGGCAGTGGCACCCATGTGATGTTCTACGGCCATTACGATGTGCAGCCGGTTGACCCGCTCGACCTGTGGCACACGCCCCCGTTCGAGCCGCAGATTATCGGCACGCCGAACGGCAAGGTCATCCATGGCCGTGGGTCCTCTGATGACAAAGGCCAGTTGATGACTTTCGTTGAGGCCTGCCGCGCGTGGAAAGCGGTGACCGGCGAATTACCAATCAAGGTCTCGATCTTTTTTGAGGGCGAGGAGGAGAGCGGCTCACCGTCCCTGGTACCCTATATGAAGGAAAACGCCGACGAATTGCGCGCTGACGTGACCCTGATCTGCGACACGGGCATGGCACGGCCCGACACACCGGGCATTGTCACCATGTTGCGCGGGCTGGTGGGCGAGGAAATCACCATCACCGGCCCCAGCCGCGACCTGCATTCGGGCATGTACGGCGGCATTGCAATGAACCCGATTCGGGTGCTGAACAAGGCCTTGGCGGCCCTGCATGACGACAACGGGCGGGTCACACTCGACGGATTTTATGACGGCGTGCCCGAGCTACCGGAACAGGTGGCGGCGCAATGGCAGTCGCTCGATTTCAAATCTGATAATTTCCTCGGCGAGGTTGGCTTGCAAAACCCCGCAGGCGAAAAAGGCCGCAGCGGGCTGGAACAAATCTGGTCGCGCCCCACCTGTGATGTGAACGGCATCTGGGGCGGCTACACGGGCGATGGTTTCAAGACCGTATTGCCCTCGAAAGCATCCGCAAAAATCAGCTTCCGCCTTGTGGGCCAGCAAGACCCGCAAAAAATCCGCGATGCCTTCCGCGCCCACATGCGCGCGCAGCTGCCAGCCGATTGTGACATCGCCTTCAGCGGCCACGGCCTGTCGGGTGCCTCCTCAATGGAAATCGATCACCCTGCCTTTGAAAAGGCCCGGGTCGCCCTGACAGACGAGTGGCAAAAAGAGGCGGCTTATGTGGGCTGTGGCGGTTCCATTCCAATTGCCGGGCATTTTCAGAAAATCGTCGGAACACAGTCTATGCTGATCGGATTCGGCCAAGATGACGACAATATCCACTCCCCCAACGAAAAATACGACCTGCAATCGTTCCACAAGGGCGTGCGCAGTTGGGCGCGAATACTGGCGGCCCTGTAAACGGAAAAACGCGGGTTGCCCATCAGCCCCCGCGTTCTCTGGTTACCTGCACATAACATGTGCGTACTAAAGCGATTCAACGATAGATCGAAACGCTCTAGTTAATCCTTTTGTCAGGCATTCTGCCTGGCAAGTTCATGAATGAAGGTGTTGAGTTGCGACTTAACCCGATCATTTTTGATCCGGGACAAGTCGGACATGACGCGCGCGGTCTCCAAATCAATGGCCCCTGTATCATCTTCTTGTGCGCCCTCTAGGCCGCCAAAGAAATAGGCAGGCGATACGTCCAGCAACATCGCCAGCTCGTACAACCTACTGGCGGAAATTCGATTCCGGCCAAGCTCGTATTTCTGTATTTGCTGGAACGATAGATCGAGGTTCGAGGCAACTTGAGCCTGTGTAAAACCGCGAATCACCCGCATCTCTTTCATGCGACGTCCAACGTGTAAATCAACCGGATGAGTCATATTATCTCCCTGAATTTTCTAATTTCCAAGAAATACGATTAGCGGTGTACATTCAATTCGTTAAAAACAACTTTTTGGCGTGTTTAAATTTACCATCACTGTATGATCTATTTACCGATGTAACCTTTTTATTTCCAATTTGGACCGTTAAATCTTGCATATCCTCAACTTTTGCGTTTATGTGCCTTTGACAGCGCCACTCACAGGCTATTTTGCTCTGGTGCGCTGACATTAAAACAGGGGTTTACATGGCACGCAAGCAAAGCCAGTCGATATTGTTTGAGCAGTTGCGGTCGTTCACTACCATGGCGCGCACATTAAATTTGTCTCGGGCCGTGAGGGAATTGGGCAGCACCCGCCAAACGGTCCGCCGTCATATCACCATGCTCGAGGAAAGCATGGGGGGAGCGCTGTTTTCGATTGATGACAGGCAGTATGCGCTGACTCAAAAAGGCGCGAACTCGCTGCGCGAAGCAGAAGAGTTATTGGCCCGTGGCGAAGCTTGGTCTAATAATTTATCAGGTCATATTAACGGCTTACCATACATTTCCATCGATAAAGGTGATGAGTTTTATTACCATTTGCAGCAGCATCCCTTGAACAAGCTCTGGTCCGATGGCCCTGAGCTTCTCAAACAGGGCTTCAGCTGTTGGGCAGAATCTCGTGGCAAAATCGAAAGTGACGCGCTGGCCCCAATTCGCCCTTATATGATGGTTTTTCGCTGGCTGCATGGGAGTTGGGTCTGTGTAGAAGTGGGCAATCAGTCCTCTTATGCCACGTGGTACGGCTGGGAATGGGAACGCTCCAGCGTCGGGCGTGGCGTCGGAAACATGCCCGGCGGCCCCGGATTTGGTAACCTGCTCACACAGCCCTTTGAGGAGGTCGCAACCACGCAATCTATCCGTTTAGACCACATTCATACGCGAATTCCAAAGGGGCCAGACAATGAAAATGCACCAATTAGCTACCAAAGGTTGATTTTCGGATGTCGCTTCCCGGACGGATCAGCCGTTTTGGCGACATTGATCAACCGCACGCACAACCTTGAAATCTTTGGGTTATCCGAAGAATCCATTAAAACAATGCCTGCCAGCCTTATTATGAACATAAACCCTATGGAGGGAATTTTAGAGGCCAAAGCTTCCTAAATAGGTTATAACCGAAGTGTTAACCACAAACACGGGAGTAATCTATGTCATATCAAAGTAAATTCGCAGGGGCGCAATTCGTCTCTACGATTGCAAATATCGTGCGCAATAAAGGCATCACATTGCACGTCGGCACCAACTTTGCCGAGTATGCAGAGATCGTCGCAACTGAACGATCCCACCAGCCATTGGGCAATCCTTTCAATCACAATCTTCATGATCTGGGCCCGGGCAAAGGCTTCTGGATTGTGGGTTACAATCAAAAAGGTGTGCTGGTCCACACCCAGGCAGTGCGCCTGCTGGATATGCAAAACCAGAGTTTGGCTGAATACCTGAGCGCGAATTTCCGGTCCTTTCCGCCGACAGGCATGGAGCTGGATATGGACGCCTCGAATTACAAACCCGGCCCCGCAGCCCATCGCATCAGTGGCAAAGTTTGCTATCACGGTGACGTCTGGCTGGCAGGTGGCGAAGATGGCTATCGCGGCACCGGTATTTCCAGCGTCCTGGCCCGCTACGCCCTGGCCTCAGCCCTGATGACCTGGTCGCCTGACTATATGTTCGCCTTCATGCCACAGCCGTTCGCCTTCAAGGGTCTGGCAGAGCGCGAAGGCTATATGCACACCGAACCCGGCGCACTGGAATGGCATTTCGCCAAAACAGATGACGTGATGAAGGGCTATATGATCTATATGGATCGCTATGACCTTGATTGGATTTTGGATATTCCAGTCCAAGAACTGGTCGCCTAACAAAGCTGCCCTTCCGCAGCACGGTTAACATCTCCCGCACCGTTTACTTTGTGCGGGACGCTGCCCAGCGCGGCATCTGATCATTATTGGCATTCGCCAAAATACCCCTGAAATCAGCCGCCCGTGGAAGATGTCAGATGGGCATAACATCCAAGTATTTGCACACTGTTATAAGATGACCCTTACCATTCCCTTAAAGGTAGATTTTTCTAGACTCATTTCTATGCGGGTTTACAATCGTCATATTATTACTCAGTTTTTTACGGTGTTCATTTGTCACTCCACAACTGCGCGCAAAATCGGGCGACGGTAAAAAACCGCGTCATCGACCTGCTCGATTCGAACTCGATCCACTAACACTCTACGCGCCACTGTTGCCGAATTCCGCCAAGCGCTCGAATCTACGCGGGAATAACAACTGAAAACACTTGCGGCCGCGGCCCTAGCGGCGCGCTTTTGCTCCGCCGCGCCGCCCCCGTGGCAATGCCGATTTAGCCAAGCCTTCCCGCAAGATCGCCGTCATTGGATGCTCTGGCGCAGCAACGCCGTATTCCGCCAATAGAACATTCAAATTGGCTGCCATATCGGTTCCCGCTGGTGTCCCCAACGCCCAATCCAGAAACACGCTGCGGCATTCCTCGGTTACGATTCCCTCAATGCGATAGCTCTCGTAAATCAGCCCGCGTGGATCAATATCCAGATTACCCTTAAAAACCATGACCAAAGCCTCCCCATCTCACTCCTACACGGCTCAATACTGAAACACAGTCAGTTTTCGCCTGTTTTAGGCCAGATTACGCAAGATTATCTGTTCGGCGGCAGCTGTTTGGGTCAAAATCTCCGACTTCAGCGCGTCCGCAGTGTCAAACCCGGTAATTCGCACAACAAAGGCCATACCTTCACGCCCCAGCCGCTCCGGATCAAACTTGCCATCCATCAACAATCGATGCGCCTGTTGAAAAGAACACAACAAGCGGTGCGTCTCTCGCAAGGCGCGACTTTCGTCCTCAGCCATCCAACTCTCGGACACCGCATCGAGCAGCTGCTGTTTTGGCTCCGTGCCCCCCAAATCTCCCAGCAAACAAAACATCTGCGCCAGTAATTCAATATCCAGAATGCCGCCCGCGCGGTCTTTGACATCCCAATCCCCGAGGGCGCCCCCCTTGGCACTCGCCAATCGGCGCCGCATCTCGATCACATCATTTTTCACCACCTGCGCCGCGCGGGGAACTGCCAAAACAGCGCGGCGCACAGCGTCCACCTGCACGGCCAACCCCGCGCTCCCGGCAATCACCCGCCCGCGCGTCAGGGCCAAATGCTCCCAGGTCCAGGCCTTTTCAAACTGGTAACTCTCAAACCCCGACAGGGACGTGGCAACTGTCCCTGCCCGCCCGCTCGGGCGCAATCGCATGTCCACCTCATACAGCATTCCCTCCGCCATTGGCGAGGTCAGCGCGGTAATCAGCGCTTGGGTAAGACGCGAAAAATAGGCGCTCTGCGCCAGCCCGCGCCGCCCGTCCGATTGATCCCCCGTCGCGCTGTAAACCACAATCAAATCCAGATCGGACGTCGCGGTCATTTGCCGTGACCCCAACTTACCCATCGCCAAAACCACCATTTGCTGATCGTCAAAAACGCCATAGCGGCGGGCAAAATCACGCTGCACCATTGGCAACACACATCCCAGCACAGCCTCGGCCAGATCCGCATAGGCGCGTTCTGCCTCAGCCAATGACACCAACTCTCGCAACACCAAAACCCCGATGCGAAAATGCATTTCTTTGAACCAACGCCGTGTGCTGTTCAATCCATCCTCGTAATCATCAACGCCCTGCAAAGCCTCGCCGAGCAAAGCCGACATCCCCGCCGCATCCGGCAGAGTCTCAAAAAACCGGCCACTGATCACCGCATCAAACACACCCGTATTGCGCGACAGATATTGCGCCAAACTGGGGGCAGCGGCGCAAATTTCAATCAGCAGATCGAGAATTTGCGGGTTGGCTTCAAACATCGAAAACAACTGCACGCCCGCAGGCAATCCCCGCACAAATCCATCCAGCTGTGCCAGCGTTTCATCGGGCCGCGTGGTCGCCGTCAAACGGCGGATCAATTCCGGCCGCAAGCGATCAAAAATCGCCACTGCACGCGGCGATCGCAAGGCAGGCAACCCCGCCCAGCTGTCCATGACTTGCACCGTTTCAGCGGATAATTCCGCACCTTCAGGCACCATTCCCGCCTCTTCCTCCGGCGCAAAAAAGCTCTCGGTTGTGGCATGAACTGCCTCCAGCCGCGCCCTTATATCCTCAATGAATTCAGCAGTATCGGCCCAGCCAGACAGCCGCGCCAGCCGATCCATATCCTCAACATTCTTCGGCATCTTATGGGTCTGCGCATCACGCACCATCTGAATGCGATGCTCGATATTGCGGTGCGCGCGGTAGGCTGCAATCAACCGCTCTGCCACAGCCTTGGGCAACCAGCCTTTCACTGCCAGCGCCCGCAAGGCCGCGTCTGTGCGCGACGAACGCAAATCAATATCACGCCCACCCGCAATCAATTGCTGGGTCTGGGCGAAAAACTCGATCTCGCGAATGCCGCCACGCCCCAGTTTCAGATCATGGCCAAACACATCAATCGCGCCGCCCAACCCCTTATGCGAGCGAATCCGCAACCGCATGTCATGGGCATCCTGAATGGCCACAAAATCCAGATGCCGCCGCCAGATAAACGGCCCTATTCGCTTTAGAAATCGCTCGCCAGCCGCAATATCGCCAGCACAAACCCGCGCCTTGATAAACGCCGCCCGCTCCCAGGTACGCCCCTCACTCTCGTAATAGGCCTCTGCCCCATCCATCGGCACACAGATCGGCGTGACAGATGGATTGGGCCGCAAGCGTAAATCCGTGCGAAACACATAGCCCTCGGTGGTAATATCCGACAACATCTTGGCCATATTGCGGGTGGCGCGCAGGAATCCCGCCCGCACATCGTAATAATTTTCAGCTGTGTGGCGGGTCTCGTCAAACAAAACGATCAAATCAATGTCCGAGGAATAATTCAGCTCGAACGCCCCCATCTTGCCCATAGCCAGCACCGCGATACCGGCACAATCCGCCACATCCTCAACGCTAACGCCGGGCAATTTGCCGCGCAGCTGTTCCCGCCTGATCTGTGATTGCAACGCGGCCTGCGTGGCAAAATCGGCAAATTCCGTCAGCGCCCGCGTCACCTGCTCCAACGTCCAAACCCCGCCCAGATCACAGGCCGCCAACAACAGCGCCACCCGCCGTTTGGCCACCCGCAATTCAACCGCCAGCGCTTCCGGCTCGACCGCCACAACCCCTGCAAGTATCTCCAAAAATGCCGCGTCCGGCTCCTGTGCCAGAACCGCGCCAAACCACGCAACCTCACGCAGCAACAGCCCGCGCAAATACGGGCTGCTCGCCGCCATGCCCGCCACAAGATCACGCGCCCGCCCCGCCTCAAGCGCCATTTCCGCCAACACATCCTCGGCCAAATCAGCCGCAAAAGGAATAGGTGCAGTTTCCAAACTCTCTCGCAAAATCATACCCCTAAGCCTTTCTTTGTTCTTTTAAATATCCCCCGCGCGGAGCGCATAAAATCCCTAACCTTCCCCCGCATCAACCGATAAATTCCAAAACCGAGCGCGCCGCCCGAACACCCGGGTCCGCCCCGCCCCGCCCCAAGGCCACAAGGGTTTGCGCACAAGCCTCCTGCTGCGCCCTTCCATCCGCCAAAACCGCCATCAATGCAGGCGTTATTTTCTCAGCCGTGCAATCCTCAAACAAAAACTCCGGCACCACACGACTGTCCGTCACGATATTCACCAGATTGGCCGTCTCAATCTGCGCCAGTTTTTTAACCATCCGCGTAGTCAGGTAATTCGCCTTATAGGCCACCACCATCGGACAATCCGCCGCCGCCAACTCCAGCGCCACAGTGCCAGAGGTCGCCAGCGCCGCATCGCACAAATGAAACACCGCCCGCTTGCGCGCCTCGCCTTGCTCCGGCGAATATCCGGCAGGGTCCAGCAGCACAGGGCGTTGCGCCCAGCCTGCCGTCAAGGCACGGACTTCAGACGCGACCCCACCCGACATCGGCAGAATAAACCGCGCGTCCGGCATTTTCTGACAAACCCGCGCCACCACCTGCGCATAAATCGGCAACAAGCGTTTAACCTCGCCCATGCGCGATCCCGGCAGCAGGCAAATCAGCCGCTCAGACAAAGGATCAACCGCCAGCTCTTGCGCCATAGCACTCTGTTCAGCGCCACTCGGCACGGGTTCCGCCACCACCGGATGCCCGACAAAATCACAACTCATCCCCGCCGCCTGCATCAAGGGTGGCTCAAACGGTAACAAGGCCAGCACATGATCCACATGGCGCGCCATTTTTGCCGCCCGCTCTGGCCGCCAAGCCCAAACCGAGGGGGCCACATAATGCGCTACTTTAATGTCCGGCAACACTGCGCGCACCTTTCCCGCCACCCGCAGGCAGAAATCAGGGCTGTCGATGGTAATCAGCACATCGGGGCGCGCCGCAATCACCGCCGCCACGGTCTGTTTCACACGGCGCAGCAATTTCGGAACACGCGGCAGTACTTCCAGCAAACCCATCACCGACAGATCCGCCATATCAAACAGGCTATCCAGCCCCTGCGCCATCATCAAAGGCCCGCCAACACCGTTAAACTCAACGGTGTGCAAGCCTTTAAGCCCCGCCATCAAGGCTGCGCCAAGTTTATCGCCAGAGGGTTCCCCCGCAATGATATAAACGCGCAAAGGCCGGTTCATGGCGCGGCGTCCCCAAGCAGGAACAGGCCCAATTCATCGGCTTTGGCGATGGTTTCCTCCAACCCGAGGACCAACACGCCCCCCGCCTGAACTGCAACCCCGCTCAACCCGGCTTTACCTGCATTTTCAAACGTTTGCGGGCCAATCGCTGGCATATCCACGCGCCAATCCTGCCCGGGCTTCGGCGCCTTGCACAGCACCCCTTTGGCCCCGTGCGGATCAGGGCGAAACCCCGCGCCGGTCTGCGCCACAAAGCCCAGCATCACGTCGGTTCCCTGAATGCTCTCGACCGCCAAACACAGCCCCTGCGCCACAACCGCCCCCTGCCCCACATCCTGCGCCCCAACAGCGCGCGCAATGGCAAAGGCGCGTTCAATATCGGCCAGATCATCCGCTGTGGGCTGCACACGCCCCAACACCCCCGCCCCGGCGACAAGGCTTTCAAGCAGGCTATGGGGGGCCACAACCTCAACTTTTTCAGTCTCGAAAATCGCGGTAATCACCCGCAACGTCACATCATCGCCGCTCTTGAGTGCGGGCAATAAGGTGGGCGCAAGTTTCAGGAACTTCCAGTCAAAATGCAGCGGGTTCAGCGACGGGCGCTGCATTGCCCCCGCAAAGGCCACATGTCGGCATCCGGCAGATTTCAAAGCCTTGAACAATTTTCCCGGCTTTTCAAAAGCCGCAGAAACCTGGGGCCGCCCCCCAACCCACTCCGGACAGAACCCGCCAAACAGCACCAGTAAATACGGCTGCTCGCGCCGCACACATTCATCCGCCAGCAATCGGGGTAAATCGCCCGCCCCCGTGACAATCGCCAGCACTGATTTTGCGGGCAACATCAAAGTCAGCTGCCGGATGGCACGGAAATATGGCGGTTGCTATCCTCTAGGATAAAGCCCGTCACATCCTGCACCAGCGCATTAGAGGCGTATTCCTGTTGCAAGGCCGCTGCGCGGTCGCGCAGTGACCCGCTGCCGTTAAACAGCAGCTTAAACACCTGACGCAATCCATTGATGTCGTTTTTGCTCATGCCCGCGCGTTTCAGCCCGACAAGGTTCAACCCCTCCAGCGAGGCCCGCTCTCCCTGCACAGTGCCGTAAGGGATCACGTCGGCCACAACCGCCGCCAGCCCGCCAATCATCGCACCACGACCAAGGCGGCAAAATTGATGCACCCCTGCCAGCGCGCCGATGATCACGTGATCCTCGACTTTGCAATGGCCGCCAAGGGATGCGTTATTGGCCATGATGATGCGATTGCCAAGGATGCAATCATGCCCCACATGCACCCCCATCATAAACAACCCATCATCCCCAACACGGGTTACGCCCCCGCCGGCATCGGTGCCGGGGTTCATCGTCACATGTTCCCGAATCCGGTTCCGCGCGCCGATTTCCAGCTTGCTGCGCTCCCCGTCAAATTTCAAATCCTGCGGGATGTGCCCAATCGAAGCGAAAGGGAAAATAACCGTGCCGTCGCCAACTGTGGTCCAACCTTCGACAACCACATGTGATTTCAGTTCCACCCCTGCCCCGAGCGTGACCTCCGGCCCCACAACCGAGAAAGCGCCGATTATGCAATTTGCGCCAACCACCGCGCCGTCTTCGACAGAGGCAAGGCGGTGAACCTGTGCTGTTTCATGTATAGCCATGCGCTCGACCTCACTGATCCTCTGGGGGAACCATCATCGCGTTGAACTCGGCCTCGGCCACAACTTTGCCATCCACTTTGCCAACACCGGAAAAACGCCACAGCTTGCCGCGACCTCGAATAACCGTCACGTGCAATTCCAGCTGATCACCGGGGGTTACCGGTTTACGGAACTTGCATTTGTCAATCGACAGGAAATACACCAACATATCATTGTCGATCATATCCATGGTTTTCACCACCAAAACAGCGGCAGTCTGGGCCATCGCCTCGACAATTGTGACACCCGGCATAATCGGGCTAGACGGGAAATGCCCCTGAAAATGCGGCTCGTTATAGGTGACGTTTTTAATGCCAATGGCGCTTTTGCCCAGATCAATATCGCGCACCCGATCCACCAATAGGAAAGGATACCGGTGCGGGATCATCCGTTTGATGTCTTGAATATCCGCGCTAAACAATTGCGGTGTTTCGTTGCCGTCAGCCATGTAATGCCATCCCTAAATCTGAGTCTATTGTGCGTAACAACTAGGCCGTCCAGTGGCAAGTCGAGAGTTATTCGCCGGTTACCCTCAGCGCGCCGCTGTCAAAAAGAGCATCAAGCCGTTTCATCACTTCGCCAGTGATATTTCCCTCGCCGGTGCTCATCAGGATCGCTTGTTCGTTCAGAACATAGATAATGCCCCGTTCAAACATCAACTTCCGAATGACAATCTCGGTGCTTCTGAAAAAGGTAAATCGCGCCGTTTCCAACTGTTTGTTGAGTGCCAGCAGTTTTTCATTTTGCTGTTGGCGAATTCTATTGGCTTTAACGTCAAAAGCCTCTGCCAAAGGTGCAAAATCTATGGGAGTGGTTTGCTTGCGCAATTCGGTCAACTCGCGCTCTTCTCGCTCCAGGTCAGCCAACAACCTGTCATTTTCAGCGACCAGTTGTTTTTGACGGATGGCCATTTTGGCCCGCAACGCGCGGCCATAAGCGGATTCAGCAAATAATTTATCGCGATTGATGCTGGCAACAGGCAGCTGTTCTTGAAAAACCGGAAATTGTTGCGCCGACGCCATTGTTGGCCCGAAAAGGGCAAACAACAGTGCAGTAATGCGGGCCAAATCCATGGATCAGAATCGCGTATCAATCGTGAAGTTGAAACTTTGCCTTTTGTCCACGCCAGCTACATAATCGAGCGGCTTGGCAAAGTTAAACCGCAGCGGGCCAAGGGCCGTATTCCAAAAGATCGAAACCCCGATTGCCGAGCGAACTTGCCGGCTGTCATCCACCAATGTTCCAGCAGATGAGGTGGTACTATCCAAGCCCCAAACACTGCCGATGTCAAAAAACAAACCGCCATGGATACCGTATTCTTCTGGCAGCCCGATTGGAAAACTGGCCTCTAGCCTTGCGACGGCAAAGAAGTTACCACCAAGCGGCTCAGAGAAGGCTGTGCCGCTGCCATCGGGGTTCATATCCCGTGGCCCAATACCAAAGGCTTCAAACCCGCGCAGCTTGTTGCCGCCAAGGTGGAACCGTTCCGTAACCCGCGTGGAGGACCCACCAAGGCCTTTGATAAAACCGCCCTCAACCTCTGCTGACAAGATAACTTCTTCGTTGAAAAAACTACGGTAAGCTTTGGCTTTGGCGACAGCGCGGTAATAATTTTGATCCCCACCCAATACTGCCAGTTTCTGGTCAAGACTAAAGATAAACCCAGCCGTTGGATCCACCGGAGAATTCCGACGATCAAGGGTGTAAAGAACCCCTAATGCACTGGTCACCCGCGAGCCAGTTTCATCTTGGATAAACTGGGAAATAGTATTCTCAGCACTGATCTCGTCGCTCGATAATCGGTAAGACAATTCCAACCGGCTGTTTTTACCAAGCGGGAAGCCAATCGTTGGCTCAAACCCGACAGACACTGTGTCATAACTATTGAAATCACTGTTCGTGGTCCGATAAAACAGATTGAAACCAGCGGATAGATCCCGGTCAAACAGAGCCGGTTCTTTAAAGCTCAGATCGAAGGTGCGGTTTTCAGCCGAGGTTGTCACAGACAAGCCCAAATGCTGCCCGCGACCAAGAAAATTCTCCTCGGTCAATGTAATCGTACCAGACAGCCCAGCGTCGGTTCCCAGCCCAAGGCCAAAGCCCAGCGTCCCCGTTGGCTTCTCCTCCACATTCACATCGATAATCGCCTGATCCGGGGCAGACCCTTCGCGGCTCTCGACTTGTACTTCGGTGAAATAGCCCAACGCACGGATGCGATCTGTTGCTTGCCGGATTTCGCGGCGATTAAAAGGATCTCCCTCGATCACCCTGAACTGACGGCGAAGCACCCGATCCAGCGTGGTGGAGTTACCCTCAATGTCGATCCGTTCCACAAAGGTGCGCCCGCCTCTTTGCAGCTCAAACTCGATGTCGATTGTAAGGGTTTCATCATTGCGGGTAATGCGCGGTACGGCCTGAACAAATGGCAGACCCGCATCATAAGCGATGATGTCCAGCCGTTCCAGCGTGGTTTCTACCTTGCGCGGATCAAACGGGCGGCCCGACTTGATCTTCAGCGCTTTTTGATACTGATCGATATTCACATCCGGTTCCAGGCTGGAAACGGTCATTTCACCGAATTTGTATTGCTGTCCCTCTTGAACTTTGAAGTTCAGCAGAAAGGAATTCCGTTCACGGGCGAAATCGGCGCCGGACGACAATACACGTGCATCAATAAACCCGCGACGGGTGTAAAATTCCCGCAGCTTTTGCTTGTCGAATTCGATCCGATCCTGAATGTAGGTATCTTTGCGAATGAGTTTGCGGAAAATTCCGGCCTGTTTGGTTTCAATGGCACGCCGCAAACGGCGGTCAGAATAGACACGGTTGCCGGTAAAGCCGATGCGGTTCACCTCAACGACGCGGCCTTCGCGTACTTCAAAAACCAGATCAATACGGTTATCGGCGCGTTTGATGATCTTTGGTTTGATCCTTGCTGCCAAACGCCCTGCCTGTGCATAAGCGGCGGCAATCGCATCTACGTCAGCCTCTGCCTGCGCCGGCGAATAGGCGCGGCGCGGGATAGAACCGATGAGCGAGAGTAACGCCTCGTCTTTCAGGCGTTTGTTACCCTCGATCGAAATTCGGTTGATGGTCGGATTCTCGGCAACCTCGATAATCAGGCGGCCCCGTTCAGGGCGCACGTCTACCGTTTCAAACAGGCCGGAATTATAGAGGTTTTGCACCGCGTCATTAATCGCACCGGGGGAAACCCGCTTACCCGCAGGAATACCGGCAATGGTACGAATCGTATCTGCGGCAATGCGTTGGTTGCCCGCCACATCTATCCGGCTGAAAACCGCAGATGTTTGCGCATGCGCAACTTGTGAGCCGGGGAAAGCAACCGGAAGAACCGCCACCATAGCTGTTGAGAGCGCCAAAACAGAACAGAATTTTCCGAGACCATGCCTAAATCGCACAGCGACCTGTGAATCAACCATATTGACTTAAACCCCCAAGGTTCCAGCAGCGTATTATTATTTCTATGCTTTTCTTAATCCAACTGAGGCTAGAAGAAAAGGCGCATACCGTCGTTAAAGGTGGCAAAAACCATCAACAGCAACAGCATCGACAGGCCAATGGCCATAAATACTTGTAATACCTTGGGATTCGGCTGCCTGCGAAAGATAGCCTCATAGGCAAAAAACAACAGATGCCCGCCGTCCAGAACCGGAATCGGCAGCAGATTCATCAAGCCGATAGCAGTTGAGATAAATCCGATCAGAAAAATGAATTCCACAGGTCCTTGCGACGCACTATCACCAGAGGCAACGGCGATTCCCACCGGTCCTTGCAGGTTTTTAAACGCCAGATTTCCGGCAAACAGATGGTAAATCGTGCGCGCCCAACCGTCCACAATTGCCGCCATGTTCAAGGCACCGTAATAAACCGCATCAATCGGCCCGACACTCTCGATATAGGGACCAAAAGCAACCGTGCCGCCAATGCCGATCATCGTGCGGGTGCCAAAGGAACCGTCTTCTTTTTCATAAGGCATTTCGCGCGGGGTGATTTTCAATGCGAGCCGCTCTTCGCCGCGCTGCACAACAATTGGAACCTCGTCCTGCTTGGCGGTGCGGATCACCACCTGCAACTGCGGGAAAGACACAATTTCCGTGTCCCCGACCTGAACAATCAAGTCGCCCTTTTTGATCCCAGCCTTAGCGGCGGGGGTCACAGGATTGACGCCAGCCACAATAGGCAACCACGGATAGGGGCCTTCCAGTTCCAGCGTATTCCCGCCGCGCTCCACCACATAAGTCGTGGTCAGCGTTGGATCAGATTCAGACAGGAAATCATGGATGTCTTCGCGGGTGGTGATCTGAACACCGTTGATTTCTTTGACCAAATCGCCGGTCTGCAATTCATTCTTGATGCCCGGAAACTGGTGCAACTCTCCGACAATCGGATCATTGGTGGCAATCCCCGTGCTCATCGTCAGGCCGGCAAAAATCACAATCGACAGCAGGAAATTCGCCGCTGGCCCAGCAAACACCGTCAGCGCCCGTTTATACAGCTTGGCCCCGTGCAAGGTTTTAGACCGCAATTCCGGCGGCATCTTCTCCAACACCTCATGGTCCACCCCACTCGCCCCATCCGCATCGCCCAGAAACTTGACAAAGCCGCCCAGTGGCAGCGCCGAAATCTGCCACTTTGTGCCGCGTTTGTCATACCAGGAGAACAGCACCGGACCAAAGCCCATGGAAAACGCTTCGGCGTGGATACCACACCAGCGCCCGACGATGTAATGGCCGAATTCATGGATGAAAATCACGATACTTAACACGATAACAAACGGCACAATCACCGCCAGCGTACCGCCAATCAGCGGAATATAGGTGAGGAAATCAAACATGTTTTGTCCTGTCTAGTCTACAAGCCCGCGAACGGGCCTCAGCGTCAGCTGCAATGATTGCATCAAGTGTCGGGTCATCGCCCGTTTGTGTTGTCTCTAGCACGGTTTCAACGATCCGCGCCATGTCCAGAAATCCGATTTCGCGCGCCAAAAACAAATCCAGCGCCTGTTCTTTGGCGGCGTTGAATACCGCGCCGGACAGGCCGCCCATTTCCATAACCCGTTCCGCCAGCGGTATCGCTGGAAAATGGTCGGTGCAGGGCGGGTGAAAGGTCAATTGACCAAGCTTTCCGAAATCCAGTCGTTCCAGCGGTAAATCATGGCGATCAGGCCAATTTAAGGCAAAACCGATGGGCGCGCGCATGTCCGGCGGGCCGAGGTGCGCCATGATTGCGCCGTCAGTAAAACCCACCATCGAATGGATGATCGATTGCGGGTGGATAATCACCTCGATCTGTTTGGGGGTTACATCAAACAGCACAAAGGTTTCGATCATTTCCATAGCTTTGTTGAACATCGATGCACTGTCGATGGAAATCCGCTGGCCCATATCCCAATTGGGATGGGCGACCGCCTGTTCCGGCGTTGCCCGTTCCATTTCATCGCGCGAGGCATTCAGGAATGGCCCACCAGAGGCCGTCAGGATGATCCGCTCAACCTCGCGGTCCTGCCCGCCAATACATTGGTAAATCGCCGAATGTTCACTGTCCACAGGCAGCAATCGGGTGCCGTGTTTGGCGCAGGTCTGCTGCAATAACGCCCCGCCACACACCAGACTTTCCTTATTGGCGAGCGCAAGGGTTGCGCCTTGCTCGGCCAACTTCAGGCTGATCTCTAGCCCCGCGAAACCAACAACCGCCTGCATCACCCAATCGGCGGGAATGGTTGCGGCCTCTAGCAAGGCACCCCGCCCCGCCATCACCCGAACACCGCTGCCCGCAAGCGCATGGCGCAACTCAGCTAGCAATTCATCGTAGGCCGTCACGGCAACTTCAGCCCGCAAATCGCGCGCCTGTTGTGCCAACAAGGTAATATTGCGCCCGCCTGTCAGCACGGCAACCTGAAAGTCATCCGGCCTGCGCGCCAGCAGATCGACAGTGTTTACACCGACCGAACCCGTAGCGCCAAAAACCGAAACGCGACGCATTATCCAGCGCCCAAAAGCAAAACAAACGCCGCAAGAAAGCCCGCCCCAAGCCAGCCGTCAAAGCGATCTAACAGGCCGCCATGGCCGGGAATCAGGTTAGAACTGTCTTTGACCTCCGCGCGCCGTTTGATCGACGATTCCACCATGTCAGCCGCTTGCGAGGCCATGGACAACAGTATCGAATACACCACCAACAGCAACGGCCCAACGCCGTACACATGGAAAAGGTAACCGACAATTGCCGCCAAAACCCAGCCGCCCAATGTGCCGGACCATGTTTTCTTGGGGCTGATACGCGGCAGGATTTTCGGCCCGCCAATCATCTTGCCCGCGAAATAGCCGCCAATATCCGTGGCAACCACCACCAAAATCACCCAAAGGGTAATCGCAAAACCATTGCTACCGCTTCGCATCTCCTGAAACGCCGAACAGGCCAGCACAATCACCACACCAACGAGCAAAACAGCCAAGGGGCGCCGTTGATGGCCCACTAGCGCCGCACCTGCGGCTATAACTCCGCTGCCAATCACCCACGGCAGCGACAGGAACATGAAACACAAGGTAACAGCGGCCAGCAGCAGCCCGAACACCATCGGCACCAGCGGGTTGACGCAGTGCATCCGGCTCATCTCCCAGCCCATCAGGCCAGCGGAAATAATCAGCACCAGCGCAAAGACGTCGCCGCCCATCCAGAGCGACCCCGCCCCAATCGCAACCATCACAATCGCCGACGCGATACGCGGCATCAGGTCAGAGAAATCCGCACTCATTTCGCCACACTCGCGCCGAAACGGCGGTCCCGATCCTTGTAGAGGTTCAGCATTTTTACCAGTTCCGACACAGTGAAATCGGGCCAAGCGGTTTCAGGGAACACATATTCCGCATAAGCCGCCTGCCAAGGCAGAAAATTCGATGTCCGGTGTTCGCCAGAGGTGCGAATAACCAAATCAGGGTCGGGAATATCCGCCGTATCCAGAAAATTGGAAATCTTCGCCTCGGTGATCTCGCTGGGGTCCAGCATGCCCATTTTCACCGCCCGCGCCATACGCCCAACCGCGCGGGTGATTTCATCACGCCCACCGTAATTCAGCGCCACAGTCAGGTTCAACTGCGAATTCTTGGCGGTTAAAATCTCCAACTCATCCATCAAGCTGCGCAGCTTTTTATCCAGCGGTGCGCGGTCCCCGATGAACCGAACCCGCACTTGATCGCGCATCATGGTTTCGGCCTCGCCCAAGATATAGCGGCGGAACATTTTCATCAGGCCGGTGACTTCGCGGGCGGAGCGTTTCCAATTCTCGGTGGAAAAGGCAAATATCGTCAGATACTCGATGCCAAAATCCGGTGCCGCCTTGACGATTTCACGCACCCGGTCCACACCTTTGACATGGCCCTTGAGGCGTTCCAACCCGCGCGCGGTCGCCCAGCGCCCGTTGCCATCCATAACGATGGCCACATGGCGCGCAGGTTTATCTTCGCTGGATTGCTTCGACATTATTCGCCTTACTGCCTCGCAGGTTAAACCTGCATGATCTCTGCTTGTTTGGTCTCAACAGCCTTGTCGATGTTGGCAATGGACTTGTTGGTCATGTCCTGAATTTCGTCAGACCAAATTTTCTGATCATCCTCGCCCATGCCGTCGTTCTTGGCCTTCTTGATCTGGTCCATACCATCACGGCGCACGTTTCGTACAGCGATGCGGGCGTTTTCGGCAAAACCACCGGCCACTTTGGCAAGTTCCAGCCGACGCTCCTCGTTCAACTCGGGAATTGGCAGGCGCAATGTCATGCCGTCGCCCACGGGATTGATCCCCACGTTGGAATTGCGGATCGCCTTTTCCACAGCAATCAGCAGGTCTTTGTCCCATACAGTCACGGTAATCATACGCGGTTCCGGCACATTCACCGTACCACATTGGTTCAGCGGCATTTGTGACCCATAGGCATCCACCATGATCGTATCCAGTATCGAGGCCGAGGCCCGCCCCGTGCGCAGGGACGCAAAATCCGCCTTCAACGAAGTCATGGCGCCGTTCATCCGGCGTTCCAGATCATCAATATCAATTTCTATTTCCGACATCTGCGTGCCTCCCTAAAATTCGCCTACAAGGGTATATGTCCCCTCGCCGCGCAAAATACCAGCGAAACCGCCGGGTTCATCCAAGCTGAACACCACGATGGGTTTGTTATTGTCGCGCGCCAGTGCAATCGCCGAGGCGTCCATCACCTTGAGGTTCTTGGCCAGAACCTCGTTATAGCTGACCTTGTCATAGCGCACGGCGTCGCTGTGAACATTCGGGTCTTTGTCGTAGATTCCGTCTACCTGCGTCGCCTTGAAAATCGCCTCGCAGGACATTTCATTGGCCCGCAGGGTGGCCGCCGTATCGGTGGTGAAATACGGGTTGCCAGTGCCGGCCGCAAAAATGCAAATCCGCTTTTTCTCGAGGTGACGCACGGCGCGACGGCGAATATATGGCTCGCAAACCTGATCCATCGGAATCGCAGAAATCACCCGCGTGAATACATCCAGCGCCTCCAGCGCCGATTGCATTGCCAGCGCGTTCATCACGGTTGCCAGCATGCCCATATAATCCGCCGTGGTGCGTTCCATGCCCTGCGCGCTGCCTTGTAAACCGCGAAAGATGTTACCGCCGCCAATTACCACACAAATTTCGACCCCCAGATCATGCACCGACTTGAGTTCGCGCGCGATGCGTTCAACCGTCGGGGGATGCAGGCCAAAGCCTTGATCGCCCATCAGCGCCTCGCCGGAAATTTTCAACATGACCCGTTTATAGGCCGGTTTTTCGGGGGCAAGCGGGGCGTCAGACATATACGACTCCTGTAAAGTGGCATTCGCCGTAAACTGTCTGAAAAGCTGGATTGTTTCAATGGCAAAATCAGTGCATTCAAGGTAAGCAGGCGCAAAGTAACGAGAAAAAACTTCGATGTCCGACCCAATGCACCCCATCTTGATTGCAGGCCCGACAGCGGCGGGAAAATCCGCGCTGGCGCTCGCCTTGGCTGCGGCCACGGGGGGCATCATCATCAACGCCGATGCCTTGCAAGTGTATGCCTGCTGGCAGGTGCTTTCGGCCCGCCCGGACACGGCAGAACTGGCCCGTGCGCCGCATTTCCTTTATGGCCATGTGGCTTGCGGTGCGGAATATTCTACGGGGCATTGGCTGCGCGAGGTTGCGGCCTGTCTGGCGGTGGCCAAGGAGAACAATCAAAGACCGATCATCATCGGCGGCACCGGATTGTATTTCTCGGCTTTGACCAAAGGGTTGGCGGAAATCCCCCCGATTGATGCGGAAATTCGCAATCAAGGCAATGACTTGCGGGAATCCGGCAACACCGCTGAAATGCTGGCTGATCTGCTGGAATACGACCCCGACACCCATGCTCAAATAGACATCCTGAACCCCGCGCGGGTACAGCGCGCCTGGGAGGTTTTACGCTCCACCGGCACCGGTCTGGCCGCTTGGCATCGCCAAACACCGCCCGCCTTGGTGCCCCAAGACAACGCGACCACTCTGGTACTGGATGCGGGCCGTGATTGGCTGGCAGACCGCATTGATCGCCGTTTTCACCAAATGCTGGAAAACGGCGCATTGGAAGAAGCCCGCGCGGTGCTAAATGCTGGCTGGAACCCTGCCCTCCCCGCCATGCAGGCCATTGGCGCCCGTGAATTGATTGCCTATTTGCAGGATGAAATGACTTTGGAACAAGCCACCGAACAGGGCTGCGCGCAATCGCGCCAATACGCCAAACGCCAACGGACCTGGTTTCGCAACCGGATGAAGGGCTGGCAGCGCGTTCCGGCCCAAACCATCGGTCAAAACCAAGAACTGATCCGTGAAATAGCCGCCCAAACGCCCCAATTTGGCCCTTAAGGTATTATTTATTTGGCGCATCTCGACCTTATGTTGAAACGCCATTCACCGTTTTTTTGCTGACGCACTCATAAGAATTGCGGTGTTAATGGCGCATTTAAAAAATAAAATGCTCTAGACACACACAAACAATCGTGTAGCAATACCCATCTGCACAACGAACTGGACACCATGGACACCGACCTCCCGATTCTGCTGGAAGACAAGCCTCAACGGGTTTTCGTGGGTTCACTTGCTGGGACCATACGCGGGACACAACCGGAACTTCGGGTTGACAGCTGCAATGGAATGCATAAATTCTTCTGGATTTCCAAGGGCAACGGGCGCTGTATGATCAATGGCGTAACCCGCAGCTTTGGCCCCAATACGGCAATTTTCATCCCCCATGATGTGCCCCATAAACTCGAACTCTCCCGCAATGTTTTTGGCATCGTGGTGGCCGTAGACCCGGCCAGCAGCAGCAGCCTGCCCAATCGCACGGTGTTTTTGCCGATTCTCAACTTGATGGATCAAAAACAGATTGCCAATCGCTTTGATCGCTTGGCAAGTGAATACAGCGGCGACGGTTTGGGCCGCAATATGGCGGTGGAATGTCTTGTTGGCCTGTTGTCGGTTCACGTCGCCCGTATGGCGCAAAAGCACCAGAAATCCCCCAAAGTAAACGCCTCGCAGCGCTTGATGGAGGGGTTTGTGAACCTGCTGGAGAAAGATTTCCGTTCCGCCCGCACGCTGTCACAATATGCCAAGGAACTGGGCGTCACACCAACCCATCTCACCCGTGTTTGCCAACAGGTGAACGGTAAATCCGCCTCGCGTTTAATCCAAGAGCGGGTGCTGGGCGAGGCGCGGATGATGTTGCTGAATACCGATCACAAAATCCTGGAAATCTCCAATCATCTGGGTTTTTCCTCCCCCGCCTATTTCACGCGGCTGTTCTCGGCCAAGTTGGGCCAAACACCCAAGGCCTTCCGGCAGGCGCAGGTCAAGAACTAGGGCGTGCCATCCTTTACCCCTTCGCACTGGTTTCAGCCAAAAATCCGTCAATTCTGCTTCCGCTGCCTGACAGGCCAATGGTTTCATTGGCTGAGAAGGAATTGAGTGCAGACAGGGTTGCCCCTTTCAAGCGAAATTGGGCCTATAGCGTTTCGACTTTTGTCAATTCATCAAACAACGCAATTCCTATTTGAGCGTCAGCGAAAGACCGGGAAAAGGCGTTTCAACACAAAGTCGAAACGCTTAAAGTGGCGGATTTTTGTGAAATCCCGAAGGGACGCGGCTCATTTTGCACCCCGCTTGCAACTTTTCGCTGTCGATTACGCAATCGCTGCGCTCAAAGTCACGGCGCGGGCTGCAAAATAAGCGCGCGCCAGTGCGAAGGGGGAAAGGATGACACGCCCTAGAGCCTAACACCCTTCACATTTGTAAAATTTGCCGTGAAAATCGGTGATGTTTCCGTGACCTGGCCAGCATTCCAAAATTCGGTGCATATCTAGCCCCCTGTTCACAAACACTTTTGCATTCCTTCCCAAGAAAACATTACAGTTCTTGTCATCTGAATGACACGCGCTCTTTTTCGCTTGAGTTAAAGTGATTTTTAACCTCTTCCAAACCGTTGTTAAAGCACAGCTGCAATCATGAATTGCGCTAACCAAACGATTCAAACAACAGGAAAAACAAATGGCAGATCCAATCACTCTTCGCGTAGTCGCGCATAATACCTCCAGCGTCGGCGGCACTTTTACCACCCCGTTTTGGGCCGGTTTTCACGATAACAGCTTTGACCTTTTCGATCTCGACAACGCCGCATCCGCGGGTTTGGAAGCATTGGCCGAAGACGGCAACTTCACCCCTATTAACGCAGAATTGACCGCCGCCGACAGTGACGCCCAGAATTTGGTGATCGCCGGGACCGCCGGGCCAATTGCACCACAAGAAAGGGGGGCTGCAACAATCGAGGTTGACGGCGAAACCAACGGGTATTTCAGTGTGGCGGGCATGGTCCTGCCCTCAAACGACGCCTTTGTCGGCAACGGCACCGCGCTCAAGCTGTTTGATGACGCGGGTAATTTTCTCGGGGCGCAAACGCTGGTTTTTCAGGGCAGCGATGTTTACGACGCCGGAACCGAGGTGAACACCGAATTGGATGCCGCTTTCCTGAACCAGACAGGGCCAAACACCGGCGTTGATGAAAACGGTGTTGTGCGCTTGCACGCCGGTTTTAACGGCTCCAGCGGCAACCCTATGGGTGAGGGGGATCAAAACGTCCTTGGCGGAACAGGGGCTTTTGGCGACCCGATTGATGTCGTGGCCGCCGATTTCACGCAAGCGAACGCGCAAATCGCCGAGATCCACATCAATGCCGCAATTACCCACAGGGGAACAGCGGCCAGCGATTTGGTTATTGGCGGGGACGAGGATGATTTGGTATCAACCGGACGCGGCCGCGATGTTGTTTTGGGGGGCGATGGCTGGGACGAAATCAAAGGCGGTCGCGGTGCTGACATTCTGTTTGGCGAGAATGGCGAGGATTTACTATTTGGCGGAAACGGGCGGGATCGCCTGTTTGGGGACAATGGCGACGATGTGTTAACCGGAGGCGCTGGACGTGACCAGTTAACAGGCGGTTCAGGCGCAGATCACTTTGTCTTTGCAGGTGCCAAAGGCCGCGATGTGATCCGCGATTTTGACGCCGATCAGGGCGACGTGATTGTGATAGATGTAGAGGGCATCGACAGCTTTGCCGATGTGGAGGCAATCGCGCGCGACACCGGACGCGGTGTTGCAATTGATCTCTCTGGCGAATCGCGCGTGGTTATCCTTGGCGAGGATCTGGCCAACCTCAGCGACAGCGACTTTTTGTTTCTTTAGGGGGTATTTAGCCCAGTTTAACCTTGCCCCGCCCAGTTCGACGGCGGGGCAATTTAACCTATAGTTTCACAACAGCTTGAAACAGTTCTTAGTGTTACAGTACAAAGTCATCCGCCATCAGCCCAACCACGCCCAGCACATCAATCTGGGAATCAGCAACACCATTGCCATCCACATCAATCAGTACTTTAGAATCTGTGGTGCCGAGAACCCGGACCTCCCCCGCCACATTGCTGAATGCAGCGCTGCCAATAAAGGTCAGACCGCCGGCAACCATCCCGGACAGGTCGATCTCGTCAATACCCGCCTGAAAATCGGTGATCTTATCAGCATTGGCCCCCCGGAAGCTGTCGCTTGCCTCTGCAAATACAAAAGAGTCAGCGCCCGCACCACCGGTCATTGTATCAATGCCAAATCCGCCATGCAGAATATCCGCGCCGCCACCGCCGAACAGCTCGTCAAATCCGTCATCGCCTAGAATCGTATCATCGCCCGCGCCGCCAAATATTTCATCTGCCCCCTCGCCGCCACTCAGCCCGTCCTTGCCACCGCCACCATTAATGGAATCTTCGCCATCTTGACCGATGATAAGATCATTGCCTTTGCCGCCAATCATTTTGTCGTCACCGGAACCGCCCAGAATGGTATCCGCACCGCCGCCGCCATTCAGGGTATCATCGCCGCCCCCGCCATCGAGCCGATCGCTGCCCGCACCGCCGTTCAGCGTGTCATTGCCGGCATCGCCATTCATTTTGTCTTTGCCTTTGCCGCCAAACATCACGTCGCTGCCGCCGGCACCATCCATTTTGTCATTGCCCTTAACGCCAAGCATCACGTCGCCGCCGTCACCACCGTCCATTTTGTCATTGCCATTGCCGCCATACAAAATATCGTTGCCGATGCCGCCCTTTAGATTGTCGCGACCATTTCCACCAATCAGGTTATCACTGCCCGCGGCACCAACCAATTTATCATTACCGCCATTTCCGACCAAATAATCATCGCCGCCCCGGCCACTGATCGAGTCATTTTGTGTACCACCGTTCAAAGTATCGGCAAAATTGGTGCCTTCGGCTGTAAATACTGTTGTATAGTTGAGTCCCAGCCCCTCATCCGAAAAACCAGCGCTTGCTGCTTTACCGAAAAAATTCACCGGCTGCAAAGCAATCAAGGCGTTGAAACCCGACGTGTCGCCAATTGGCGCGTTAACAGTGGCATCAACAAAGGCAACGGCACTCCAACTAAAGTTCTCGAACCTCGCCACGGCTGATCCGCCTTGCTTGAAGACCACTTTTTCGACGGTGCCACCTGCCACAGTGCCCGCGATGAAATTAAAGGTTAAACCGGTGCCCGAAATGACTGTCACCGCCTCCGTTATGTCATTTGTAATGGTAACGCCTGTAGAGCTGACGTTACTGAAACTGAAGGAGTCGCCAGATATCGCTTTTGCAACGAAATTATTATCTGGTCCAAAGAATGTAATGTCCATTTTAGAATTTCCTATTTTAGGATTATTGTTCACCCAAGTTCACGGCAAGCATATTGATCAACAATTTACATAACAAGTAATAATTACCAGCCACCGGACCCTAACACGGCTCTTTACACCCGTTTTACCGCTTCACGCCGCGAAGTACCCGTGTTATTTGCGGCATAACCCTTACCCGTGGAAGCGCTATGAACCTCTTTGCCGACATCAAAACCCTCGTGCTCGACAGCTTGCAGACCTTGCAGGCAGCGGGCAGTTTGCCCAGCGATCTGGATTTCTCCAATGTCACGGTGGAACCACCGCGCGACGCGATGCACGGCGATATGGCGACGAATGCGGCGATGGTTTTGGCCAAGCAGGCCCGCATGAAACCCCGCGACATTGCGCAAGCGTTGGCGGAATTGCTGGTGGCCGATGCGCGAATTACCGCTGTTGATGTGGCGGGACCGGGATTTTTGAACCTGCGGCTGGATCCGGCGCAGTGGCTGGCGATCCTGCCTGAGGTGCTGCGGGCGGGCACAGATTTTGGCCGCTCGCCCATGGGTTCCGGCAAATCGGTGAATGTGGAATTTGTCTCTGCCAACCCGACCGGCCCGCTGCACGTGGGCCACACACGGGGAGCGGTTTTTGGTGACGCGCTGGCCAGTCTGCTGGATTTCGCAGGCTATGCTGTCACCCGTGAATATGTGATTAATGACGGCGGCAGCCAGATCGACACCCTCGCTCGTTCGGTCTATCTGCGGTATCTGGAGGCCCACGGGCAGGAGGTTTCCTTTCCGGAAGGTGTTTACCCCGGCGATTATCTGATTCCGGTGGGCAAGGCGCTGAAAGACAAGGTTGGTGACAAATATATCGACCAGCCAGAAGACGTCTGGATGGATGATTTGCGCAATTTCGGCACCGACGCGATGATGGCATTAATCCGCGCCGATCTGGCCTTGTTGGGCGTCAAGATGGACAGGTTCTTTTCGGAAAAATCCCTCTATGGCACCGGCAAGATCGAGGCTTGTTTGCAAGCGCTAAACGACAAGGGCCTGATCTACGAGGGCTATACCGATCCCCCCAAAGGCAAGATGCCGGATGATTGGAAGCCGCGCAAGCAAACGCTGTTTAAATCCACCGAATTTGGCGATGATCAGGACCGCCCTGTGCAGAAATCCGATGGCAGCTGGACCTATTTCGCGCCTGATATTGCCTATCACCACGATAAGGTTTTGCGCGGCTACGACGAGCTGATCAATGTTTTTGGCGCAGATCACGGCGGTTATGTCAAACGGCTCAAGGCGATTGTGGCGGCTTTGTCCGGCAACACCGTGCCGCTGGATATTAAGCTGACGCAGCTGGTGCGGTTGTTCAAAAACGGCCAGCCGTTCAAGATGTCAAAGCGGGCGGGTACTTTTGTGACGCTGAAAGATGTGATTGATCTGGTGGGGCCGGATGTGACCCGTTTTGTCATGCTGACCCGCAAAAACGACGCGCCGCTGGATTTTGATTTTGACAAGGTGCTGGACCAGTCCAAAGACAACCCTGTGTTCTATGTGCAATACGCTTATGCGCGGATTTCGTCGGTGATGCGCAAAGCAATCGAGGCCGGTGTCGATGTCAGCGACGCCGTTTTGCTGGATGCCGATCTGGCAAACCTGGGCCATGACGCGGAGTTGGCGCTGGCCAAAAAGCTGGGTGAATGGCCCCGCATGCTGGAACTTGCCGCCAAACACCACGAACCGCACCGGATTGCGTTTTACCTGTTTGATCTGGCGTCAGAATACCACAGCCTGCACAATCTGGGCAAAACCAGCCCCGATCAGCGGTTTTGGCAGGCTGACAATGTTGCCGCATCCCATGCCAAGATTGCCCTGATCCGTTCAGTGGCGGTTGTACTTTCGGCAGGTCTTGGTATTCTAGGCGTGACCCCGATGGATAAAATGTAATAAAAGCGAGATAAATCGCTTATTTTGGGGTTGGAGCAGTTAAGCACGCAGGATATTGTGTGCTGGTAAGAGGCGAACCCGATGGCAAAGAAGAAACAGATACAGCACGAATCCGCCCCGCCCCCAGCGGCGGGCATGGGAATAATCCGCATGGCCCTGAATTGGGCCATTGCAGGGGCCTCTCTGGCGGTTATTGCGGGCTTTGGTTATTGGGCGTTTTCACTGGGAACGCGCGACCCGAACGAGGTTCCCATAATTCGCGCCATGGAAGGCCCGGCACGGGTACAGGCGGAAAACCCCGGTGGCGATCAAGCCAGCCATCAGGGCTTGGCGGTCAATTCCGTGCAATCGGAGGGCGGCGTTGCGGCCCCGTCTGATACGGTAACTTTGGCCCCGGTGCCGGAGCCGTTGAGCAGCGAAGATCTGGCCAGCGCAAATCTTGTCACCCCCGTTGCGCCCCCAAAACAGCAAGCACCGCAAGAAACCGCGGCAGAAGTGATCGCCAAGGCTATCGTGCAGGATCAAGCTGCACCAATTGCGGCAGAACCAACGCCGCGTATCCTGTCTGGCACCCGTTTTTCACCGTCAAAATCCCTGCGCCCCGCATCGCGCCCAGAGGGCCTGATTCTGCGCTTGACCGAAATACGACCCGCTGTTGCTGCCCTGCCAGACGCGGCATATGAATTTGTAGACTCTGTCCCCCTTGGCACCCGCCTTGTGCAACTCGGGGCCTATGACAGCAGCGCCTTGGCAAAACGCGAATGGGGCAAGCTGTTTGCCAAACACGAGGACTTGCTGGAAGGCAAGAAACGTCTGGTACAGGCGGCTGAATCCGGGGGGCGCAAATTCTTCCGCCTGCGCGCCGTCGGTTTCAATAACAAAGACGAGAGTCGCACCCTGTGTTCCGCCCTATTGGCACGTGGCACGCCCTGCATTCCGGTAACGGCGCGATAATGGCGGCGCGGGCCTGCATATTGGGCTGTAGCGGGCCGTATTTGACCGCCGCCGAGAAGGCCTATTTTCGCGCGGCGAACCCCTGGGGATTCATTGTCTTTGCCCGCAATATTGAAACGCCGGACCAACTGCGCGCCCTGACGGGCGAACTGCGTGAAACCGTGGGCCGTGATGCGCCAATCCTGATTGATCAAGAAGGGGGCCGTGTGCAGCGTTTGCGTGCGCCCCATTGGCAGGAATGGACTCCGGCGCTGGAATTTGTGGCCAGCGTGAAAGGGTCTGCCCGCGCGATGGAATTGCGGTTCCAGCTGATCGCCCAAGAATTACGGGATGTCGGTATCGATGTGAATTGCGCCCCGATGCTTGATGTGGCGACGGATGCCAGCCACGAGATTATCCTGAATCGCTGCTATGGCCGAGACGCGGATCAAGTGGCAAAAATGGGCCGTGCGGTGGCAGATGGCATGCTGGCGCAGGGCGTTTTACCGATCATCAAACACATTCCGGGCCACGGGCGTACCCCGCTCGACAGTCATTATGATTTGCCACGGGTGGATACACCGCTGGCAGAATTGCGCAGATCGGATTTCGCCCCCTTTGCAGCCCTTGCCGACTTGCCAATGGCGATGACTGCGCATATTATTTACAGCGCCATTGATGCGGATAAATGCGCCACCCTCTCGGCGCCGGTCATCCAGACCATTCGCGACGACATCGGGTTTGATGGCCTGCTGATGACGGATGACCTGTCGATGAAGGCGCTTGGCGGCAGTTTTGGCAGCCGCGCCGAACAATCCCTCGCAGCGGGCTGTGATATGCTGCTGCATTGTAACGGGTTGCCGCTCGAGATGGACGCGGTACTGGCCGCCACGCCGGAATTAAATGGCAAGGCTTTGGCCCGTGCGGATCGTGCTTTGGCGCAGCGTTTGCCGCCTGCCCCGATGGATCGGGCCGCTGCACTGGCAGAGTTGGAAAGCCTGACCCATGCCTGAAGATACCTTCACTGAAGACGCGAGCGGCTTTCAATCCACTGCCGAGCGGATCAAGGCAGAGGCTTTGGTCATCGATGTGGATGGTTATGAAGGGCCGCTCGATTTGCTGCTGACCCTTGCGCGCACCCAAAAGGTTGACCTGCGCAAGATTTCCGTGCTGGCCCTCGCGGTGCAATACCTGAAATTTGTCGAGGAAGCCAAGCAGCTGCGCATTGAGCTGGCGGCGGATTATCTGGTGATGGCGGCCTGGCTGGCATTTTTGAAATCCCGCCTGTTACTGCCCCCTGACCCAAATGAGGAAGGACCGTCGGGTGCTGAACTCGCTGCCCATCTGGCGTTTCAGTTGGAACGGCTGGAAGGCATGCGCCGCGTCGCCGCCAAACTGATGGCGCGCGACCAGTTGGGGCGTGATTTCTTTGCCCGTGGCATCCCCGAGGACACCTCGATCAAAAAGACGATCCATTACAAAGCCACGGTTCTGGACCTGATGCAGGCCTACGCGCGCCTGCGGACCAAGGATAATTTTGAACCGCTGCACATGCAGCAGCGCGAAAATATTTTCACCATGGAACAGGCGCTGGACCGGATGAAAGGCCTGATTGGCCACGCGATTGAATGGTCCGACCTCAGCCAGTTTTTGCCTGACGGGTGGTCAGATGACCCAAAACAGCGCCGCTCTGCCACGGCCTCGACTTTCGCCGCCGCACTGGAGTTGGTGAAGGCAGGTAAATTGGAAATCCGCCAGCAGGAAACCTTTGCGCCGCTCCAAATGCGGGCGAAATTATGAGCGATTTTCCCGAGGAAATCAGCGAAAGCCTGTTTGAGGCCCCCCTTATGGCGGAACAGGAACGCATGGTTGAGGCGATCCTGTTTGCCAGTGTGGAACCGCAAAGCCGCTTGCAAATTGAAAACCGGATGCCACATGGCTCCGACGCAGCCGAGGCGTTGGCACACTTGCGCAAACGCTACGCCGGTCGTGGGGTGCATGTGGTCAAGGTTGGTGATGGCTGGGCATTTCGCACCGCGCCGGACCTTGGGTATTTGATGCAACGCGAGAGCGTGGAGACCCGCAAACTGTCACGTGCGGGAATCGAAACATTGGCGATTATCGCGTATCATCAACCTGTTACCAGATCAGAGATCGAGGAAATTCGCGGCGTATCCGTATCGCGTGGCACGCTTGATATGTTGCTGGAGTTGGAGTGGATCAAACTGGGGCGCCGCCGCATGACCCCCGGGCGGCCCGTGACCTTTATTGTGACGCAAGTGTTTCTGGATCACTTTGGTCTGGAGAGTTCCCGCGACCTGCCCGGTGTGCGCGAATTGCGCGACGCTGGATTGCTGGACAATCGGCCTCCACCGGGCGTGGCGCTTGAAAAAAGCGATGATGACCTTGAGGCGGATGATCAAGAGGATATGTTCGATTAGGGGCCGGTTGAAAAAACGCCACATTTGCGCTATATCTAATGCAACAAGGGCCGAAAAATCGGCTGACAGGAGCGGATATGAACCAGATCATCAACATGTTCATGCGTATTGTGTTGCGCAAAGTGATGAACAAGGGCGTTAACAAAGGCATTGATATGCTGGCGGGCGACAAAGCTGACCAGCCAATGACCAAAGAGGAACGCCAGCAAAAGCGGCGCAATCGTCAGCAGATCAGGCAAGCCCGCCAAGCCACCAAAATGGTGCGCCGCATGGGTAAGATGAATAAGTTTTAGGCCGCTTTCGTCACATCCAACCGATAAATCCAGTCAAAACGATCCGTCAGCAGGCCGGGTGCCAACTTGCCCGCAATTCCCATGCCCGCATGTAACCCAAACCGCAGCAATGGATTTGACGCGTGATAGATTTTTGAATTGCCAAAGGATGTTTGCTGCACCTTGGTCGCGCGCGGCTTGCGCAAATGTTCATAGCTTTGCAGCGCGGTTGGCACGTCATCCCGGTGATCCAGTGCCGCCGCCAAAACCCACGCATCCTCCAGCCCCATACAGGCGCCTTGCGCCATATAGGGCAACATCGGATGGGCCGCATCGCCGAGTAGCGCCACGCGGCCCCGTGACCATTTCGACAGCGTCGGATGGGCAAACAGCCCCCATAACAAAGGGTCCACAACGCAAGCAAGCAGGTCGCGGGTGTAGGGACACCATCCCGAAAATGCTCTTTGCAACGAGGCCGCCGCATCCTGTTGGTTCCAACCCTCGGCTGTCCACGCGGCGCGATCCTCGGCGGCAACAATGTTAATCAAGGAGCGATCCCTGAGCGGGTAGATCACCAGATGGCGGTTAGGACCGAGGTAGAGCCGCGTGCCCCCCTGCCCTTTGAACGCGGGGAAATCAGCCGCAGGCACCAATGCGCGCCAGGCGGCTTGACCTGTGAAAGTCGGTTTTTCGCCAGCAAAATGGGTCTCGCGGCAGGCAGACCGCACCCCGTCAGCGGCAATGACAATGTCGAAATGGGTGTCTGGCGCGGCGGATAGCACACCGTTTTCCGTGTCCAGAACCTCTGCCTGCTGGCCAAGATGGATACCCACATGTTCACGCGAACAGCCCGCCGCAAGTGTGGCCAGTAAGTCAGCGCGGTGGAGTTGCAAGAACGGCGCGTCAGCCGTTTGGTTCAAGGGCAGTTTGGTGATGACCCGACCGGATTTGTAATCGCATAATTCGACCTGTCCAGGCATATTCCCCTGATTATCCGCGACAATATTCAGCCCCAGCGCGGTTAGCACCTTCACCCCGTTGGCGCTGATTTGCAGGCCGGCGCCGACCTCTGCCATCTGGGATGCCTGCTCGAAGACCTGCACCTTTGCGCCCCGTTTCGCCAAGGCCAGTGCGGCGGCCAGCCCACCAATGCCCGCACCGATTACTGCGGCGGTTTTTCCGTATAAATACACGCTAGGTCCTTTCACACAAAAAACCGACGCTCCTACGAACGCCGGTTTTTAACTATTCGTTATTCACTGCGAACCGGTTAATCGCGGTGCACTTTTTCTTTACGCTCATGGCTCTCTTGGGCTTCTAAAGAGAGGGTCGCAATCGGCCGTGCATCAAGACGTTTGAGCGAAATCGGCTCCCCCGTAGATTCGCAATAGCCGTAAGACCCTTCTTCGATGCGACGCAAAGCCTGGTCGATTTTTGACACCAGTTTGCGCTGACGATCCCGTGTGCGCAATTCCAGCGCACGGTCGGTTTCCTCTGATGCGCGATCCGCCACATCGGGGATGTTGCGCGTACCTTCTTGCATCACTTCGATGGTATCACGAGTGTCCGCCATCAGCGATTCTTTCCACTCGATCAGTTTGCTCCGAAAATACTCTTACTGACGATCGTTCATGAACGGTTCATCGTCAGCGGGCCGATATTCGGCTTCCAGAATGACCTCCGCTTTCATTCTTATTCCTCACTATATTGATTATTATAAACAGTTTTCCTGCTTTTGAATGTGCGTCTAACCGGATTCTCAATCTTTGTCACCCCCCGCTTGATGCTTTGTGAACAGGGCGCTAGATTGCCGCCAAATCTACAAGGAAAAGACGCGCGATGAAATTCGAAGGCACCAAGGACTATATCTCGACAGACGATCTGACAGTGGCCGTAAACGCGGCAATTGCGTTGGAACGCCCGTTGTTGATCAAAGGCGAGCCGGGAACCGGCAAAACCGAGTTGGCCCTGCAAGTGGCGGCGGCGCTGAACCTGCCGATATTGGAATGGAACATCAAATCCACCACCAAGGCGCAGCAAGGCCTGTATGAATATGACGCGGTTTCGCGCCTGCGCGACAGCCAATTAGGTGACGAACGTGTGAACGATGTGCGCAACTACATCAAAAAGGGTAAACTCTGGCAGGCCTTTACAGCGGACGAGCGTCTGGTTCTGCTGATCGACGAAATCGATAAGGCAGACATCGAGTTCCCGAATGATCTGTTGCAAGAACTGGATAAGATGGAATTCCACGTCTACGAGACAGGCGAAACCGTAAAGGCCAAACTGCGCCCGATTGTGATTATTACCTCGAACAATGAAAAGGAACTGCCCGACGCCTTCCTGCGCCGCTGTTTCTTTCATTACATCCGCTTTCCTGATGCTGAAACGATGAAACAGATCATCAACGTGCATTTTCCAGACATCAAATCTTCGTTAATCAGCGAGGCGTTGAGCCAGTTTTACGAGATTCGCGAAACACCGGGATTGAAGAAAAAGCCGTCTACATCCGAGGTTCTGGATTGGCTAAAACTGCTGCTGGTAGAGGATCTGGATGCGGCAGATATGCGGCGAGATGGGAAAAACTCCCTGCCCAAGTTGCACGGTGCATTGTTGAAAAACGAACAGGATGTACATTTGTTTGAGCGATTGGCCTTTATGGCGCGGGGAAACAGATGACAGCAACAGTGCGCCCAGTAACAGCCGCGGATGTTTATGCGGCAGCTTGGGCGCGCATGGGGGTCCCGTTCAAGGCGATGCTTTCAAGTATTTCCGCGTACAAAGGGAGGGTAATCGGCTTGGATAGTTATTTATGTCGCCACTCTTTTTGGGATATTGAAAACCGCTGTTATCTCAATGATATCGGTGCGTTATCGGAAAATCGGGGCACAGGCGGCGGGGCCAAATTGATCGAGGCCGTAGTTTCGCACGCAAAGGGCCGCAATTCCGCCGCAGTATATTGGTTAACAAATAATGGTAACGTAAAGGCGCGACGCTTGTATGATTATGTCGCAACCCTGACCCCCTTTGTAAAGTATCAGGTATGACCAGTATTAAGTCGATTTTCCTCCCACTCTGTGCGCTGGCGCTGGCCGCCTGTGTATCGCCGCAAAACACCGAGGTCAGCAAACGTGCTGTCGGTGGCCAGAATTGGCCCGCGATGAAGGCCTTTTCGGCGGAACCCGCCCCCAGCGAGGTTCGCAGGTCAAACACCGACATTTTCAACGAATTCCTCGACTTGACGTTTAGTCTGGAAAGCGGCCAATCAATCCCGCGCCTGACCCGCTTTGAAGGCCCGATAACCGTGGCTTTCGCCAACCCGCCGAAACCGGTTGCCAGCCGCGATCTGGATCAGCTGTTGGGCCGCCTGCGCCGAGAAGCAAACTTGGACATTTCCCGCATTTCCAACGCGCAAAACGCCAATATCATCATTGAAACCATGTCAAAACGCGAGCTTCAACGGGCGGCCCCCAGTGCGGCCTGCATCGTGGTGCCACGGATCAATTCCTGGGCAGAATTTCGCAAGAACCGCTTTAATCGCCGTACCGATTGGTCTTCCCTACAGCGCCGTGAACGGGCGATGATTTTTATGCCGTTTGATATTTCCGCCCAAGACACCCGCGATTGTCTGCACGAAGAATTGGCGCAGGCTTTGGGGCCGCTCAACGACCTGTATCGCCTGCCGGACAGCGTGTATAACGATGATAATTTCCATATCATTCTGACCGCCTATGACATGATGATCCTGCGGGCCTATTATGCGCCGGAAATCCGCAATGGCATGGCCCAACACGAAGTTGCGGCCGTGTTGCCGCGCCTGTTGAACCGGATTAATCCGGTGGGCAACACGGTGGCGCCTAAAAATCTGAAACAAACCCAACGCGACTGGATCAAGGCGATCGAGACCGCCCTTGGGCCAAAAGGTTCTGACAGCGCCCGCATCGCCTCGGCTGACAAGGCGTTGCGGATTGCCAAAGCAGCGGGCTACACCGATCACCGCCTCGGGTTCAGTTATTTTGCCCGGGCGCGGGTGAGTATCAGCGCCAATTCAGAACTGGCCGCCGCCGATTTCGCCCGCGCCTATGCCATTTTCAACGACCTGTTTGGCTCTGGCGACATCCACACAGCGCAGGCAGCCTTGCAAATGGCCTCCCTGTCCATATCCGCCGGACGCTATGACACCGCCCTGCAATTCATCGACGACTCCCTGCCCGCCGCCCGCCAGGCGCAAAACGGACGGCTGTTGTTCAGCCTGCTGGCCATGAAAGCAGAGGTCGTGACCCAGCTTGGCCAACCGGCAAGCGCCGCGGCACTGCGCCGCGAAGCAGTAAGTTGGGGGCGCTATGGTATTGTGCCCGAGGGCGAAATATCCGATAGGCTGCGTATCATCGCACAACTCAAGCCCGGGAAGCCGGCTTAGTCAGGATAATCTATGTTAACACTCTTCGCCTTTGTCTCCGGTTTCATCATCGGTGCGGTCCGTGCCAAGAAAAGCGGCGGCAATAAGATGGACATGGCGCAATATGGCGCGGCACACGGATTGGCCTTCACGTTAATTGTGCTGGTGGTTTGGGTTGTCGGCGGCTGGATGGGGTGGTTTTAACCCGCCATGTTTATACGATTCTTTGAAATGCTGCGCTCGGTCGGAATTCCGGTTTCCCTGCGCGAATATCTGGCCTTTCTGGAAGCCCTGAAAACCGGGTTGGTGATCTATGACGTGGAGGGGTTTTATTACCTCGCCCGCATCACCATGGTCAAAGACGAACGCAATCTGGATAAATTCGACCGCGTATTCTCCGAGTGTTTCAAAGGCATGGAGGGGCTGACGGTTGACGACATCCTGAATGCCGTTGATGTGCCCGATGATTGGCTGACCAAACTGGCGGAAAAACATCTAAGCCCCGAAGAAATGGCTGAAATCAAGTCGCTGGGCGGCTTTGACGAACTGATGAAAACCCTCAAAGAACGGCTAAAAGAACAGGAAGAACGCCATCAAGGCGGCAATAAATGGATCGGCACGGCGGGCACCTCGCCGTTTGGCGCCTATGGCTATAATCCCGAAGGCGTGCGCATTGGCCAGAACGAGAGCCGGCATCAAAGGGCGGTCAAGGTCTGGGACAAGCGCGAGTTCAAGAATCTGGATGACAGCGTTGAGCTGGGCACCCGCAACATCAAAGTCGCCCTGAAACGACTGCGCAAATGGGCGCGCTCCGGCGCGGATGACGAGCTGGATCTGGAAAGCACCATTCAGGCCACGGCGGAACACGGCTATCTTGATGTGGTGACACGGCCGGAAAAACGCAACGCCATTAAAGTTCTGCTGTTTCTGGATGTGGGTGGCTCAATGGACCCCTATATCAAGCTGGTGGAGGAATTATTTTCCGCCGCGAGGACCGAATTCAAGCACATGGAATACTTTTATTTCCACAATTGCCTGTATGAAGGCGTGTGGAAAGACAACGGGCGGCGTTGGCAGGAACAGCAACCCACATGGGAGGTGCTGCGCACCTACGCCTCTGATTACAAATGTATTTTTGTCGGTGACGCCAGCATGTCCCCCTACGAGGTCGCCTATCGCGGCGGCGCAAATGAGCATTGGAACGAGGAAACCGGCCAGACATGGCTGCTGCGCGCACAAGAACAATGGCCCGGCTCGGTCTGGATCAATCCAGTGAAAGAACAATACTGGCAATACACCCAAAGCATCGAAATGATCCGCGAGATTTTCAGCGATAAAATGTACCCGATGACCCTCAAAGGCATCGAGGCCGCAATGAAAGAATTGGGCCGCTAAAATCAGCACGGTGATTCTGCGGAGGGTCAACCCTCGCGCAGCGACCCCGCCCTTGCGGGGCGTGGGGTTGAGGCTCAGGAGAATCGCCAATTACCATTGTCATGGCGTGTTTAAGGCAGACTTGCCCTTAAACCGCCTCCCAGCAAATTTAACATTCTCGCAACAAGCCACAACGCCATCCCACTGAGCGCCAGCGAGGCCCGGCCCAACAAATCAAGTGAATTTCTATTCACGTAGATTTGGCGGGAGTGTACGGGTTCCTTATCTTGCTGGCTCGCCATTCACGCGATATACGGAAAAGTGTTCGCTTTTATTTACGAACAAGATTTGACCGCTACATTAAGTTCTGAAGGCACAAATACATGAATATCCCTTTCCGCGTTATTGCGGCGATTGTTTGTTTTCTCATAGGCTTTGTCTTTCCGCTTAGTTTTGGACTGGCCGCACTCATCGCGTGGTCAATTTACTCGGATATTACAGATCCCACCACTGAGGTACCATCACAGCAGGATAAGCTGACGGCACTTACTGTTGCAGATGAGGGATGGCTTGAAAGTTTCCACGATGTCTGTGAGTCACCAGCTGAGACAGCATTCTTAGATGCAATGGTTTCCGCTTTTGATTTAAAGCCGGAAAAAGGCTTTCTATCAGGAGGTGGGCTGAAACTACAAATGCAGGTTCCTGTATCTCGTTATAGGCTTGATTTTTTAGTGGATGAAATTTTGATTGTTGAAGTTGACGGAGCCGCTTACCACTCTACGCCTGAAGCCGTTGAGCGAGACTGCATACGGGATGCGTCGATGAAGAGTGCAGGATATGAGGTTCTGCGTATCCCCGCAAAAATCACCCTGTATAGCCCGAGAGAGGCGGTTGAAAGAGTTCGAGTAGCGCGGGCCAAGGCGGTTAAAACAGCTCAAAAGTGGCAGGCCGAGGAAGCCAAGAAGAAGGAGCTGAGGCTACAGGAAATAAAAGATAGCTTCCGCCCTTCGCAGATCGCGAACACTGTAAAAAACGCTACTAATACCGTAGTCGATGGTCTTGATAAGGCCAACGCTTATGTCGAGCGCGAGTACAAAAAAGCTAAGGAACTAGAGCGGATCGAGTTGGAGAAAAAAGATGAAGGGAGGCTTAGGCGCATTCAAGAAGAGAAAGATGCAGACCCCGAGCTGAAAGCGAAGTTCGATAAATTGGCAGCAAAATATGGGATACGGATTGACGATGAAAACACTTAAATGGTTCTGGTGGGTCGCCCTGCTAACGATTGGTTTTAAAACGTACAGCTTGCTGAGCGCCGGACCAAAGGGATACAATCCTAGCGAGATGGAATCCTTTGTTGGCATACTCTTTGCGTTTGTTTTGATTTCCGCCGCTTTAATTGTTTTCTGGGTAATTGGACGTGCGAAAGAAAAGGTAGCTGGGAAGATAGCTGCGCGCAAAAACTCGGGCCAGTAGGTAGTAAGACAGCACATCTTGTTTACCCCCTAACAGGAACGCGCTTTGCCCCGCAGCAGCATTACGCTGGCAGGGGAAAGCAATATCGATCGTAAGAAAGACGGGCCCGCCGATTGCGGTGTTCTTGCCGAACAGGGTTTTTACTCCTGCACCTCATCGATTTGGTGTTTGGCTGGTTTTGAACGGATTGTTAGACCGATTACTCTCAAAACCATGAACCACATTTTAGCGCTGCGGATGATATACCTCGACTCCTGCAAAGAACCCGTTAACCATGCGCACGGTGAACCGTAAAATGACGCATAGGAGAGCCTCATGTCCAGCGCCCCGATATTTGACATCGACATCCCTGCGTTCAAACGCGACCCCTACCCGACGCTGAAAAAAATGCGCGCCAAAGCCCCGATTGCTTATGTGCCGCAACTGGGGGCCACCCTATTCACCCGGCGCGCGGAAATCTTTGAGTGCGAGAAAAATATCGGGGTTTTCTCCTCGGAACAGCCGGGCGGTTTGATGGAGGTGCTGATGGGTAAAAACATGATGCGCCTTGATGGCCCGCCGCACCTGGAGCAACGTAAAGCCGTCTTTCCCACCCTGTCACCACGCACCGTGCGGGATCATTGGCAACAGTCGTTCCGCGCCGCAGCGGACGATTTTCTGAAGGGCCTTGCGCCCATGGGACAGGCCGATCTGGTGAAAGATTTCGCCCTGCTGCTATCCGCCGAGGCCCTGAAAACCGTGACCGGCCTGACCAATATGGCCCCGCGAGAGCTGGACCGCGTCAGCCAGGGTATGATTGACGGCATTTCCAACTACACAGGGGATAAGGCAATCGAGGCCCATTGCCATGATTGCACTGCCTCGATTGATCGCCACATTGATGCGCGCATTCCAGAATTGCAGGAAAACCCCGACACCAGCCTGCTGTCGATCCAGATGCAAGCAGGGCTGCCGGATGCTGCCACCCGCGCCAATATCAAGCTGGCGATTTCTGGCGGCCAGAATGAACCGCGTGATGCCATTGCCGGCGTCATTTGGGCGCTGCTGAACCACCCCGATCAACTGGCGCTGGTGCTTAACGGGACCCACAGTTGGCGCGACGCCTTTGAGGAATACGCCCGCTGGATTTCCCCCATCGGCATGTCGCCACGCCGCATCGCCAAAGACGCGGAATTTGGCGGGGTGACCTTTGAAAAGGACGAGCGGGTGTTCTTTATGTTCAGCTCTGCCAATCACGACGAGGCATTTTTTGACAAGCCGGAAGTGTTTGACATCACCCGCGACACCCGACCCTCGATTGCTTTTGGCGCTGGCCCGCATTTTTGCGCCGGCGCGGGCGTGGCGCGCGCGCTGATCGCCGAGGTTGCCTTGCCAAAAGTGTTTGAACGCTTAAGCAACTTGCGTTTAACCGAAGACACAGCCCCAGAATTCACTGGCTGGGCCTTTCGCGGGTTAACCTCGCTTGATTGTAAATGGGGTTGAACATTGCCAACCGGCACCTTTCACCCCATATCTGACTTATGTTGAAACTTACCCCCATCTTGCTGGCCATTCTCTACGGCCTTGTCATGTACCGTTTTTCCGTCTGGCGTACCAAAGCGGAGCTGGACGCCAAATCGATGCCCCTAACCGACCCGACGCTGGCGGCCCTAACCGACCGTATGGCCCGCGCGCTCGACATCGAGCAGGTTAAGGTGTTTGTCTATGATATTGATCCGGTCAACGGTTTGGCCGCGCCCGACGGGCGGATATTTATTACCCGTGGTTTTTTGGCGAAATATAAGATGGGTGAGGTGAATGCCGCAGAGATGGCCAGCGTCATCGCCCATGAGCTGGGCCATGTGGCACTGGGTCATTCGCGCCGCCGGATGATTGATTTTTCGGGGCAAAATGCTGTGCGGGTGGCGCTTGGCATGGTGCTCGGGCGGATTATTCCGGGGATTGGGGTGTATCTGGCAAATATTGCCGCCTCCCTGCTGGCGGCAAAACTATCGCGGCAAGACGAATATGAGGCGGATGAATACGCGGCCGCCTTGCTGACCAAGACAGGGATCGGAACAGCGGCGCAAAAGTCTTTGTTTGTTAAACTAGAGGGCTTGACCGGGCTGTCGGGGCAACCTTTGGCCTGGTTGACCAGCCATCCCAAGACGGTTGAGCGGATTGCAGCGATTGAAAAATTGGAGGATCGGTGGGCTGGGTGAGATTGCAAGAGTTTTGATGCCTGCGGCGCGGATATTTAAAAGAACAAAGAAAGACAAGGGTGTTTACTTGGCCTTTAGAGTTTCGTCTTAGGGTGCAGGCGGGGCAGTTGCAAAAAGGTGTTTAACATGTTTGTTCAGACCGTTTACGAGAGTCAGATCACCGGTAGTTTTGGGCCTTTGGCTTTGCTCGCGTTACAGAAAACCGCCGTGATCCGCAATCGCGAGCGCGGGATCACTAGCTTTCTATATCACGATAAAGGGCGTCTGTTTCATGTGGTAGAGGGTAAGCCGGACACGCTGGAGGATACCATGGCGCGGATTGGCAATTCCAGCCTGCACAAAGATATCAAGGTGCGCGCCATGCTGCGCTGCGAAAAGCGCAGCTTTCCACGGTGGTATTTTGGGGCGACCAATGCAGATGACCCGCATTTCAAAAGGGTGTACGGGGCGTTGAAAAAGGCGCAGTTCTTTAATCTGGATGTGGTGGAAGCGGTGCAGATTTTGCAGATGGTCGCCTCACGCAAACGGCGCGCGGTGAAAATGGATCAGTTCAGTATCAAAGTGCGGAATTTTAACCGGAACAAAGAACCGCGCGGGTTGCTGGCGGTCAAATAGCCAGATGCTTGGCAAACCGTGGCAGGCCAATTTTGCGTAGTTTCGCGCGTTGATTTTGCGGTGCATCTTGCATTTTTGCGGCGTTTTGCATCACGTGATCAACGACGGGGCGTATTTCCCTTGGATGGCTATGGGCCAGTTCCAAAAGGAATTCGTCAGGGTGGCGGCGCAAGATGTTGTGTTGCGCCAAGACGCGAGCCGGAAAGTCGCGCGTATTGGCGGTGAGTAATTCTGTGGCCTGCCCGTTGATTGCAGCGGTCAGAACATGCACATCATCAGGATCCGGCAGGAAAATGTCGGTGGGCAGTTGGTCTGGCAGGGTCACCATGGCGTTCGGCCAACGCGCCTTGAGCAGCAGAATCTCTGTTTGCGCAATCGCACCTGTGGCCGTGTCTTTGCGCGCAGCGGCGCGGCGCCATTCTTCTAATATCCGCTCGGACCAGAGTGGTACAAACAGGCCCGCGCCCGCCGCCCCCATCAGCAATTCCCGCAGCACAGACGGGAACAGCACACAGGCATCCAGCAGGATTCGGGTCATGTTAAACGCAAGAATATCGCTTTGAGATAGGCAGTTTCAGCCAGATTGGGGTGTACCGGATGGTCTGGCCCGGCAAAACCTGTGTGTATTACCTGCCCTTGACGCCCCGCACGGCCGATACCGCGCAGGCTGACCTCGCGGAAACGGGACAGATCGGCGGCGTGGGAACAAGAGCACAGCACCAGATATCCGCTCGGCGCAACCAGACGCGCACCCAGTCGGGCGATGCGTTCATAGGCGCGCAACCCTGCCTCTAGCGTTGGTTTTGAGGGCGCAAATGCAGGTGGATCACAGACCACAATGTCAAACCGCTCCCCCGCCTCGGCCAATTCCGCCATCACCGCAAAAGCATCGCCTTTGCGGGTGTCAAATTGCGCCTCATATCCAGAGGCGGCAGCCCCTTGGGCCGCCAAATCCAGCGCAACTTGCGAGCCATCCACAGCCAGCGCAGATGTTGCACCGCCTGCCAATGCTGCCAGCGAAAACCCACCCACATGGCTGAAAACATCAAGAACGCTTGCGCCCTTTGCAACCCGCGCGACAAAGGCATGATTGTCGCGCTGATCAAAATAGAGGCCGGTTTTCTGCCCGCCCATCACATCTGCCAGATAGGTGGCACCATTCATCTGAACAGGCAATGGCGCGTCAATTTCGCCTGACAAAACAACGGTTTCCTCGTCCAGCCCTTCTAGCGCGCGGGCGCGGCTGCTGGCGTTTTTGATGATGGTTTTTGCACCGGTAACCGTTTTCAGTGCTGCAACCAACATATCAAGCCGTTGTTCAATCCAAGCCGCATTAGGTTGCACAACCAAGGTATCGTCAAATCGGTCAATGATCAGGCCCGGCAAGCCGTCTGCCTCGGCGTGAACCAGACGGTAAAACGGCAAATCATAGAGTTTTTCGCGCAAAGCCAAAGCAGCGGCCAATCGGTTTTCCAGCCAATTGCTGTCAATTTCCACCGATACGGCACGGTCCAGAACCCGACAAGCAATTTTGGACTCCGGGTTAAACGCGCAAACCGCCAGGTGTTCTTTGTCATACGACTGGAGTTCCACCACGGTGCCCGCTGGAATTTTCCGGCTACGTCGATCCAAAATCAGCTCATTTTCATAAGCCCAAGGAAAGCCGTAGCGCAATCGCTTTGGGGACATGTTGGAGCGGAGACGAATTTGGGGGCGGGGATTGGGAGATATATCTGTCATGGCCCCTCCTACCCTGCCCTGCGCAAAATCAAAAGAAAAAAGGCGGCCCCGAAGAGCCGCCATTTGCGCGCACTGTGCACCAGTTAAAGCGCGGTTGATTCTTTCAGATGTTCATAAACCGCGGCGGCCACATGGCGTGAAATCCGCACTTTCTGGGTATCGCCGCGCATTTCGGCAACCAGCGCCTTGCGCCCACCGAGCGCCTTGAACTTGAGGTTAATGGAATTGACTTCGCTCACAGGCTGTCCGCTCACTGCGTCCAGTAGCACATAGTCAAACTGAACATTATGACGGCCACCAACCACATCACGGGCTTTTTGGGTGATCGCATGGAACAGGTTGACCCGCACACTCATAATAACATCGGTATTGCCGGAGATCTGGTTTGCGCCGGAAAAAATCGCCTGCTCAAGGATGGTTTTGATTTGCATTTTACGATCGCCCAGCGGGTCCTCACGCCAAACGATGTCTGCTCTGGGAACATAAACATTTGCCTCGGAAACCGTCAGCTCCGCAGGTACGTCCACATAAACACGGGCGACCCTGTAGGTCGGTTTGGCGGGCTTTAACAGCAGGCCATCAAGCGGCGCCGCATTACGTGACACCAAATTGGTTGTTGGCTGCGCGGCAACAGCGGACTGCGCGATTGCAGTTGGTTGCAGGATAGCTGTCGGTTGCGTGATAGCCAAAAGCTGCGCGGCACCCGATTGCGAAATATTCAATTGTGCGACTTGCTCATAGGGCAAATCCAGTTTTTGACTGACCGGCTCGGCCAGTACAAAAGGACGCGATGTCTCGATTGCATTTTGCGATGTCTGGTCACTGCTGACACAGGCGCTTGTACTGATTGCAACGGCCAGCAGGCCGGCAATTCTTGCGATTTTCACTATTTTCATCATGATCTATCTCCTCAGCCCCGAAAGAGTTTGTTTCGATTTCTGAAACAATCAATGACTTAGGAATGTGACTGTATTTAGATGAATATGGACTAATATCAGGGCGATTTTATGCCGTGAATATTGATTTGGGTGTCGTTACCAAGAGTTTTAGTATAATTAATTGTTATAAAACATCATGTTAAAAGAATGAGGCAGCCTGCCCTGTTTCCGCCCGAATTGGGCGCGCCGAAAATGAAATCAGTTTTGTCTAAATCTGCTAGCCGCAATTCTAGAGGAATTCCGGCAAGCTGTTCTCCGCTGCAGCGACGCAAAGCCACTTATATACAAAGCCGCCGACAGAGCGGAAACAAACTAGTTCCAGGGTCTCCGCATCGCTCAGCCAAAACGCCACGGCCACTTGTCCCAACCGAGATCGGCGTATTTCGCCGGGTTGTAAGGCCTGAACGGACAGGTCGGCCGGGCTGCCCTTGGCAATCACTTCACGCGCGCCCGCCCCTGTCAGGGTGAAACTTGCGCGGGCGTCAGAGACGTTTACCGCTAGAAAATGCTCCCCCGCCAAGGATTTTTCCAGCTTGCTGATGGTGGCTTCGGCGTCTGAATAATCACAAAACAGCATCAATTCATCGGATGACATCCAAGCAACGCCGCCTTTGGCACCGGATTTGATCCCGCGCGTGTCCGGCATCGCCAGACCAACCGCGCCCTTTACCGCCTTGGCCATTTTCGCACTGCTTAGGTCGCCGCGCAGGGTAATCATGCCTTTTAGGCCCGCGTCCTGTACTTTAACCGAGCCTGAAAATTCCGCCCCGTTCAACACACTTACAGCATTAGACATTTTGACGTGTCCCTTCTTTGTCATAAAATACCGGATCAACGATCTTGGCCTTGATCTCGGTGCCATCAACCCGCGGGAAGGTAATCACCTCGCCCATACGGTCCGGTCCGTGTTCAACCAACCCCATAGCAATCGAGCGGTCCAGCGTCGGGGAATAATAGGTCGATGTGACCCGCCCTATCATGTTTTTCATGCCATTGGCCTGCAAGGTGCCATCAATCGCATAGGCGCCATCAGGAATGATGACATCCGGCTCAACCGTTTCCAAACCAACCAGTTTCCAGCGATTCGGGTCTGTCATATGAGGGCGTTGTTGTGCGCGCTTGCCCAGAAAATCGTCTTTCTTCTTGGAGATTGCCCAATTAAGGCCAAGGTCCTGCGGGATCACCGTTCCGTCGGTCTCGTCGCCAATCATGATGAAGCCTTTTTCGGCGCGCATCACGTGCAGGGCCTCGGTGCCATAGGGTGTGATGCCAAATTCTGCGCCTGCTTTAAGGGCCGCATCCCAGAAGGCCTGGCCTTGGGCGGCGGGAACGGCGATCTCGTAGCTCAGTTCGCCAGAGAATGAAATTCGGAAAGGCCGCGCGGTGATTCCTGCGATTTTACCCTCAGTAAAGCCCATGAAAGTCAGGCCCTCTGCGGAGACATCCATTCCCTCAACGCCCATATTTTCAATAACTTGCCGCGCTTTTGGGCCGACAATACCGATTTGCGCGTATTGTTCGGTGACGTTTGCGGTGTAAACTTTCCAGTCCCACCACTCGGTTTGCAGCCATTCTTCCATCCAAGCATGGATGCGGTCAGAGCCGCCAGATGTGGTGTGGCACAGGAAGGTTTCCTCGTCGATCCGCGCCACAACGCCATCGTCTGACAGGAAGCCATTTTCGCTGCACATCAAACCATAGCGGCAACGACCCGGTTTCAAGTTCGACATCATATTGGTGTAAAGCATGTCGAGGAACTTGCCCGCGTCCGGCCCTTTGACAATGATTTTACCGAGGGTCGAGGCATCAAGCAGGCTGACTGCATTGCGGGTCTGGTTGATCTCGCGGGTCACGGCGTCTTTGACATTCTCGCCCGCCTGTTGAAAACAATAGGGCCGACGCCAATCACCAACCGGCTCCCAGAAGCCACCGTTTTGATCGATCCAATTGTGCATCGGGGTTTCGCGCAGCACTTTGAATATATCGCCGCGTGCCTCGCCAGCAATCGCGCCGAAGGAAATCGGGTGGTATGGGGGGCGGAATGTGGTGGTGCCAACTTCTGGTATTTTCGCGTTCAGGCTGTCGGCAAGAACAGCTAATCCATTGATATTACTAAGCTTACCCTGATCCGTCGCCATGCCGAGAGTTGTGTAGCGTTTGGTGTGTTCAACGCTCTCGTACCCCTCGCGCGCAGCGAGGCGCACGTCGGAAACCTTGACGTCATTCTGATAATCCAGAAAGGTTTTCGCGGCCAGTTTATGATGCTGACCTTGCGGCATCGACCAAACAGGCAGGATCGGTTGCGGGTTTTCGGGCATCGCTACAGGGGCGGGCTCGTCGGTGGGCGTAAAGCCCGCCTCCTCGCCCGCGCGATTGCCGGTGGCAACCGCATCTGCCAACACCGAACTCGCATCCAGATGGCCATTTGCAGTGCCGGTCACAAGGACAAACCCTGCGCCATCCGCCCCCATTGGCGGGCGTGTTGAGTCAGGGCGGAACATTGCCTGTTCCGTATCCCAATTCAGCTTGCCGCCGCAATGGGACCAAAGATGCACCACAGGCGACCAGCCGCCGGACATAGCAACCACATCACATTGAATTTCCTCAGTCTTTGTGCCCTCACCAGCCTGCGCGCAGAGGACAACAGATTTCACCCGCTTGCCACCAATAACGCTGGAAATACCCGTGCCTGTGGCGATGCGGATACCCATTTGCCGTGCTTTTTCAGGGAGGTCACCCGTAACCTCGGGGCGGGCATCGATGATTACCGGCACTTCCAACCCCATCTGCTTCACCGCAATAGCCGTGCGGTAAGCATCATCGTTATTCGTCGCGATTACCACACGGTCGCCAAGGCTAACGCCTTGATTGACCATGAAATCGCGCACGGACCCCGCCAGCATCACCCCCGGTATATCGTTGCCAGCAAAGCTGATCGGTCGCTCAATCGCCCCCGTCGCGGTGACAATCCGTTTGGTTCTGATCCGCCACAAACGGTGGCGCGGCTGGTCACTGGCAGGGGCGTGATCGGTGATCCGCTCATACCCCGTAGCATAGCCATGATCGTAAACCCCTGCGCCCATGGTACGCAAACGCATCGACACATTATGAAGCACTTTCAATGCCTTAACGGTGTCGTCAATCCAGTCTTGCACAGGCCTCCCCTCAATCTCGACCCCGTCCACGGGGGCGCGGCCGCCATAATCAGCGGTCTGTTCCAGCAGTAAAACCTTGGCACCGGACCGCCCCGCCTGAAGCGCCGCCGCGAGGCCAGCGATTCCGCCGCCTACCACCAGAATATCCACTGAAACGTAAAAATATTCATAACGGTCGACGTCAGGGATTTTCGGCACATTGCCAAGGCCCGCTGCATGGCGAATAATCGGCTCAAAAACATGCTTCCACGCGGCGCGCGGGTACATGAAAGTTTTGTAGTAGAAACCGGCTGGGAAAACCCGCGACAGGGCCTTGTTCACCGCACCCACATCGAACTCAAGGCTTGGCCAATGGTTCTGGGATTTGGCGCTAAGGCCTTGAAACAACTCGGTAGTTGTTGCGCGCTGGTTCGGCTCAAAACGGCCACCTTCGCCCAGATTCACCAGCGCGTTCGGCTCCTCTGGCCCTGCTGCAACAATGCCGCGCGGACGGTGGTATTTGAACGATCGGCCCACCAGCATCTGGTCATTGGCCAGCAACGCGGAGGCCAGCGTGTCGCCTTTGAAACCGGTCAGTTTGCGGTTGTTCCAGCTAAACTCAATCGGCTGGTTGCGGTCGATCAGACGGCCACCAATTTGCAGACGTGTGCTCATTTCACAAACCCTTCCCAATCGGGGCGTTTCGTTTTGATCTTTTTAATCAGGTCTTTAGGCGGTTCAAACACCTGCGCTGAATAGGTTCCGAACACTTCCAACGTCATCGTGCAGCGGGCCGCGTGGAACCATTTTCCGCAGCCCATGACGTGGCGCCAGCGTTCAAAATGCACGCCTTTGGGGTTCTTGCGATGGAACAAATAGCCCTCGAAATCGTCATCAGTGGCCCCTGCTCCGTGGCGCGTGAGGTGAGCCTCGCCGCCGGGGTGCAATTCGGTTTCATCGGCCTCTATGCCGCAATTTGGACAGGTTAACAAAAGCATGTTTTGCCGCCTTTCGGGAGGTCTGATTTCTGGTGCGCAATGGGTACGCAACTGGTACGCAATTGCGCGTTAACAGTTAAAGTCCACATGATTGCGATCCTTTAACCGTTTGTTTAGATATATGCGCCAGTCTGGATGCCAGATCACCGACGTGCAGTTCCAACTTGTGACCGTCGGGATCGGTGAAGTAAAAGCTGTCGCCCTCGGAGCGGTTGGTTTTCCACGACTTCGCGCCATGTTTTGTCAGGCGGGTGCATGTCAGGGCAAAATCATCTGCTGCGACATCAAAGGCGACATGGGTGTAATCGGTTACGTCGCTGACGTGGCCTTCAACAGAAAGGCAAAGCCAGAGGTTTCCGGCGGACAGGTAGGCACCTTGTGCCCACTCATGCTCAAGGGTCAGGCCGAGGGCATCGGTGTAGAACGCGATAGCACGCGGCAGATCGGTTGTGGCGAGGGTGATGTGGTTTAGGCCGCGGATGGTCATGAGGTGGCCTCGCACGTGCGGAACACATTCGCTTTCCCTGCTATAGAATAGTTAATACTCCCAAGGATCAATACATGCGAGGAATGAAATACTATTTCGGCATTATCTTGTTGCAAAACGGTGCAATCTTCAGGCTGAACGTAATTTGGGCAGGTTGGGATTAACATGTACGGACCTCATGATTGAATTCTTGAACGAAACCGTTTATATTAGCCCTATGCAAACAGGAAACATCTTCACCTTTATTGTACTCGCTGCGTTTGCTATATTCGCCATTTACTACATTCTCAAAACACGCCGCGAGGCCCTTGAACTTGCTCCCAGCAAGAAGCATGGCCCGCACACAGGCACTCCTGAATTGGATCGCACTGCGCACATCCAAAACGGCGGATTGGGGTCCGGAGGCATGGAAACGTAATTCCATCAGTGAGCCACCCCAGCCGCAACGCTTTCATCAATAAAGCGGCCGTCTTTGAAGCGGTCCAGCCCGAAGGGTGCTGCCAAGGCACCCGGTTCGCCTTTGGCAACCAGTTCCGCCATGGCCCAGCCGCTGCCGGGGATGGATTTAAAGCCGCCAGTGCCCCAACCGCCGTCGATAAAACAATTGCCGAGCGGAGTTTTTGAAATGATCGGCGAGCGGTCGCCTGTCATATCGACGATGCCGCCCCATTGGCGCAGCATTTTTAGGCGTGAGATGATCGGGAAAGTCTCAATCAAGGCGCGCACGGTTTCCTCAACATGATGGAAGGATCCGCGTTGGGTGTAGTTGTTGAACCCGTCTGCGCCGCCGCCAATGACCAATTCGCCTTTGTCCGATTGGGACATATAGCCGTGAACTGTGTTGGCCATGACGACCACATCCATGCAAGGCTTGATCGGTTCTGACACCAACGCTTGCAGAGCGGCGCTCTCCATTGGCAGACGGAAACCGGCCATATCTGCCAGATGGCCCGAGTTGCCAGCCACAACGATTGCCAGTTTCTTACAGTTGATTTCGCCTTTGGAGGTGGTGACGCCTGTGACCTGCCCGCCGGATTGATGGATGGCGGTGACTTCAGTTTGTTGCAGGATGTGCATGCCCATGTCGGAACAGGCGCGCGCATATCCCCAAGCTACGGCGTCGTGGCGCGCAGTTCCGCCGCGCGGTTGCCAAAGCGCGCCGAGGACCGGATAGCGAGGACCGGATAATTCAATAATCGGGCAGAGTTCTTTGACCCGCGCCGGGCTGATAAATTCGGTTGAAACGCCTTGCAGTGCGTTGGCATGCGCCGTGCGTTGGTAACCGCGAATTTCGTGTTCGGTTTGCGCCAGCATCATCACACCGCGCGGCGAGAACATCACGTTGTAATTCAGGTCTTGGCTCATAGTTTCATAGAGCGAGCGGGCCTTTTCATAGATCGCCGCGGAGGGGTCTTGCAGGTAATTGCTGCGGATAATGGTGGTATTGCGCCCGGTGTTACCGCCCCCCAGCCAGCCCTTCTCGATGATCGCCACATTGGTAATACCGAAGTTTTTGCCAAGGTAATAGGCTGTTGCGAGGCCGTGACCGCCGGCCCCGACAATCACCACGTCATAATCCGATTTCGGTTCCGGTGCCGCCCAAGCGCGTTCCCACCCAGTGTGGAAACGAAAGGCTTCGCGGGCGATTGCAAAGGCGGAATAGCGTCTCATTGGTGTCGGCTCCGGTCAGGTTTTTGCGAATATCATAACGGCCAATCGGGGCGAATCCGATGGCTTTGCGACATTTGACGGGAATCCGCGTTGCATCCATTTCATCAAACGACACCTGCACGTGATTTTTCGACATTTGCGTCGTTTTCGCCGCATCACAAGAACGGGATTGGGGGTTTAACCCCCGCCCATTGCAGATTATCACTGCGAGTTGAGAAAACAGGAGTCTCCCCCTATGTTCTGGCTGTTCGCTGCTTTGATGGTTCTGGTGTCTTTGGCGCTGATTGTGGCTGTGGTAATGCGCGCCAACCCCGCTGTGGCCAAGACTGCCGAGCTGGATTTGCAAGTTTACAAAGACCAGTTGGTCGAGGTGGAGCGCGATGTGGCGCGCGGCACATTGCCTGAAGCGGATGCAGAGGCAGTGCGCGTTGAAGTGTCACGGCGGATTTTGGCCGCGGATAAACGCGGCCAGTCAGAAATAGCAGCGCGCGGCGCCGGGCGGGGTTTGAACCTTGCTTTGCTGGCGCTTTTGGTCGCAGTATTGGCCGGCGGGAGTTACGGGTTGTACACCCGTCTGGGGGTTCCCGGCCTGCCGGACCTCCCCCTGGAAGCACGCAAAGAGGCGGCGCGGATTGCGCGCGCTAATAGGCCAGATCAAGAGGCCGCAGAGGCCAGTGCGCCGCCAGTTGAAATTGAGCGGCAACCGGAATATATCGCCTTGGTCGGACAGCTGCGTGACGTGCTGGCGACCCGCCAAGATGATGTGAACGGGTTCCGCCTGCTCGCTAATCACGAGGCGCGGTTGGGAAATTTTACCGCCGCACGGCTGGCGCAGCAACGGGTTCTGGATATTCAGGGAGAAGCTGCGGCGGAATCGGATTACACCGATCTTGCTGAAATTATGGTTGTAGCAGCAGGGGGGTACGTGTCGCCCGAGGCAGAGAGCGCGCTGGCGAAAGCGATCCGTATTGACCCGAAATCGCACCGGGCGCGGTATTATTCCGGCCTGGCACTGGCACAGAACGGGCGGCCAGACATTGCGTATCGCATGTGGCAGGGCTTGCTGGATGAAGGGCCGGATGACGCGCCGTGGATTCCGCTGATACAGGCGCAAATCGGCACGGTTGCGCGGGCTGCAGGGATTTCACTGGCCAACCGCAACGCGCCAGGGCCAACGGCAGAACAGGTGCAATCAGCACAAGGCATGTCGGAGGAAGACCGCCAAGACATGATCCGCGGCATGGTTGCCGGCCTGTCGGAACGATTGGCGCAGGAGGGCGGCAGCCCGACGGAATGGGCCCGCCTGATCCGCGCTTATGGCGTGCTGGGAGAGACCGGCAAAGCCAGCGCGATTTGGAACGAGGCGGTTGAGGATTTCGCGGGCAATGATGATGCGCTGCGCCTGCTGCGAGAGGCGGCGCGCGCGGCGGAAGTGGCGAATTGAGCCGGGTTTATCAGGATGTTAAGGAGTATCTGGCAGAACTGCCGGATATGACAGCGCTGATGGGCATGGATCTGGGGGAAAAAACCATCGGTATTGCGATTTGCGACGCCCTGCGCACAATCGCGACCCCACGCGAAACCATCCGTCGCAAGAAATTCGGCTTGGATGCGACTCGGCTAGAACAACTGATTGACGACAACAACATTCACGGGTTGGTGTTGGGAATGCCGCGCAATATGGACGGGTCTGAAGGGCCGCGTTGCCAATCGACCCGCGCGTTTGCCCGCAATTTTACGGCACGGCGCGACATTCCGATATTGCTTTGGGATGAACGCCTGTCCACTGTGGCAGCCGAGCGGGCCTTGCTGGAGGCGGATACGTCACGGGCGAAACGCGCACGTGTGATTGACCATGTGGCGGCATCTTATATCCTGCAAGGGGTTTTGGATCGGTTGTCACACATTCGGGCGGGCAGATAATATGGAACAAATTTGGAAACGAAACGAACCGGACAGCCCTTGCGTCAAGGTTTGCGTGATGCATCCCGACGCCAAGATCTGCATCGGTTGTTACCGCACGATTGATGAAATCAGCCGTTGGATCGCCATGGATGGGGAAGTGCGTATCGCTCTAAAACAAGAGCTTCCCGCGCGCGCGATCAAGCTGATCGGAAAACGGCGTGGTGGGCGGCGGCGGGTAAGGCGTGACAATGCCGACAATCCTACCTAAAAGGACCTAAGGCGGGGGCCTTTGGGTGGTGGAATGGTGATGCGCTTTTTGCATATTCTGATAGCAGTGGTCTTGTTGGCGGTATTTTTACGGCCGGACACGCAATTGCTGGACATTGTGCTAGAGACCCATCTGATCTGGTCCGGCGGCGCGGCGCTGTTCCTGATTGGCCTGCTATTTGGGCGGTTCTCTGCCCGTTGGTCGACACCCGATAACAGCGGAAAAATTGCGGCTTTGGGGCTGGTTGTTGTTCTGCTGCTCGGGCTGGTCGAGTATTCGACAGAGTGGCGCAAATCAACTATTTTGGCAAATAATCAAACAGTTACCTTGTCCGCGGCCTCTGCGGAGTCAGTTAACAGCCACTTCATTAAGGGCAAGGCGGGATTGTTTCGCACCCGTGCCCGCGTGAATGGGATACCGGCAGATATGCTGGTTGATACCGGTGCCACGCTGGTTTTGTTAACCTGGGAAACAGCACAAAATATCGGCATCGATATGGGCGAACTTGTATTCGATGAGCCTGTGATTTCTGCAACCGGATCGCTTGAAATTGCGCTTGTGACGCTGGCGGAACTTGCGGTGGGAAATATCAGCCTGCGCAATGTTGCGGCTGCGGTCGCGCCAAAGGGTCAAAGCCAAAGCAACCTTTTGGGCGGCAGCTTTCTGTCACGCCTTGATAGTGTGGTGTTCAAGAATAATGCGGCGGTATTGCGACAGCGGCGCTAGAATAGCGTCTTTCTCAGCATGTTCAGCGCCACCAGAATCAGGAAAAATGCGAACACTCGTTTCAACGGTTTAGGGTCCATTGAATGGGCAATTTTCACCCCAATCGGCGCGGTCATCAGGGTCATGCTGATCACCACCAGAAAGGCCACCATGTTAACATAGCCGATGGTATAGGGCGGCAGGTTTTCAATGGGCGGTTGGGCAACGAGAAACCCCGCAACAGAGGGAACGGCGATAATAACGCCAAAACCTGCGGCCGTGGCCACGGCGCGGTGGATCGGAACGGCGAAAAGTGCCATTAACGGGACGCCAAAACTACCGCCGCCAATGCCCATCAACACAGACATGAAACCCAGAACGGGGCTGGCGATTGCCCGCTTGATGCCTGTTGGCATTTGGCTGCCAAGCCGCCAATTATCGCGGCCAAAGCCAAGGTAAAGGCCGACACAAATACCAAGGACGCCAAATATTCCGGTGAGGGTTGCGCTGCGCAGGCCGGTGGCGGCAAACACGCCTATCAATGCGCCGATGGCTATTCCAATAGCCCAGCCACGCAAAATGCCCCAATCTACCGCGCCCTTTTTATTATGGGCCATGACCGAGCGGATCGAGGTGAAAATAATTGTCGCCAGTGAGGTGGCAAGGCAAATCTGCATCAATTGCGCGTTGTCATAACCGAGACCGGAAAAAGCATAATAAAACGCAGGCACCAGTATAATACCGCCGCCAACCCCCAAAAGTCCGGCCATAACGCCCGCAAAAGCACCGATGACGACCAGCAAAATTAACATTGGCAGAGCGGTTATCAGCTCGGGCATGGGTCAGCTTCCTGAAAACGGGTGATATGTGTCAACGCCTCTAGCACCACCTCAGGGCCAGCGCCAGTGGTGTGTGATTTTTCCGACAAAACCCGCCGCCAGATACGGGCACCCGGTTGCCCGGTAAACAGGCCTAACATGTGGCGGGTGATCTGGTTCAAGCGACCACCAGCGGCCAAATGACGTTCGATATAGGGCAGCATTTCGGTGATGGCCTGTTCGGCGGTTGTATAAATGCCGGTGTTGAAGATTCGACGATCGACGGTTGCAAGAATTTGGCTCGGATGATGGTAAGCTGCGCGGCCAATCATCACCCCGTCAAGGCCACGATTTAGGTGTTCTAACGCCTGGTCAAGGCTTGCAATTCCACCGTTCAGGATGATTTCCAACCGGGGAAACATGGTCTTCATTTGGTGGACCAATTCATAGTCCAAAGGTGGGATATCTCTATTTTCTTTCGGGCTTAACCCCTCCAGCCACGCCATCCTTGCATGAATAGTGAAAGAAGTTATGCCTCGTACCGATACCGTTTGCAGGAACTCTGGCAGGATTTCCGCAGGAATTTGTTTGTCCACGCCGATACGGCATTTGACGGTGATTTCGGCCTTATCTGTGGCCTCCCGCATGGCTTGAACACAGTCCGCCACCAGCTCCGGCTCTTGCATTAAACAAGCGCCAAAACGGCCGGATTGCACCCTATCGGAGGGGCAGCCGATGTTCAGATTAACCTCAGCGTAACCGTATGCAACGCCGATTTTTGTAGCCTCGGCCAGTTGATCCGGATCGGAGCCGCCGAGCTGCAAGGCCACTGGCTGCTCGGTCGGATCAAAGCTTAACAGACGATCACGATCCCCGTGAATTATCGCGGGGGCCGTAACCATTTCGGTATAAAGCAAGGTTTCGCGCGACAGCAAACGGTGCAGATAGCGGCAATGGCGATCCGTCCAATCCATCATCGGGGCGACGCTGAGCCGCCGATTTATTGCATTTGCGGTCATTTGCGTCGACATCTATCCCATTTCGCGATGGCTTGGCAGCTATTTCTTGGCAGGTTTGCCCGCCGCTGCTTCCTTGGCCCGACGCGCCTTGTTCTTTTTGCTATTTGCCTTACCAACAGGAGTCGGTGCCGGTGTGCCAGGTTTCTTCGGTTTTTTCTTGCGCGGCTTGGGATCGTCGTTCCATTGGATCGGGGCCGTATCTTTGTTCTTGGACTTGTACGGCTTACGATCTTTCTGGCGCGGCTCAAATTTGGGGCGCGGAGAGTTCGCGATGGACGGCGGGCTGTCAAGTTGGGTAACAATGCCGCCCTCTAGGCGCAATTTCTTACCCAGAGACGACAGGAAAGTTTTCACGCTGGCTTGGCGAATTTCCACAAAGGATTCAGTGTCTTGCACACGAATTGCGCCAATGTCCTCTTTGTCCAAGCCCCCTGCCTTACACAACATCGGCAGCAAACGGCGCGGTTCGGCCTTGTTTTTGCGGCCGCCGGATATGGAAAACCAAACGCTCTTGCCAAAGGCAGAACGGGGCTTCGGTGGACCATCTGCATTTGAGGCCGAGAGTTCCTCGGGGGCGGTGTGATTGGTGTTGTAAAGGCGCAAATAGGCGGCGGCGAGTTGTTCCGGCGTGAAGGCAGCGGTCAATTTTTCGACGGCGGCAGATTCGTTTTTGGCGATTTCTTGCTGCCAAGTGGCATCTTCCATCAGGCGTTCTTGGTCGCGGCTGCGCACGTCGTCGGCAGAAGGCGCATCGCTCCACTCGGCGGTGACTTTGGCAGAATTCAGAATGCGTTCTGCCTTGCGCCGCGATTTTGGTGGCACAATCAGAACGCTGACGCCCTTGCGCCCTGCACGGCCCGTACGCCCAGATCGGTGCAGCAGGGTCTCATGACCTGTTGGTAATTCCGCGTGAATCACCAGATCGAGGTTTGGCAAATCGATGCCGCGCGCCGCCACATCTGTGGCCACACAAATCCGCGCACGCCCATCACGCATGGCTTGCAAAGCGTGGGTTCGTTCATTCTGGGACAACTCGCCTGACAGGGCCACAACGGAAAATCCACGGTTTGACAGGCGTGTCGTTAACCTATTCACCATCACGCGCGTATTGGCGAAAACCAACGCATTCGGGGCCTCGTAATATCGCAGCACGTTGATGATCGCGTTTTCGGCGTCGCGGTTTGAAACATTCATGCCGCGATAGCTAATGTCAGTGTGTTGTGATTTTTCGGCGACCGTCGAAACCCGTACTGCATTGTTTTGATAGCTTTTTGCCAGGTTCGCAATCGAGCGGGGTACGGTGGCGGAGAACATTAGGGTACGGCGGGATTTCGGTGCTTCGCCAAGAATAAATTCCAAATCTTCGCGAAAACCAAGGTCGAGCATCTCGTCGGCCTCATCCAGAACAACGGCGCGCAGCGCGCTCATATCGATGGAGCGGCGCATGATATGGTCACGCAAACGGCCCGGTGTGGCAACGACAATATGCGCCCCACGCGTTAGGGCGCGACGTTCATCGCGCATGTCCATGCCGCCAACGCATGACGCCACTTCGGCACCGGTATTTGCATAGAGCCACGCCAATTCACGTTTCACTTGCAAGGCCAACTCGCGGGTTGGCGCGATGACCAATGCCAGCGGCGCGCTTGCGCGGTCGAATTTTTCGGCCTCGCCCAGCAGGGTCGGCGCGATGGCCAAACCAAAGCCGACAGTTTTACCGGAGCCTGTTTGAGCAGACACCAACAGGTCAGCGCCACCAAGTTCAGCCTCGGTCACGGCCTCCTGCACGGGGGTTAGTTTGTCATATCCACGGTTTTTCAGCGCGTCTGCGAGGGCTTGTTTCACGATTTTGGCTTTACTTTGGTCAGGAACGGGGCGAACTGACCGCACCTATCGCGTTTGATCGGGGAAGTATAGGGGAATTGGGGTTAACAGCGCGCTAAAGCCGCATTTTATTGCCTTTCGGGTCGTAGGGCGACATTGGGATCACCTTGGCAGGGCGTGGTTCGCCCATAACATGGACCTGTAATTCAGTGCCAATGGCGGCTTGGGCTGTGTCGATCAGGGCCATCGCAAAACTGCGGCGCAGTCGATGGCCATACCCACCTGTTGTGGTGATTCCGACGCGTCCTTCCCCCTGCCAGACCGGTTCAAAACCTGTGCAATCTGCGTCATCGGCGTCCACTTCGATCATGGTCAGGATGCGCTTTGGTGGGGGCGCAATCTGGGCGGCCTCTTTGCCGATAAAATCGCCTTTATCCCACGCGATCCAGCGGTCAAGGCCGGTCATGGCAGGTGTGTAGCCTTGGGTATATTCGCCGTTCCAAATACCGATGCTTTTCTCGAGCCGCAGCGACATCATAGCCATAAAGCCAACCTCGCGCAGGCCTAAATCTGCCCCCGCCGCCATTAAGGTTTTGCGCAATTCCGCGTGTTCGCCGGACTGGCAATTGATTTCATAGGCCAACTCGCCGGACAGGGAAAGGCGTGCGATTTTAACGCGGAACAGGCCGATGTCGGCGTTTTGGCATTGCATCATTTTCAGGTTTGACAAGTCGGTATCGGACACAGTTTCCAGTATTTCGCGGGCCTTGGGGCCGTTGAGTGAAAAGCCGACTGTGGCGTCGGAAATATCGGAAATATGCACGTCTTTTGCCATATGATCCTTGAACCAACGCATGTGGAAGGCGCGCAAATAGTAGGATCCCATCAACCAGTAACGCCCATCGCCCCAGTTAAAACAGGTAAGGTCACCCTTGAGGCGGCCATCCTCTGCCAGCATCGGCGCGAGCTTTACGCGGCCTTCTGCAGGCAACTTGCAGGCCAGCAGGTTGTTGAGCCATTCTTTCGCCCCTGCCCCGGAGATTTCATAACGGGAGAAGCCGGAAATATCCAGTAAGCCCGTCGCATTTTCAACGGCTTGGCATTCTGCCGCGACAATCGGGAAGGCCGTGGAACGGCGCAGGGTTCCGGGTTCGGTGAACGCCGGTGTCGGGGCGAAATAGAGCGGGATTTCCAGCCCCCAGCCGACTCCCCATCGGGCACCGGCATCAGTCATATCCCTGTATGCGCCTGCTGTGCGGAGGGGGCGGCCCGCGGGCAATTGTTCATTTGGGAAGGTCATCACAAAACGGCGTGCGTAGAATTGGGCGGTGGTTTGGCGAATGTACTCTTTGTTCGATTGATGCAAGCCGAAGCGGGCAACATCCATGCCGTATATGTCGGCTTCGGGCGCGCCATGGATCATCCATTCAGCCAGAGACTTTCCAACGCCACCGCCCTGAGAGAACCCCGCCATCACCCCGCAAGCCAACCAATACCCGCGCGGGCCAACGGGGCCAACAAGCGGGTTTCCGTCCGGCGCGAAGGTGAAAGCACCGTTAACCCATTTCTTAATTCCGACATGCTCCAACTCTGGATAACGCTCAAAGCCTATGGCCAACTCCTTGCCAATGCGATCGAGGTTTTCCGGGATCAAATCCATGCCGTAATCCCATGGCGCGCCATCCATATTCCAGTGCTGCGGGTTTTGTTCATAGACGCCGAGCAACAGCCCGTCGCGTTCTTGACGGGTATAGGTAAAGCCGTCGAGATCGACCGTGACGGGCAATTCTCCGGGCAAGTTTTCCAGCGATTTCACTTTGTCAGTAATCAGATAATGATGCTCCATCGGGGTGACGGGCAGATCGACCCCCGCCATCAAGCCCACCTGTTTTGCCCACAGGCCTGCCGCGTTAATAATGTTCTCTGTGTGGATTGTGCCCTGTTCTGTGATCACATCCCAAGTGCCATCGCCACGCTGGTTCAATTCCAGCACGCGATTGCGCAGAATTATGTCAGCCCCGCGCATTTTGGCAGCTTTGGCAAAGGCGTGAGTGGCCCCGTTTGGGTCGAGATACCCCTCATTCGAATCATACAGGCCGCCCAGAATATCGTCGGTTTTGATCACGCCGCACATCAGATCACTGATTTCTGATTGCGTCATCAAGCGCGCGGTTTCAACGCCGATTGCCTGAAATGTGGCCCAACCGGCCTTCAGCGCCTCCCAGCGGGCGGGGTTTGTGGCAAAATTGATGCCGCCGGTCATGTGCAGGCCGACATCTTGGCCGCTCTCGGCCTCGATTTCTTTATAAAGGTTAATGGTATAATCTTGCAGGGCGGCAATATTTGGATCGCCGTTCAGGGCATGAAATCCAGCGGCGGCGTGCCAAGTGGAACCGGCTGTTAACTCTGCCCGCTCGATCAGGGCGACCTCTGACCAGCCAAATTTCGCCAGATGATAGAGGACCGACGCGCCGACGATGCCGCCGCCAATGACCACTGCTCTGTAAGTTGATTTCATCATAACCTCCTGTCTGGTTTAAACAGGATGCCAAATAAGTACACTTGTGTCCATAAATATCTTGACCATGCGGTTAATCGATGTGCAACCCAGCATTTACGGCAAGGTCGCTAATTTCTGCCTCTGTGGGATGTTGCCCCGTCATGCAAAACAAATAATCCACCGCACGGGCCATGCGTTGCTCGGATGTTTCGCGCACATCCAACGCATAATACCCAATTTGAGTGAAATAGACGATACGGGCGCGCACGGCGGATTCGCCAGCGGCAAAGCCAAAACGGGCGAACATTCCGGCAAGGGCATCAAGGCGTGCCGCGTCGGAAATATCCAGCGCGCGGCGCACAGTGTCAGAGCGGCGCGCCCATTCGCGCACAGCAAAATCGAGGCGGGAATCGAATAACCCTTTGTCCACCCAGCATTTAAACACGTTGGCCAAAGCTGCGTTGATGGTTTTCGCCGGCAGCTGTGCCTGTGCCACGATGGCCGCCGTATTGGTTGACTGCCAATGATCCAAAAGGCTATCGAGCAGGTCGTTGCGGTTTTCAAAATACCAATAAAAACTGGAACGCGCACAATTGAGGCGTTCGGCCAGCACCAAAACCTTAACCTGTGCAACACCTTCGGAAATCAGGATTTCCATGGCAGCATCAATCCAGTCTTGGCGGGTCGTGCGCTGTGGGCCACGGGTTTTGGCGGGTGTTTTTTGGGTCACGGGCTGCCCTTTTGGTGATCAAATACAAGTCTGTACTTTTACAATAACCCAAAACGCTGCAAGAAAAAAGCGCCCAAAGCCGTGCTTTGGGCGCTATAGTTGTGGAACGAGGGACAGTAATGTGAGGTGGCATGTTCCAATATGGCCGCCTCTGGTAAACTATGTAGGTCGTTTTTCCAATATATTAAGGGGATGTAAATTTAATGTGAAGAAACACACTATTTTAACACCGCGGGCCAATTGCCCTCTGCTTTGGCGATATTACCCGCAACATCTTGGCGCCAAATGTTGCGCACGGCGGGTGAGAAGTTCAGGTACATTTTGCCCTGATACACTGTCCAAGCGGTTGGGTCTGTGGGTGCCGTCGCGCCTTTGGACACCGCATAGGCACAGTAGCCGCCGAATTGGGGGGCAAAAGCGGTTGGGTCCGCGTCAAAGCGGGCTTTGTTCTGGGCCGATGCAAACACCCATTTGGTGCCGTTCCAGTTGGAGGCGTGGGCAGGTTTGCCCTCAACTGGGCCTTGCAGATCGAAATAGGCAACGGGATCATAGCCTTGGATGGCAATACCGTTGGTCGCGAACACCTTCGATTTGCCCGCCAAAGCGGGGCTGGCAATCAAGGACGCGCCGATCAGCGCGAGTGTGGTACGGCGGGTGAGGGGCATGGGGCTTCTCCTGTGGTTGGCAAAAGAATAGCCACGGGCCAGCACTTATGAAAAGCCCCCTCGCCAGATTGTGATTAAGGATGACACGCCCTAGCGCCGCGCCGCAGAATAAAGCGCCACCGCCGCTGCGTTAGACACATTCAGCGAGCCGAAATCAGCTGCAAACCGAATTTTGGCGATGATGTCACAGGTGTCCAGTGTCAGTTTGCGCAGGCCCGGCCCCTCGGCCCCCAGTGCCAAGGCTATCGGCATATGGGCGGATTTGGCTAGCTCAGTGTCTATGTCTGTCTCTGCCGTGCCGTCCAGGCCGATGATGAAATAGCCCATTTCGCGCAGGGCCCGCATGGACGTGGCGAGGTTCTGGATGCGCAGGTAGGGTTGGCGTTCCAGCGCACCACTGGCGGTTTTGGCCAACGCACCGGTTTCTGGCGCGGAATTGCGCTGTGGCGCGATCACAGCGCGGGCACCGAATACCTCGGCCGAGCGCAGAATCGCGCCGACGTTATGGGGATCCGTGACACGATCCAGCAGCAACACAATCGGGTTTTCACCACGAGGCGCACAGACCTCGGACAGCCCGCCCCAATCAAGCGGCGTTACTTCCATCACGGCCCCCTGATGCACAGATTGCGCGTCCAGCGGCACATCAAATTCGCGGGCTTCCTTGATTTCCGGCGTGATGCCCGACGCGGTGATTGCCTCCGCCAAACGGTCGGCGGCATTTTTGGTCAAGATCAGGCGTTTTTTTTCACGTTTCGGGTTCAGCAGTGCATCGCGGACCGCATGGATGCCGAATAGCCAGAAACTGCCCGGCCCCGCCCCTGCCCGCTCGCGTTCTTTTTCAACAACCCAGGTGGGTTTTTTGGAGTTTCGGGGTGCCATTTACATGTCTTTCCTAATGCTGCAATCCATTTCGCACGGGCAGACCAGCCTGACAAGACCATGAATCGCACGCCCATGCGAGTTTGCGGTTGACGGGTTCCAAAAGCCTCGGTATTTCGGGCCAAGTTGGGCGACGTGCTGCAAGGTGCGGCAGTGGACTGTAACTCCGCCGAGGAAACTCATGCCTGGTTCGATTCCAGGGTCGCCCACCACTCACCTAAACCACTGTTATTTATATTTCACAATGCGCTATACAGCCCATTTTTGATACTATGAGTGACCAGAACAAGGTGCCCCCTTGAAAGTCGCCCTTGCCGCGTTCCAAAGCGGTTGCAGGCTCATCTCGATTTTCGCAGATGGCTGTCAAATTGCAGAGGCACGACACCGGGGATAGCTGTCACATAGCTGCCATTCATGCGTTCCGCAGAAATTACATTAGTTTCAAATATTCAGTCAACAAAATGGGCGTTTGGGTCTCATCGGCTGAATTGTTTTTAGGGCGTAGACCTATAAACGGAATTGTGATTCAAGGTATGAAACAGGGAGAATTTCATGTCTGGGACATTTTGGTTAACGCAAGAACAATTCAATAACATCAAGCCACTACTGCCGAACAAACCACGTGGTGTGCCACG
>JAJRPO010000013.1 GCA_024280735.1 Alphaproteobacteria bacterium | reverse complement strand
CAGGAACTCCGCCCTCTGCTTGTTTCAATATACCCATAATTTGAGCATCGCTATATTTGGATTGTTTCATCAGAATCTCCTCATCCGTTACGGTAAAAGAAATTCTACTTTCAAACGCTACTAATTTTCGGGGGGATTACCAGTGGACACGATTTCTTACAAAGGAATGGAAGTTATTAGGGTTCGTATACCTAAGCAAACAAAGATGAGCTTTGTTGGAGACGACGCATTCTATAGAATAGGGTCGGAGACCAAGAAGGCGACAGGCCCGCAAATAGCTGCGATAGCGGAAAAGTTTCGATAGAGTAAGCTAATAGATCCCGTCAAATGCCGCAGGCCGAACAAATGTCGACTTTCGGAAAGCTACCCCGCAGCACGCATTGTACTATCAACGACGGCTTTGGGCCGTTCGTGTCCCATCTCGACTCGGGTACATGAACAAGTGCTGGCCGACCTTCTACAACTGGCTCGACGCTTTGGGGGTTGAGGAGGATTCTATGTCTAGCGTGGAGGCGCTGTCCCGTTTTCGTAAAAGAGTTGTTAAAACGTAGCTAAGAATGACAAAAGCCTCAGCAACTTAATGCTAAGGCTTTGTTTTTGTTGGCTCCAGCGGTAGGGATCGAACCTACGACCAATTGATTAACAGTCAACTGCTCTACCGCTGAGCTACGCTGGAACACAAATACCTTGCGGTGGGGGCCGTATAGCAGCGGGAATTTGGGTCGTAAAGTGGGTTTCTTGCTGTTTGCGAATTTATTTACGCGCAAAGCGGCAGCCTTGCCAGATGTCGCCGTCGCTGGTGACAAAACCGCGTTCATTCAGGTCAATCAAATGCGCGAAAACATTGCGTGCAGCAGCGGGCAGCAAGCGAGGATCAACGTCGGTATAAATAACAGCGGCCAGTTCTGACGGTGTTGCATCGCCACTTGCCAGTGCATCGATGATTTGAGATTCGCGGGATTTGCGGTGGTTGATTTGGTGCCGAACCATTTTCAAAGGGTCAGAGATCGGCGCGCCGTGGCCGGGATAATATATCCGGTCCTCCCGGTCAGCCAACCGGTCCAGCGAATTCATAAATGCGCGCAGATCACCGTCGGGGGGCGAAACCAATGTGGTTGCCCAGCCCATAACATGATCGCCACTGAAAACCGCACCCGTCGAATTCCAGCCAAAACACAGGTGGTTGGATAAATGCCCCGGTGTGTGGATCGCCTCCAACTCCCAACCATCGCCGCTAACGACCTGACCGTGTTCGATTTTTCGGTCATAGTGAAAATCCTCGTCCGTGCCTTCGCGCCCGCCTAGATCACCGGCGGCTGCAAGGCGTTCCATCAAGGGGCTGCGGGCCTCATGTGCGGTGCCAAAGGCCAAAATCGGGGCCTCGGTACGCTCTGCCAACTTGCGTGACAGGGGGGAATGATCGGTGTGGGAATGGGTGATCAAAATATGGCTGACGGGTCGCTGGCCAATGGCTGCGAGCAACGCATCCAAATGCGCGTCATTATCCGGCCCGGGATCGATCACCGCCACCGCATCTGTGCCCAGTAGATAGGTCTGGGTTCCCGTGAAGGTCATCGGGCTGGCGTTTGGAGCGGTGACAACTTGCAGGGCAGGGGCCAAATCCAGCGGCTTGCCGATAACTGGTTTATGTGAACGGTCAAATGGATCAGACATGGCAAAGACTCCTTTAGGCTTGCCCATTGCAAGGGCGCCCCTTAACCCTGTTGTGGAGATGTTTAACAAGTGGCTCAAGCCTTATCTACCGCGCAGTCTATTCGGGCGCGCCATTGCGATCATGATTGTGCCTGTTGTGCTCATTCAGGTGGTGGTGGGCGTCGTGTTGGTGGAGCGTCTGTTTCAAAATGTCAGCGGGCAGATGGCATCGGCGGTGGCGCTGGATGTTAATTACCTGATTAGAAAGCTTGAAACAAATGCGCCGGATTTGCGGGAAACGGCAAAAGCGCTGGAAATTGAAATATCCGATTCCGGTTCTGCCGGAACAGATCGAAATACATTTCTGGACGTGGCGGGGATCACCGTAATCAAGACCTTGCGCGATACTGTTCGTGGTATCCAGAGTGTTGATTTGGTAACCGATAGGAACTCCGCCCTGATCGGCGTTCAGGTAGGTGGTAAACTCACCGAGTTCCGCATATCGCGACACCGTCTTTCGGCCACCAACCCCCACCAGCTCTTGGTTATTATGATGCTGGCCGCGATCCTTGTAACTGCCCTGTCTATCGCCTTTTTGCGCAATCAGGTACAACCCATCCGCAGGCTTGCCGCCGCCGCCGAGGCCTTTGGCAAGGGCCATTCTTTGCCCCTGCGACCGCGCGGTGCCTCCGAGGTTCGCGCCGCGGGCCACGCCTTTTTGTCCATGCGCGCACGAATTGAACGCCAGATAGAACAGCGCACCATGATGTTGTCAGGTGTCAGCCATGATTTGCGCACGCCCTTAACCCGCCTGAAACTGTCGATTTCCTTGATGGAGCAGGATGCGGAGACGGCTTTGATGCAACGCGATCTTGATGACATGGCGGAAATTCTGAATGAGTTTCTGGCCTTTTCACGCGGCGACAGTGGCGAAGAGCCGGAGATGGTATCGCCCAAGAAACTGGCCAAACAGCTGGTCAAAAACTACCGCCGCGCGGGGGCCGAGGTTGAATTGCTTTTCGCCGGAAATACCCAAGATGACGGCACCGTGAAAATGCGCCGCATGTCGGCGCAGCGCGCAGTTGGGAATTTGCTGGGCAACGCGCAGAAATACGGCGATAAAACACGGTTGACGTTGTATCTGGGAACAGGGTTTATCGAGTTTATAATCGAGGATAATGGCCCTGGAATCACCCGGGATCAACGCGAGAAAGCCTTGAAACCCTTTACCCGTCTGGACGCTGCACGCAATCAGAACATGGGCTCCGGTGTCGGTCTTGGTCTGGCCATCGCCGGTGACGTGGCGCGCAGCCACGGCGGCGGTATGACGCTTGGTCATTCCGATGATCTGGGCGGGCTGAAAGTCAGCTTTAGGATGCCACGTTAGGGTCGCTGAGACGTCGATTTGCCCTTCTGCACCCAAAATCTGGGTATTCTTGTTGAAACGCCGCACCAAAGCCCCTAAGCAATTGCTATGAAAACAATTACGAAGACAAAAGAGCTGGCGAAATTTTGTGCTAAATGCGCTGAATTTGACTATGTAACCATCGATACGGAATTTTTGCGCGAACGCACCTATTATTCCAAGCTTTGCCTCATTCAAATGGCCCATCCGGTTGATGATGATCCTTTGGGTGAGAAAATGACCGGCGCAGTGCTGATTGATGTGCTGGCCGATGGTTTTGATCTGGCCCCGCTGTATGATCTGTTTCGCGACGAGAGCGTGGTCAAAGTGTTCCACGCGGCGCGTCAAGATCTGGAAATATTCTATGTGGATAAGCAGATCATCCCCAAGCCGTTCTTTGATACCCAAGTGGCGGCGATGGTGTGCGGTTTTGGCGAACAGGTCGGCTATGAAACTTTGGTGCGCAAAATTGTGCGCCTACCGCTGGATAAATCATCGCGTTTCACTGATTGGTCGGCGCGCCCTCTGTCGTCCAAACAGAAAACCTATGCCATTGGCGATGTGACCCATTTGCGGGTGATTTACGAATTTCTGGCGGATAAATTGCAGAAATCCAAACGCCAAAGCTGGGTAGAGGAAGAACTGCTGGTGCTGACCACGCCGGAAACCTATGTGATCGAGCCAGATGAGGCATGGAAACGCCTTAAAACCCGCAGTAACTCGCCAAAGTTTCTGGCCAGTGTCAAGGAACTCGCCAAATTCCGCGAAATCACTGCGCAAGAACGCAATATCCCGCGCAATCGGGTGTATAAAGACGATGCCTTGATGGAATTGGCGGCGACGCGTCCAAGCACGGTTCAAGACCTGTCAAGATCGCGGCTGTTGCTGCGCGAAGCCCGTAAAGGGGTGATTGGCGATGGTATCATTGCAGCCGTAAAGGCAGCGGCGCAATATGGGCCGGATGACATTCCAAAACCGCCACCCCAACGGCAAAAACCGGTTGGAAACGAGGGTTTGGCCGATTTGCTGCGGGTTCTGCTCAAGGCGAACGCCGAGGCGATTGGTGTCGCGCAAAAGCTGATTGCCAATTCGGCAGAGCTTGACGACATCGCCGCTGGCAATCCTGATGCCGCTGTGTTCAAAGGTTGGCGAAATGAGGTTTTTGGCAACGATGCCAAAGACTTGTGTGACGGAAAAATAGCGTTGTCAGCCAAAGGCAGCAGCGTTGACAAAGTAGTGTTGTAGAATATTTTGACAGGATTTGCTGCCAGATGGGCAAATTTGCGGACATCGTAGAAGTGACAGCGGGGGTGGACCTGCCACCCGAAGTTTACGGCGCGCGGGCCAATGTTCTTGAACAATTGGTAACGCAAGGCCTGCCCGTGCCAACGGCCTTTGCGATTTCTGTGGCCGGCGTGCATAAATATGCCATCGGCGATTACCCCGAAAACCCGGCTTTTGCGAAAAAACTGGTACCCGGCGCGCTGTATTCTGTGCGGCGCAGTCCGGCTGATCGGGGCTGGGGCGGCCCGCGTGCAATTCTGAACATTGGCATGAATGACAAAACCCGCGATATTCTGGCGGAGTCTGTTGGCAAGGACGCCGCCAACGACCTCTATTGCCGCTTTCTACGCGCTTACGCCATCAAGGTAGCGCGGCTGGACGAAGATGATATCGAGGAGCTGGTAGAGCGGGAATTTACCAACGCTAACAAAGACTACGCGCATTTACTTCAAGCACTTCTGACGTTTTACCGCGAGGAGTTGGGAGAGGTATTTCCCCAAGACCCGCAAATCCAGATGCAACAGGTTTTGCGTGCTATGGCGTTGATGTGGGAAGGCACTACAGCCCGCATTTTACGCACCGCACGCGGCGCGCCTGTGGATGCGGGCATCGGTTTTATTGTGCAGGATATGGCGCAAGGCATCTGCAATGGTGAATGCGGCTCTGGCATCGGGCAGTTTGTGGCGCTTGCCACCGGGGAACCGGGCGCACACGGGCGCTATAAAAGTGAATCCCAAGGCCATGATGCGGTATCAGGGCGTGGTGGCGAGCTGTATTTGGGCGATGATCCGCGCGGGCCGTCTTTGCAAGGAACAGCCCCGAAAGCCTTTGCAGAATTGCAAAATCTGGCGCAGAAAGTCCGGAATTTCTGCGCCGATGACATGCAGCTGCAATTTACCGTTCAGGACGACAAAATTTGGTTGCTGGACGCTAAACCGGCGGAACGTTCGGGCCGCGCCGAGGTGGCAATTGCCGTGCGTTTGGTTGCGGATGGATTGCTGGACAAAAAACAGGCGTTGTTGTCAGTGGCCCCGCGCAGTCTAACAGAAATGTTGCACCGCCACGTGGATCCAAAGGCCACGCGCGACCGGATATTGGGGGGGATTCCCGCCAGCCCCGGTGCCGCCTTTGGCTATATAGTGTTTTCCGCCACTGCCGCTCAGGCCAGTGCCGCGCGCGAGGAGCCGTGCATATTGGTGCGTTCGGAAACCACGCCAGAGGATATTCGCGGCATGCAATCGGCCAATGGCGTTCTGACCCAGCGCGGCGGTATGACCAGCCACGCGGCGGTGATTGCGCGTGGATTGGGGCTGCCCTGCATCGTCGGGGCCACCAATATGCACCTTGACCCCCGCAAAAAAACAATAACCCTGCCGAACGGGGATGTGCTGCACGAGGGGGATATCATTACCCTTGATGGCACCGAAGGCGAAGTTTTGCGCGGCAGCGTCGGTTTGGTTGAACCCGATCTTGGCGGCCCCTTTAATACCTTCATGGACTGGGCCGACGAATATCGCCGCCTGGGCATTCGTGGTAATGTTGATACGCCGACAGATGCCCGCCTTGCCCATAGTTTCAAAATTGATGGTGTCGGCCTGTGCCGTACCGAACATATGTTCTTTGAACAGGGTCGCCTGACCGCGATGCGCGAAATGATTTTTGCCGATCAGGATGACGACCGCCAAGCCGCCCTTGACCGGTTGCTTCCCATGCAGCGCGATGATTTTGCCGAGTTGTTCGAGGTGATGGCGGGGCTGCCCGTGTGCATCCGTCTGCTGGACCCGCCGCTGCATGAATTCTTGCCCCAAACCACCACCGAAATGCGCACGCTGGCGGAAGCAATGGATATACCGCTGCCCCGTGTTCAGGAACGCGCAGAGGCGCTCGGAGAAGTGAACCCGATGCTGGGCATGCGCGGCGTGCGCCTCGGGATCACTGTTCCAGGCATTTATGACATGCAGGCCCGCGCAATATTCGAGGCCGTGGCTGATGTGCAAACACGTCTGGGCATAGAGGTTCACCCCGAAATTATGGTGCCTTTGGTGTCTGCTAAAAAAGAGGTCGAGCTGGTCAGAAACCGCGTTGATGTCGTGGCCTCTGAGGTTGCGCGCGCAACAGGACAGCAGATCAAATATTCGGTAGGCGTGATGGTCGAAACCCCGCGTGCCGCGCTGCGGGCAGGCGAAATCACCCGTTTTGCCGAATTCATCAGTTTTGGCACCAACGACCTGACACAAATGACCTACGGCCTCAGTCGGGATGACGCGGGGCGGTTTATGCGGGAATACGTCAACTTGGGTGTATTCGCCGAGGACCCGTTTCACTCCTTGGATGTGGATGCGGTGGGGGAATTGGTTATGATAGCCGTGAAACGGGCCCGCGCGGTTAATCCTGACGTATCACTTGGGCTGTGCGGTGAGCATGGCGGCGATCCCGAATCAGTGACATTTTGCCATAAAGTAGGGCTGGATTACGTTTCTTGCTCGGCTTATCGTGCGCCAATTGCCCGTTTGGCAGCGGCACAGGCGGCGATTCTCGATCCTGATTAGGGGGTCAACCCTGCCAAAACACCTCAAAATCCGCCTGACTGTGGTTGAATTTGCAACAGATGCGCCTGTTGGCCCTTGGGGCTTTGGATAAAACCGGTGCAATTTTAAAACATTTGCAGTAAAAAGGCTTTGGACTTTTGCGGCGTTTTCGCATTTGGACTGTGTTTTCGTTTCTGCTCGAAGGCACGTTGTTAGATAATGAGAGCTTGATATGCTGCTAGATCACGTTGCCCTTAAGGTGCGGTGCGCCGCTGTTGCCACCGTTTGCGCGTTTATTTTCACGCCAACATTAGGTTCGGCTGGGGACACTACCAACACTGTTTTGCAAAATTTGCTGACGCAAGAACGTCAGCAAATCACCGCTCTTGGCAGTAACAAAGCCAAAAAGATTGCCGGTATCGGTGCGGATGCCCGCATTCGTGTTGCCAGCTTGTCTAAGCCGAAACAGGATAATGTAACGCCGGTTTCCAGTTTCAAACAACTCAAAGAGATGCCAAAAGCATCGGGCGGCGCGGAATGGGCCTGCCTGAGCGAGGCGTTATATTTTGAAGCGCGTGGTGAATCCTTCAAGAGCATTGGCGCTGTTGCCGAAGTTATCATTAATCGCCGCAATTCCAGCCGTTACCCCGGCACGATTTGTTCGGTTGTTTCGCAAGGTGTCGGCGGTCGGCCCGGATGCCAATTCTCGTATAAATGTGATGGCCGCAAAGAGGTGTTCAACGAACCCGCAGCCTATACTCGCGTCGGCAAAATGGCCCGTTTGGTTCTGGATGGTGCATTGCCAAAGGTGACGGGCGGCGCGTTATTTTATCACACCAAGGCCGTGCGCCCCAGTTGGGCGCGCAAATTTCGCCGGACGGCGCAAATCGGCGCACATTATTTCTATCACCCGAAGTAGAGGGTAGGGCTGCACTCCTACGAGCGCAGCCCGAATAGTTAATCTGTTTCCAGCAAGCCGATCCGAAACAACAGACCGGCACCCAGCGCACCGATCATTGGGCCGATGATAAACACCCACAATTGCGACATTGCCACGCCACCTTGGAACAAGGCAGGGCCAATCGAGCGGGCGGGGTTAACCGAAGTGTTGGTAATCGGAATGCCAATCAGGTGAATTGCCACCAGCATCAGGCCGATTGCCACACCAGCAACAGCGGTTGGCGCGCTGCTTTGTGTTGCGCCTAAAATTACCACTACAAACAAGAACGTCGCGATGATCTCGAACAGCAGGCCGGAGGTGATTGAGAAATCACCCTGCATGGCGTTGGCTGCAAAATTGCCATCCGTGGACCCAGAGGCAATGATCGACAAGGCCAAGGTGGCCACAATTGCGCCGGCGATTTGGGCGATGATATACTGGATCATATCCCCAAGTGACATGCGGCCCGACACCCAAACGCCCAGTGATACGGCAGGATTGATATGACAGCCGGAAATCGGCCCGATGCCGTAAGCCATGCCAATCAGTGCCAGACCAAAGGCCAGTGATATACCTGTCAGGCCAATTTGTGCGCCGGCAAATATTGCCGCCCCGCAGGCAATAAAGACAAGCGTAAAGGTGCCGATAAACTCGGCTATAGGTTTTTTCATTGGAATTTTCCCCCTATGGATTTTCCGTTTTGGTCTGGCTTAAGTGGGGATTTTTGGTGGGCTTTCAAGAACCCTTAATTGGAAAAAACCTGCGTCATGTAATACTGTCCACAGGTGTCGTTTGATCCCTCAAATGCCAATGCTGCACCGGTTTTACCGACTTTCGTGCTGAGGATGTTCTGGCGGTGCCCGGGGGAATTCATCCAACCGGTTACCACTTGGCTGGCAAGGCTTGCATAACTATGAGCGGCGATGAGCTGGCCTGTACTGGGGTCTTTGAACTGGCAGTTGGCACGATCGACAATCGAAAAAGCTGTGCCGGTGGTGAACTGAAACCGTGCCATCAAAGCAATATTCTCTGCCAGAAACCGATACTTGACCTCGGCCTTTTTAGCGCGCTCCTTAAGCGTGCGCAGGCGTGGATTGGTTGAGGTGTGACTAAAGTTTTTGGTTTTCGCCATTGATTTGCTATGCAGGCTAGCTGCTTTGATTAGGCGCGGGGCGGCTTTCAGGGCTGGTAGATTGTTCTGGCAACGGGATAGGTTGACCATTTGGCGTACAGCCTCGGCAAAAACAGTCTGATTTGGCTTCTTTTTGGGAATTTGGCGTTTGTGTGCAGCGTTGAAAGCCGGTGCGGGGCAGGTGGCGGCGGCCAGTGCCGTGGCTGAAAGCGAAGAAACAAGTGCAACAGCCGCAAAAAGGACTGTGGATGACGGATTCATGACGGTTCTCCCTTATTGTGTCTCTATTACTCGGCAAGTATAGCGACAGAAAACTATCCTTTTCAAGGTTGACTGCCGTTTGGGTGCGGCGCTGAAACACTTGAAACAGGTGGGCGGGGGCGTTACCTGCAAGTCAATGATGGCAAAGGGAGCCTGCTATGTCTGATGAAACCACACTCGCGTTTGAGCGGGTTGAAATGCGGTCCGCCGCTACTGCCAAAGGCGCGCCATTGGACCGGATTTCGGTGCGCGATTATACGGTTGATGTGGAAATCGGTGCCTTCCAGTCAGAGCGCGGCAAACGCCAGCGGGTAAGGTTCAACGTCGTGCTGGAAGTATCGCGCCACGCGGCAGCTGCCACCGATGATGTGGACCAAGTGCTGTCTTATGACACCATCGTCGAGGCGATAACCCATCAACTGTCTGTAGAGCGAATGAACCTGCTGGAAACACTGGCGGAACGCATAGCTGAACAGATTTTGATTAACCCTATGGCCGTGCGGGTGTTTGTGCGCATCGAAAAGCTCGATCGCATCCCCGGCACGCTTGGCATCGAAATTGTGCGCAGTCGGGTTGGCGGGCGTAATGTGACGGCAATGGCAGACAAGCCTGCCGCCACCGAAGAAGAGGTGCATCCGCTGGTGGTGTTCCTGCCCAACAAGATTTTGCATTCTGACGCCTTGAAAGGCTGGCTGAACGCGATTGAAAACCACGCGCTGCCGGCAATCATTTGTCTGGAAAAAACCGGACTTGAAATCCCCGATACGGGCCTTGCGCCCGTGAACCGCCGCATGGGGCTGCTGTCGATTGAACAAAACGCCTGGGTTCTGGCGGGCAAAGACAGCCGTTGCGTGGTTGTGGACAGCCGCACAGAATTGGATTGGGCCATGAAAAATGGCCAGCTGTCGGTTTGGGCACCCTCCAAGGTGGTTCTGGACGCGGTAGATAAAACAGACGCCGATGCGGATACCCCGTTGGCGCTGGCACAGTGGTTTGCCCGCGCGTTTTCCGCTGATCACATTTCGGTTTGCGGTGATTTCGACGGCGCGGAGGATTCAAATCGTTTGCAGGTAGTTGCAACGCCAGACGCACTCTGATCTTGCACCCCTAATAGGGCTTGGATAGGGTCGGCAAAAATAATGCCGACCCTGTTTGTCGGCTGGGGGAATAAGTGGATCGTAAAAACTTGCCGCTGTCAGAACGCGGCCTGATATTTTTGCTGGTGGCGATCACCACGTTGGCACCTTTCTCTATTGATGCGTATTTGCCGGCCTTCCCGCAATTGGTGGCTGATTTACAAACCGAAATCGCCCACATTCAAATGACCTTGGCGGCCTTTATACTGGGGTTTGCAATCGGGCCATTGGTAACTGGCCCAATCAGTGACGCGGTTGGACGTCGGCCTGTGATACTGGCGGGTCTGATCGGTTTCGGTGTATTCTCGCTGGCCTGCGCCATTGCGACTTCGGCGGAAATGCTGATCGTTTTGCGTTTTTGTCAGGCCTTGGCGGGCAGCGCCTCACTGGTGGCTGGCCGGGCGCTGCTGGCGGATGTCTATCGCGGCGACGTTCTGGCGCAGAAAAACTCGACCATCAACATGGGGCTGGCGATTGCGCCGATGGCCGCGCCGGTGATTGGCGGTTGGCTGGCCGAGACTTGGGACTGGCGGATGATTTTCTGGGTTATGGGAATTGCCACGGCGGTGGCAATTCTCGCAAGCTTCAAAAGAATGCCCGAAACGCTGCCGCCAGAAAATCGCGAACGGCTGAACTTCAGCACTGTTTTCAAAGGCTACCGCAGGGTTCTAGGCAACCGTGTGGCAATGACTTATGCCTGCGCAACGGCGGGTATCATGGCGGTTTTTTTCACCTATGTTGCCGCCACGCCTTTCCTCTATATGCAAACTTACGGCCTGTCTGTTAGCACATTTTCGCTGCTCTTCGGGGCAGGGGCTATTCTGGCCATGATGGCCAATTACCTGAATATTGCGCTCGTGGCCCGGATGGGCTTTCGCCCTGTGCTGCTGGGGCAGGGTATGTTGGTGATGGGCCTTGGCGTCATTGCCTTTGGCGGTGGATTTGGCCTGTTTGGCCGCTGGGCGATTTACCTACCGGGCCTGTTGTTCATGCCGATGCTGCATGTCATCGGCGCGAATGCCCTGACGGGGGCAATGGACCAGTTTGACCGCAGCAAGGGCATCGCCTCTGCGATGTTGCTGGCGTTTCGTTTTGGCACTGGAATGATCGCGGTCAGCGTTGTCAGCGCCGTCGGCGGAGAGTCGGAAATCCGCTATGGGCTGATCCTGTTTGTGTTTGCCGCCTTTTCCGGCATCGCCGCACAACTGGCCGTGCGCTGGGACAAAGTGGAGTAGTCAAGGTGGATGTAACAATACGTGAGATACGCGCCGCTGATCAGGAAATGTGGCTGGTGATGTACCGCAAGCTGTGGCCAGAACATGGTGACCCAGCCTTGCTGGCCGAGATCAAGCGGATATTCAAATCCTCCAAACGCTCGGCTTATGTGGCAGAATACATGGGGCAGGCGGTGGGTTTTGCCGAATATGCCTTGCGTGATTATGCCAATGGCTGCAACTCGCAGCCGGTCCCCTTTCTAGAGGGCGTCTGGATAGAAGAGGAATATCGCTCCGAGGGCATCGCGCGGGCCTTGGTGGAATATCTGGAACGCAAGGCGCGGATGGCCGGATTTACCGAATTTGGTTCAGATGTGGAACTGACCAATTATTCGTCGCAATTGATGCACGAACGTTTGGGGTTTGAGCAGACAGAAAAAGTAATCTTCTATCGCAAGGTGCTGGACTGATGACACAAGTATACTACCGCCCGATCACCCAAACTGACCGCTGTCAACCAAAGGGCGCGCAGCCTTTGGCGGGCGGCTGGTCGTGGTTCACCCATGTGGAGTGTTTGCAGCGGGGCAGCGCAGCGCAGGTTATCCCAGTAACAGACATGCCAAAGGCCGTTTTAGAACAATTATCCCGCCCAAGAGTGCCGATTTGTGGCCTTTCGCTAGCAGACCCCCGTATCATGGGCATCCTGAATGCCACACCCGACAGCTTTTCCGACGGCGGGCAGCACAATAGTTTGCAAGGCGCCGTGGCCCGTGGGCTGGCGATGCAGGCGGAGGGCGCGGATATTCTCGACATTGGCGGCGAAAGCACCCGCCCCGGGGCTGATTTCATTGCCGTTGAGCAAGAAATCGAACGCACGGCGCCAGTGATTGCCGCCCTTAAACAGCAGGGATTCAGCTTGCCGATCTCAATCGACACCCGCAAGGCTGCGGTGGCTGAGGAGGCCTTTAAGGTGGGGGCCATGTTGTTCAATGATGTGACCGCGCTTAGTTTTGACGCGGAGTCCGCGCAAGTAGCCGCACAGAATAACGCGGCAATCTGTTTGATGCACGCCAGTGGCGACCCCAAAACAATGCAGAAAAACCCACAATATGACGATGTGTTGCTGGATGTTTACGATTACCTGTCGCAGCGCGTGGATTTCGCCGTAGCCGCCGGTATTTCCCGCGACAAAATTATCATCGACCCCGGCATAGGCTTTGGTAAAACCATTGAACACAACCTAGCTTTGGTGCGTGGCCTGTCCCTGTTCCACGGCCTTGGGTGCCCGATATTATTGGGTGTTTCGCGCAAACGTTTCATTGGCGTGATCGGAAATGCGCAGGATGCCGCCGAACGGGCGCCCGGTTCCATCGCAATCGGGTTGGAAGCCTTGCGCCAAGGGGTGCAGATTCTGCGGGTCCATGATATAAGCCAGACAAAACAAGCAGTGAGCCTGTGGCAGGCGACATTGTAACAGGCAGGCAAAGGGCAAGTTATGGCAGATAAATTATTCGGGACCGACGGGGTTCGGGGCAGGGCAAACACCTATCCGATGACAGCAGAGATGGCGCTGAAACTGGCCGCCGCTGCGGGGCGTTATTTTCGCAATGACAAGAAAGAACACCGCGTTGTCATCGGCAAAGATACCCGCCGGTCCAGCTATATGGTGGAATACGCAATGACCGGCGGTTTTGCCTCTACCGGCATGTCGGTATTTTTGCTTGGCCCTGTGCCAACACCTGCCGTTGGTCTGCTGACCCGCTCGATGCGCGCCGACGTAGGCGTGATGATTTCGGCCTCCCATAACCCTTACCATGACAATGGCATCAAATTTTTTGGGCCGGATGGTTACAAACTGTCCGATGATGCAGAGCGCGAGATCGAGGAGTTGGTGGCGGGCAACAATATCAAACTGGCCCAGCCCGAAAATATCGGCGAGGTCACGCGGATAGATGATGCGCTCGGGCGCTATATGGAATTCGCCAAAACCGCCTTTCCGCGGCGCCGGATTCTTGAAGGCCTCAAGGTGGTGGTCGATTGTGCCAATGGGGCAGCCTATAAGGCCGCGCCGATTGTGCTGTGGGAATTGGGCGCAGAGGTGATCCCGATGGGGGTGACGCCCAACGGGTTTAACATCAACAAGGATTGCGGCTCGACCCATCCCGGAAAAGCCGCCGAAATGGTGGTGGCCCATGGCGCTGACGTGGGCATTTGCCTTGACGGTGACGCCGACCGCGTAATGATTATCGACGAAAAAGGCAATGTGGCGGACGGCGACCAGATCATGGGGTTGATCGCAACCCGCTGGTCAAAATCGGGAAAGCTGGCGCATAATACGCTGGTGGCAACCGTGATGTCGAATATGGGCCTTGAAAAACACCTGCAAGGCATTGGCGTTAATTTGCTGCGCACGGCCGTAGGTGACCGTCACGTCGTCGCCCAAATGCGCCGTGGCGGATATAATCTGGGCGGCGAGCAATCGGGCCATATTGTTTTGCGCGATTATGTGACAACCGGCGACGGGTTGATCGCGGGCCTGCAGTTTCTGGGTGCTTTGGTGCGCAGCGGTAAACGGGCCAGCCAACTCAGCCATGTGTTTGAACCCTATCCGCAAATATTGGAAAATATTACGCTGTTCGGTGGTCCTGACCCGATGTTGAATATGGCCGTGAAACAGGCCATCGCCGAGGGAGAGGCCCGTTTTGGCGCCTCTGGCCGCCTGTTGATCCGAAAATCCGGCACCGAGCCGCTGTTGCGGGTGATGGGCGAATGCGAGGATGCGGCGCTGCTGAAACAGGTTGTCGGGGACATTAGTGCCGCGGTTAGGGCCGTGAGCTAGGCCGGAATTGTGCGTGGAAACCACGCACCCTACGCCCGATCCATTGAAGGAAAACCCGATTAAGCCGAACGATTCCGTTGCCTTTTTTGCAGAATTAGGTTAGCCTTCTTAGATACAAATAGACAAAATTGGGAATTTGATTATGGGGTGTGAGTTTTTTGGATATAGTGCTATTTTCGAAATCCAAAGTGGCGGAAGATTTGCCAAGCTGCCCTACGGCGTAGAACAGTGGCACCCGGCCGTCGCTATCAGTTATAGCAGGATTGAAAAGCCTGAAGGTGGCTCCATCATTGAAATCGCCTATGAATCCTACCCGAAACGCGCAAACTACGCTGATTTCACCTTATCCAATATCCGGTTTAACGGTGATACCGATGGCAATCTTAATGTCATCATCGAAGATGACGCGGGCACCCCTATTGACGAATTTACGGTTGAGTATTTTTCTAGTGGTTACGCGGTGAGAGGGCTGCAACTGATTAATATCAGTTGCCTAGGTGTATAGTCCCAGCTTGTGATGGGTTGGATTTAGAGTGAACCTTTCCGGTTCAGATGTCCAGATTTTGCAGATGTATTCAAATGGCGTGAGGCCGTTGAGGGTTTTCAATCTGCGTGCGTAATTGTAGGCATCT
>JAJRPO010000003.1 GCA_024280735.1 Alphaproteobacteria bacterium | reverse complement strand
TTCGCTGACCGCATAACCTCGATCAACCACTTGCGCGACCGCATCACGCTTGAACCCATCTGTAAATTTGTTTCTGGACATAACGTCCTCCTTGCTTCCAAAATTACCAAGCAAGGTGTCTACAAATCTAGGGGCTATTCACAAAAGGTGGCATCGTGACAGGCCGAATCTAGAATATGGTTAGTCGCTCCGGGCGCTTTTGTGCGCGGTTAGCCGTGCCAAAGGGCCTAAAGGGAATCGTCGGCTAGAGTGAATTGCGCAGGCCTTAAGGCGGTGACTATTAAGGTGGGTCAAAACTATTGCCCGAGCAGAGCGTCAGGCAGGGCAGGGGCAGCTTATCCATTCGCGCCAGACCAAATCGCACTTAGCCAGCTTGAATTTGTCAAAGGTGCAACCGGCGCAAATCGGTATTTCAGGCCGGTAACTGGTGGATGCGAACAGAGGGACAGGCCTGTTTTGCTATTTCGCACACGTGGGCATGGTGTGTTAGGTAGATCACCTGACCAGTTTCACTCATCTTGGCCAATAGCTTGAGTGTTTCGGCGGATCGGTCATCGTCGAAACTCTCCATAATATCGTCTGCGACAAACGGCACCGGGCCATTGTTGCGAACGAATTCATGATAGCCGGCGATCCGTAGCGCCAAGTAGAGCTGCGCGCGGGTGCCGTCTGAAAGCTGCGCGGCCTCTCTGGATCCGCCTTCTGCGGCGAGGGCTACAAGTATCTCGCGTGTGCCGTCCGGTTGCGCAGCAAGGCCGGAATAATGCCCGACTGACATGGCACAAAATGCGTCAGAGGCACGTTCCAGCATGCCGCTGCGATGCGTATCGCGATACTGTCTGAGTGCCGCATCGATAGCAAGCAGGCCCAGTCGCCGCTGGAGGTGTTGCTTTGCACCATCCTCCATTTCCAACAGCAATGTCTGGCGTTGCTCCTCAAGCTGGGCAACGGCGCCGTCACCGCCGACCTTTTCCAGATCATCCTCGGCCTGACGGAAACCCGTGTGCGCCTCCTCTTGGTTCGAACGCAGTGTTTTCAGATCGGACCGGAGGCTTTGCGCACGCGCTTCCAACTCGGCGCCATCAACCCCTTGCAAACGCTCTAGAGCATCTTTTATCGTTCCCGTGCGCATTTGGGTGCAAAGGTCTTCGGCGCAAAGGCGGCTGTCTTTCGTCAGTTCGGCACGGTCATTCGCACGGTTCAGCGCCTCGCGGGTTTGCTGCCAGGTTGTTACTCCGAAAAAATGCGCGAACTCTGCTGTCCTGCTGCGATGTATTGCAACCTTCTGTTGGACCTGCGTCAGGCTTTGCCGTGCCAATATCAACCTTTGCGTCAGCTCGGCGCGCTGGCGCTGGCTGGTTTCGGCGTTTTTCAAGCGCTGTATGATGTCTCGCCAAAGATCGTGCGGCGCGCTCGTCATCTTCAGGCCTAGACAAGATTTCAATTTGTTGACTGCATGCTCGAACTGGTCTGTGTTTGTCTGCATGGCCGCGATACGGCGATTCAAATCGATTGCGCGGTCATAGTGACGACGCAACAGATCCAGTTCATTGAGGACTGCGCGCATTTCCGGCACATTGGGCGGTGTATCTGCCATCCAGGTTTCAGCGCAGGCTGCCTCCCATTCGGATTGCCACGCGGCCTTTCCGGCTGTGGCTCCGGTCATTGCTTTTGCACGCCGTGCCATTTCCTGCTGTGCGTTCGCCTCCGCTTCCCCAAGCGCCCCGATCTGTGTCGCGCGGTCCAAAAGCGATTGCGCGGTCTCGAGCGCGAGGGCAAGGTTGGTCTTCCCGGGGATTTCCCGTCCAGCCAGCGACAGGGCTGCCAACAGATCGGCGTGCGTGCGATCGACTGTGTTTTCACCATGCGACACCCTGCGCGCAGTCTCATTGCGTTTACGCAAAGCGTCACGGGCATCTTCAAGTTTTTCCAGCCATGCACGGAATCTGGCAATGCCCATGTCCGCAGGCAGAAGCGGCGACACATCTGATACGATACCGGTGAGGGTTGCCGCCAGCTCACTTTGTTGCGTCGCTGCATTCTTCACGCGAATTTTGGCCGCATCAACCAGCCGCTGCGCTTCGGCCAAAGCCCGCTCAGCCTCCAGCGCCCTCTCTGCCCGTGCCCGCTGGTCAGAAACAGTGGCGGCAACCTGATCGTCGAGGCGCATGGCGGCTTCGAAGCGATCGGCGGTTTTTGCATTCAGATTTGCTCGGTGGTGGACCCATTCCGCCTCGCGTTGGGTTCGGATATTCGCGGCTTCCTTCAGGGTAATGGCGGACGTGGCACCGGCTTTTTCCTGACGCGCTGCGTGCTGCGCCGCATCCTCCTCAAGCCGTTCAAGCGTTTCACTCTCCCGCTCGGCCTTGCGGGCTGTGTTCTCTATATCTTCGGCCAAACGCTCTAGCGCAAGGCGGTCGGGGCGGGGCAGACATTCGACGGCCACTGCATCCCCGCACCAAGGCACCAGCAAGGACAGCTTTTCTTGCCAGTTAGTTTCTGCTTCAACATGCAGTGCCTGCGCGCGGTCGAGCGATCCGGCAGGGTCGTCGCGACGGATGTTTTGAACCAAACCACCAAGCCCGCCCAAATCGGCAGCACTGCCACCAGCCCGCTGTAAGCGCTGCGCTGCGCGGTCCGCGTCAGCCCGCGCACGCTCAAGTTCTTCGGCTGCACTGACATATTTGGTTTCGATGCCGGAATGTTGTTCGATTAGACCGCGAAGGCGCCCTAACACAGCCACTTCCGGCAGGACTGTGGCGGGATCAGCCCTAGACTGGCCAAGTCTTACGAGGCTGTCGCGGACTGAATCATTCTCTGCGTCCCGTTCTTTCAGGCGCTTGGGCACGTCCGTCAGTGCCGTGTCATAGGCGGATTTCAACAGTTCGGTTGCCGCGATTTCGTTACTTGCGTCAATAATTTCGGTGTCTTGCGGAATTTTGTCCAATTCTTCTTCGTGACTTGTGACAGAGTTTTGCGCTGACTCCAGGCGTGTCGCCATTTCTGTCTCTTCACGATCGAGTCCAGGCAATTCCGCAAACCAACCCTCGGGTGGATCCGCCAGATCACCGAACTTTGCGATCTTGGTTTCGAACAGGGTCAGACGCAGGGCCAGCGGCAATGCCCCTGACAAGCGTTCTGTTTCAATAACCTTGGTTTGCGCTGACTCAGATTTTGTTCGGGCGTTTTGCCAAGCGGCCTGTGCGGTGTCCCGCTCCTTTGCGAGTCTGGTATACTCCGCAGCTGCGGTATCCAGCGCCTTCATCTGTTCGCCCAGCCTGTCAAACTCGGCCCGGAGTTCCCGCAGTCGTCCCTTGCGACCGGTCGCGTTCAGAAACTCGATTGATTCCTCGCGTATCGTGTCTAGTTGTGCGGTAAGATCCGTCAGCCCGGCACTGGCCTGAAACAGCAGCTCTCCTAGGTCACCCTCGCTGGCGAGGATGCTCTCGCCGCCTTCATCGAGGGTTTGCCGGTTTAGGGAAAACATAGCCGAGTAGGATGCCCTGTCTAATCCTCGCAGGCCACCTTGCAACAGCGCTTCACCGATGGGTGTTCCTTGTGCATCGAGCAAGGAATGATCGCGCTTCTTGACCCGAACCACGTCGTGCAAGCGAGTGTCAATGTCTAGCGCCGCTCCAATCTGCATAGAAGTGTAGGGGTGCAGGAAGTCCATCGGGCTGCGCATTGGAATTTGGAACAGCAAATCTAGCCAACCCGACAGTAGCGTCGATTTGCCGGCCTCATTGGCACCGTAAATAACGTGCAGATCAGGGCTGCCTTTCTTTGCGGTGCCAAATGACAGGCTCAGTTCGGTGAATTTCCCGTAGCGCGTTAGATCGAGGCTGTTCAAGCGCATTAATTAATCCTCTGCCTGTTCCAGGCGGGCAAGCATGTCTATTGCGCCTTGCTTCATCGCATCGTTGAGGGCTGCTGTAACCAGCTCTTCGCTGTCGCCCAATATCCCGCGCAATTCGCGCGGCAGATGCTTGAGTAACAGGCTCATCTCGGCCTGCACACGCGGATCGTCGGTTCGCAGAGTGCCTTCAGTCACGAGGGTAACCATTTCTCCTACTGCTCCCCCAAGCTTACTGGCTGCTTCTGACTGTAAATCGATCTCGACCTTGTCTATCCAGAGCGTGCCAATCTGCTCGGCCACGACCTGCGCTTCGGCACTCAGCAGGTCAACATCCCTTTGCGCGCGCCAAGCCAAAGATGATTGCCCTTCCAGAATAGGGCGCACAATCATGTGTTCATCTTCGCAGTCACGCCGCGCCGATCTCAGCACTTGTTTGAGGGTGTTCACAAGGTCGCCCCAATCGGAGATCGCATTGCAATCAACCGCGAGCCGCTCGAACTGGGCGACGGCTACACTCCTTTCTTCCTGACGGACGACACCGCCCTCATCTACAAGGACCAGTGTGACCGATTTCGGGCCAGCTTCTCCTATGTCTCTGCCTTGCGGGATACCGGGCATCACGACAGTTGTTCGCCCTGTATGAACGGCGCGTTTGTGAATATGCCCAAGCGCCCAGTAATCAAACCCGGTTTGTTGCAGGTCAGAAAGCGCGCAGGGGGCATAAAGATCGTGTCCGGACGCGCCACCCAGACTGGTATGCAGGATGCCGATGTTGAAAGCACCTTGCACAGGTGGGTTGAATTGATCCAGCAGGCTTTCGGGGGCGTGGGGCAGGCGAAATGAAATACCATGCAGGGCGACTGCGTGGCCGTTCCAGACGGTTTCAACTGCTTCAGCGCGACCAGAGAACACCTTGACCGTATCTGGAAAAACCAGTTCGCGGGTGATTTTTGACGATGCGTCATGATTGCCACGGATCAGGAATGCCGGAATACCCGCCGTTGTCAGTCGTTCCATCTCTTGTACAAGGAATCGCGCTGTCTTCATCGAGGTCTGGCCACCATCGTAAAGGTCGCCAGCGATCACAAGCGCCTGAACCTCTTCGGAAATGCACAAATCAACGATACGCGATAATGTGGTTCTAGTGGCGTTACCAACCAGATCCGCCAATCCTGCGTCGCGTAACGCCAAAGATTTTAGCGGCGAGTCGAGGTGAATGTCAGCTGTGTGAACAAACTTGAATGCCACGAGGATATCCTGAAGAAAATAACTTATAAGCGAGTGTGAAGCTAAAAGGATGACATGGTCAAGTTGAGATTTAACCAATGTCAGCTGCATAGGGGACTTGTCCCGCTTTCGTGCTGCCCTCGGCGTTCGTTTAGGTCAGTTACTGGATATGCCAGCGCACTCCAACCAAAATTTCCGCACCTATAGCGGTTATAGATTTGCCAAATTCAATTATTGGTAGAAAAACCGAAACGGCTGATATAGTGTCATCGGTAGTAAATCCAATAATCCAGAATATCCATTTTCCGAAAGGACTGTTAAAATGCTCGTTCGAATAATCAAAAAGACATTTTCGTTTTTCAAGAGACACGCAAAATTTATCAAAATCTCTGCTTTAGTTTTCGCAGCCATAATTCTTGTAACGCTTGTAAGTGGGAAATCGTATCAAAATTTCAGGGACACCGACCCTGCGCGTGGTGCCATGGCTATGGATGGTGTGGATGGTAATCCAAATGGTGCTTTTGGTGAAAACTTTTCAACACCGGTATATTTAAAGCAGGGTTGGAAGCCAGCAGACAGTTTATGGTTTTATAATACGACGCAAGGATCGGCATTGCTGCCCTATGATTTATTCATCGAGCTAGAGCAGGCGACCTCTTCTGAACTGGTGCGTTCTGCCGAAAACATGGACAAATTTCGCTATCTCCCCCAGAGGAAAACACCTTTTAATCCAGATGGCTTACCGGTTGGGTTCGTGAAAGACAGCTATAGTGGCGAAAATGAATGGTATCAGGTTTTTGGCGGTGGCAAAGACTATGTTGGGTATACCTGCGCCGCCTGCCATACGGGGCAATTAAATTACACCAAACCGAATGAGGAAATAGCAACGGCAATACGCATTGATGGCGGTCAGGCAATGGCTGATATGGTCGGTTTTCTCAAGGATCTGGAGTCAGCTTTGATCGCTGTCAGAAAACCGGGAGAGAAACATAACCGTTTTATCACAAAGGTTTTGGCGCTTGATAACGACTATAATTCGGCAGAATCTATCGTTAAAGATTTGAAGAAATGGCAATTTAGCATCAGCGCCTATAACGCAATAAACAGCAGCCATATCGAGTATGGTTATTCTCGGCTGGATGCTTTCGGGCGGATTTACAACCGTGTATTGCGATATGTAATTAGCACGGATCAAGCAAAGGATCTGATGGTTAATGCGGTGACACCTGCCGGAGACCCCATTTTATCGGCGGAACAAGTCACCACTTTATTTACCGGAATCGATGTAGATGTCATTCTGGGAGACAAAAATTTCTCGCTTATTCTTGCAAAGCTGGTAGAGATGGATTTGCCGCCAAAAGACCTGATGGTGCTGCAAAATCAGGTATTTAACGAAGCTAATGCACCTGTAAGCTATCCTTTCTTATGGGATATTTCACAATCTACTTACGTGCAGTGGAATGGTGTTGCGAATAATTCTGGCTTAGGTCCGTTGGGCCGCAATGTTGGCGAAGTAATCGGTGTATTTGGTATTTTGGATTGGAAAGCCATCGAAACTACCTGGTGGAAACCCTGGACTTGGGACATCCGCGCCAGCCTGTCCGCAAAGTTGTCAGGCCAAGAGAACAAAGAAAAGCATGTTACATTTGATTCATCTGTCGATGTGACAAACCTGCGCCGCCTTGAGCGTAAACTCGGGTCGCTTCAGTCTCCTGAATGGCCCACGGAAATTCTGGGTGCTTTTGATCCGGAAATGCGCCGCAAAGGTAAACAGATTTACGGCAGATATTGTATTTCCTGCCATGAAGTCGTGCAACGTGATGATGTCAACCGATTGATTGTTAGTAAAATGCTGAATGTTGATCTGGTTGGAACCGATGCCAAAACGGCAAAGAACGGGGTGGGTTATTCTGGTGCGTCCGGAAATTTTGAACACACCTACGAGAATGTTGCGCGGGTTGGCGATGTTGTCATCGAACAAAACGCGCCGGTCATTCAAATGCTGACAAGGGCGGCAACTGGGGTGATCGCAACACCGGATTCGGATAAATGGTTTGTGCGGCGCTGGGCTGATTGGATTTACAATTTGGCGGCGTCTATGTTTGAAAACCCGATCAAGGACAGCGTCAAGGCGGGTAATTATTTGCCGGACACAATGGCGGCACCCTATAATTCTTTGCTATCGTACAAAGCGCGATCGTTAAACGGCATTTGGGCAACAGCGCCTTATTTGCACAATGGTTCAGTGCCAACTTTGTACGATCTTTTGTTGCCAGCTGACTGTGATACTGCCGCGAGCGATAACGAGTGCCGTGCCAAGTCATTCTTTGTCGGGTCGCGCGCGTTTGACCCTGCCAAGGTTGGGATCAAATACGAAGGCTTGACGCAAACGGACGGCTTGACGCTTTTTGACACTTCTTTGGACGGAAACTCTAATAGAGGGCATGAATACAGCGCCGGAAAAACCAGGCAATTGGATGGGGTAACAATATTGCCCCCCCTAAGCCGGGATCAGAGGCTACAGTTGCTAGAATACTTGAAAACGCTTTAGGGCGTGCCGGCGATTTCCACTGGGATTCTATTATTTTTCGGTCACCATCGGCCAATAGAAATCCAGTGGAATTCCGGCCTCGGCGCGTTTTTCATCGTTAAAAGGTGGTTTTAAGCCGCCCGGAAAATATTGTCGTACAAGACGGTGAAATTCCTCTTTCGGGTCCAGATCATGGCGGCCACACAGAAAATGGAACCATTTGGAACCATAGGCCACATGGCCCACTTCCTCGGCATAGATCACTTCCAGAACTTTAACGGTCTCCGGTTGGCCCGTGCTTTGAAACATCTTGATCATACTGGGGGTTACATCAAGGCCGCGGGCCTCTAGCACCATAGGAACAATTGCCAGTCGACCCAGAAAATCGTCAGCAGTATCCTCGGCTGCCCGCCACATTCCTGCGTGGGCGGCCAGCGCGCCATAGTGGCTGCCCATGGCGTGCAAACGACCAGACAACAGATTGAAATGCTTGGCTTCCTCACTGGCCGCCTTGACCCAGTCATCGAAATACCCCATCGGCATTTTGATATCAGCAAAGCGGGGGATAATATCCCAATGCAGATCAACCGCGTTCAGCTCAATATGGGCAATGGCGTGGATCAGCGCAATGCGGCCTTTTTCCGTGCCGGGGCGGCGGCGTGGCACCTGATTTGGTTGCAGTAGTTCCGGTTGCTCAGGGCGCGACGGGCGCAGCGGTGGCTTGGCATTACCAAGGGGCAGGGGGTCACCCGCGTCGCGCGCTGCAAACCACAACTTAGCCGCCGCCAATGATTTCGCGGCTTTTTCGGTGGCGTCAGCGGTGGTTAGAATATCCACCGCCATTTGCGTCAGGCTTTGACGGGTCATAGGGCCTGCACAGCTGCCAGTACCTCTGCCACATGACCCTCGACTTTGACCTTGCGCCACAGGTGGCGAATAACGCCGGTCCCGTCAATGACGATCGTTGTGCGATCGATCCCCATGTACTTGCGCCCGTACATGTTCTTTTCTTTCCAAATGCCCATCGTCTGGCAAAACAGCGCATCCGAATCAATCAGCAGACCCACACCAAGGTTGTGTTTAGCAATGAACTTGGCATGTGATTTCCCATCATCCGCGCTGATCCCCAACACAGTGGCATCCGCCGCCTGAAAAGCGGCGTTTTGCGTGGTGAATTCAATCGATTCAATGGTGCAACCCGGCGTGTCGTCTTTGGGATAAAAGAACAGCACCAGCGTTTTGCCAGCATAATCCGCCAGCGAGACCTCGGTTTCACCCCTTGCAGATACGCAAGTCAGGGCGAAACTCGGCAATTTTTCTCCGATTTCGGGCATTTTGGGCTTTTCCTTTCAAAACAGGGGCATAATCACGGGTTTGACATTGGTAATTTTATCTTTGAGCACCTAAAATGACAGGGAGCAAGACAAATTTCACCAGCTTCGGGATTGGTGTGCCGCTTGAGGTTCTTAAGGAGTTCGCTGTTGATCTGGGTAAGGCATCTTTTTGTCAGTTTACTGGCGGCCATCATGGGGCTGGCTGTTCTGGGTATTATGGCGATTGGTGTTTTGCAATTTATGATGACACGCGGGCCGCTGGAATTGCCGCGCGTTCAGGCCTTGGTCGAGACACGGATCAACGATCAGTTGAGCGAGGAAACCCTGAGCATCGGCAGTATCAGTCTGGCATCCGGCGCACAGGGATCTGCCAATCGGGTAATTTTAAACGATGTAACCCTGCGCGGCAGTGATGGCAAATCGCTGATTACAGTGCCGGAAATACGAACTGACTTTTCCTTGATGAACCTGTTTCGGGGCACCATAACCCCGTCAGAAATAGAAATTGTTGGAACCGATCTGAAATTATTGCGCCAAATGGACGGCAGCATTCGATTGCTTCGACTGTCAGGCGCGGATGACACCGCATTCGACGGGGACGTGTTTGCCCAGATTGATGCCCTGTTTTCCCGCAGTGAATTGAAAAAACTGAAATCCATTGCCCTGCGAAATACAGATGTTTTGGTGCGTGATGAACGATCCGGGCATTCATGGGAAATCACCGACAGCCTGTTGAAATTGACGCGGGAAGACGGGGTTCTAGCCCTGCGCACCGAGGTTTCGGTTGGCGTCGAGGCGGGGGGGAAAACCGATATTATCGCCAGCGCGAAACATAAGCTTGGCTCGGATGATGCCGAGTTTACATTGCAATTTTTCAATTCAGCACCACAAGATTTGGCTGATATGGTCGGGGCGCTGGATTGGATGCGGATTTTGGAAACACGGGTGTCCGGTTCACTAACCGCGACGATTGCCCGCGACGGGGCTGTCGGGGCGCTGAACGGGGTGCTTGATCTGGGACAGGGGCGTTTGCGCGAGACGCCGAGCAGTGTGCCCATCGAATTTGACAGCGCAAAAGTCTATTTTTCCTATGACAAAGCCAAGGACAGATTGGAATTTGCCCAGCTAAAGGTGAACACCACAGCGGGGGCTGTCACCTCTGAGGGCTATGCCAACCTGAGCCGGACTGCGGCGGGCGGGGTGGCCTCTATGGCTGGTCAGTTCAGGTTCGATAATTTGCTGTTAAACCGACCCAAAGAATTTGCCGACCCTTTGGCATTGGATGCGGCGGCGCTGGATTTTCGGGTGTCGTTTAATCCGCTGACCGTCGAAGTTGGATCACTGACGGTTTTTGACGGTGACGCGACCTATCGGATAAAAGGCAGTTCGGTCGCGGGTTTGGCCTTTTGGGAAAACAGCTATGACATCGAGGTTTCTAATGCCCAACATGACCGGGTGATGGCGTTCTGGCCGCTCCGGGCCATTCCCAAAACCCGGGAATGGTTGGCGGAAAATGTCAGAGCTGGCGAAATTAACAATTTTCGCGGTGGTTTGCGCAGTGTCGCGGGTAAATTCAAATATGCGTTTAATTTTGAGGTGAGCGGCGCGCGGGTGCGGTTTATGAAAACCATGCCGGAATTGCGCGATGGGCAGGGCTATGGCTATCTGACGAGCAATGATGTGCGGGTTGATCTGCAACAGGGGCATTTAATCGCACCGGATAATACGGTTGTCGATTTAGCGGGGTCCAGTTTTTACATCCCGGACATTAACCGACGCCCTGCGATTGGTGACATCACAGTGGATGCGCGCGGCGGGGTGCAGGCGGCATTGCATTTGCTGGATGTAGAGAAGTTCGAGTTCCTGAAAAAGGTCGGCCTGACGCCGCAAGTGGCCAGCGGCATGGTCGAGGCCAAAGGCAGCCTGCAAGTGCCGTTAACCAAAGACGCCAAACCCAAAGACGTGACATTTGAAGCCGTGGCCCAAATCCGCAACCTTGCCAGTGATACCTTGATCAAAGGCCGGAAGTTGCGCGGGTTGAACATGCAATTGAAAACCACGCATAAGGGATTGGAGTTGGTGGGGCCAGTCACCCTTGACGGGGTGCCAATGCAGGCGCGCTGGCGGCTTGGGTTTGGCCCGGCAGCCGCCAAAGGCAGCGAGGTTGTTGCGGATATTGGTCTGTCCGAAGAGAACCTTGATGGCTTGGGAATTAAACTGCCGAAAGGCTCCATTTCAGGCGAGACACCGGCGCGGGTGGTGGTGAATATCAAAAAGGGCCATGTGCCAACCTATACAGTTAGTTCCAAATTGGTTGGCGCGCGCCTGAGGGTGCCCGCGTTGCAATGGGTCAAAAGCACTAAAGCGGCTGGCAGCCTGACACTGCGCGGCAGTTTCGGGGAAACGCCGACTGTTGACAATATTTCCCTGACAGCCCCCGGAATGAAAGCCAACGGCAAGATAGATTTGCGCAATGACGGTACGATGCAGGCTTTGCGGTTGGAAAAATTGCGGGTGGGGCGCTGGCTCGACAGCTCTGCCACAATTGTTCTGGGCAAACGGGGTAATGCCGATATTTCCCTGAACGGGGGCGCAGCCGATATGAGGAATTTCAACATTTCAAATGGCGCGGGCGGCGACAGTTCTTCGGCGGGCAGCCCGATTGACGTGCGTCTTGATAAATTGACCATTGTAACCGGCATCGCGCTGACAAATTTTGTCGCGAAACTGGTGCCGGGGCGCGGTATGAGCGGCACATTCACCGGGCGGGTAAATGGCGGTACGCCGATTTCCGGTACTCTGTTCCCGCATAAATTCGGTACTGCTTTTGAAATAATCGGCAAAGATGCAGGGCGAATTCTGGCCTCTGCGAATCTGATGAATAACGTCTATGAGGGTGATTTAAAGGTGGTGATTGTACCCCGCGCAAAGGCGGGTGAATATGATGGAACGCTTTTGGTCAATCGCACGCGCATGACCAGCACCTCGGCGATGGCGGGATTGATGAACGGGATTTCAGTTGTCGGTGCTTTGCAACAACTTGAGGGTCAAGGTATCCACTTTAGCAAAGTTGAGGGTAAGTTCCTGATGCGTCCAAACGGGGTGCAGATCAAAGATATTTCTGCTGTGGGTCCGTCTATCGGGATTACGCTGGATGGGTGGTATAACAGTGCTGACCGGACGGTGGATTTTGAAGGTGTGACAACACCGCTCTATGCCATAAACGGCCTGTTTCAGCGGGCTTTGGGCAAACTGGGCGGGCGCAAAAAGGGCGAGGGACTGTTTAGCTTTACCTATAAAATGAAAGGCCCCGCAGATTCGCCCAAGGTCTCGGTTAATCCCTTGTCGATCCTGACACCGGGCGCATTCCGAGAGATTTTTCGCAGCAAGCCACCAACTGCTTTGACGGTGGAAACGTCACAGAAAGCCTCGGATACTGATGTTGAGCCAACATCACCGAAGAAAAAGCCCGGTAAGAAAGTTCAGCGTGTCAAAAAACCTAAAATACCCCTCACCAGATCAGATGCCGAAGATTTTCGGTGACCATAAGGCCTTGCAAGCCAATCATGATTACGCCATGGGGCAGGGTATGAAACTATCCGATTTTGATTTTGATCTGCCAGAACAGCTCATCGCCCTGCGCCCGGCCAACCCGCGCCCGACATCGCGTATGTTGGTGGCGAATGGGGCTGCGCTGAGCGACCATCACTTTGCCGACTTGCCACAGTTTTTGCGGGCGGGGGATTTGTTGGTGCTGAACGATACCAAGGTCATTCCTGCACGTCTGAACGGCCAGCGGCGACGTGTTTCTGACAATGGCGAAACTTTTGCCAAAGTAGAGGCGACCTTGCTTTCTTGTGATGCGCAAGGGGATTGGCTGGCGCTGGCCAAACCGGGGCGGCGGGTGAAAACCGGCGAGGTTATCGTTTTCGATCCGGAGCTGGAGGCCGAAGTTCTGGAAAAATCCAGCGACGGTATCCGGTTGCGGTTTTCCAAAACCGGAACTGCATTTGATCAACAGATAGCGCGCCTCGGAACCATGCCGCTCCCGCCTTATATTGCGGCCAAACGCCCCGCTGACGCGCAAGATAACCAGGATTACCAAACGGTATTCGCCCGGGTGTCTGGCGCGGTTGCAGCCCCGACGGCCTCACTCCATTTTGATCAAGCGCTATTGGATCAGTTGGCGGGACAGGGCGTAAATACAACCCATGTTACCCTGCATGTGGGGGCGGGGACATTCTTGCCGGTCAAAACCGACGATATTTCAGAACATAAAATGCACGCAGAATGGGGGCACGTCAGCCCGGAGGCCGTTGCCGCCATCAAACAAACCAAATTGCGCGGCGGGCGGGTGATACCGGTTGGCACAACAGCGCTGCGTTTGGTGGAAACAGCGGCGCAGGGGGACGGGGAAATCAACCCGTGGACCGGCGAGACCGATATTTTCATCAAACCCGGTTTTAAATTTGCCGTTGCGGACGGGTTAATCACCAATTTCCACCTGCCAAAATCCACCTTGATGATGCTGGTCAGCGCCTTTATGGGAGCGCAGGAGATTCGAGATATTTACCACTACGCAATCGAAAACCGGTACCGTTTCTTTTCCTACGGCGACAGCTCTTTGTTATTACCTGTTGGAAACGACGTTTAAAATGTCGCGTCTGGGCGGGTGAAATATTAGGTATGGGCATAGCTTTACCTTATTAACACCGTCAAGGCACACTAACATGATCTACGTTCTCAAAAACTCTTGGGCATTGCTGCTGGGTATCTTCTTGCTGCTGTTGGGCAATGGCGTCCAAGGCACATTGTTGGGCATACGCGGCGTGGCAGAGGGTTTTTCGACCGGTGCCTTGTCACTGATTATGTCCGCGTATTTTGTGGGTTTTCTGGGCGGATCCCGCCTGACCCCGCGTTTGATCAGCCGTGTGGGCCATGTGCGGGTATTCGCGGCGCTCGCCTCGTTCATATCCGCCGCACTCATTCTTTTTGCCGCCCTGCCGGATCAGGCCAGCTGGTTTGTGTTACGGATCATCGTCGGGTTTTGCTATTCCGGCGTTTATGTGGTTGCCGAGAGCTGGCTAAACGACAGCTCAACCAATGAAACCCGCGGTCAAACCCTGTCAGCCTATATGATCGTGCAGATGTTGGGTATTATCGTGGCCCAATGGGTGCTGACGATATTTGATACCAACGGATATTTGCTGTTCATTCTGATTTCGGTGGCAGTTTCCCTGTCATTTGCACCGATTCTGCTGTCGGTCAGCCCGGCACCGGTTTTCCAAACCACAAAAGGTATGACGCTGGTGCAGCTTTATAATGCGTCGCCGCTTGGTGTTGTCGGTTCATTTTTACTGGGCGGCGTTTTTGGCGCGATGTTCGGGATGTCTGCGGTGTTTGGTGCCGCTGTCGGCATGTCGATTACACAGATCGCCTTGTTTTCCGGCTCTCTTTATGTGGGGGGCGTGTTAACGCAATATCCAATCGGCTGGCTTTCGGATCGCATGGATCGCCGTATCCTAATTGCGGCTGTCTCGGTGATTGGGTCGATTGCGGCATTTGCGGTTTTACCGTTCACGGGCGCTCTCTATGCTTTGATGGCTGCCGCCTTTGTCATTGGCGGCATGGCCAACCCGCTTTATTCCCTGCTTCTCGCCTATACCAATGACTTTTTGGAACCTGATGACATGGCCGCCGCCTCCGGTGGGTTGATCTTTGTTAACGGCACCGGGGCAATTGCCGGCCCATTGGTTGTCGGCTGGTTAATGTCTAATTATGCCCCTTCAGGATTTTTTGTTTTTCTAGGGATAATGATGGCCTTGATGGCGGTTTATGCGCTTTACCGGATGTCACAACGTGCGGCCCCCAGTGTCGAAGATACAACTGCCTACACACCCGTTGCGCCATCTGTGTCACCCGTTGCTGTGGAGTTGGCGCAAGAGATTGCAATTGATGCCGCACTGGAGGAAGAAAGCAACGTTTAGGTGCTGATTATCACTGTTTCGCAAATAAGGGGTTGACCGATGCTTTCCTTTAGCGCTTTCCTAGTGTTAACCTTTTGGGAAATTGGGTAATTAGTTGGAGGCGGGGCTATGGAAAAAGCTCAGGAAATACTCGACTTTTGGATTAACGAAGTTGGTCCGAGTGGCTGGTACATCGCAGATGACGCGCTGGACCAGAAAATTAGGGACAAGTTCCTGGATGACTGGGAGAAGGCGCGCGATGGCAAATATTGCGATTGGCGTACCTATCCGGAAAAGGCCATGGCGCTGATCATCCTGCTGGATCAATTTCCGCGCAATATGTTTCGGGGGGAACCCCGATCCTTTGCTACGGATAAGCTGGCCCGCTGTGCTGCGCGCTATGCGATCGACGCCAAGTTTGACAAACGGACCCCTGAGCCTGAACGCCAGTTCTACTATCTGCCCTTGATGCACTCCGAGAGCCTGACAGATCAGGAACGCTGTGTGCGGCTGCTTAAGACACGTATGCCCGAAGCGGCGGAAACAAATTTGCCCCACGCACGGGCGCACCGTGCCTTGATTCGCGAATTTGGCCGCTTTCCGTTTCGAAATCTGGCTCTTGGCCGCAAAAATACAGCCGCCGAAACAGTGTTTCTGAATGAAAAAGGCTATCAAAAAACGCTAGAAAAAATAATGGCGGCCTAGACGCCGGCGAAATTGGCGTTGCATGACTGATATGCAGCGCCAAGGCTAGACTTGCGTTACCTTCTGTTTTACCACATATTTGACGTACTGAAATTGGTTTAGTGTTAAACCTTTTATCGCAGGGTGAAAATATGGCTGGTAATTCATTTGATCTGATTGTGATTGGCGCAGGTCCGGGCGGCTATGTGGCTGCTATTCGCGGGGCCCAAAATGGCCTGAGTGTCGCCATTATAGAGCGGGAACATCTCGGCGGGATTTGCTTGAACTGGGGTTGTATCCCGACCAAAGCGTTGCTGCGCTCTTCGGAGGTTTTTCACCTTATGCATCGGGCTGCGGAGTTCGGCCTGACAGCAAGCGGCATTGATTATGATTTGGCGGCGGTTGTCAAACGCTCGCGGGGAATTGCGGGCCAGCTTAGCGGTGGTATCGGCCATCTGATGAAAAAGAACAAAATCAAAGTGATCATGGGCGAAGCTAAACTGCTTGGCGGCGGCAAGGTCTCGGTCAATAAGGATGAGTTGGTTGCAAAGAACATTGTCATCGCCACGGGCGCACGTGCCCGTGAATTGCCAGGGCTAGAGGCCGACGGGGATTTGGTCTGGACTTATAAGCACGCATTGAACCCGCCCCATATGCCGAAAAAACTGTTGGTGATCGGGTCCGGTGCCATAGGCATTGAATTTGCCAGCTTTTACAACACATTCGGGGCTGAAACCACAGTGGTTGAGGTGATGGAGCGCATTCTGCCTGTTGAGGACGCCGAAATTGCGGCACTGGCGAAAAAGCAATTCGTAAAACAGGGAATGACCATCCTTGAAGGCGCGATGGTGAAAAAACTTGATCGCGCCAAAGGCAAGGTCACCGCCCATATTGCGATAAATGGCAAGGTTGAAAAACGGGAATTTGACACGGTGATCTCGGCTGTTGGCATTGTTGGCAATGTCGAGGGTCTTGGGCTGGAGGCGGCAGGCGTGAAAGAAGATCGTAGTCATATTGTGACAGATGAATTCTGCAAGGCAGCCCCCGGCATCTATGCCATCGGGGACATTGCTGCCCCGCCATGGCTTGCCCACAAAGCCAGCCATGAAGGCGTGATGGTTGCGGATATTATTGCCGGCAAACACGCCCATCCTGTAAAACCCGACAGCATTGCCGGCTGCACCTATTGCACTCCGCAAATTGCCTCGGTTGGATTGACGGAGGCGCAGGCAATAGAAAAGGGTCTCAAAATCAAGGTTGGCCGTTTCCCCTTCATGGCCAACGGCAAAGCAATTGCATTGGGCGAACCTGAAGGGATGATAAAAACCATTTTTGACGCCCAAACCGGTGAATTGCTAGGGGCCCATATGGTTGGGGCCGAGGTTACGGAACTGATCCAAGGCTATGTGATTGGCCGTCAGTTGGAAACCACAGAGCAAGAATTGATGCAAACCGTCTTCCCGCACCCGACATTGTCAGAAATGATGCATGAATCCGTGCTTGATGCCTATGGTGCTGCATTGCATTTTTAGCCCCCCCCCCCCTTCATATTCGAATTCGTTAAAAAATATCCCCGCCGGAGGCAAGAAAACTTTTATGCCTCCGGCGGGGATATTTTTTAACGAATTCGAAAGGAAGAAGAGTCAAAGTGTTTGTACGGTACAGGCGGGGACGCCGATGACCGTCGAAGTCGAAGCGCCTCGTTTTACGTCAGTAAAACGGGGCGTTTTTCTAAAGCAGATTGCGTTCAAAGTGCCTCACAAATCACCCCAAGGGTGGGGGAATTTTGATGCACTTGGTTCAGATAAAACGCGAAGCGCTCTATTCCCACTCAATCGTGCCGGGCGGTTTTGAGGTAATATCGTAGGTTACACGATTAATGCCTTCGACCTCATTGATAATCCGCGTTGCGGTTTCGCCGAGGAACGCGTGTGTGAAGGGGTAATAATCTGCGGTCATGCCGTCAACCGATGTTACGGCGCGCAGCGCACAAGCAAAATCATAGGTGCGCCCGTCGCCCATCACGCCGACAGTACGTACTGGCAGGATGGCCACGAAGGCTTGCCAGATTTCATCGTACAACCCGTGTTTGCGGATCTGGTCGATGTAAACCGCATCTGCTTTGCGCAGGATTTCCAATTTTGGCCGGGTGATTTCACCGGGGCAGCGGATTGCAAGGCCGGGGCCGGGGAAGGGGTGGCGCGCGATGAAGCTGGCGGGCAGGCCCAATTCGCGCCCCAAAGCGCGGACCTCGTCTTTGAACAATTCGCGCAGCGGTTCCACCAGTTTTAGACCCATCTTTTCGGGTAGGCCGCCGACATTGTGGTGGCTTTTGATGGTCACAGAGGGGCCGCCGGAAAAGCTGACGCTTTCGATCACATCGGGGTAAAGAGTGCCTTGGGCAAGGAATTTGGCCCCACCGACAGCGGCGGCGTGCTTTTGGAACACGTCAATAAACAGCCGGCCAATAATCTTGCGTTTGGTTTCCGGGTCGGATTGCCCGTCCAGCTCTCCCAGAAACAATTCCTGTTCTTCGGCGTGGATCAATGGCATTTTGTATTCGTCGCGGAACATTTTCACGACTTCTTCGGACTCACCTTGGCGCAGCAATCCGTGATCTACAAATACGCAAGTCAGTTGTTCACCGATTGCCTCATGGATCAGCACAGCGGCGACCGAGGAGTCCACCCCCCCCGACAGCCCGCAGATTACTTTGGCATCACCGACGGTTTCGCGAATTTTGCGAATTGCTTCCTCGCGGTACGCCCCCATGGTCCAGTCGCCCGTAAAGCCTGCCATGCGGATGAAATTCTCGTACAGCTTTGCGCCGTTTGGTGTGTGGTGAACCTCCGGGTGAAACTGGACCGCATAGAAATTGCGCGCCAGATCTGCCGTGATTGCAAAGGGCGCGTTGGGGGAGGTGCCGAACACCTCGAACCCGGGCGCAATGGCACTGACATGGTCACCATGCGACATCCAGACCTGTTCGCGGCTATCGCGAAACCAGCCATCCAAAAGGGGCAGGCTGGCATCTGATGGCGTCACATAAGCACGGCCAAATTCGGCGGTGCCGTGGCCCCGTTCAACCTTGCCGCCCAACATGTGCATCATCACTTGTTGGCCGTAGCAGATGCCCAGAACCGGCACACCAAAGTCGAATAGGCCCTTAGGAGGGCGCGGCGAGCCTGCTTCAATGACCGACGCTGGACCACCGGACAGAATTACCGCTTTGGGGGCGAAATCAGCTAGAAAGCTGTCGTTCACGTTCTGGTAGGGGTGAATTTCGCAATAGACATTCAATTCGCGCAGCCGGCGTGCAATCAGCTGGGTTACTTGCGAGCCAAAGTCGATGATGAGGAGGCGGTCATGGGATGTATCTGTCATATGCGCGGTTTAGGCGCGTAGGCGGATTCGCACAAGGGAATTTGCGGGGAAACTTGCCACAGCAAAATAAGGTAGACAGCCCGCCCGGGCAATTGAAATTTACCGATACTTGCACAAACCTCGGGTAATCGTACCGAGCCCGGAAATTGACTGGCCATCCATGGCGGGGTGAAAACGACAGCAAATGTCGTTGCAGGCGAATAGCGTGGCGAATTTGTTTGATGGCTGGGGGGAAGGAAAGTTTAAAGATAATGTATACTTCCCTTAATCGCTCTTAGTTCAAAAGGCCCGCCATGTCGCAAGTAGCAGAACAACCAAATTCCCGTCGTCGTTCCCGTGGGGGCGGCGGTGCGGCGCGTCGTGCGGAGCGTACCGCAATTCAGTTGGAGTTCGCCAAGTACATCGAGCGTAACATTCCGAATTTTGAAATTCTGAACGAAGAAGCGTTGCAGATTATCGAAACGAATGCGGAAATCGTGTTGGCTGAAATCGGCGTGAACTTTCTGGATAATCCGGTGGCGTTGCAACGCTGGCGGGATGCCGGTGCGGATGTTGACGGAGAGCGGGTTCGTATTCCACGCGGCCTTGCGCGGGAACTTATTAAAACGGCCCCGTCAGAATACACACAGCAGGCGCGAAACCCTGACCGTAATGTGCGGGTCGGTGGCAATTCTATGGTGCTGGCACCTGTTTACGGCCCGCCGTTTATTCGCGATGTTGATGGCGGGCGGCGCTATGCGACGATGGCTGATTTCCGCAAGTTGGTAAAACTGACCTATATGTCCAAGTGGCTGCACCACTCTGGTGGCACCGTTTGCGAGCCGACAGATGTGGCCGTGAACAAGCGGCATCTGGATATGCTTTATGCCCATATGTCGCTGTCTGACAAACCCTACATGGGGTCGGTGACCGCGCCCGAGCGGGCGGTGGATTCCGTCAAGATGTCGGAAATCCTGTTTGGTGGCTCGATCAAAGACAAAACCGTGATGACCTCGTTGATCAACGTCAATTCGCCCCTGACGTTTGACGACATCATGATGGGTGCAATGGAGGTTTATGCGCAAAACAATCAGGCCTGCATTGTGTCGCCCTTTATTGTCGGCGGCGCGATGGCCCCGGTTTCTGTGGCGGGAACGCTGACCCAAGCGCTGGCCGAGGGACTGGCGGGGGTTGCCTATAATCAGCTGTGCAATCCTGGTGCGCCAGTAATCATGGGGGCGTTCGTTACCTCTATTGATATGAACTCCGGTGCGCCGACCTTTGGCACGCCCGAGGCGTCGAAAATCCTGTACGGCATGGGGCAGCTGGTGCGCCGCTTGCACTTGCCTTTCCGCTCTGGCGGTGGCTTGTGTGGTTCTAAATTACCCGATGCGCAAGCGGCCTATGAAACCTCTAATACGCTGAATGCTGCCTTGTTGGGCGGGGTGAATTTCTGCTTGCACGCGGCGGGCTGGCTGGAAGGCGGTTTGGTGGCCTCGCCGGAAAAACTGGTGATGGACGCGGATCAACTGGGGGTATTGCACTCGATTGCGGCGGGGGTGGATATGTCTGAAAACGGCCAAGCAATGGGGGCAATCGAAGAGGTTGGTCCAGGTGGACATTTCCTTGGCTGCGCCCATACGCATGCGAATTTCAAGGATAGCTTCTGGAAATCTGGTGTGCTGGACTACAAACCCTATGAGACATGGGCCGATGAGGGCGAACGCGATACGATGGTTCTGGCGGACCTCAAGGTAAAGCGGATGTTGGGCGAATACCAACAACCGGCACTTGATCCGGCAATTGACGAGGCTTTGCAGGCGTATATCGCCGAACGTAAAGCCAGTGAACCGGATGCCTTTGGCTGATCAGCCTGCAAAACAGTAATTCGATCTTAAAACTCTCCCGCTAGAAGCAGCTTACAGGCTGATTCTAGCGGGTTTTTTTGTGGGGAAGCACATTAGTGCCCAAACCAGAACAAGGAAGTATCAAATTGGAAACAAATTTTTGCCTCTTTTTTGGTTATAGTGTTCAAGTGTAGGGCGCTGTGCCCTTAGTAATCGGATCCGGTGTTCGCGGATCCTTGTAATCGAGTAGGTGTTTTCATGGTTGTTGCTAGCATATTCGCATCGGGAATTTTAATCGGCTTTGTGGTCGGTTTCATCAGCTTTACGCTGATTTACGCGTTTTTGGCCTAGCTGTATAGTCCCAGCTTGTGATGGTCTATTGATATGTGATCATCAGAAGGAAGCACTATGGGACAAGTTTTACATGGCAGCGCCACGACTACGCACGCGATCCGAGCGCTCATACAGCGATCGCAAGCTTC
>JAJRPO010000002.1 GCA_024280735.1 Alphaproteobacteria bacterium | reverse complement strand
CCCCCACACGGCCCTTGATAAACGAACGCCGGACGAGGCATACTTTGAAGGTAAAGAACTGAAGAAAGCGGCATGACAACCAAACTGAATACACCTTAACTTAGCCGCAAACCTGTCCAGAAAAGCAGGACCACTTTAGTTCTTGTTACCGGACATAGTTTAGGCGGTATAATGGCCCAATACCTTATGGATGAATTTTCTAACGGGCTAGGGGGAGCCAACTTCAAAGCAGTTACGATTGGATCTCCCGGCGCAACCTTTTCCAGCGATAACGATAAAAGAATATTGCATGTCGAGCATAGTGAAGACGGCGTGGTGAAGTTGGGATCTCTCGCTGGGTTTGACACGGCTGGGGAACGGTTGGTTATTCCCATCAATGATAACACGCGTCCAGAAGATGACGGCCCCTATGATGAACACGCCAAGGAGCTTTATGTAAAGTCATTGGAGGCGCTTTTTGAAGCAACCCCAGAGCTAGCTGTGTTTCATAAAGAAAAGTTTAACCCCAGCAAAGTTACAAATGCTTTTGCGGGTACAAGTGGAGATGATGTTTTTAAGGGGGATAATGGAAACATTCGTGAATTCCTTTATGGGATGGAGGGGGATGACACCATTCTAGGCATGGGGGGCAATGACACAATTTTCGGAAATGCCGGGAGTGATCTGGTTTTCGGGGGCAGGGGGAAGGACTTTCTATTTGGAGGTGAAGGGGACGATACTTTGAATGGTGGCGCAGGGCGGGACACCTTAGATGGAGCCGCTGGCGATGACATATTGTTCGGTAAAGGAGGGTTGGGTGATTTGCTGCTTGGTGGCATAGGCGAAGATCTCCTTTTTGGGGGTAATGGCAAAGATAGTCTTTCTGGTGGCGAGGATAATGACACGCTCCAAGGCGACAACGGTCGTGATACTCTCTCGGGCGATGCCGGAGACGATTTTATCAATGGCGGGCGACATAACGATTTGTTGACCGGAGGAACAGGCGCCGATGTTTTTGTTTTTGCTGGGCGCAAATACGAAGGCAAAGACAGGATTACCGATTTTGAGGTCGGCATTGATTTATTGCAAATCAAAGGTGGAGATTTAGCGGATATCATCATTAGAGGCACCAACCTAGGTGAAGATACCCGTGTCATTTTGGCAGGGGGCACTAAAATCATACTCGAAGGCGTGGTCGCAGGCGATTTGACCAGCGATGCCTTTGACTTTGTCTAGCGGGACTATTTGGTCTTTATCTGAAGGGTCTGAATTAAGGTTTCGCCGGTTTTGTCATAGATCAGGATTTCGTTTTCCTGGGTGACAATCGCCAGCCAGTCGCCCCCTTGGGTAAAGGCACTAGCGGTTTTTCCGTCGGGCAGGGTGATGCTGGCGGGGTAATCAACGGAAGTATCTGACGAGAAACGCATGACAAGCACGGTGAAGATCGCTACAAGCCCGAAAATCATAGTTAACGTCAGGACAGTGACCAAGCGGCGCAAAAAGCGCAGGTTGGCGGGTTCTGGCAAATCTTCGGGATAATCAGTCATGGCAGACCCTTTGTTGATATTGACGTTGTCGGACACTCCGCCCGCGCGTCTTGATAAAGCTTTGGCGCAGGTTGTGCCAGAGGATGTTAGTCTGAGCCGGTCGCGCCTGACCAAATTGATCGAGACCGGGGCGGTGAGCCGTGTTGGTGGCGATGTTGTTACCGTGTTAAAGACCAAGGGCTTGGCGGGCGAGGAGTGGCAGGTTTTGTTGCCGGCACCGGCACCGCTTGAGGCTATCGCGCAGGATATTCCGGTTGATGTGGTGTATGAGGATGAACACCTGATTGTGGTTAATAAACCCGCAGGCATGGTGGTGCATCCGGCACCGGGGTCCGAGGATGGCACGCTTGTGAACGCGCTGCTGCATCATTGCGGGGACTCACTGGCAGGAATTGGTGGCGAGAAGCGACCCGGGATTGTACATCGAATCGACAAAGATACATCCGGCCTGCTGGTGGTGGCAAAATCGGATGCTGCGCATCAAGGGTTGGCAAAGCAGTTTGCCGATCACTCGATTGAGCGGCGCTATGTGGCCTTTACCTATGGCTGTCCGTCGCCCGGCGATCCGCGCGTGCGAGGATTGCCGGGGGTGGCGTTTGAGGCAGGTGGTGTATTGCGGGTAGCGACCAATATTGCGCGCCACAAGACGGACCGCAAACGCATGTCGGTGGTGGTTAATCGGGGGCGTCACGCCATCACACGCTCCCATGTGGTGAACAGTTACGGGCGGCCCGGGCAATATGTGGCGGCGCAAATTGATTGCTGGCTGGAAACCGGTCGCACGCACCAGATACGGGTGCATCTGGCCCACACTGGGCATGGGTTGATTGGTGATCCGGTCTATGGCGGGCGGCGTAAACTGCCCTTAACCAGTATTTCGCGCGAAGATGCGGCAATTATCAACGGATTTAAACGGCAAGCATTACACGCGGCAAAATTGGGGTTTATTCATCCGATTACTGAAGAGCGTGTTACGCTAGAATCAGATTTACCTAATGATTTGATTATGTTAAGAGGAATACTTGAGAAATTTTAACCTATGTCGCAGTAGTAATTCCATTCCTGTTTTCTTTAGGATTCTGTGATATACGCTAGGATTTCTTGTCATAATCTTGAAATTACTTGTTTGAATACTTAGCTGCTAATCAACGGCAAAAACCAGACAAGGGGGCGTAAACTTATGAGCTATTCAAATCTTCCGGCACCTTCACCCGAACAGGGGTTGTCGCGCTACATGCAGGAAATTCGTAAATTTCCGATGTTGGAAAAAGATCAGGAATATATGCTGGGCAAGGCTTGGCGTGATCACGGTGATACGGATGCGGCGCATCAATTGGTGACGTCACATCTGCGTCTTGCGGCGAAAATTGCGCGCGGGTATCGCGGTTATGGCCTGCCACCTGCCGAAGTGATTTCCGAGGCCAATGTTGGCCTGATGCAGGCCGTTAAGAAATTCGAGCCTGAGAAGGGTTTTCGCTTGGCAACCTATGCCATGTGGTGGATTCGTGCCAGTATTCAGGAATATGTGTTGCGCAGTTGGTCTTTGGTCAAAATGGGCACCACGAGCGCCCAGAAAAAGCTGTTTTTCAACTTGCGCAAAGCCAAGAACCGCATTGGTGCCTTGGAAGAGGGCGACCTGCGCCCTGAAAACGTGCAGCGCATTGCCAATGATCTGAATGTGACAGAGGCCGAGGTGATTTCGATGAACCGCCGCATGAGCGGTGGTGATGCATCCTTGAACGCGCGCATTGGTGGCGCGGATTCCGAGGGCATGGCAGAGTGGCAGGATTGGTTGGAAGACGACCACGCGGATCAGGCATCTGATTATGCCGAGAAGGACGAGCTGGATGCACGCCGCGAATTGATGGCAGAGGCCATGGTTGTGTTGAACGAACGCGAGCAGGACATCCTGAGCAAACGCAAATTGCGCGAACCGGCGGTGACGCTGGAAGAGCTGTCCGGCATCTATAGCGTCAGCCGCGAACGTATTCGCCAGATCGAGGTGCGCGCCTTTGAAAAGCTGCAAGAAAAGATGCGCGAGTTGGCGGTAGAGCGCGGGATGTTGAAGGCGGTTTAACCCCCGTTCCCCCTTTGGCAGAGCAGGGGAATTGTTTTGTCGAAAATAACCTGATACGCGATCGAAGGAAGATTTCAGTAACCGGCGATGCGCAAGTATTTAACTATTATTGACAGGTCTGAAAGCTCTCTTGCCGTCCTCAATATGTTCAGTGGTCTCAGCCCTGAAACGAGAAGAGATCCTCGCTTAAACCTGCTGTGCTGAAATCGTCATTGCCATCGCCGCCAAAGCCCAGAATTTTGCCAACCATTTTTGCACCGCCCAGCAGGTTGCCGCCAATAGTGCCTTTGTTACTGAATGCGGTCAAAATGTTACGGCGGCGCTCAAAATATTATAAAATCACTCTCGACCAATTCAGCCTTTGTCATGCCTTCAATAATGATCGTCCCTTCGTCAAAGGTGATAATCGCATTACCACCTTTGGTTTTTGTGTGATCCATTGCGTCGTCAAAATCGTCTGCAAGGCCAGATAGGGTGATATGGTCATTTTCGGCAGAGTTGAAATCTTTGACTGTTGCTGTTTCCCAAGTGGAAAAAAAGAAAAACTGGTCAAAGCCGCTGCCGCCCCACATTTCGTCGCTGCCAAGGCCCGTGGCTAGGATGTCGTTGCCCCTGCCGCCTTTTAACAGGTTGTTGCCGGTCGAGCCGTTGAGGTCGTCATTGCCGCCTTGGCCAAACAATTTGTCGTCTCCGGCATCACCGCGCAGGGTGTCTTCGCCGTTCCCACCACGCATTACATCATCCCCGTCACCGCCGACAACAGTGTCGTCCCCCGCTTGCCCGAATACTTTGTCATTGCCCGACCCGCCGCCTAAATAATCATTGCCTTTGCCGCCTTTGATCGTTTCATTGGCGCTGCTGCCGGTAATACCGTCGGCGAATTTGGAACCGATGATCACCTCGATGCTTTTGAAAGTATGGTTTGCGGCCCAGCCATTTCCGTAACCACCGGGCAGGTCCATTTTCAACGCCACGCCGGTGTCCGCCTTGATATAAGTGACGGTGTCGACGCCAAGCCCGCCGCCATGGAAATCACTCCCCTGACTGGCAACAAACAAATCTCGCCCTTTTCCGCCGAACATTATGTCGCTGTCGATGCCGCCGTTCAGCCGATCATTTCCGGCCCTACCGTGGAGTGTATCACTGCCCGCCAACCCCAGAATGTCGTCAGAACCCGTGCTGCCATAAAGCAGATTATCGTTGATGTTACCGGTAACTTTATTGTTGAACATTAGGTTAGCCCCCCCAAATGAAATTATTACGGATCTGATTAAACCCGCAGCAGGGGGAATTGCCCCTTTGGAGGGAAAACAATCACAAACCGAACGGAAATTCAAGTTTTGTTGGGAATAGGGTATTTAATTGACGTGATGTGGTTGCGGTGCCGCCTCTCAGGGGGGCATCGCAACCACGCAGATAAATCACGATTCCATCGCTTCCAGCTCATCAATCATTGAACTGATCAGGCTCAGCCCTTTATCCCAGAACTTTGGATCACTGGCGTCCAGCCCAAAGGGGGCCAGCAGTTCTTTGTGGTGTTTGGAGCCGCCAGCACGCAGCATCTCGAAATATTTGGCTTGGAAATCTGGGTCACCCTCGGCGTAGACAGCATAGAGCGCGTTTACCAGACCGTCACCGAACGCATAGGCGTAGACGTAAAACGGCGAGTGGATGAAGTGCGGGATGTAGGCCCAGAAGGTTTCATAGCCGTCCATGAAATCAAACACGGGGCCGAGGCTCTCGCCTTGCACCGACATCCAGAGCGCGTTGATGGCGTCAGGGGTCAATTCGCCGTCGGCCCGCGCGTCGTGCAATTTGCATTCAAAATCGTAGAACGCAATCTGGCGCACCACGGTGTTGATCATATCCTCGACTTTACCAGCCAACAAGCGCTTGCGCGTTGCCTTATCAGCTGCGTTGTCCAGCAGCTTGCGGAAAGTCAGCATTTCGCCGAATACACTGGCTGTTTCAGCGAGGGTTAGCGGGGTAGAGGACAGCAATTCGCCTTGTCCAGCCGCCAATACCTGATGCACACCGTGGCCGAGTTCATGGGCCAGCGTCATTACATCGCGCTGTTTGCCGAGGTAGTTCAACATCACGTATGGATGCACGTCAACAACCGTCGGATGGGCGAAGGCACCCGGCGCCTTGCCCGGTTTTACTGCCGCATCAATCCAGCCCTTGTCAAAGAAAGGTTCCGCAATATCAGCCATTTCCGGTGAAAAATCGCGGTAAGCATCCAGCACCATTTTGCGCGCATCGTCCCAATGGATCGCGGTGCTGTCCTCGTCTGGCAGCGGCGCGTTGCGATCCCAGACTTGCATGGTTTCCAATCCCATCCACTTGGCTTTCAGCGCGTAATAACGGTGCGACAGCTTGGGGTAGGCGGCCACGACCGCGTTGCGCAGGGCCTCGACGACCTCCGGCTCTACATGATTGGCGAGGTGGCGGCCCGCTTGCGGGGTCGGCAGGCCGCGCCAACGATCCTCGACCTCTTTTTCCTTGGCCAGCGTGTTGGTGATCCGTGCAAATAGCGAAATGTTTTTCTTAAACACCGTTGCCAGCGCACGCGCACCTTTTTCACGGGTGGCGCGGTCGGTGTCCGACAGCAGGTTTAGGGTGGCTTCAAGGTTCAACTCCTCACCGTCCACCGTAAACATCAAGGATGCCATGGTTTCGTCAAACAGTCGGTTCCACGCCGTTGAGCCGACAACTGATTGGTCGTGAAGGAACTTTTCCAGCTCGTCCGACAGTTGGTAAGGCTTCATCGCGCGCATCCGTTCCAGCACGGGCCTATAGCGGTTGAGGCCGGAATTTTCAGCCATCATCGCGTCAAGCTGCGCGTCATCTATGCGGTTCATTTCCAGGCTGAAGAACACCAATGGCGTTGAATAATCAGTAATTGTGCCCTGCATGTCAGCCATGAATTTTGAACGGTCAGCGTCCGAAGTGTTCTGATAATATTGCAAGCCGGCAAATGACATCACGCGGCCCGAAATCGACTGGATACGTTCGTACCTTGTGATGCAAGTCAGCATGTCAGCGGCATTCAACCCCGCCAGTTTGCCCTCGTAATCATTGGCAAATGCGGCACATTCCCCGCCCAGCCATTCCATATCTTTGGTGATTTCCGGCCCGTCCATGGATGGGTACAGATCATCAAGCTGCCATTCCGGCAAGTTGCCCAAATCGTCGCCCGTTGCGGGGTCGCGGTGGTCACGGGGCAGGTCGGGGGCAGGGATGGTGAACATGGGGTCGGCTCCTAAAATCTGGTGTTGTCAGAGATTTAGGGCGTTCCGGCGCGAAGGGAAAGGGCTTTACAGCTCGATGCTCGGATTTTCCGGTACCACCTCGGTGGGTTCGTCCGGCGCTCGTGGCGTTTTCCGCCGCATAATGATGTCGCCGTTATCCAATATCTCCGGCAATTCATACATCGTCCAGTCGTCAACCTTGTCCAGAAGGGCGTCCAGTTGCGGGCCAAACGCCTCTAGGGAGGGGCCAATCTTTTTGCCCCACTTCTCCAGGAAATTTTGCGATTCCTCAGAGAACTCATCAAACAAATCAAAGATTCCGGCGGATGCAGGGACGGCGGTGGTGGCCAGTAAGGCGGCGATGAATAGCTGTTTCATAAGTCACAATATAGGCGTGCGCCGCGGGATTACCAAGGGCACACAAAATTTTTGCTGACAAAAGGGAAAAACTTGCTTATCAAACAATCTGAACATGTAAAGGATATGTTGATGGTCTATTTTTGGATTTTAATGCCACGCTAATGCGCTGATCCAAAAGGGTTGGCCAAACGCCTCCCCCACCATCTCGATCCGGCCCACAGGAGGGCAACCATGTTCCGCTTCTTTGAAAATCTTGTAAATCCTTTTGCCGATTTCCCCAGTGATACACCACCTGCGACCCTCTGGGCCTATGTCAAAACCCAAATTTATCCGTTCCGCAAAATGCTGCCGTTTATCGCTGTCGCTGGATTGATCGTTGCGCTGATGGAAACTGGCTTGATCTTCTATTTTGGCCACGTGATCGATCTGATGCGGGAGGCGGGGCCTGCGGATTTCTGGGCGCAGAACAAGGGCGAGTTGATCCTCGCGATTGTCTTTATCATGCTGCTGCGGCCAATTTTCATCGGGCTGGATCACTTTCTTTTGGAGCAAACACTGGCCTCGAACCTGCAAGAACAAACCCGCTGGCGCGCCCATAAACATCTGCTGGGCCAATCCATGGGGTTCTTTCAGAATGATTTTGCGGGGCGTTTGTCCAACCGCGTGATGCAGATCGGCGCGGCGGTGAATGACAGTGTGTACATGTCGTTTGAGGCGCTCTGGTATGCGGCAACCTATGTAATGGGCGCGACGTTTATTCTGGCGCAGATCGACGGTCGGCTGGCAATTCCGCTGCTGATCTGGCTGGTGGTTTACTGCCTTTATGTGCGTTTTATTGCGCGCCGTGTGGCCTCGGCCTCGGAAAAATGGTCTGATGCACGGTCGCTCACCACGGGGCGGATTGTGGATGCCTATGCCAACATTGAAACGGTGAAACTGTTTGCGACGACGGGCAGCGAGGAGCGTTATGCCCTATCCGCAATCCGCCGTCTGCGCCTGCGGTTCCAACGGTTTTTGCGCCTTATGACAGAGCTGTCGATCGGGCTAAACGTGATCAACGGCATTCTGATTGTCGGCGTTCTGGGCACCGCAATCTGGCTTTGGTCGCGCGATCTGATGACCATGGGCGAGGTCGCCGCCGCCGTGGCGCTGGTCACACGAATGAACGGTATGAGCGGCTGGATCATGTGGGTGACGGTGCGCCTGTTTGACCAGTTTGGTATCATCCGCGAGGGGCTGCGCTCGATTTCGGTGGAGCAAGAAGTGGTGGACATACCGGATGCCAAGGCGCTGGTGGTGGATAAAGGCCGCGTGGAGATACGCGGGTTGACGCATCATTATGGCCGTGAAACGGGGGGCTTGGATGGCATTGATCTGGTGATCGAGAGCGGGCAGAGGATTGGCTTGATTGGCCGCTCAGGCGCGGGGAAATCCAGCCTTGTTAACCTGCTGTTGCGGTTTCGTGATCCAGAGGGCGGCGACATCCTGATTGATGGGCAATCGATTGGCGACGTGACACAGGACAGTTTGCGTGGCCAGATCGGCATGGTGACACAGGATAATTCCCTGCTGCACCGCTCGGTTCGCGCGAATATTCTGTACGGGCGGCCCGAGGCAACTGAGGACGAAATGATCCTCGCCGCCAAACAGGCCGAGGCGCATGATTTCATCCTTGATCTGGAAGACCCGCAAGGGCGGCGCGGCTATAATGCGCAAGTGGGGGAGCGCGGGGTCAAACTGTCCGGCGGTCAACGCCAACGCATTGCGATTGCCCGCGTAATCCTGAAAAATGCGCCGATCCTGATTTTGGACGAGGCGACATCGGCGCTCGACAGCGAAGTCGAGGCACATATCCAGAAAACCCTGAACACGGTGATGGAAAATAAAACCGTGATCGCCGTGGCGCATCGCCTATCCACCATCGCGCGGATGGACCGGATTGTGGTGCTGGACCTCGGGCGGGTTTTGGAGCAGGGGACCCACGCGGAACTGCTGGAAAAGGGCGGGCTATATGCGGACCTGTGGTCACGGCAGTCGGGTGGGTTTATAGATGGGTGAAGGGGGCTTTGAAAAAGGGATTTCCAGTTGATTTCTTTTGTAGAGCAACTAGAGATTAGACCTATTCAATTTTCGGAGAACAAAATGAAGAATACAACTATTAAGATCGCTGTAGTGGCCTGTGCCCTGGCTTCTGCTTACCCAGTATTGGCGGGTTCGGAAAACCACGGGGCAGTGCCTGACGACGTTATTTCGGAACAGCGCGCAATGTTAAAAGAAACCAGCATGGGTGCCGGTTTTGGGCCTCAGTCTCCTCGCGATATTGACGCGGTGATGGGCAATAATTCGCGTGCTTTTGAGGGGGCACCAGCGTCTACAAGCATGAACCTGTGCAATATCCATTTTCATGAAAATGCCGAACACAAAGGTGGTGAGTTCACTAAATACGCTGGAAATGGCGACGGGCATGGTTATAGCACGGGTTTTAAGTATTCAGGTATGTTGACTGATGCGGAGATGGCAGACGTTGATATGAAGATAGGTGCTACCGAACACGGCGATCTTGAACCCGGTGATACCATCGAAGTACATTATGTTTATTCAACAGCACTCGTCACACCTGGCCCTACACTCGGGGCTTGCCTGAGCGAAGCTATTAACAACCCGCAATTGCGGGTCGAAACACAAGTGTATGTTTTGGTTAATGACGAATCTGCACTGGATTTTGTCGAGTTGGCTAATGTTGGTGTTGTCGATGGAATGCAGCAAGCAACCAATATCCCATCAAATACCGGAACGCCTGTGCAATATGCCGGGTCGACCACTGGTCCCGGATACAACGAACACGGGTCGCCGTTTCAGGTTACTTGGAGCGTAAGGCCGCAAGTCGCAAAAGTAAATATTCTGAGCGTTGGCAAATGGTTAGAGGGCAATGTGTTTAAGGAAGATCACGCGCACGGCGTAAGAAATCTGGTAGTGAACCCGGACCTTCTTTCAAAAATAAATTAATAATTGCTGATTGAGTACAGATAACAAAAAGGCCCTTGCCATTAAGCAAGGGCCTTTTTTAGTTCAAACCCAACCAGGCCTACTTCAGCGACCCGTCAATTTCCTGACAAGCGGCGACAAGGCCCTTAACTGCATCCACTGATTTGTCGAACATGGCTTGTTCTTCTTTGTTCAGGGAAATCTCGATTACCTTTTCGATGCCACCGGCACCAATTATGGTTGGGACGCCCACATACATGCCGTCGAGGCCGTATGCGCCCTCGATATTTGCGGCACAGGGCAGCACGCGTTTTTGGTCTTTTAGGTAGGCTTCGGCCATTTCAATGGCGGATGCAGCAGGGGCGTAGAAGGCTGAGCCGGTTTTCAGCAGGCCAACGATTTCGGCACCGCCGTCACGGGTGCGTTGCACGATGGCGTCGAGCTTTTCCTGGGTGGTCCAGCCCATTTTAATCAGGTCCGGCAACGGGATGCCTGCAACTGTGGAATAACGTGTCAGCGGAACCATGGTATCGCCGTGGCCGCCCAGAACAAAGGCGGTGACGTCTTTGATCGACACTTTGAATTCGTCCGCGAGGAAGTGGCGGAAACGGGCGCTGTCCAGAATACCCGCCATACCGCAGACTTTTTCTTTTGGCAGGCCGGAAAATTCGCGAAGCGCCCAAACCATGGCGTCCAGCGGGTTGGTGATGCAGATCACAAAGGCGTTAGGGGCGTTTTTGGCGATGCCTTCGCCGACAGCTTTCATCACTTTCAGGTTGATGCCCAGCAGGTCATCGCGGCTCATCCCCGGTTTGCGCGCCACGCCTGCGGTGACGATGCATACATCTGCGCCAGCTATGTCGGCGTAATCATTGGTGCCTGTGACCGCCGCGTCAAACCCGTCAACGGGAGAGCTTTCGGAGATATCCAAAGCTTTGCCCTGTGGAATACCCTCTGCGATGTCGCACATGACGATGTCGCCAAGTTCCTTAAGGGCTGCCAAATGGGCAAGCGTGCCGCCGATTTGTCCCGCGCCAATCAATGCGATTTTTGCTCTGGCCATGATAGTAATCCTTCAATGGTGGGTGTGTCAGAATCTCGCAGTTGTGCTACCGAGAATTGAGAATGGGTGCAAGGGGGGAAAGGCAGCAGGAGCATGTTCAGCGGAGTTTAACGATAACGTGTTTGATGGCGAAAAAGGTTTACATAGCGTTGTCACAGTGGTGAAAAAACTAAACTGCCTGGGTGCATGCAATCTTTAATTATAGTGTCAAAAACACTATCGTCAGGCTTTGCGCCAGAAAACCTGCTCAATTGTCGACCCGCTTCGGTCAGAATGCAACTGCCAGTATCAAGAGCAACAAGTGAGTTTTTGAAGACAACAACTATACGCTTATCAAAGTAACTAATTTCGAATTCTTTTTCGTCTTTAGAGAGAGTTTGGGAAAATCCAGTTTGTAGAAACTTGAGAAACCCAAGGGATTCTAGATGGGCAATGTTCTCAAAAGTGAACTCTTTTGAGAACATGATTTTTTGGACCCTAGCTGTAAAAAACGGCAATGGAGAGCCATTTAACGTGCAGACAGTGGAGCAAAATTTGGTAAACATCACGGCGTCCTTCTTCTCCAACTGATCCACAATGGCTAAAGTCCTTTTTGAGATACTGCCGGGGTCATTAGCTTCACCTGCCAAAAGTCGTGCCCAAAAGGATTGCATATCCTTGTCTGAAACATTCCTGCATTTGCTAAAGAAATTAGTGATGAAGTCAGGCGCAATATCTTCTGGTTTTGCGTCTTCTGAAAGGTTTTCGATGGCTAAAGTTGTTATTGTTTCAATATTCAATTGTTGGGGCTGACCCAGATAACTACCTTAGATGATGTCTAACCCATTGTCTTAGCTGTAATAACTGATCTGAAGGGTCACTGTTGTTAAATCTCCACTCACACTCCTTCAAATATAACCCGAATTGAGCTTTTGGGATACCGT
>JAJRPO010000012.1 GCA_024280735.1 Alphaproteobacteria bacterium | reverse complement strand
TTGCCAAACGGTTAAAGGCCAAAGGCAAGCCGCACAAGCTTGTCCAGATTGCCGTCGCGCGCAAATTGCTGATAACCGCTAATGCCGTCCTAAAAAGAGGAACACCATGGCGAGAGGTGCGATGAATAATACAGTTGCTACTTCGCTGGCAACTCATAAACCCCGCCATTGGCCTTGGACCAGCCCAACGGATCATTCAAAAATGCCTCGACTTGATCCAGCGTTGCCGTATCGAAATGCCCTTCTTTGCGGCACACGGCAAGCACGTCCCACCATGTCACTAGATAGTGCAGCTTCAACCCGTTCTCGGCCAGCATCTCATGGGTGTTCTTGAAAATATCGTAATAGAACACCACCAACGTATGGTCGCAAGTCGCCCCCGTTTTGCGGATTGCCTCGGCAAATTTGATCTTGGAGCCACCGTCTGTTGTCAGATCCTCCACCAGCAACACCCGCTGGCCTTCGGAAATATCGCCCTCGATCTGCGCGTCGCGCCCGTAACCCTTGGGCTTTTTGCGCACATATTGCATCGGCAGCGCCATGCGGTCAGCAATCCATGCGGCCAAGGGGATGCCGGCAGTTTCGCCACCTGCGGCAGCGTCGAACTGCTCAAACCCCACGTCGCGGTACAGGGTTGCCACGCAAAAATCCATCAGCGCCGAGCGGATGCGCGGATAGCTGATCAGCTTGCGGCAATCAATATAGACAGGGGAGGCAAGGCCGGAGGCGAAGATATACGGCTCGTTGGCGCGGAAATTCACCGCCTTGATTTCCAGCAGCATCTTTGCGGCCAATTCGGCCATCACTGCTTTGTCGGCAAATGTGTTTGGAAACATGGCGGGGCAATCCTTTTAGTGGCTTGCCCCGCTCTTAGTCAAAATCATTCCGGCTGCCAAGAGCCGGAGCGATAGTTTTAGGCCCGCGAAAGTACCGCGTTGGGGCGTGCTTTCCAAATGGCTTGGGTGATGAGCGCTGCCAGAACCGCTTTGATCAGATCACCTGGAATGAACGGCAGGGCAACTGTGGTGACAGCCCCCATCAACGGTGTACCCGTCATCACCATGTAATAGGCCAGCGCGATCAGATACAGCACCACAATGCCGCCGATAATTGCACCGACGCCAGCGACCAGCGCCATATTGCCACCACGCCATTTCTCAACCACCAGACCCGTGACGAATGCCGCCACCGGAAAGCCGAACAGGAAGCCGGCCCAAGGGGAGGCAAAAGAGGCGAGACCGCCGCGTCCACCGGCCAGCAGCGGCAGGCCAATGGCCACAAGGCCGAGGAAAAGCAACACGGCAAGCGCGCCGCGTTTTGCGCCAAGGATGGTGCCACAGAGCATAATCCCGAGGCTTTGTGCCGTGATCGGGATGCCACTGCCGAGTGTTATCTTAGGCAGCAATCCAAGGGCTGCAATAAGCGCTGCAAACAGCGCGATATATACTAGGTTTCGTTCCATGGGGTGTCTCCGTTTTGACCCATGCCACCGCGTGCCCTAAGGGCTTCGGCAACGTTTTCCGCGTCATCCAGTGCCAGCAATACCAATGGTATGGTTACATGCCATTTCGCTCTTGCCGCACTTCGGGCGCGCCACGCTTCTGTAAGGGCAGAACCTTTGTGGATCAACACCGGAGTGAAACGCATGACCAAGGCGAAGGCCATCGCCACCGCGCGGGTGTTGGCGCCAAAACGCTCAAACGGGGATAGCATCCAGATGGTGACTTCCATCATATCCGACAGGCGCGAGGTCATGGTGACAAAATTGGCAAACCCCACCATGGCAAGGATTTTCAGGGTGATACCGATGCCTGCCAGCAGTTGCCCGATGAACAGGTGATAGCCCAGAATAATCGCGCAAACCAAAACAATCGGCCGTGCCATAGACAGCCCCGCCTTAAGGGCCACCAGTCCTACGGACAGGTAAAGAATGGTAACAACGCCCAAACATCCCAACAGAATCGGCAGGCTGACCACCGGAAACAAAAACAATGTGGCCCCAAACAGAACCAGCAATTTGCGCCCGACCGGCACGCGGTGCGCCCAGCTTTGCTGCTCGAGCGTCAGCGTCAGCATTCCATTTGCCCCAAACGGCGCATCTCGGCGGTAAAGGCGTCCAGCACCACATCCGCCGGCCCGTCTTGAAACACCTCACCAGCCTCCAGCCAGATCACCCGATCAAAGCCTGTCAGCGCAGCAGGATCATGGGTAATCAGCACCAGAGACTGCGCCAACCCCGCGAGCTCGCGGTGCAGCCCCATCGAGGTCGGAATATCCAGCCCCGCATAGGGTTCATCCAGCACAATCAGCGAGGGTTGCATCGCCAGCACTGCCATTAAACACAGGAAATGCCGCTGCCCCTGTGACAGCACATGCGTATTGCGATCCGCCCAATCCGCGCGCCCGTGCTGGGTTAAAACCTCCAGCGCCTCCGCCATCGCCGCCGGTTTTTTACGTCCTTGCTGTTGCAGACCAAAGGCGATTTCTTCTTGAACTGTGGGGAAAATAATCTGGTGATCCGGGTTCTGAAATATCACCCCGATATGGCGCAGCGCCAACTTGCGGTCTTTGAACACATCGACGCCATTCAGATGCACCCGCCCACTGTCCGCCGCAATCAACCCTGCCAGCAGCCGCGCAAAGGTGGATTTTCCCGACCCGTTGCGCCCGACAATGCCGATGCGCCGCTCGGTTAGTTCCAGCGACAGCGGGCCGATGATGCGTTTGCCCTCTTTGCTCAGGGATACATTGTCGAAACTAAGGGGTGATTGCTGGTTCATGGCGTTGCTCTAGCGCCAATAACCGACAAACCCAAGTAGCAAATCTTTGCCAGAGATTGAATATGTTGTGCTTTGGCCTGTTACACATTCAGAAAATAACGTTAGGTTCGGCCATGTTTAGAACTACATTAATACTCGCGTTATGCGCCGCCACCTCCGTTCAAACGGCCGAAAACAGCTTTGTGCGGCAGCTAACCCAACCCACCCGCGACTTCACCAAACCGGAACCGTCCGAGGCAAATCCCGCCGGTACAGCAACCGCGCCGCGCGGCGCTGGCCCCAAGGCATTCTCCGTCCCAACCCCCAATCTGGCCACCAGCAAAGAGGTGGATTTTAAACTCGGCAACGCCCTGTTCCGCCGCGAATGGCAGCCAGGGCAGGGGGTGTTTTCCGGCCTTGGCCCCGATTACAATGCCCGATCGTGCGAGCAGTGCCATCTGAACGACGGGCGCGGCCACCCGCCTATGGGGCCGCAAGATGATGCGGTTTCCCTGCTGATGAAAATCGGCGCGCCCGCGGCGGGTTTGCAAACTTATCTCGCCACCCTGCCAGACCCAACCTACGGCCCGCAATTGCAAGATTTCGCCACCCACGGCGCGCCGGAATTCCAGTTACAAGTGAGTTATGCCGAAACCACCGTTGTCCTGTCTGGCGGCGAAACGGCCAGTCTGCGCACGCCAACTTATCACATTGAAAACCTCTCTCGGGGTCCGCTGCAAGCCAATACAAAACTCTCCCCCCGCGTTGCACCGCAAATGATCGGTCTTGGCCTGATCGAGGCTATTTCTGCCAAGGATATTCTGGCGCTAACGGACCCGGATGACACCAATCAAGACGGTATTTCTGGCCGTGCCAATTGGGCCATAAACGTGGAAACGGGGCAAAAAATGCTGGGCCGTTTTGGCCTCAAAGCTGCCAGCCCCACCATTCGCCAGCAAACGGCGGCGGCCTTTGCCAATGACATCGGCATCTCGAACACTCTGATCCAGAACGGCACAGAACCGCCGGAAATCTCCGCTACCAACTTCGACTTTGTCGCTGAATATTCCGCCCAACTCGCCGTGCCCGCCCGCACAGGCACGGCGGATAAAACCGTTCTGCGCGGCAAACAGCTGTTCTACCAGACCGGCTGCATTGCTTGCCACCGGCCAAAATTTTTCACCGATAAACTGCCCAAACGCCCCGAGCTAAGTGCCCTGCTGATCTGGCCCTACAGCGATTTCCTGCTGCACGATATGGGCGCGGGTCTGGCGGATGGTTTCCCCGAGGGCGTCGCCACAGGCACCGAATGGCGCACCCCGCCGCTTTGGGGTATTGGCCTGTCTCAAGACGTCAGCGGCCACACGACGTTTCTACACGACGGTCGGGCGCGCAATCTGTTGGAAGCCGTGCTATGGCATGGCGGCGAGGCACAGGCTGTGCAAAGCCAAGTTGTGAAAATGCCACCCCAAGACCGCGCCGCATTGATCCATTTCCTAAACAGCCTTTAGGGCCAACATTGGTAATATCTGCGCAAAATCCGGTATTGCCACATCATGTGACGCCAGCCGCGATTGGCCGCTGAACAACATCGCATAGCCATGAACCAACGACCAGACCATCACCTCTGTTGCAAGGCCGTCCGCCGCCCCAGTTTCAAACGGCAGGCAGGCGTCGCGCAGCACTTGGTAGGAGGCAGAGGATTCTATCGTAAACTGTTCCCAAGTCACGCTGTCAAACAAGTCAGGCCGAATTTCGCGCGGCAAAAACATGAATTTGAACAGGGCTGAGTGCTCGCAGGAAAACTGTATGTAGCCCGCGCAAATGGCACTCAACTGCGCATGGGGCGCATCCTCAGCCTTGCCCCTTGCCGCAATCATAAACTCGGCGAACATTGCATGGCCACGGGCGACAATCGCCAGTTCCAAACTGCTTAACCCCTTGAAATGATGCGCAGGGGCGGCGTGGGAAACCCCGGCGCGGGCTGCACATTTTCGCAGGCTGAGCGCGTCTGGCCCACCCTCAACCATCAGCTCCAGCCCCGCAAGGATCAGGGCCTCGCGCAGATTTCCGTGGTGATGCGGGCGTTTTTTTTGGGTCATTTACGCACAGTATCACAAGACTTGACAGTGTCAAATTTATTACCTAACTAGACACTGTCAACTTAAAGAGAACCCCAATGACCCAGAGCCGCTTCCCCCTGATCCTGATTGCCGTTACCAGTGTACTCATCGCGCTGGTGTCCTTCCGTTTCCTGCTGCTCGGCATGGCGCTGGCCTTCCCCGACATGCCCGGCCACATCAACAATCACCTGACGGCATTCACCCTGCACGTCACCGCAGCCCCCCTTGCGCTGGTACTCGGAACCCTACAATTCTTCCCCAAACTGCGCGCCCGCAGACCAAGCCTGCACCGCTGGACAGGCCGCCTCTACGGCGTGGCAATCCTGACGGCTGGCCTCTCTGGTATTGTCATCGCCCTAAACGCCAAAGGCGGTGCCATCGCCAGCACGGGCTTCACCCTCCTGTCGATCCTGTGGATCACATTCACCGCCAACGCCATCCGCCTCGCCATGGCAGGCCGCATAACCGAGCACCGCCGCTGGATGCTGCGCTCCTTCGCGCTCACCTTCGCCGCCGTAACCCTGCGCCTCTACATCCCGATGTTCATGGTCGGTGGCCTGGATTACACCGCCGCCTCGATCTATCTGGCATGGATCTGCTGGGTGCCGAATTTGGTGTTTATGGAATGGTGGCTGCGGCGGTGAGACTTGTGGTCGAAAAATTAGCTTTGAGAGTAAATGCTCATCTGGCAAAAACCATCAGAGGTATGCTTCGAGCCCTTTACGTAAACTTATCGTACAGTTTAGGTTGGGTTGGGGCAAAAGTGTTTTGATCATCCGGAGACTGTTTCGATAATGTCAGCGGTGATGAATTTTATGGAAGCATCGGCAAACTCTGCGCCAGTGCGCTCGCGCACGTGTGTGCCACTACGTGTCATATCATTGAGCACTTCTTGAGAGCTTTCTGAAAGAGATGCCCACCAACTCGGACGGAGAAATACATTGTCCGTATGGATAAATAGAAGGCGTACTAACGCATCTGCCTTACGGGAGTCGTCAATCGCGAGGAATGAATCAGCCAACGTCCTTGCGGGACCATTTTGAGGTCCAATCCAACCAAAAACAACAACCGTATTTCCCTCGAACGCCGTCACGGTAAGAGTAACGTGATCTAGTTCAAACATGTCCTGCCCTAGCTGCTGTAGGTGGGCTCCATTGAGATCAAACTCAGGATGAAATGCGCAACATGCAACTATTGGCAGAATTGAATCAAAACGGACGGCAACAAAATGAAAGTCGTCATGCGAACCAGATAGTAATTGTTCGTCGAATTGATCTTTCCAACACTTGACGTCGCGCACTCCGAGTTCAAGGCCATTAATCATGTCGTATAGAAATGACTGTAACTTAGCCTGATTCCAGAACGGCATGCCGCTATCAGCTTCCCGCATATTCAAGGTGAATTGGCGCTGCCCTTCCTTTGAAAAAGGTTCATAAGCGACGGCACGGTATGAGAAAAGGAACGCCGTTTGTGTCCCTAAAGTCAGCGACTTGCCCTCTACAGGTTTGAATAAATCTGAGTCATGTTTACTGCAAAAGCCCGGAAATACTGACGCTTTCTTCACTCCAATCTTTCGGGGCTGTGGGTTGCCCTCCGTCTTAATCATTTCTTTCATGATTGGCTTGACAGTCAGAACGTGACCAGCTTCTGCGATAGCTGAAAGACCGCCTTTTTTCTGGACTGTGTGAGCCTTGATAATTGTCGTACTACAAGGACTGTCAGGAGAAGGAGCGGGATGGGAGCAGTAGCCTTCCCGCAGTTCAGAGAAAAACTGTTGTTCTAGTTCAAAAACATTACTCTCGTTCTGCTTTTCACGGCGGAAGTGGCACCACTTATATTTTTTGCCGGAACGACACCAGCACAATTTATATGGGTCCATTTGCTCAACAGGTTTTAGCGGATCGGGACCGATTGTTATTTTTGGTGCAGTGAGGGAGGGGTGGGGAGCCATCTCCTATCCATAGTAGAATTGGCGACACTTTGTCAAACAATGATAGTCGCTACGGGTTAACGTAAGTCTTGGGCGCAGTTAATATATTTAGCCGCTTTGTCCGCTCACCCGACCTTAGCGTCGTTTTCCCAAATATCCACTAATAACCCAAACACCTACCCAATCACCCCCTGATTGCCCCCAACCTGCCCCCGATGCAGCAACAGGTGATCCAGCAGCACGCAGGCCATCATCGCCTCGCCCACTGGAACCGCACGAATACCCACACATGGATCATGGCGACCTTTGGTGATGATCTCGGCGGCCTCGCCTGACTTGGTGATCGTCTGGCGGGTTTTCAGGATGGAGGAGGTGGGTTTCACCGCAAAGCGGCAGATAATATCCTGCCCTGTTGAAATCCCGCCAAGTATCCCGCCCGCGTGGTTGGACGAGAATTCCGGCCCGTTTGGCCCCATGAATATCTCATCCGCATTGTCTTCGCCGGTCAGTTCAGCCGCGCCCATGCCTGCGCCGATCTCGACGCCCTTCACGGCATTGATAGACATCATCGCCGCCGCTATGTCTGTGTCGATCTTGTTATAAACCGGCGCGCCGAGGCCAGCGGGAACGCCGCGCGCAACTACCTCGACCACAGCACCAACGCTGTTGCCGGATTTGCGCAAGCCATCCAAATACGCCGCCCAATCCGTCGCTGCCTGTGCGTCCGGTGTCCAGAACGGGTTTTGCGCGATCTGGTCCCAATCCCAATTATCGCGGTCCACCTTATGCGGTCCCATCTGCACCATACAGCCAGTGATCGACAGCCCCGGCACCATCGCGGTTAAAACCTCGCGCGCCACGCCGCCTGCCGCCACCCGTGACGCCGTTTCCCGCGCCGAGGACCGCCCACCACCACGATAATCGCGGATACCGTATTTCTGCCAATAGGTGATATCCGCATGGCCGGGGCGGAACTTCTCCATGATGTCGGAGTAATCTTTCGAGCGCTGATCCGTGTTGCGGATCATCAACTGAATTGGCGTGCCGGTGGTCTTGCCCTCAAACACGCCAGACATGATTTCCACCAGATCGGCCTCTTGCCTTTGGGTGGTGTATTTGTTCTGCCCCGGTTTGCGCTTGTCCAGCCACTGCTGCAACATCGCGGGTTCTAGCGGCACGTTCGGCGGGCAGCCATCAACCGTTGCGCCAATGGCAGGGCCGTGGCTCTCGCCCCAAGTGGTGACGCGGAACAGGTGGCCAAAAGAATTCATCGACATGGGGGCAGTCTCCTTGATTGGGGTCTGATTACCCCATGCAGGCAACCGCGAAAAGGGAATTTCGCTTGCAATCCTCGTAAATGCTCCTATTCCTGAACCTACCTCGGGGGGCCTTACGGCTGAGATACGCATCGCGTGACCCGTTGAACCTGAACCGGATCATACCGGCGGAGGGAAGGTAACGGATCATCCGAACCAGACCTGCGCCTGTAGCCAATGGAGGATGATATGATCAGACCTATTCTATTTGCTGCGGGACTTTGCCTTGGGGCCAGCGCTGTTGCTGCCCAAGATAAGCCCGTTCTTACTGTCTACACCTATGACAGTTTTGTCTCTGACTGGGGGCCTGGCCCCAAGGTCGAGGCGGCGTTCGAGGCGGAGTGCAACTGCGATTTGAAACTTGTCGGGGCAGGCGATGGTGCCGCGCTTTTGTCGCGTTTGCAATTGGAAGGCGCCCGCACCGAGGCGGATATTCTGCTGGGGCTGGACACCAACCTGACCGCGCGCGCTAAGGCCACCGGCCTGTTTGCGCCGCTGACCAACCGCCCAACGCATCTGGACGTGCCAGTAGATTGGACGGACGACACTTTTCTGCCCTACGACTGGGGCTATTTCGCTTTTGTCTATGACAAGAACAAACTCAGCGCGCCGCCCAATAGTTTTAGAGACCTGATAAATATGCCCGAGGATTTCAAGATCGTCATTCAGGACCCGCGCAGTTCCAGCCCCGGCCTTGGCCTGCTGCTCTGGGTGAAAACTGCTTATGGCGATAAGGCCGATACGATCTGGGAAGGGTTAGAGCCGCATATCCTGACCGTCACCAAAGGCTGGTCAGAGGCTTACGGCATGTTCTTGGAGGGCGAGGCGGATATGGTTCTGTCCTACACCACCTCACCCGCCTATCACCTGATCGCCGAGGAAGACGACAGCAAAGCGGCGGCGTCATTTGAGGAGGGACATTACTTGCAAATCGAAGTGGCGGGCAAACTCGCAGCATCAGATCAGCCGGAATTGGCGGATCAGTTTCTGGCGTTTATGACTTCGGCGACTTTCCAGTCGATTATCCCGACAACCAACTGGATGTACCCTTCGGTATTCTCGCAAGACGGTCTGCCTGCGGGTTTTGAAACCCTGATTACCCCAAATGAGAGCTTGATAATCCCAGAGGGTAAAGCTGAGGCAATCAAAGACGAGGCACTGGCCGAATGGCTCGCAGTTCTCAGCCGTTAAGCCTGACACGGGCCTTGGCAGGCGGCGGTGCATTGGCGCTGCTGCTTGCCCTGACCCTTGGCACGGTAGGGGCTGTTTGGTCCAAGGCCAGCTTTCAAGCTGGCCTCGGCCCTGCCGATTGGGCCGCCATCCGTTTCACGATTTCCCAAGCCTTGGTGTCGGCAACCCTCAGCGTGGTACTCGCCATCCCCACCGCCCGCGCCCTTGCACGGCGCAGGTTTCGCGGTCGGCAATTGATGGTCTCGCTGCTGGGGGCGCCGTTTATTCTGCCGGGCATTGTTGCTGTTCTGGGCATTGTCGCGGTTTGGGGCCGCACCGGATACGTTAGTACCTTGATTGGAACCCCGCTGAATATCTACGGCTACAGCGGCGTGGTGCTGGCGCATGTATTTTTCAACCTGCCACTGGCGACGCGGTTTATCCTGCAAGGCTGGCTGTCGATCCCGTCTGAGCATTTTCGCCTGACAGCACAACTGGGCATGACCACCGGAGAGGTGAACCACCTGCTGGAACGTCCGATGTTGCGCGCGGTTGTGCCGGGGGCTTTTCTGTTAATCTTCCTGCTCTGTATCACCAGCTTTGCTGTGGCGCTGGCCCTTGGCGGTGGTCCCCGCGCCACCACCGTGGAGCTGGCCATTTACCAAGCCCTGCGGTTCGATTTCGACCTGTCCAAGGCGGCCCTGCTGGCGATGATCCAATTTGCCCTGTGTACGGCTACCGCCGCCGCGACCCTGTGGATCGCGGCTCCGCAGGGATTTGCTGTCGGGATGGATCGCCCCGCGCGGCGCTGGGACGGAAAATCCCGCCGCCACGTCCTGACTGACCAAATCCTGTTGCTAACTGTCGGTCTGTTCCTGTTCGTGCCATTGCTGTCAATCCTGTTAAAAGGTGCGCCAAACCTGTTGATGCTACCACCGCAAGTCTGGCCTGCGCTTGGCAACTCGGTTGCCATTGCCATCACTTCGGCCTTTTGTGCCATCCTGCTCTCGTTGGCCTTGTCCGCGCTGATTGTCAGCCTGACCGCACGCTGGAAACGTTCCGCGCAATTGCTGGAAATCATCGGCTTCCTGTCGCTCGCCGCCTCGCCCTTTGTGATCGGCACCGGCCTGTTCATCATGCTGAACCCTGTTGTTGACCCGTTCAAAGCCGCCCTGCCAATCACCATCGCCGTCAACGCCGTTATGTCACTGCCCTTTGCCCTGCGCGTAATCCTGCCCGCCATGAGCCGTGCCGAACATTTCTATGGCCGCCTCGGGAACTCGCTTGGCATGACAGGCTGGACGCGTTTTCGCCTCGCCATCTGGCCCCGCCTGAAACGCCCCGTGGGTTTTGCAGCTGGCTTGTCTGCGGCCTTATCAATGGGAGACCTCGGCGTCATCGCGCTGTTTGCACCGCCGGATATGGCAACTCTGCCGCTGACCATGTACCGCCTGATGACATCATACCAAATGGCGGCGGCCAGCGGTGTTGCCCTGTTGTTGATCGCTACCAGCCTCGCCCTGTTTTGGGCTTTTGACAAAGGAGGCCGCCTTGACCATCACATTGGATAACCTGCACTTGCGGGTCGGAGATTTTGAGTTGCGCGCCGATTTCCAGATAGAGGCGGGCCACAAGATCGCCCTGCTAGGCCCATCTGGCGGTGGCAAAAGCACCCTGCTGTCAGCGCTGGCAGGCTTCACCGATCCCGTAGGCGGGCGTATCTTGCATGGGGATACTGATATTACCAATCTGCCCCCCGCCAAACGCCCCGTCACGCTGCTATTTCAAGACCACAACCTGTTCCCGCATTTGACCGCAGAACAAAACATCGGGCTTGGGGTGAAGCCCAATTTGAAACTCAGCGCCAGCCAGAAGCAGACCGTGCGGGAGGCCCTTGCCCGCGTCGGCCTGCAAGGACATGGCACCAAACGCCCGTCTGAGCTGTCCGGCGGCCAGCAACAGCGCGTCGCCATCGCGCGCGCCTTGCTGCGTGACAAGCCGGTGTTGTTGCTCGACGAACCCTTCGCCGCCCTTGGGCCAGCATTGAAACATGAAATGCTGGATCTGGTGGCGGAAATTACCGCGGCGAGCAATACCACCTTGCTGATGGTTACGCATCAGCCAGAGGATGCCCATTACCTCGCGGATCAAACAGTGCTGATTGCGGAGGGCGTGGCCAACGCGCCTGTGGATACTAAAACGCTGTTTGCCAATCCGCCAGCAGTGCTGCAACGGTATTTGGGCAGTTAAAGTTACTCTTCGAATTCGTTTTAAATATCCCCGCCGGAGGCAAGAGTCTTTTGCGCTCCGCGCGGGGATATTTAAAGCGAATTCGAAATAGAAAAAGGCGGGCCATTGACCCGCCTTGCTCAGAATATATTAGATGCCCTTAGGCTTCTTTGCGCTTGATCGGGGCCCACAATTTCTTGTTGGTCAGATACAGCAGCACACCCAGAATGCCCAAGAAGATGAACGCGACCAGACCGAACTGTTTGCGTGCCATCAATTTAGGTTCTGCGGTCCACATCAGGAATGCGGCCACGTCTTGCGCCATGTTCTCCACGTCGTTCTTGGAGCCGTCAGCAAATTCAACGAGACCATCCTCAAGCGGGGGCGCCATGGAAATATTGCCACCCGGGAACGCGGTGTTACCATAAAGCGTGGTGCCCGCCTGTTCCTTTTCGTGGCCGTCATAGCCTGCCAGAACCGAAGCAATGTATTCCGGTCCGCCCATGCCTTTGGTCAGCTGGTTGAACAGCAACCCGTAAGGGCCGTGGAAACCGGCGCGGGCTTTGGCCATCACCGACAGGTCAGGTGCGCCGGCACTGGTGTTGGCCGGGAACTTGTCGGCCGGTTTGCCGGGCAGGTCTTCGTCTGCTTCGGCATTATAGATGTCCCACTGCGCCGCGTAGGCTTTGACTTCGGCTTCGCCATAAGTCGGGCCGCCGGCATCACCAAGATTTCGGAACGCCACCAGACGCAAGCCGTGACAAGCAGAACACACTTCGGTGTAGACCTGCAAGCCGCGTTGCAACTGCGCTTGGTCAAACTTACCAAACGGACCCTCAAACGAGAATTCGTAATCGGTGATGTGGCTCTCTGCTTCGGAGGCGAGCGCTGCGCTGCCGCCCATGCTTAGGCCAAGGGCAACGAGTGTTGAAAGAACGATATTTTTCATTTCTGAACTCCTCTCTTTCTTATTTCGCGGCAGACGCATCAGCGTCTTTTGGCGGGTAATGGGCATCGAAATCGGCCTCGATGGTGTCAGGCACCGGCAGAGGTTTCTCCAGCACACCCAGCAAAGGCAGGATGATCAGGAAGTAACCGAACCAGTAGAAAGACGCATAGAGCGAGATCGTCGAGTAAGGCGGTTCTGCCGGCATTGCACCAACCCACATCAACACGAAGAAATCGAGCACCAATATCCAGAAGAAGTATTTGAACATCGGGCGGTATTTGCCGGAACGCACAGACGAGGTGTCGAGCCAAGGCACAACAGCCATCACCGCAATCGCGCCAAACATCGCCATCACACCAAAGAATTTGGCGTCCACAATACCACCGGTAACGAAGCTGGCGATTTGCACCACCATCACATCAGCAGTAAAGGCCCGCAGGATCGCATAGAAAGGCAAGAAGTACCATTCAGGCACGATATGCGCAGGAGTCGATAGCGGATTTGCCCCGATGTAGTTGTCCGGGTGGCCGAGGAAGTTTGGCATGAAGCCAACGATTGCCACGAAGATAACCAGAATCACAACCAGTGCCAGCAGATCTTTGATCACGTAATAGGGCCAGAAAGGAACGGTGTCTTTCTTGACTTCTTCTTTGGAACCGCGACGAACCTCAACACCTGTGGGGTTTGAATTGCCCGTGGTGTGGAAGGCCCAGATGTGAACAGCGACCAAGGTAGCAATCACAAACGGCAGCAGGTAATGCAGCGAGAAGAAGCGGTTCAGTGTGGCGTTATCCACCGCAGGCCCGCCCAACAGCCATGTTTGAATGGCCTCGCCGATGCCCGGGATCGCGCCGAACAGGCCGGTAATCACGGTGGCACCCCAGAAGGACATTTGGCCCCAAGGAAGCACATAACCCATAAAGGCGGTGGCCATCATGGCCAGATAGATCAACATGCCGATGATCCAGGTAATCTCACGCGGGGCTTTGTAAGACCCGTAGTAGAGACCGCGGAAAATGTGGGAATAAACAGCAGCAAAGAACAAGGATGCGCCGTTCATGTGGATGTAGCGCAAGGCCCAACCACCATTCACATCGCGCATGATGTGTTCAACAGAGTCAAACGCCATATCCACATGCGGAGTGTAGTGCATCGCCAGCACAATGCCGGTGATGATTTGCAGAACCAGACAGAAGGCGAGGACAATGCCCCAAATCCACATCCAGTTCAGGTTTTTCGGTGTCGGGATCATAATTGTCCCGTAAATCAATCCAACGATGGGCAGACGCACGTCCAGCCATTTTTCAAAGTTTGATTTTGGTTCGTAAGAATCGTGTGGTATTCCAGACATAATCTTCCCCCTATCCCAGCTTAACGATTGTGCCGTTCATGACCGCAACGGGCACTGGCAGGTTTTCAGGGGCCGGACCTTTGCGGATACGACCAGCGGCATCATAATGTGAGCCGTGACACGGGCAGAACCAGCCGCCGAAATCACCGGCACCGTCACCCAAGGGCACACAACCGAGGTGGGTACAAACGCCCATCATCACCAGCCATTCGCCAGCTTCGTCCATCGCGCGGTTGGCGTCTGTTGCGTCACCCGGTTTATTCGCGTTGCGGCTGTCACTGTCTGGCAGATCTGCCAAGTCGGTGGAGCGCGCCAATTCAATATCCGCAGCTGAGCGGCGGCGAATAAATACTGGCTTGCCGCGCCATTTAACGGTGATTTGGGTGCCGACTTCTATGTCGGCGACATCTACTTCGATAGATGCCAAGGCGCGTACATCGGCGCTTGGGTTCATTTGGTCGACGAGGGGCCAAATTGCAGCACCGGCGGTCACGGCACCTGCTGTAGCGGTTGCTACATACAGGAAGTCGCGGCGATTGCCTGCTGCGTGGTCATCAGAATGAGACACGTGCTTCTCTCCATTGGCTTGCACACCCCAGTTGCGGGGCATAGTAATTGGGTCGGGCAGGTTGGAATCCTATCCGTCACGGCGTTACTACACAGGGCCTATTTAATAGTCTAGGGACTTTGCGCCGCAGTTTACCAGTTGAGGAGAAAGCAATGCGCCTTTGTGCATATCAACCAGACATAGCACCGAATTTGGGGGCGATGATCCGGCTTTGCGCCTGTTTCGGGGTGCCGCTCGACATTATCGGGCCTTGCGGCTTCCCCTTGTCGATCAAATCGCTGAAGCGCGCGGCGATGGATTATGCCGATATTGCCGATTTGACCCGGCATGATTCGTGGGGTGATTTTTGGGCAGCGTCGGATGGGCGGCGGTTGGTTTTGATGACAACAAAGGCTGAGGCGACGTTGTGGGATTTTGAGTTTCGCGCAGGTGATACGATAATTATGGGCCGCGAATCCGCAGGTGTACCGGACGACGTGCATAACGCCTGCCACGCCCACGTGCGCTTGCCGATGCAAGGTGCGGCGCGCAGTCTGAATGTGGCAATGTGTGCGGGGATGGCGGTGAGCGAGGCGCTGCGACAGGTGCGGTGCGTGGGGACCACGCACCCTACGGGTTAGCGGGCGATAGGCGCGTTAATTTTCACGATCAAGAAATTCAAGCATGGCATCCACGTGGACTTGCCAACTAGCCTCCTCGGGCAAGGGATAATGGTTTGGGCTTTCGAGAACCAGAAACTCTGCGCCTGCAATACCACGGGCCAGTTTCTGAGCTTCGGCGAGGGGATGCACCGCATCTTGGCGTGAATGCATCACCAATGTTGGTGCGCAGACATTTTCAAGTGACCCAGCGATAGATTGATTGTTGAAGATCTCGCGTACCCGTAAAATGTTCTCAACATTGCTGCTTGCCTGCACCATTTTCACCAATGTCTGTAATAACTCGCTCGAGGCCGTCGGGAAATACAATGACAAATATGCTTTTATAAAGGGGCTATCGGGGATATTCCAGCCTTCCCGCAACATGGCCTCAATGGTTTCGGGAGTGTTGGTTGGGCCGGCCTTGTCTCTGGCGACGCGTCCATCCACATAGCCCCCCAACAATATCAAGTGTGAAACCCGTTCAGGATATTTTACCGCGAATTCGACAGCCCGCATTGCATCGCTTGAAGTTCCCAGCAAGGCAAACCTGTCAAGGCCTGCAGCGTCGGCAACCGCCTTGATGTCTTCTACGTCTTGCGCACAGCCTAACGCCTCCACCGAAATATCCGACAACCCGGAACCGCGCTGATCGTAGCGCACCAGTGTGTGTGATCGGCCCAGCGCATCAAACAGTTTTCTATCGATGGTATCCTGCCATTCGAGTTCTAAATGTGTTGGGAAGTGTTGTATGCGAACAATTGCTGGTCCACTGCCCGAAACAGCATAGGCCAGTTTGACGCCGTCAAAGCTGGTTGCAAATTTAACGGTTGGATGGGCAGCGGGTGGCGCAGAGGTTTCTTCCATTCCAGCCTGTTCGAGCTTTGCCACAAATTGCAGTCCTCGACGCGGGACGGTGCGCACAATCGACTGGACTTTGCCGTTGTCCCCAACGGCGCGGCGCATCGCGGAAATTCTGGCGCTGATGGCGGATTCAGACACAATGCGCCCTTGCCAGACCACGTCGATCATCTGGTCGCGCGTCACTAGGCTGCCGGAATTTCGGGCCAGTAAATGCAGCAGATCAAAAACCATCGGTTCGATGTTCTGCACCTGACCATCTCTGGTCAGGGTATGGGAGTCTATATCAAGCACGCAGTCGGAGAAATGGTAACGCATCTGGCGATTAGACACTGAAAACGGTCCTTTCACAAGGAATTCGAGGAATCGCAGGATAATCAAAGGGGTTTCGTAAGGGACTCTTCAAGCGCGGCGCGGCGGTTGTTGCCATGATGGGATTAGGAAAACGAAAGGAATTTTGAAATGATGCTGCCCTGTGACCTTGCGCTGTTGAAGCACCCACCCGCCAAACACACTCTCCCGAAGGAATATCCTGCGTCCGATCAGAGCAAGCCGTTGTCTACGTCGGGAGCTTTCTCGTGCCTATTAGCGTTTCTAGGCCGTGCGTTTAACCAAGCGGTTGAAAAAGCCTGAATTCACCGGAGTTACGGGTTCTTGTGGCAATGTATCGGGCTGGGTCCGGCTGAGTGTCCAGTGGGGCAGGGTGCGGGTTCCTGAGCTACCGCAGGTTGCCCCGAGATTAGCAGGGTCAAAAATTTTCACGAAATTCGGGCTTAGCCTGTCATCGGTGAACAATGCAAAGCAATGGGATGTTTTGCGGCCTGAGTGGATCAGGGTTTTGATTTCAGTCAGTATGGCGGGGAATTGCTTCGTGTCGATTGGGGTGTCAGGGGCAGTGCTTGTGGGGTCAAACAGATACCAGCCTTGCGGGGTGGCGGCCAACAGTTGCCAGAAGGCCTCGACGTCGGGCCAATGCAGCAGGCCTTGGAAATCCCGTTGATAGGCTTGCCAGAAATCGGTGTCGGGGAGAGGGGGGAGCATGGGGTGCCTCGGCGTTGGTTGCGAGGGAGTATAGATGGTTAAGGGCCGCCTGCCAAATGAATTGCCTGTGTTTTTGAAACGCCAAGGCGGCCTTTGCCGTATTTCAGGGCAAAAGCTGTTGTTGCTCTTTTGAGTATCTGGAGGCCCGCGTATTTCACTTGCCAATTTAGAATTAAAAGTATGACAGATCTGCCAAGGTTACGGGTTAAAACTATTGCAATAGCCACTGCAAGGTAGAGGATATATGTGATGAAACGCTAAAGTGGGCGTACGCTGTGTTCATCTGGCGTTAATACAGGGCTATTTCCCTTTGCCGATCTTGGGTTCGGTGCCGTTGAATATGCGCTGGATGTTGGCGTGGTGTTTTATCCAGATCAGGGCGGCCAGTATGATGGCCAATGCAACGGCGTTTTGGGTGCCGAGTATTGCCAGCCAGACGGGGGCGGCGGCGGCGGCGGCCAGTGCAGCGGCGGAGGAAATGCGCAGAATTGCGGCGGCGGAAAGCCAGGTCATGCAGGCGGCGAAACCGGCGGGGAAGTTTAGCACCAGCAGGATGCCGAGGAAAGTGGCCACGCCTTTACCGCCTTGAAAGCGCAACCAGATCGGGAATAGATGGCCGAGGAAGGCGCAGAGACCCGCCAGTTGTGCGGCGGTTTCGCCATAGAGTGTGGCTGCGATCAACACGGCGACGCCGCCTTTGCCTGCGTCAAACAGCAGGGTTAGGAATGCCGCCAGTTTATTGCCAGTGCGCAATACGTTTGTAGCGCCAATGTTGCCAGACCCGATGTCGCGCAGATTGCCGAGACCCATGACCCGCGCGATGACCATGCCAAAGGGGATCGAGCCGAGCAGATAGGCGGCCAGCGCGATGGTTAATGTGAGTGGTATGGCGAGATCGAAAGGCGGGAGCATGGGGGCGGTCCTGTTTTTTGGCGAGTATCGCAGAGGGTTAGCGCGGCCTCAAGGGGGCGTTTTTGCGCGTCTGATTAAGTGGATCGCATTTGCGTCGGCGCTCAGGGGCCGACTTCGCCAGCCAAATCCCAGATGAAACCCACGTCGGTATATTTCTCGATGTGGTCCGCCAGTGCGTCCAAGGTCTCCTCGATCTGGTCTTCAAAGGAGATGTCGGAGGTTTCTGCGCCGACTTCACCAAGGTAGGCTTGTCGGAAGGCATCGGATGAAAACAACCCGTGGACATAACAGCCTTTGATACGGCCATCGTTCGATTGCGCGCCCTGTTGCTGGCCTTCAATTTCCAACCATGGGTTCAGGCGGCCTTGTCCGGAGGTCTCGCCAATGTGGATTTCATAGCCGTTTACGGTTGTGCCGCTGTCGAGGTGGGTGCCTGTCACCTCCTTGAGATGTTTTTCCGGTGTCATCACGGTCACGATGTCGAGCAAGCCGAGGCCGCGAACCCCGCCTTTGCGCCCCTCAATGCCGTCTGGGTCCTCGATGCGGGTGCCGAGCATTTGATAGCCGCCGCAGATGCCCAAAACATGGCCGCCGCGTTTCACATGGGCGCGCAGGTCGGCCTCCCAGCCTTGTTTGCGAAAGAACTTCAGATCGCCAATGGTGGCTTTGCTGCCCGGAATCAAAATCAGGTTGGCATCTGCGGGCAAGGGGCGGCCCGGGGGGACGATTTCGACGGTGACGCCGGGTTCCAGTTTCAGCGGGTCCAGATCGTCGAAATTGGCGATGCGCGACAGTTGTGGCACGGCGATTTTGAAAGCTCCGCTGCCGCTGATGCGTTTGATGTCAGAGGCGTCTTCGGCGGGCAGTTTATGGGCGTCGGCGAACCACGGCAATACGCCGAGGCTGTGCCATTCGGTGCGTTCAACAATGTCCAGCAGGCCGTTGTCAAACAGGCTCATGTCGCCGCGAAATTTGTTGATGAGGAAGCCTTTGATGCGGGCCTCATCGCGGGGATCAAGGATTACATGGGTGCCGACGAGCTGGGCAATTACCCCGCCGCGATCGATGTCGCCGACCAGCAAAACAGGCACTTCTGCGGCCTCGGCAAAACCCATGTTGGCGATGTCGCCTTTGCGTAGGTTGGTTTCGGCGGGCGAGCCTGCGCCCTCTACCACCACAATATCCGCGTGGGCGCAGAGGCGGTGGAAACTCTCTAACACGGCGGGCATCAGGGTGGATTTCAAGGAGCCGTAAGCATGCGCGCGCGCGGTGGTTAGGCGCTTGCCATGTACAATCACTTGCGCGCCGGTATCGGTTTCGGGTTTCAGCAGAACGGGGTTCATATCGGTATGCGCGGCCACACCGCAAGCCCGCGCCTGCAACGCCTGCGCGCGGCCAATCTCGCCGCCATCCGCGGTGACGGCGGCATTGTTTGACATGTTTTGCGGCTTGAACGGCAGCACCTTGAGACCACGGCGCGCAAACGCGCGGCACAGGCCAGCCACGATCAGCGACTTACCAACATTTGACCCCGCTCCTTGGATCATTATGGACTTGGCCATCATTCACCCTATACTTGAGTGCAAGACTCATCATTCAACCATTCGCAGCGTAGCGCCATGAACACCCCAACCCACTTGATATTGGCCGCCGCCGTCTTTGCCAAGCCAAACCAGCCAAAGCTGACTTGGGCGGCCTTGATTGGCGGCTTTTTACCGGATTTATCGCTGTATTTCATGGTGATTTGGCACAAATTTGTCCTGAATACGTCAGAGCCGGTGATTTTTGACGAGGTTTACTTCTCCAAATATTGGCAATTTGTGTTTTCCGTAGACAATTCTTTCTTTGTTTGGGGGGCGATTCTTGGGCTGGCGCTGGTGGCGCGCAGCGGTTGGCTCATAGCGTTGGCGGGGGCGGGTTTTCTGCATTTGATGTTCGATTTTCCGCTGCATAATGATGATGCACGGGTGCATTTTTGGCCCGTAACAGATTGGAAGTTTGAAAGCCCCGTCAGTTATTGGGATCCGGCGCATTATGGCAATATTATGGCCCCAATGGAGTATATATTCGCCCTCATTCTGCTGGCGATTCTGTGGCGACGTTTTAGCGGGCGTTTTACGCGGATTTTTCTGCTGTTTTTGGGATTGGCGCCGGGGCTGGTGATGGCCGGTGTCTATTTAGCGTTTGGTTGGCACCATTAACGTAAGGGTGTTCAATATTTTCTGGACAAGGTTGATTTGGTATCGTTCACTCATAGGCCAATATCAGAGTTGAAAAATTGACAGTTGACTATGTTATCGGTGGGGGGAGTTCGGCGGAATGTTCGGTCGAGCAAAGATGCCGACGCTGATTGGCGAGAATACCAATGCGCGAACTATAATGATCGCAGAAAAAGCGGCGGATATGATCAAAGCCGTCCATTAAAGGGAGAGAACAATGCTCGGAAGTATGATGCACAAGCAGCTGACAATCAGCTCGCTTATTGAACATGCCGCACGGTATCACGCAAAAACCGAGGTGGTTTCGGTGGAAACTGCTGGCGGGATGAGCCGGACCAACTGGGGCAATATTGAGCGAAATTCGCGCAAATTAGCCTCGGCTTTGGGCAAGATGGGGGTTGAGCAAGGGGATCGCTGCGCCACGATTGCCTGGAATAACACCCGCCATCTGGAAGTCTATTTCGCGGTCGCGGCGGGGGGGATGATTTGCCATACGATCAACCCGCGTCTGCATCCGGAGCAGCTGATCTATATTATCAATCATGCGGAGGATCAGGTTTTGTTTCTGGATAAAACCTTTCTGCCAGCGATCCCGAAGCTGCGTGAACATCTAAAAACCGTCAAGGCGATCATCCTGATGGGGCCGCGCGACGCGGAATCTGCGGCGATGGTTGACGGGTTGTTGTTCTATGACGAGTTGTTGGAGGACGGTGATGATGATTTTGCTTGGCCCGAGATCGAGGAAACGGCACCTGCCAGCCTGTGTTATACATCGGGCACGACGGGAAATCCCAAGGGGGTTTTGTTTTCGCATCGTTCCAGCGTGCTGCATGCAATCAGTGGCAACCAGCCGGATGGCATGGCGCTGTCCGCGCGCGATACGGTTTTGCCAGTGGTGCCGATGTTCCATATTTCGGCTTGGAGCGTCCCTTATATCGCCGCTGCCGTGGGCAGCAAACTGGTGTTGCCGGGGCCGGGGCTTGACGGGGAAAGTCTGGTCAAATTGATTGAGTCGGAAGAAGTGTCGATTGCGCTGGGCGTGCCGACGATCTGGATGGGGCTGCTGGCAGAAACGGAAAAAACCGGTGCAAAAATACCAAGTCTGAAACGCACTGTGGTGGGCGGTTCTGCGGTGCCGCCGTCGATGATTGCCGCGTTCCGTGACAAATTTGGCGTTGATCTGGTGCATGCTTGGGGGATGACGGAAACCAGCCCGCTGGGCACGTTGAACCAGTTGTTGCAAAAGCATCAGTCGCTGTCGGTCGAGGAGCAGGCGGAAATCCGGTTGGGTCAGGGGCGGCCACCTTGGGGGGTGGAGTTGCGTATTCTGGATGCGGGTGGTGCCGTATTGCCCCATGACGGGGAAACGCAGGGCGATCTGCAAATTCGCGGCCATTGGATTATCGATACCTATTTCAAGGCCGAAGCGTCGGCGCTGACGGCGGATGGCTGGTTTGATACCGGTGATGTGGGCACAATTGACCAAGACGGCTATCTGATTATCCGCGACCGTTCCAAGGACATCATCAAATCCGGTGGCGAGTGGATTTCCACGGTGGAGTTGGAAGGCATTGCTATGGGCCATGAGGGTGTGGCCATGGCGGCAGCGATTGCGGCGGTGCATGAAAAATGGGCCGAACGGCCTTTGTTGATTGTGGTCAAGGCCGAGGGGGCCGACCCGAGTGCGGAGGAGTTGCTGGCGTTTTACGACGGTAAAGTCGCCAGTTGGCAAGTGCCGGATATGGTAATCTTTGTGGATGAATTGCCGCTGGGCGCGACCGGCAAGGTGCAGAAAAACAAGCTGCGCGAGGCCTATGGCAACACTTTGATCGAGAAGGGGTAAAGCATGGCTTTGGCGGAGGAGAAGCTGGCAAGGATGCCGGAGTTGGACCGCGCGGTTGCCGCGTTGAACGCTGGCAAAGATGCCTGGGCACAAACGGATGTGGCCGAGCGGATAGCGGTTTTACAAGCCGTCAAGGATCAGTTGATGGGGGTGGCCGAGGGCTGGGCGCTGGCGGCCTCGCGCAAGAAGTTGATACCGGAGGGTTCATCGCTGGAAGGTGAGGAATGGATGTCTGGCCCCTATGCCTTGATGAGCGGTTGTAATGCGTTAATGCACACGCTGTCGGGGATGGAAGGCAAGTCGTTTCTCGACGGGGTGAAGCTGCGCAAACTGGCGACAGGGCAGATAGCGGCAAAGGTTTTTCCGGGCAACATCTGGGATCAGTTGTTGCTGTCTGGCGTCAAGGCCGAGGTCTGGATGCAGGACGGGGTAACGGCGGAAAATCTGGCGGCGCATACGGCGGCGGGCTATGACGTGGCTGCACCTGATCGCAAAGGCAAGGTGGCGCTGGTTTTAGGGGCGGGGAATATCGCCGCGATTGCGCCGATGGATTGTTTTCAGAAGTTGTTTTCCGAAAATCAGGTGGTGATCCTGAAGATGAATCCGGTGAATGACTATCTGGCTGATTTTCTGGAAGTGGCCCTAAAGCCACTGATCGACCGCGATGCCTTGCGAATTGTCAAAGGCGGCGCGGATGTGGGGGCTTATCTGTGTAACCATCCAGATGTGGCGGAAATTCATATTACCGGGGCCGAAGCCTCGCATGATATGATTGTCTGGGGGCCGGATGTGGCGGCAAATAAGGCGGCGGGGACACCGGTCAACACGCGGCGGATCACCTCGGAGCTGGGTGCTGTTTGCCCGACGATTGTGGTGCCCGGCCCGTGGACAGACGCAGATTTGGCCTATCAGGCGGAGCATATCGCGACGCAAAAGCTGCATAATTCTGGGTTCAATTGTATCGCTTGTCAGATGCTGATTAGCTCCTCGGCTTGGGGACGCACAAAGGCGCTGATGGCAGGGATTGAGAAGGTGATGAGGCGAATTGAACCGCGCCAGCCTTATTACCCCGGTGCGGAACAGCGGATGGCGGATTTTGCGGATCACGGTGAAAATGTTATGCGGTTTGAGCGTGGCGCGGCCCCTGCCTGTGTGGTGGTGCCTGTGCAAGACGGGGCGGATGCGTGGTTTCGCGAAACAGAGGTTTTTGCGCCAGCTTTGAGCACTTATGACATTCGGGAGCGCGATCCAGAGGTGTTTTTGCGCGCGGCGATCAAATATGCCAACGAGGAATTGCGTGGGACGCTGGGGGCGAATATCCTGATCCATCCGGCGACCATACGCAAAATCGGCAAGAAGAAGTTTGAGGCCATGGTGGGCGAGCTGCGCTATGGCTGTATCGGGATCAATGCCTGGACTGCACTGGGGTTTTTATTGGCGCAGGCGACTTGGGGGGCGTTTCCCGGGCATAGGTTGGCGGATGTGCAAAGCGGCATCGGGCAGGTGCATAATGCGTATATGTTTGAGTCTGCCGAGCGCACGGTTGTTACTGCGCCGTTCCGGCCCTTCCCGCGAAATCTGATGAGTGGCGGGGTGACGATGTTGCCAAAGCCGCCGTGGTTTGTGACCCATGGGCGGGCGCATAAAGTGGGGGAGTTGCTGACCCGAATGACCTATAAGCCGAGCCTTGCGCAACTGCCGAAGATCATGGTGAATGCGCTGTTCGGGTAATCTTGTTAAATGGAGGCGCTGGCGCGCCGTTACTTTGAGCGCTGCGCGCGTGGGGGCGCTCCGCTTGGGGATATTTAAGAGAACAAAGAAAGTTGAAGGGTTTTAGGGCCTAGAAAAAGGTTGTCATTGGCTGAAAGAGTTTTACCAAAGTCAGCTTGGCTCGGATTCCAGATCCAGGCGATAACTGCTGTGGCAGGCGGTGCAGTTCAGCATCAACTCACCAAGGGCTGTGGAAACCTCTGCGGGGGTGGTTGCGGCCTCGGCCAGAGTGGCAAGATCGCCAAAGAGAGTGTGGGTTTCCATGCCAAGTGTTTTAAATTCAATTGGCATTTTGGCGAAGAGCGGGGCAGGGACGTTGGCGGGGGAGAATTCCCCGGCTTTGCCCGCAAGAACGCGAATTTCAGCCATGTTGTTTTCGCCGATTGCGGCGGTGATGCCTTGGACCGTTTCCAGAAAGCCGCGCATTTCGGCGAGGACGTAATCTTTCTCGCTGGGGGCCACCAAGACTGCGGTGCGCCCGTCGTCAGTGGGTGCTGTGCTGCCTTGAATGATGAATTTGTTCACGCCAAAGGCAACGACTGCTAAAAGGATAATGTTGAGTAGAATACTGATTTTGGTTTTCATGACGTTTCCCCTTGGTCTGAATTTACAGCGTTATCCCTTGTAAAGGACAGCGACGCCAGAGGGGAATGGTCGCAGGGTTACAGTCTAAGCAACCTTGCCAACAGGCGGTGCAGCATCCGGCTGAAGCGCAGTGGCGCGTCGGTGGCGGTGAGGCAAATGCAATCCTGTCCGGTTTCCGCGATGGGGTGGTGGGTGGTTTTTGGTGTCGCGATTTCAATGTCACCGCGCCCATAGCGGTTGCCGTGATCGACATAGACGCCTTGTAAAACCAAAGTCAGTTCGGTGCCACGGTGGCCATGGTCGGGAACGGATTGTCCGGCAGGCACAAATAACAGGCGCACGGTTGCCCCTTTGGCGGTGGGGATAATCGCTTGGCGCACCCCTTTACCAAGCGAGCGCCAGCGCAGGGCCTCTGGTTTGTCGCCGACGTATTTTTGCAAGGGTTCGGGAAAGATACCGGTGCAAATTTGTGGCGCTTGTGTATCACAAGGGCAGGTTTTGATTTGTTGCAAGGTCAGCGAGAGAGCATTCAGGCTCATCTTTTCCTTTTCACATTTGTTCAACACGGCGCCGCCCAAAGCGTCATAGCAGCATTGCATGGCGCGGGCATCGTCTGACAGGCACAGGTGGCTGGCGACCACCAGATTAAAGGCCTCGGGCAACACGCCCGCAGAATAGCCCAGCAGCATTTGTTCATTGAGATGATGTGTCGTGGTCATCTGTTACCTCAGCTCATCGCGGCGCGCAGGCGGTCGAGCGCCAGACGGATGCGGGATTTGATTGTGCCGAGCGGCAGGCCGGTTTCCTCGGCCAGTTCCGCATGGGTCAGCTCGCCATAAAAGGCGCGCTTTACGATGTCTTTTTGTTTGGCGGGCAGGGCGTCGAGCGCCGCTGAAAGTTTGCGGGTTTCCTGTTGCAGGGCCAGCGCGTCAGCGGCCTCGGCCTCTGGTTCTGGTCCCCAAGGCAGATCGGTGGGTTCCGGTCGGTTTTGGCGGCGGAACATATCAATGCGGCGGTTGCGGGCGATGGTGAAAATCCATGTGGCAGCAGAGGCGCGCGTCGGATCAAACTGCGCCGCTTTTTGCCAGAGCGTTACCATCACATCCTGCGCGCATTCCTCGGCAAAGGTGGCATCGGCACCGGATTTCATTAAGAAACCCTTAACCATTGGGGCGAAATGGTTGAACAACAAAGCAAAAGCATCCGTATCCTGAGAATCGCGCACGCGGATCACAAGATCGGACCAATTGGGTTCAGAGGATGCGCTATCGGTCAGTGTTTTGGCGTCTTTCCGCGATGGTTTACCCGCAGCATAGGTCACCACGCCCGCTATGGCATCCGGTTTTTCCCAGAGAGGTGTTGTGCGTGTCATTTAAGGGATACGGTGCAGGTACGGAATTGGATCAATTATTTTTTCACAGGGCGAACCGGGGCCGATTGGTCGCGGTGGGTTGAAACACAGCACTGTGCAGGATGTTTGCCTCGTATGATTTTAGGGCCATACGGGCGGTTGACCCGTAAATACCACTGCCCATCCGCAATTCCGGGAAAAGGGACAGGATTTCGGTGCGGATCTCGTCTGTGAAAACTTTCGGTTGCCATGCCGTTGCTGGTGATTATTTCGTGCTGGTCAAACAGCAGATGGAAATAGCGAAAACCAAAAGAGGCCCCCAATCTGGCGATACCATTCATAACAACCTCAATGCCGCTGACATCAATACCGGCATCAACAGATATTTCCACAAAATCCAAATTCCCAGCATCCAGATATTTGATTTCCGACAGATATGGCGCGGCCATTTCTTATCCTTTTTAATTTGGAAATTATCGGGTGCAGCAGAACTGCTGGCCTTAGGTTCCCGTGCAAGTAAAGGCGTACATCGCGCGGTAATGTAGCAAGAATTGGGCATTATTTCATAATTTGGCTCAAAATTGAGTGAAAAGTGTGAGTGTTGTTAAGTTGGAAACGGCAAATTTACCTCAAAATTACCATAATTAGGCCCTTTGGCGATCACGATCCCCTGCCAAACAGTCCACAGTTCAATGTTTACCGAGTAACCGAATCCGTAAGGGGATTGATATGTATGTAGAACCGCTACAATTGGGCACCAATGAAATGATGCCGCCAAATACCGATATTAACTTTGCCGCGCCGTCGGTTTTACGAGACATTCGCCTGTCGCGCCAATCGCCGATTGTGGCCGATGCACTGGCGCGTACAGGCCTGCGATTCACGTTGGTAAAGCCAACGAGCAATCGCCTTTACGTATCCTAAGCAACTTGTCCGGCTGCCCAGCCGGACGACCATGCCCATTGAAAATTATAACCTCCAAGCCAGCCCGTGACGTCAACGACCTCGCCGATGAAATAGAGGTTTGAGACGCTGCGGGCTTCCATTGTGCGCGCCTGAAGGGCGTCCGTGTCAACGCCCCCCAGCATGACCTCTGCGGTGCGATACCCCTCAGAACCGGACGGGCAGATTTCCCAGCGGTTAATGCGGTCCGCTAAGGCTTGTAAGTGTTTGTCTGGCTGATCCGCCAAATTGCCCTGCGTGGGGTAATCGCGCAGGATGTATTCCACCAATTTGCGCGGTAAAATATCTGCCAGCACTGTGTGTACCGCCTGCCTGCCACGGGTTTGTTTTTGGGCTTTCAGAAAGGTGAAGCCATCTTGCGCGGGGCAAAGATCTATTGTCAGCATGTCCCCCGCGCGCCAATAAGACGAGATTTGCAGGATAGAAGGGCCGGACAGGCCACGGTGGGTGAACAACAGACCCTCGCGGAATTCGGCGGTACCACAGCGCACAGTGGCATCGACAGAAACCCCGGCCAATGCGGCCATTTGGGCGCGGTCCTGATCGGCAAATATCAGTGGCACCAGCCCTGCGCGGGTTTCCACCAGCGGCAGTCCGAACTGTTCCGCCAACCGGCAACCAAAATCTGTCGCCCCCATTTTGGGAATCGATTTTCCACCCGAGGCCACCACAAACGAGTCGCATGTCACCGAACCACCAGAGGTTTGCAGTTCGAATTTGTCCGATTTTTGCACCGATTCAAGACTGGTATTCAGCCGGAGAGTAACGCCCAAATCTGCCATGTCACGCGTCAGCATCGCAATGATGTCCTTGGCCGACGTGTCGCAAAATAACTGCCCCAGCGTTTTCTCGTGGTAAGGGATGTTGTGATGCGCCACCCTCTCGATAAAATCCCATTGCGTGTAGCGGGACAGGGCCGATAGGGCAAAGCGTTGATTTTTAGACAAAAATCGATCTGGTTGAATGTCTAGATTGGTGAAATTGCAGCGCCCGCCGCCAGAAATGCGTATTTTCTCACCGACGGATTTGGCGTGATCGAGCAGTAAAACCCGCCGTCCACGCTTTGCGGCCTCAATAGCGCACATCATTCCGGCAGCACCGGCACCAAGGATTGCAACATCAAAATGGTTCATTGATCCACAATAGGGGCGCACAAGACGTATAACAACCCGAAATATTCAGCTATTTTACCCTTGCAGCAGCCCCTTTCTGGCGCTACATAGCCCGAGTAGTTGGGTCGTGGCCTAGTGGTAGGGCAACGCTTTTTGGTAGCGCAGATCGTAGGTTCGAATCCTACCGACCCAGCCAACTACCCTGTATCGATGGAACATGGTGTCGCGGTTACCGGTTGCCACGTTTCGGTCTACATCGGAGGTCGGCCGATCATTGTAGCTCGCCACGAATATTTGCAGTAAATGACAAGGATATTTGCAGCAGAGCTATTTTGTTAAATGACGTTTAAACAGTCTTTAATAGATCGACACAGATCATTATCGTTTTAAGCGGGCGTCTGTGTGATCCGGCAGATAGTCATGATGATCGAATCTTTCCCCCTGTAGCTCGACACGAATATCTGCAGTAAATGACAAGGATATTTGCAGCAAAGCTGTTTTTGTTAAATGAGGTTTAAACGGCGTTTAACAGAGGTGTCTCGAACGGCTCAAAGCTGCCGTGCGTTTATAATGCACCCAATTGCACCTCCTAGACGAAGCAGTCTTTATCCCTTTCGCAGGTGAAAGCGAGAGCGGACATATCAATCGACAACTGCGAACAGTTAAAGTGCGGATTTTTACGGTCAAGCTAGCCGATCTCTTTTGGCTAGCCGTCGTCCCGTCTTATATAAGCTAATTGCGCCTTAAGATTATCAATATGGTTTGAAATGGCATTCAATTCTTCTTGTATTGAGTGATGTTGAAGACGTTGCATATCTATCATTTCTTCGTCTTCGGCGTTGCCAAAATGATGATGATCCGCGCCCAATAATTCGGCGTGATGCATAAGCTCTTTTTTGTGGGATATTGCGGCATCTAGTTTGCTCGACAACTCAGTTTGCATTTCTAAAGATCCTGTGTCGCCGTTTCCCTCAAAGCGTTTTTTATTTAATCTCCTAAAGTCATCTTGCTGAAATTCTTCTAAATTTCGATTGTAGATTCTCTTTATGTGACGCTTGGAAAATAGCTCGGCATTTAATTCTTCATGGTGCTTGACTGCGGCTCTCCGACGCCCCTCTAGTTCCATACGTTCCATACGTTCCATACGTTCGTATGCACGTTGCTTTTCTCTCATTAAATGTTCGGCCTCGACTTCATCAATCGACTTCTCGCTTATTGTGCTCGACAACTGTGTTTTCGAAACGTTCAAAAAGCTATCAGGTGTATAGATTAGTATTTTCTGATTAGTGGTCTCCGCGAATTCTTTTATTAGTTCTGGCCTAGGCCCCAAGGTTTTACCAGATACCTTTTCCCACCAATCCTCCTTGCCATCATCTGTCACAAATATGATTGGGGTTTTTGCAGAGGTGGCATGGTCCATGACCTGCTTCCAAATGATCCAATCTCCGAAATTCGACCGTTTGTCAGCTTCTGTTTTAGGGTCGGGAATTTTTTTCCCGTCCTTATAGCCGGGTGGAACCTTTGCATCGTACCTATCTGCACCTTCCTTAAATACCTCGGCCAATTTATCACTCGCATAACACGCACCAACCCGGCCATCAAATAGATCGGCAACTTTGTCTTTGATGTCGTCTTTGTGTATGAGCTCTTCTTGATCGCTTTTATTTTTGACCATTTCGGCGTTGATCATCTGAATGGCTGAATCAAATTGGGTTTTGGTGGCTTTCGTAATGAATGGATGTCCACGCGAACCTGAGAAAGAATTGCAAAGATCATCAATACCCTTCAGAGTGGTTTTGTAAGAACTAACCTGATCGTTAATTACGGTGGCCCTATTTTTCAGAAATTCATGGGCTGCCTGTTCAGGCAACCATGAACGATCTTCTATGGTTTGCAGAAGACTAAGAAAGTCACTGCGGGTCGAATCCGAATATCGGTACAGATTAAGAAGGACATTTGCATCAAAGACAAATGTTGCTGTTTTCCAAAGTTCTGCGACCGTTTTATCACTCTCTTTGTAATATCCCAAAAATTGCGTGCGCATAAGTAGTTCCTTCAAAATGTTAAGTTACTTTGAGGGAATTCGACTGCCGGTGCAACTGTAAATGGAAAGCTTCCTGCTGCTTGGTTTGGAGCTTTATATACGTATCTGAATAGCCCCGTGCCCAATTTCTTGTAGTTGATAAAAAGGAAGCGAACTCCAATCCTCGGATTTTAGGCACAGGAATTTGTGGCTACAGCATGCATTCGTTGCGTATGCAGCCGATGTCCGCTTTGCCGATTCTCTTGGATGTTTACAAAGCTTACTACGCGGATGCCCTCGTTTGGAACGCATCCATCACGAACTTCCGCTTTCCGCCCTTACTGTATAATAAGGACGATTGAAAACGACAACTTTCTCCCACGCTGCTGGATGAAGTGCGACCTAGTGATCAATTGTTGGGACTGACCAAGATCAGGTTATCCTCAATTGTCCCAACGCTCTCCCTCTAAACCACCCCCCTCAACTGCCTCCACGCCCTTGCCGCAGCCATTGGGACCACTCCGTTACCGGCTGCCGCGTTTCGGTCCATCCCACTGGCCAGCCCATCATCCAGTCGGTGAAGGCAGGGTTCAAGCTGAGGGAACCGGTTGCGTGTTTTTCGCCATTCAGCAAAATCACTCGGCTGGGGTGGGAACATTGGATGTGGTCGCCGCGCCAGCCGATCGCATCCAGTATTTGCCACAACAGGCAAAGGGCCAGCGTTTGGTTCTTCAACCCTATCTGGGTGCCGGTCTGGTTCACATCCGTTTTGAATTTGATCCCCGCAGGGCTCAACAGCACACAGGCCCGATTGCCGCTTGAGGCCACTGTGGGCGTGGCCCAGAATGAACAGCCGCTCGCGGGTATGATGTGCGCCGACTTCCGCCGCTGATACGACGCGCGCTGCAACTCGGTAGCCCATTTCCTGAAGGTCTCGGGCGACGTCTTGGAAGCCGAGGGACAAATGCCCGGGGACGTTTTCAAAGAAGACATATTCTGGTGCGATTTCTCGGGTGATGCGGGCGACTTCTGGCCAAAGGTGGCGCGGGTCGGCGTTGCCTTTTCGGTGGCCTGCAAAGGTGAACGGCTGGCAGGGATAACCGGCAGTGACGATATGAACGCGGCCGCGCCACGGGTTGCCATCAAAGGATTTGAGATCGTCCCAGACAGGAGCCTGAGCCAAGGACGCGTCCGCCATCCGTGCCACGATAGCGGCCGCGGCGAAACTGTTCCGCTCGACATAACAAACAGTTCGATAGCCGGGTTCTGCGAGGTGCAATCCGAGATCCAATCCGGCGACACCGGCGCAAAGACTGATTCCGCGAAGCTC
>JAJRPO010000011.1 GCA_024280735.1 Alphaproteobacteria bacterium | reverse complement strand
CACACAGGCTGGCAGCCGTTCTGGCCGTCGAACCCGAAACAAAATGCTCGGTCAAACGGTTCTGCTTATAGTGGCTGAGTCGGCTCTTTCGCATATGGCCCATGATAACCCCTTTTTTGGGTTATCTGGGTCAGCCCCATTGATAATTTGATTCAGGAAAATGAAAAATCGTTTTACTCTGGCTTGCAATTTCGCAATACGCCTGCTGCAGCGGCAGATATAGAATTGGCGCGATTGGCAGAGATCGAGGACAGCGCAACCCGAACCCGCGATACACTCGCCTATTTGAAAACCTTGCCGGAATGGCCCTTGCCTCTGGGTAGTGAAAAACCAACTCCAAAAAAACCTGCGCCAAAAGAGAAGGCACAACAAGCCCCCACTCGCGAGGACATTTCCAAACTACGACAAGAAATCCAAGCCCTACAAAACAACCTTGGCGAGCGGAACGATGAGTTGGCGCAAGCGGGCAATCAGATCAGTGATCTTGGCGAGGCGCTGCAAACAGCGCGCAACCGCCTCAAGGCTTTTGAGGCAGATACGGCAGAACGCATTGATAGGGCGAATGCGGCTTTTTCTGATTCCATGAAGGCGGCAGAGGAAGCCTTTAGTGAAAGCCTTGCTACAAGCGAACCAGTAAAGCTTTGGAAAGACAAGCAAGGCGAACACGAAACCAGTAGAGATTCTGCATATAGACTGTTCCAAAAAAGCCTTGGCGCTATCATCCTCGCTGTTATAGCTTTGCTGATCATATTGACCATTTCTCCAGCCGCGACAGATGCTCTACTGGGTCCGGCTGGCTGCAATCCGAAGATTCCAGAAACCTGCAAGGGTTTCGGTTTTCGCGGTTTAATCGTCACCGCCTCAACCCTTACCGTTCTCACCGTCTTACTCTGGTTTACTCGTCTGCAAATGAAACTTTATTTGGCTGAACGGCACATGGCCATAGATGCCCGTGAACGCCAAGCTTTTGCCCAGACTTATCTTGGTTTCCTGAAAGAGGGCGACACCTCTGAGGATGCCAAAGAGCAACGCGGAATGGTTTATGCGGCATTATTCCGGCCCAGTTCTGACGGCACAATAAAAGAGGAGGGTGGTCTTGATCCAGCCATCACCGCCGCAATATCCAAGCTGCTGACAAAGGAGCCACAAAAGCGCGACCGCGCTTCGGCCGGTCAGGCCGCCCCACCGGAGGCCCTTTGGGCCATGAGATATATGGAAATACAAATGGCGCGGTTGACGGGGCTCGAACCCGCGACCTCCGGCGTGACAGGCCGGCACTCTAACCAGCTGAGCTACAACCGCGTCTTTGTAGGGGCGTTTTAGGGGGCAGTTTGGGGGGCGTCAAGCACGGTTTTCAATTTGTCTCAACTTTCCCAAACGCAGGTCTCTTGGCCGTCCTTCAAATGATAGACACACCCCTGATCGCGGGATTGCTCCAACATTTGCGCTTGGCTCATGCCGCGCCAAATGCCGCGCAGCAACAGCGAGGTAACGCCGTGGGTCACAAGAATCGCCGGTCGTTGCAATCTGTCCAGAAACGCCGTCACCCTTGCTGCCATTTCTGGAAACGTCTCGCCGTTTGGCGCATTGAAATACCAGTTGTTCCCCGCGCCCCCGACCCCCGCGTCAGGCCAGCCGAGTGCCAGTTCGGTGATCGTCAGACCTTCCCATTTGCCAAAGTTGATTTCCATCAGGCGGTCGTCAAAAGTTACGGGTTGGTTAATCCCTTGCAACGCCAAAGCAGCGGTTTCACGGGTGCGCCCCAGCGGGCTGGCAAAACAATCGAGCGGCATTTGATCCGCCCCCAACTGCGCCAGTATCCGCCCCTGTGCAGCAGCTTGCGCACGGCCATCGGATGTCAGATCAGAGTTCATCACGCCTTGAAACTTGCCAATCTTATTCCACTCTGTTTGGCCATGGCGCAGCACGAAGAGTTCCGGGTATTTGGTCATATTACATCTTCTTTCAACAAGGTATTCCATTCGGGAATTCAGCATTACACAAATGCTGCGCCCCCTGTTTCATATGGTAAACACAGCCCTGCCCGCCCGGCAGCAAAACCGTGTCACGGTATTCCAACCCCAGCCACACCCCGCGCAGCACCTTGGAGGTGATGCCATGGGTCACCAGAATAGCAGGGTGGTGCAGACCATCCAGCAACATCTTGCAACGGGCGCGCTGGTCGGCAAAACTCTCCCCCTCCGGCGCATTGAAAAAATACCAGGCGGGGCCGAGATCTTGCCATAATTCAGCAGGACATTCTGCACGAATTTCAGCGCTCAACCGATTTTGCCACTGTCCCATATCGGTTTCAACCAGTCGATCATCAAGTGTGGCGGTGCGGTTAATTTTCTGTAAAGCCAGCTCTGCCGTATGGGCTGCCCTGCCCTGCGGGCTGCTCAGGCAGATAATTTCCGCCCCCCCCAACCCTAGGGAATACAATATATTCCCCTGCGTTATGGCCTGTTGTCGCCCCAATTCCGTCAGCGGTGAATCCAGCCGCCCCTGCATGCGCCCCGCAAGGTTCCATTCGGTCTGGCCGTGACGCAAGACATAGATTTCTGGATAGTTAATCATGTTTGTTCTCTGCATGAAAAAGGCCCGCCATGCAATTGCAGAGCGGGCCCCTTAGTTACCGATATGTGACCTTAAAGCATCTCGCCTAAAACTTGAAACACCAAAACCTTGCCGCGCCTTTGGCGCTCTCAGGCTTTTGGTGATAATATGCCTCAAGTTAAAGGCGAGATGCCCTAGTCTTTCAGACGAGTCACATTCATCATTTTCAGGGTTGCGCGCTCAAAATACGGCTCGGATTGGCCTTTGCGAACTTTGCGCATGAAATACTTCTCAAACGCAATTTTCGCCCAATGGACCCATTTGCCCTGCGCTGACCAGTTGCGGTTGCGTGGCGGGTTTTGTGGTTGCGCCAGAAACGCCACGCCGCTGTCGCCGAAATCAGCCAAGCAAAACGCGTTCCATGTGGGTTCGTGGGTTGGTTCTTTGCCGCGCAGAATATCGCCAAGGTTATGGGCCGTGGCCGTTACCATGCTCTCGATCATGTAACCGGTTTTGGGCACACCCACAGGCACGTTCGTGGCCTCAAGCGGTGCAATGGCGATACAGACGCCAACGCCCCAGATGTTAGTGTATTTCGGGTTGCGTTGATGTTTATCAACAATGATAAAGCCGCGCGGGTTTACCAGCCCCTCGATACCGATAAAGGCAGGAATGCCACGGAAAGCGGGCAGCATCATGGAGTAGCTGAACGGCAACTCGTGGGTTGCAGCAACATCACCGCCGTTGGCGATTTCACTGACGTTCATTTTGCCGTCTTCAACACTGTCCACACGGGCGTTTGTTACCCATTTGATGTGACGCTCGCGCATCTCAGACTCAAGCATACCTTTGGTATCGCCGACACCGCCAAGACCGAGGTGGCCAACATAGGGTTCAGCGGTCACGAACGTCATCGGCACCTTGTCGCGGATTTTGCGCCGGCGCAGGTCGGTGTCCATGATCATGGCAAATTCATAGGCGGGGCCGTAACAGGACGCGCCTTGAACCGCGCCGACAACAATCGGGCCAGGGTTGGCGCAGAATTTTTCCCATTCGCTTTGGGCGTCAATTGAATGGTCGATGCTACAGATCGATTGGGTGAAACCTGCGGGACCAAAACCCTCGATCTCGTCAAAGGCCAATTCCGGGCCAGTGGCGATAATCAAGTGGTCGTAGGAAACTTCGGCGCCACTTTCCAACACAACTTTGTTGTTATCCGCGTCCAGTTTGGCAGCACCGTCGCAAATGAACTTGATGCCTTTTTTGCGCATTACCGGTTCCAGCTCGACCGTCAGATCCTTTTTGGAACGCCAGCCAACAGCAGCCCATGGATTAGACGGGGTGAACTGGAAATACGGGTTATTGGAAATGACCGTGACCGTATCCTGCTTGCGCGCGGCCTCTTTCATTTCATAGGCCATTGGCACACCGCCAACGCCCGCGCCCAGAATTACTATGTCAGCCATGATTTCCTCCCAGAGTGGCAATTCGTTGAATACATATTCACGAAATCATATTTACACGTTAACGGCGCCCGCGCAATGTGCAATTCAGCGCAGTTTGACAAGGTGGAGCCTTAAACGCTGGGGGCAGTCCACAGCTTTCGGGCTGATGCCAAAACGTTCGCCGCTTTGGCCGTTGGTCAATCCCTGAGTGATACAATGCAAAACCTCCAACTCTCGTTTGGACAGTTTGTGGGCCGTGCCGCCTTGTTTTACCGCGCGCTGTGCCTCGGCGCAAAGCACCTTTTCACCGGCGGCCATTTCGCTGAGACCCTGACAGATTTCCGGCAATTAAGTCGATTTGGTGAAATACCATGCAAGCCAGCGGTGGCCTAATTGGCGACACAAATCGGGCGTCGGCGCGCCGGTAATGAGGGCGGTGCGGTTGATCTGATCTTGTAAAAATGGCGGCAGCATCCCAATTGCCCCGATTTCGCACAGCCGTCTTGTAACCACACACGAAATGACCCGTGGGCTTTTACGTGACGTTTCTTACCAACCCTAATTGATTTTTCGCGCGGGTCGGGCATTCTGTCTGTGGCGTGTTTACCAGCGGAGCAGACAATGGCACAAATCAAAATCACTCGCGTTTTGACGCAGAAGACATCAATAGACAAAACCACGATCGACAGTGTTGAGGCCGAATATTCTTGCACCAATGGTGACGTGGTGCTGGCGGTCAAACAATTTGCCCTGACAACGAACAACATCACCTATGCCGCCTTTGGCGATGCGATGAAATACTGGCGATTTTTTCCGACGCGGCGCGATGGTTGGGGCCATATGCCCGTTTGGGGCTTTGGCGATGTGGTGCAATCCGGTGTTGATGGCATCGAAATCGGCGAACGGTTTTACGGGTTTTTCCCGGTTGCCAGCCATATTATCATGCGCCCCACCCGCCTGTCGGAACGCGGCTTTTTCGACGCCCTGCCCCACCGCGACGGATTGCCAGCGGTATATAATCAATACAGCCGTTGCAGCACTGATCCGGGTTATTTGCAATCGCGGGAAGACCTGCAAAGCCTGCTGCGTCCGTTGTTCATTACCTCGTATGTTTTGGCGGATTTTCTGGCGGATAATGACCTATTTGGCGCCAAGCAAATCCTGATTTCCAGCGCCTCCAGCAAAACCGCCTATGGGACAGCCTATTGTTTGAAACAGATCAATCCGGCATGCGAGTTGGTGGCGCTGACCTCCGGTAAGAACCGCGATTTTGTCAAAGGCCTGGGCTGTTACGACAGTGTTCTGACTTATGATGATGTGTCCAAAGCGGACCGTTCCACGAAAACCACCTATGTCGATTTTTCGGGCAGTTCAGAGCTGCGCAACAAGGTCCACGCGCATTATGCAGAAAACCTGACTTATGATTGCGTCGTTGGGTCCGCTCAGGTTGCCAGCCCGTTTCGCGATCACAGTGATCTTAGCCCCAAGCCGATATTTTTCTTTGCGCCTGCCCAAATTGCCAAGCGCAACAAGGATTACGGTGTCGCAGAGCAAACCAGACGCATGTTAGAAGCGCAAAACGGTTTTTTTGCCCATATCACCAGCCAGACCCCCACTTGGATGACAGTACAGCAGCATCAGGGATTTAGCGCAGCGCAAAGGGTGATTGAGCAGCTGCTTAGCGGCGATATGGGACCGGAGGCGGGAAATATTGTGCAGCTTTAGGCGATCTGAATCACCACATTGCCGCGTTTGTGGCCCGTTTCAACATAACGGTGTGCCTGAGCTATTTGAGCCAGCGCATAGGTCCGGTCGATCTCGGCTGTTAGAACGCCGTCTTCGACCAAGGATTTTATCATCTCCATATCTTTGATTTGATCCGGCGCAGACCGCAGGCCAGTTGCCGATAGCCGCGCCTTTTTACCATTTCTTAAACCGGTCCACATCATCATGAAGAACGTCTCGCAAGTGATTACAGTTGAAAGATAAACCCCATGTGGCGTTAGAACTTGTTTGCTGGCCGAAAAGCTGCTTTTGCCGACGGTATCAAAAACAATGTCATAGGGCTGATCGTTTTTGCAAAAATCTTCCCGCGTATAATCAATCACTTTATCCGCGCCCAATTCGCGCACAAAATCCAACTTTGCACCGCTGCAAACCCCGGTCACATGGGCGCCGAAATATTTGGCCAATTGCACTGCCGCAATTCCAATCGAGCCGGAAGCCCCGTTTATCAATACCCGCTGGCCGGATTGGATTTTACCACTGTCGCGCAAGAAAGGTAGCGCTGTCAAAGCGCCGTTGCACAGGGTCGCCGCTTGCGCGAAATCCATGTTTCGCGGCAAGGTTACCTGCGCGCCCTGCTCTGGCAGGCAGATATATTCGCTGTGGGCGCCGCGCCCGTCGGCAAGGGCTGCAAAAATATGCTCGCCGATAGAAAAACGGCGGACATCCCGACCGACCGCAACGATTTCACCCGCCAACTCGGTTCCCAAAACCGGCATTTTGGGGCGAAACAGCCCAGTGAAAAAACGTACAATAAAGGGATCAGCAGAGCGAAACGAACAATCAACAGGTGTCACCGTGCTGGCGTGGATTTTCACCAGTATTTCATTGGCCTGCGGGGTGGGTTTTGGCATTTCAACCTGGTGGAGAACCTCGCTAGATCCGTAATTGTAATAGGTGATGGCTTTCATCGGAATATCCTTGCGCTGTGGTTTAACACCTCCTACGCGCCCTGACGTGCGATATAAATTGACCAATTTCTGCAATCTGATATGCATAAACGCATGGATTGGCGATCGGTGAAATTTGATTGGAACAGGGCGCGGGCGTTTTTGGTGACGGCTGAAGAAGGCTCCCTGTCCGCCGCTGCGCGCGCCCTTGGCATGGCGCAACCCACCTTGGGGCGGCAGGTTTCCGCATTGGAGAGCGAACTGGGCGTGGCATTGTTCGAGCGGGTCGGCAAAGGGCTGACCCTGACGCCGAGCGGGTTGAAACTGTTGGAACAAGCACGGGCCATGGGCGACGCTGCCGGCCAGTTTTCGCTGATCGCAAAGGGCCAATCGCAATCGATGAGCGGTAATATCTGCATCACCGCAAGCGAGGTTTACGCCAGCTTCTTGCTGCCGCCAATCATCGCCAAGCTGCGCGACCACGCCCCCGACCTGCACATCGAAATCGTCACCTCCAACACCGCCAGTGATCTGCGCCGCCGCGAGGCCGACATTGCCATTCGCAACTTTCGCCCGACGGAACCGGATTTGATTGCCCGCAAAATCAGGGACGTCCCTGCCCGCCTGTATGCCACGCCAGAGTACCTGCGCAAAATCGGCGGGGCGAAACACCCGCAAGACCTGAAAAATGCGTCATTCATCAATATTGATGCGGGGGGGATGTTGATGGACTACCTCAATACTCAGGGCATGGGGTTGAGCAAGGAAAATTTCCCCGTTTTAACTGAAAATTATCTGGTGATGTGGGAGATGGTCAAACAAGGTATTGGAATCGGTATTCTGGATGGCAACATCGGCGATGCGGAATCGCGTGTGGTGCGGGTGTTACCGGACCATGCGCCAATTCTGTTCCCGATCTGGCTGGTTGCGCACCGCGACTTATCCACAAGCCCACGCATCCGCATGGTGTTTGATCTGCTGGCGGCAGAATTGGCTTGAAGCGTTTCGGCTTTTCTATGAAACGCCCGTAATTAGAGCGTTTTGCGTTTAATCCGAACCACAAACATCACAAATCACCCAGACTTAGGGTGAATTGTGATTCACATTGAACGTAAAGCGCTTTAGGCGCAAAAAACCCGCTTTGCGAATTGACTTGGTCCTAAACTGCCCCTAAAGAACCCCAACAAGATAACACGCCAGCGAATCCACACGGACAAACGTCGGCACCCGATCAGGAGATCGACATGAAACGTACCTACCAGCCGAGCAACCTTGTTCGCAAACGCCGCCACGGTTTCCGTTCGCGCATGGCCACCAAAGCAGGCCGCAAAATTTTGAACCGTCGCCGCGTTCAGGGCCGCAAGGAACTGTCCGCATAGACGGCACGCCGAAAGGTTGAGAATATGAAACCGCCGGAAGCGACACAGGGCACCCTATCGGGCGTCGGTGATCCGCTGCCGGCGGTTTCCGTTTGTCCGGAATTTGAAGTCATTACCCTGCGCAAGCGCCGCGACTTTCTGGCGCTGAATCATGGTGGGCGCTGGGGGACCAAGGGTTTCTTGCTGCAAGGGCGGCCTCGGGGGGATGATGAAACGGACCTGCGTGTTGGTTTCACCTGCTCCAAGAAAGTCGGCAACGCCGTGGCACGCAACCGCGCCAAACGCCGCTTGCGTGAAATCGCCCGCCTTGGCCTGCCCGAACTGGGCCGCGCCGGTTGGGACTATTGTCTGATCGGCAAACGCGAGGTTACAGCGGGCCGCGACTTTGCCCAAATGCAAAACGATCTGGGGTATGCGTTGCGCAAGCTGCACGAAAAATCCGACCGATGAAAATGTCCCCGCTCGCCTTTATCCTGTCTTTGCCGGTCAGATTATACCGCCTGTTGTTCAGCCCGTGGGTTGGCCTGTCATGCCGTTATGATCCCACCTGCTCTGCCTATGCCATGGAAGCCCTGAAAAAACACGGCGGCCTCAAGGGCAGTTGGCTGGCGGTGCGGCGTATCGGGCGATGTCATCCGTGGGGCGGGCACGGAATAGATGATGTTCCCGACCCCAAAGACAAACCTACCCCGTAAAATGCAACTTGCCATCGCTGGCTTTGGTGCGCGTCGGGATTAGGTTGCGGTCAATGTCGCCTTTGATGGTTTCAAATACATCATCAAAAAACTTTTGATCGTCAAAATACCAATTATGGCCCGCGTATTTGGTATCGCTGAAATCAGCTTCATGGGCTTTGTAATAGCTGCCACAATTCACGTTCACCGCCTTGTCCGGCACAGTATCTGGCAGACCGACCCGCCCCACCCGCGGAGACACACCGACCCGTTTGACGTTGGACAGCTTCAACACATCATCATAAGGATTATAAAAATTGGTCAACCGAACTGTGTGGCGATAAAGCGACGAGGATTTCGACTTACCATCCGCCAACGAGCTGGCAGAAATATCACCGCCGATCAGCATTACCTGACTGACCGACCAACTAACGGAAGCGATTTTGGCCACGTCATCCGCATCATCAAAGGCCTCTCGCACCACATAGGCCCCCATTGAGTGGGCCAGAATATGCAGGTTAATCTCGCAATCATCGGTCTGATACTCTGAAAACCGCTTGATCCCGTGTTCCACCAGTTTCAGCGCTGATTTTTTGGCATCCCAGCGGTCCTCTAGATAATTGATCGCCTTGTTGTTGCTGGGCCAGTCAAAGCTGACAACAACCCCCTTGAACCCCGCGGCAGTCAGCTTGGCTTTGATTTTGCGGTGCCGTGTCATCATGGTTTCGCTAGGCGTGTTAAAACCGTGGACAAAAAACAGTATATCGCCGGATTTACCGCTCGGGCCGCTCTTGGCCTCCTCCAGCACTTTTAGCGACCACGCCTTTTTGGCGGTATTTTCATGGCTCGGAGAAATATCGCTGGCATTGGCTGGAACTTCCAGAAAACGGGCTGAACCCGGATCACTTGGTTCGGGATCAAATTGACTATTTTTGATACGGCGCACACAAATTACATAGTCGGTCATGGCGGGACTCCTATAAAATGAATTGGTGCAGTATCGGCCAATGATTGCGCAAAGGTAAAGCGTTAATTACCCAGGCGTGCATTTGGCATTTCAAAGGTGAAACTGGCGTTGCCCTCTATAGACCGCCTCTCCGCCAACCTGAACCGTCAACGGATTCCCCGCCATTAAAGTTACAAATACCGCCCCGGGCTTGCCAATTGCCAGGCCTTGGTAGCCTGTGTAGGTGGTTTTCCGGTCAAAATTCAAAATGCCATAGCGGTGCAGATACGCCCCCGCTGGACCATTTGCATTACCCGTAACCGGATCTTCCACAATACCGATAGCAGGCGCAAACATGCGGCCTTGTGTGCTAAACGGCGGGCCTTCCTGCACCACAAACGGGAAAAATCCATTGCAGTCAATCTGATGGCTAAGGTCTGTCAATAGTGCCATATCCGGCCTCAAACCATGCAGTTGCTGCGCGGATTTCAGGGGCACCATAACCTTGGAATGTCCGGTCGAGACAACCTGAACCGGCAACCCCGTCAGGTCGGCGGCCGCAATTCCCAGCGCCCCCAGCAGTTGCGCCTTTTGCACAGCTTCCAACACCAAGCCAAACTCTGGCTGGCCTTGGGTCATTACAATTCTGGTATCTTTACCCTTGGCGTTGATCTCAACCGGCAAGACCCCCGCCCCTGTCAAAACCCTCTCTGTGCAACTCTGCACCCCTTGTAACTGCACCCGCAGGAAATGCGTGGCAACAGTGGCGTGGCCGCAAATCGGAACCTCTGCACTCGGCGTGAAATAGCGCACCTGTAAATCATGGTTCGCTGCCTGCGCCGGCAAAACAAACGCGGTTTCGGAATAACCCGCAAATGCCGCAATCCGCTGCATCTGCGCCGTGTCGAGCTTTTGCGCATCCAGAACAACACCGGCCCTGTTACCTTGGCCGATTATGCGCGTGAAGGCATCAACGATGTGAAGGGTGACAGACATATTCGCGCCCTTGTGGTTTGCAGTGCCTTACTGTAGCGCCGGATTATGAAAGATGCACCCACAGAAATCCACGCGCTATTTGAAGGTGCCCCCACCACAACCGGTTTCAAAAAGCTGCGCAAGCGGATTATCAGGCAGGCGCAAGAGGCGATTGCTGAATACGGCATGATTGAACGCGGCGCGCGCTGGTTGGTGTGTATGTCAGGGGGCAAGGACAGCTATACCTTGCTGGCGGTGCTGGCAGAATTGCAATGGCGCGGGTTGTTGCCGGTGGATATTCTGGCCTGTAATCTGGATCAGGGGCAACCAAATTTTCCGGCCACTGTGTTGCCGGAATTCCTGAAATCCATGGGCGTGCCGCACCGGATTGAATATCAGGATACTTATTCGATTGTGAAATCCAAGGTGCCCAGTGGTAAAACCTATTGCGCCATGTGTTCGCGGTTGCGGCGCGGAAATCTGTACCGGATCGCCCGCGAGGAAGGCTGTTCGGCCATTGTGCTTGGCCATCACCGCGACGATATTCTGGAAACTTTCATGATGAACCTGTTTCACGGTGGACGGCTGGCGACCATGCCCCCCAAGCTGTTGAACGAGGCAGGGGATCTGTTTGTTTACCGCCCGCTGGCCTTTGTCGCCGAGGCAGATTGCGAGAAATTCGCCGGTGCGATGAACTATCCAATTATCCCCTGCGATCTGTGTGGTTCGCAAGACGGGTTACAGCGCCAACAAGTCAAAGCCATGCTAGACGGCTGGGAGATGAATTCACCGGGGCGCCGTGGTGTGATGTTTCGCGCGCTGATGAACACACGGCCCAGTCATTTGCTGGACACAGGGCTGTTTGATTTTGATGGCCTGAGTAGGGTGGGTGCCAACCCACCGAAATCTTGAAGCATTACCCTTTATTAACCAATTCATCCGATGCTTCAGCATGTCAAATTACTTACGCCCCACAATGCAGGGGGCCACAATATTCTTCACAGTAAAATTGGCATATCGCCACTCCGATTTACTATTGCGCAACATTGACCTGCTGCGCTTCGCTGTTCAACAGGTTCGAATTACCAGCCCCTTTGCAATCAACGCCTGGGTCGTTCTCCCGGATCATTTGCACTGTATCTGGACATTGCCAAAACAGGATGCGGATTTTCCAACACGTTGGAAGAACATCAAAACCCAATTCACCAAATCCCTCGGCCAAACATTTCCGCGATCTTACAATAAACATAACAAAGGAGAATCCGGTATTTGGCAACGCCGTTTTTGGGATCACCACATCAGAGATCAATCAGACTACGACGATCACCTACGTTATTGTTGGGCTAATCCGGTAAAGCACGGATTGGTACCACAGGCAGTACAATGGCCCTATTCTTCAATTCATCGCGATATTCGCTTGGGGATTGTTGCGCCGCAGTGGTCGGCAGAGATACCGGCAGGTAATTTCGGCGAGTAGCAACTGTATTATTCATCGCACCTCTCGCCATGGTGTTCCTCTTTTTAGGACGGCATTAGCGGTTATCAGCAATTTGCGCGCGACGGCAATCTGGACAAGCTTGTGCGGCTTGCCTTTGGCCTTTAACCGTTT
>JAJRPO010000010.1 GCA_024280735.1 Alphaproteobacteria bacterium | reverse complement strand
CCCCCACACGGCCCTTGATAAACGAACGCCGGACGAGGCATACTTTGAAGGTAAAGAACTGAAGAAAGCGGCATGACAACCAAACTGAATACACCTTAACTTAGCCGCAAACCTGTCCAGAAAAGCAGGACCACTTTAGTTACTGTTTGCATTTTACCGCAGTCACCGCGAGAACAATGTCTTGCATCCTCTCTCGTCCAAATACAGCTGGCTTGCGCCTGGATAATGTACTGTAAATCGCTGAAATCTTCAAACGTGAGAAGCTGTTGATTTCTTTGGATGCAATAGCCAACGGGTCACCGCAATCACATCTCCAAAACCAAAGTTATACATTGCATAGATTGGGTGATGCGGTAACATCGCGCTCTATTCATGCGGCGTTGATAAGGGCGTATCGTTTGGCGTTACACCTAATGATTGCCCAATAAACCAGATACTGGGAACTGCCGGGAAAATACGCCAAACCAGATTTGGCATCAAACCAACCAACGGAGAATACTATGAAACTGAGCCGAAGAATATTTACACTGGCGACAACGGCCGTATTGGCGCTGTCAACAAGCGTTGCTTTTGCGGGCGAAGCGCTGGATCGCGTTATGGCGGCTGGGTCGCTAAAAGTTGCGACAGATGCAAATTGGGCGCCACAATCGTTCATCAATGACGATAATAAAATGGATGGCTTTGACGTTGACGTAGCTCGGGAAGTGGCCAAGCGTTTGGGCGTCGAAGTTGAGTTTGTGACTCCAAGCTGGGACATTATTACCGCAGGCCGTTGGAATGGTCGCTGGGATCTGTCCATTGGGTCGATGACACCGACCAAATCACGGGCCAAAGTTCTGAGCTTCCCTGCTGTTTACTACTACACACCCGCCTCTGTGGCCGTACACAAAGACAGCCCCTACAAAACTTTGGCAGAATTGAATGGCGCAAAAATTGGTGCCAGCACAGCCTCTACGTTTGAGTTGTACTTGCAGCATGATTTGACAATTGACGCAGAAGGTGTGCCCGCGTTTGAATACCAGCTGACCACAGATCAGCGCAAATCCTATAAAGACGGCACTGCCGCCATGGATGATTTGCGTCTGGGTGATGGTGTGCGCATCAATGCGATGGTCGGTTCTTTGCCAGCAATTCAGGCAGGTATCAAAAGCAACTACCCGCTACGCGTTTTGGGAGACCCTGTATTCTATGAGCCGCTGGCCTTGGCCATCGACAAAGGTGATACAGAGTTTAACGATAAATTGGCAGGCATTGTTGGCGACATGAAAAGTGACGGCACCCTGACTGCTTTGTCAATCAAATGGTATGGTATTGACTATACCATCTCAAATTAAGATCAGGTTAACCTGACAACCTTCCCGGCCCAATTAACTGGGCCGGGTTAATAAAACAGGGATATTAGCATGTTATTTGCAGATACAGTGGTGCCTGATCCGGCAGTACACAAACCGAAAGTCATGGCGATAATGGTCGCGGTTGGCTTTGTTCTCTTCTCTCTTATGGGGTTGAACGATACTATTTTTGGCGAATTCATGCGCCCTGTTATCGGCGAGCCAAAGGAATCCGGGCTGTTTGGCAACTTGGCCACCGGTTTGGTTATCTCGATTATCTTCACCATCAACGTCGTGTTAATCGGATTTCTGCCGTTTCGGGCGCAGGTGTTTGTGGTTTGGATTGAATTGCTAGCGTTGTTTTTGGCATTCTTTTATAGCTTCGGGCTGGATTTCACCTTCATCCGCTCCAAAGTCTGGTTCATGATTTCGCAAGGGGTGTTCACCACGCTGTATATCTCGGCGATTTCTATAATCTTGGCGTCGATCGTTGCAATTTTTGGGGCAGTTGCCAAACTGTCCTCAAACGGTTTTGCCAATGCAATTGCCACGTTCTACACCTCATTCTTTCGCGGGTTGCCGCTGCTGATGCAGGTCTACTTGATCTATCTGGGCCTGCCACAACTGGGCTATGTGATTGACGCGGTTCCGGCCGGCATTTTGGCGCTGACGCTTTGTTATGGTGCCTATATGACCGAGATTTTTCGCGCAGGCATCCAGTCGATCAACAAAGGCCAATGGGAAGCGTCCCGCGCCATGGGGTTTAAATTCGGCCTAACCATGCGCCGCATTATCCTGCCCCAGGCCATGCCGTTGATTATTCCCCCCACCGGCAACCAGTTCATTGCGATGCTGAAAGACAGCTCGCTTGTTTCGGTCATCGGGGTTTGGGAATTGATGTTTCTGGCGCGCACGCTGGGCAATAAGGATTTCAAACATATGGAAATGCTGATCACCGCCGCAATGATTTACTGGTGTCTGACCATGGTTCTGGAAGTAATCCAAAGCCGCATTGAACGCCACTATCGCACCGTAAGCCATTAAGGAGATTACCCATGTCAGAACCCATTATTCAGATGATCGGTGTTAACAAATGGTATGGCGATTTCAAGGCGCTTACCGACATCGATTTCACAGTCAACAAAGGCGACAAGATCGTGGTTTGCGGGCCGTCTGGCTCCGGTAAATCCACCATGATTCGCACCTTGAACTGGCTAGAGGCCCATCAAGAAGGCAAGATCATCGTCAACGGCCATGAAATGCACGCAAAAATGAAAAATGTCGACGCGGTGCGGATGGATGTGGGCATGGTATTCCAGCATTTCAACCTGTTCCCGCATATGACCGTTCTGGAGAACCTCAAGGCCGGCCCGATGTGGGTGCGGGGTGTCAAAGAAGACGCGGCCCATAAAACCGCGATGAAATTCCTGGACCGTGTGCGTATCCCAGAACAGGCGGATAAATACCCAGGCCAACTGTCCGGCGGGCAGCAGCAACGGGTCGCAATCGCGCGCTCACTGTGCATGCAACCAAAAGTGATGCTGTTTGACGAACCGACCTCGGCCCTTGATCCGGAAATGGTTGCCGAGGTTCTGGACACCATGATCGAGTTGGCAAACGATGGCATGACGATGGTGTGTGTGACCCATGAAATGGGCTTCGCCAAAGCAGTCGCTGATAGGGTCGTGTTCATGGATGAGGGTAAAATTATCGAAGAAAATGACCCCCACAGCTTTTTTGACAACCCGCAAAACCCAAGGACACAAAATTTCCTTAGTCAGATCCTGCAACACTGAGTTGCGGGATCTTAGTTTGCTTTCAGGCCGAACCCCCGTTGTCAGGCGCCAAAACTGAAAGCAAACAGACAGCCTTGGCAAACCCTTGGTGGTGACCTACCGGATCACGGCCACCGCCCGACGGTTTTAACACCTGCCGGAACGGTCTTGCTTCGGAACACCCGTTGCTTGCCGCTACAGTATCCCCGGCAAATTCAGCCCGTGTTCGCGCGCGCACTCCTTGGCGATGTCATAGCCTGCATCCGCATGGCGCATCACGCCTGTTGCCGGATCATTCCACAAAACCCGCGCGATACGTCTGTCCGCATCCGCCGTGCCATCGCAACAAATCACCATGCCGGAATGTTGCGAAAACCCCATACCAACGCCGCCCCCGTGATGCAACGAAACCCATGTGGCCCCTGAGGCCGTATTCAACAACGCATTCAACAGCGGCCAGTCGGATACCGCGTCAGAGCCGTCTTTCATCGCCTCGGTTTCACGGTTGGGCGAGGCCACAGAGCCACTGTCGAGGTGGTCACGGCCAATCACAATCGGCGCGCTCAGCTCTCCGGTGCGCACCATTCGTTGAACGCCAGACCCAGCTTGTCACGCACGCCAAGGCCGACCCAGCAAATGCGCGCGGGCAGGCCCTGAAAGGCAATCCGGTCCCGCGCCATATCCAGCCAGTTGTGCAAGTGGGTGTCGTCGGGCAGCAGTTCTTTGACTTTTTGATCGGTCTTGTAAATATCCTCTGGATCACCCGACAGGGCGGCCCAACGGAACGGGCCAACGCCGCGGCAGAACAGCGGACGGATATAGGCGGGCACAAAACCCGGGAAATCAAAGGCGTTTTCCAGCCCCTCCTCCAGCGCCATTTGGCGAATATTATTGCCGTAATCCACCGTTGGTATGCCGCGCGCATGGAATTCACACATGGCGGCGACTTGGATTTTCATTGATGCGCGGGCGGCTCTCTCGACTGCCTTGGGATCACTCTCGCGTTTGGCTTTCCACTCGGCCATGCTCCAGCCTTGCGGCAGATAACCGTTGATTGGATCATGGGCCGATGTTTGGTCGGTCACAATGTCAGGCCGCACACCGCGCACCACCAGTTCGGGGAAAATATCGGCGGCATTGCCCAGCAGACCGACGGATTTCACTTCGCCCGCTTTGGTCCAGCGGTCAATCATCTCAAGCGCTTCGTCCAGCGTTTCGGCCCGTTCATCGACGTAATTTGTCCGCAAGCGGAAATCGATGCTGTCGGAATTGCATTCCACCGCGAGGCAACACGCCCCTGCCATTACAGCCGCCAAAGGCTGCGCGCCGCCCATGCCGCCAAGACCGCCTGTCAGAACCCATTTGCCAGACAGATCACCACCGTAGTGCTGACGCCCTGCCTCGACAAAGGTTTCATAGGTGCCTTGCACGATGCCTTGGCTGCCGATGTAAATCCATGACCCCGCCGTCATCTGGCCGTACATCGCCAGACCCTTTTTATCCAATTCGTTGAAATGGTCCCAAGTGGCCCAATGGGGCACAAGGTTGGAATTGGCGATCAAAACGCGCGGGGCGTCTTTGTGGGTTTGGAATACGCCAACAGGTTTGCCGGATTGCACCAGCAGGGTTTGGTCGTCCTCCAACTCTTTCAGGCTGGCGACAATCGCATCGAAATCCTGCCAGGTGCGCGCCGCGCGGCCAATGCCGCCATAAACCACCAGTTCATGCGGGTTTTCGGCAACGTCGGGATGCAAGTTGTTCATCAACATCCGCATCGGTGCCTCTGTCAGCCAACTTTTGGCGGTGATTTTGGAGCCTGTCGCAGGATAAATATCACGGGTATTTTTGCGGGGATCGGTCATATTGTGCCTCTGAGTGTTGGGGCCAGTGCGGCCAGGGTTTCGAGGATGGATTTTAGATGCGCGCGCATGGGTTCAGCGCGGGCTGGATCATAAGCCCATGGCGCGGCTTCAGCTGTTAGATAAGTGGATTGCGCCAATTCCATCTGGATTGCATGGATACCCTTATCGGGCTGCCCATAGTGGCGCGTTGTCCAACCGCCTTTGAAACGACCATTCAGGATGCTGGAATATCCAGCGGCGGACCCGCAGATATTCCGTACCGCAGTTTCTATTTCTGGCGCGCAGGTGGTGCCCAGATTGGTACCGATGTTGAAATCTGGCAGCTTGCCATCAAACAGGAACGGAATTTGTGATCGAATGGAATGGCAATCATACAGAATTGCAATGCCATGTTTGGCATGAACGCGGGATAACTCGGCCTGCAATGCCGCGTGATAAGGTGCATGAAAGGCTTGGCGGCGGGTTTCAATTTCTGCGGTATTCGGCGCTGTTTGCCAAATGTCTTTGCCGTCAAAATCGGTGAGCGGGACCAATCCTGTGGTATTCTGGCCGGGGTAAAGGCTGACGCCAGTCGGATCGCGGTTCGCATCTATAACATAGCGGTGAAAGGTGGCGCGCACGGTTGTCGCCCCCTCCAGCAACCCGTCGTACAGTGTGTGGATATGCCAATCGGTATCATCCAAACCCAGCCCACGCGGGTTCAGGTTTGTGGCTATATCGTCAGGCACATGGGTTCCGGTGTGCGGCAGGCCCAGCACAATGGGGCCGTCGCCCTGAAATACCTCTACCGGATTCATAGGGCCAACTCTGGCATTGCCACATCTGCGGCTTGGATCATCGCGCCCGATTTCACCAACACCGCCGCCTGTTCCAAATCTGGCGCAAGATAGCGGTCATCTTCGAGTTTATCCACTTGTTGTCGCAACCCCGCGACCACCCGCGCCAAGGGTGCGCTGGTCTGCAAGGGGGTGCGAAACTCAATACCTTGCGCGGCGCAGAGCAGTTCGACCCCCAAAATCCGTTCCAGATTTTCAACCATGCGGCCCAGCCGGAACGCCCCATGCGCCGCCATGGAAACATGGTCCTCCTGATTGGCGGATGTGGGCGTGCTGTCGGTCACACAAGGGTTCGCCAGATGTTTATTCTCGCTCATCAAAGCGGCGGTGGTAACTTCGGCAATCATATAACCGGAATTCAGGCCCGGGTTAGGCGTCAGGAACGGTGGCAAATCATGGCTGAGTACCGGATCCACAATCAGGGCAATGCGGCGTTGGGCAATAGCGCCAATTTCGGCAGTGGCCAGTGCGATCATGTCGGCGGCAAAGCCCACAGGTTCTGCGTGGAAATTGCCACCTGAGACGATCAATCCGGCCTCTGTTAGCACCAGCGGGTTATCCGTTGCAGCGTTGGCCTCTACCTCCAGGGTTCTCGCCGCCATGCGTAAAACATCCATCGCAGCACCGGTGACTTGCGGCTGACACCGGATGCAATATGGGTCTTGAACGCGGGTGTCATCTTCGCGGTGACTCTCTCGGATCACGGAACCCGCCAAAAGGTTGCGCATGGTTGTGGCGGCCTCAATCTGGCCCGCATGGCCGCGCAGGCTGTGGATTTCTGGCTGCAACGGCGCAGTTGACCCCATGATTGCATCGGTGGACAGGGACGCCGTGACCAGTGCATTTTGCGCCGCCCGCCAGGCATCAAACAGGCCCGTAAGGGCAAATGCCGTGCAAAACTGGGTACCGTTTATCAGCGCGAGACCCTCTTTGGGGCCGAGTTCAAGGGCCGTTAGTCCGGCCTTGGCCAAAGCCGCGCCGCCGGACATAACCACGCCATCAAATTCAGCCTCGCCCTCCCCCATCATCACCGCCGCCATATGCGCCAGCGGGGCCAGATCACCGGATGCGCCGACAGACCCCTGCGACGGGATCACCGGCGTCACCCCTTTGGCCAGCATATCCTGCAACAAATCAACCAACTCCAATCGCACGCCGGACGCACCGCGCCCAAGACTGAGAAGTTTCAGCGCCATCATCAGCCGCGCATGGCTGCGTGTGATGGGCGTGCCAACTCCGCAACAATGGGACAGGATTAGGTTGCGCTGCAATTTGGCCGTGTCTTTTGCGGCGATTTTGACACTTGCGAGTTTGCCAAAGCCTGTGTTCACGCCGTAAACTGCCACGTCCCCTGCCGCCGCCGCCGCGATGCGTTCTTGGGCAGCAATAATGGACGGGCGACAAGAAGGATCGAGCTGCACAGCGTCGCCTTGGCGATAGATACGTTCCAGATCGGCGAGTGTTACAGTACCAGGTGTGAGGGTGAGAATGTTCAAGACAGACCTCCAAATAGGCGAGAATGAAGTGGGTTGAACCCGATACGATAGGCAAGTTCAGCGGGTTTGGTGACGTTCCAAATAGCCAGATCGGCCCGTTGCCCCGCAGCAATTGTGCCGCAATCCGTTAGGCCAAGGGCCTGCGCCGCATGGCAAGTAACACCGCGCAAGGCCTCCTCTGGCGTCAAACGAAACAGGGTGCAACCCATGTTCATTGTCAGCAAAAGCGAGGTCATGGGCGAGGAGCCGGGGTTGCAATCTGTCGCCAAAGCGATCGGCACGCTGTGTTGGCGCAGGGCGGCAATCGGCGGTATTTGGGTCTCGCGCAGGGTATAAAACGCGCCCGGCAGGATCACCGCAACGGTGCCCGCTTGGGCCATGGCAATCACGCCTTCCTCGTCCAGATATTCGATATGATCCGCCGACAGTGCGTTGTAGCTGGCGGCGAGTTTGGCACCGCCCAGATTAGACAGTTGTTCCGCGTGCAGCTTGACAGGCAGACCCAGCGCCTTTGCCGCCTCAAACACCCGCGCGAGCTGTTCTGGCGAAAAGGCGATGCCTTCACAAAAGCCATCAACCGCATCCGCAAGCCCTTGGACATGGGCCGCGTGCAAGGCGGGTATACACACCTCGTCAATATAGGCGTCAGGGCGGTCTTTATATTCAGCAGGTGTGGCATGCGCCCCCAGAAAACTAGTTTTCACCCGCACGGGCCGATGTTCCATTACCGTGCGCGCCACCCGCAACATGCGCAGTTCGGTTTCGATATCCAGCCCGTAACCGGATTTGATTTCCAGCGTGGTGGCGCCCTCGCCAAGCAAAACGTCCACCCGCGCCAGCGCTTGCGCCAGCAACTCTTGCTCGGTTGCATCGCGTGTGGCGGTGACGGTTGAAACGATGCCACCACCCGCGCGCGCCACCTCTTCATAGCTGGCCCCGTTCAGGCGCATCTCGAACTCTCCCGCCCGCTCTCCGCCGTGAACGATGTGGGTATGGCAATCGATCAAGCCGGGAGTTACCAGCCGCCCCTCTTGGGGGGTCTGCGGAAAGTCCTTAAATTGCGCAGGTACATCAGCTCGTGGCCCAATCCAAAGGATTTTCCCTGCTTCAACAGCAATCGCCGCATCTTCGATCAGCCCGTAAGGCACGCCATTTTCAGCCATCGTCGCAGCGCGTAAGTCTGTCAAGAGTTGTCGGGAGTCCGCCATGTTTTTTCCATCCATCACAAGAATCTGCTTTTCTTGTATAAAGGACCCTGTATTATGTCTATACATAATATTGTCCTTTCAGGAATATCCCGTGATACATGCAAAACAGGCCTTATTACCCAATGGATGGGCGCAAGACGTTCACCTGACCATCATTGACGGCACAATCAACGCTATTGATGTCGGAGCAAAAGCCCAAAATGGCGACGTATCTGTCGATACTCTGCTGCCCGCATTGGCCAATCTGCACAGTCACAGCTTTCAGCGCGCCATGGCCGGAATGACCGAGTACCGCACCGCCGGGCGCGACAGTTTCTGGACCTGGCGCAGCTTGATGTATCGGTTCATCGAGCATTTGACGCCCGAGCATATCGAGGCCATTGCGGCACTGGTGTTTATGGAAATGCAAGAAGCCGGCTATGCGTCAGTTGGCGAATTCCATTATGTGCATCACCAGTCGGATGGCACGCCTTATGCCAAGTTGTCAGAATTATCCGAGCGCATCTTTGCGGCGGCGTCTGAAACCGGCATTGGCTTGACCCACCTACCTGTGCTCTACACTTACGGTGGCGCTGAAAAATCTGCTTTGTCATCCGCGCAAGGGCGGTTTGGAAATGACGTAACGCGGTATGTTAGATTGGTTGAGGAGGCCCGTTCTGGCTTACAAAACTTGGCCGTGGATTGCCGCATCGGGATAGCGCCGCATTCATTGCGGGCCACGTCGCCAGAAGATTTGGAATTGGTCTTGCAAGCGCGCACACAGGGGCCAATCCACATTCATATTTCCGAGCAACCCAAAGAGGTTGCCGACATTCAGGAATGGTTGGGCGCAAGGCCTGTGGAATGGTTGCTCAATGCCGCCGATGTAGATGAAAACTGGTGCCTGATCCATGCAACCCACATGACCGATGTTGAAACCCGCGCGATGGCCAAGTCAGGGGCTGTTGCTGGCCTGTGCCCGATTACCGAGGCCAACCTCGGGGATGGGCCATTCAACGGCAAAATATTCCTGGAGTCAGGCGGCGCCTTTGGTATCGGTTCTGATTCCAATGTGAATATCTCATTATCCGAGGAATTGCGCACATTAGAATATTCGCAACGCTTACGGGACTTGTCGCGCAATGTTTTGGTGGTTGGCGAGGGGTCGGTTGGACAGACGCTTTATACCGGTGCAGCGCGCGGTGGTGCGCAGGCTTTGGGCCGTGCATCCGGCGAAATTCGCGTGGGTAATCTTGCTGATCTTGTTGCGATAGATTCCACGGCACCAACCCTTTGTGCCCTGCAACCGGCGCAAATTCTAGACGGGTTGGTTTTTGCCGCAAACGACACTGTTGTCACCGACCTATGGTCAGCAGGGCGCCACACTGTCAAAGCAGGGCGGCACACGGCACGGGACCGGATCATTGCCAATTACCGTAAGGCGATCACCGATCTATTGGCGATTTAGGCGGGCTTACGGGCAAAGGTATCAAGCGCACACACCAACACAACCACGCTTAAGGGCTTGTCGATGCAAACGGCTTGCGGGGTGTTGTTGTCAGAATAATTATGTGTGTTTGGCAATCAAATCCAATATACACTCAACAGTCCGCTGGAGAGGTTGCTTACTAATTTTAGCGCATCTTATGACCCGTTTGTAGTTGGCAATGAAGTGACCATTCGGATTGTTTTAGGTGACGGGAGGTTAGTGCTTACCTAGCGGCTGATTAATTTTCTTGACCGATTGGTCAATTAATGCTCTGGTGATGCCATAATCCTGAAACAGGAAGCATCAACAGAGAGGTTCAAGACATGAAGCTAACCAATTTTCTATCCAGAAGAGGTGTAATCGCCGGGGCAACAATGCTCGGGTTGATGATGACCTCCAGCGCGGCAATGGCCGAGACCATTAAAGTCGCCGGAATATTCACCCTGCCCGTGGAACAACAATGGATCAGCCGCATTCACATCGCGCTGAATGCCGCACAGGAACGCGGCGACATCGAATATGTCTATTCTGAAAACGTGTCCAACACCGATTATGAACGCGTAATGCGCGAATACGCGGAAAGCGGCGTCAGCTTGATTGTCGGCGAGGTCTTCGGCCTTGAACGTGCCGCGCGTAAAGTGGCGGGTGATTATCCTGACACGGGCTTTCTGATGGGATCGTCCTTCAAACCACAAGAACCCAACTTCTCGGTGTTTGACAATTTCATCCATGAACCGGCCTATCTGTCGGGTATGGTCGCGGGTTCCGCCAGCAAAAGCAATGTCATCGGTATGGTTGGTGGCTATGCCATCCCAGAAGTGAACCGCCTGATGAATGCCTTTATGGCCGGGGCCGAGGAAACCAACCCTGACGTCAAATTCATCGTCAACTTCATCGACAGCTGGTACGATCCCCCCAAAGCCAAGGAAAGTGCCTTTGCGATGATGGATGCGGGCGCTGACGTGATGTATGCGGAACGCTTTGGCGTATCGGACGCGGCGGTTGAACGTGGCGCAAAGGCGATTGGCAATGTGATTGACACCTCGGGCGATTACCCCGGCACCATCCTTGCCTCGGCCATTTGGCATATGGGCACAACCGTGGACACCGCAATCGCAGGCGTTGCAGGTGGCACCTATAGCGCCGAAGATTACGGCAAATACAGCTTTATGGCCCATGGAGGCAGCTCGCTCGCCATGGACGAGTCGCTGGTTTCAGCTGATGTTGCCGCCGCAGTCAAAGCCAAGTCAGCCGCGATCATGGATGGCAGTTACACTGTGACCATCAACGACGACGCTCCGGTTTCAAACAATTAAGGACTGGGGGGCGGTTTCGGCCGCCCCCAGACATAGCTATGCCCCAACAACGCGTTCTCTCCCTCAACAACCTGTCCAAACGCTTTGGCTCTGTTATTGCCAATGACGCCGTCAGCATTGATTTGCACCGCGGCGAGGTGCTGTCATTGCTCGGCGAAAACGGTGCGGGCAAGACCACCTTGATGAACATGTTGTTTGGCCATTACGTGCCGGATGGCGGCTCGATTGATGTGGCGAATGCGGCAGGCGAGATGGCTCCGCTAACCCTTGGCCACCCGCAGGCGGCCCTCGATGCCGGCATCGGCATGGTGCATCAGCATTTCACGCTGGCGGAAAACCTGACGGTTCTGGATAACATCCTGCTGGGCGGCGAGAGCCTGTTTTCCTGGCGTCACAAGCGCAAGGCTGCGCGCGCCAAAGTCAGCCGTATCATGGAACGCACGGGGCTGGACGCGCCGCTGGACGAGCAAGTCGGGATGCTGTCGGTGGGCGAGCGTCAGCGGGTTGAAATCCTCAAGGCACTTTACCACGATGCGCGGATATTGGTGCTGGATGAACCCACCGCCGTTTTGACCCCGCAAGAGGCTGACACCCTGTTTGAAAATATCGGTGCGATGACGCGAGACGGCCTGTCGGTGATTTTCATATCCCACAAACTGCGCGAAGTGCTGGCCTTTTCGCACCGCATCGCCGTGTTGCGCCACGGCAAGAAAGTTGGCGAAATAGCCACGGCGGATGCCGACGAGCGTGTGATCGCCCGCATGATGGTGGGTGCTGACACCCCCGCCACACCGCGCGACGCGATGCAGGCAGGCGCGCCTGTTCTGGAATTGCAGGATTTGTCAGTCAAAGGCAGCAGCGCCCGCACAACCTTGCAAGCTGCCAACCTGACGATCCGCGCCCATGAGGTTGTGGGCATTGCCGGTGTTTCCGGCAACGGGCAATCGGCACTGGCACAGGTGATTTCGGGGCTGGCAACACCCAGCAGCGGAGTGATGCGGGTGGACGGCAAAGTGATTGACCGTTTCACCCCGCCAAACATGCAAACCGCAGGCATCGGGCGTATCCCTGAGGATCGCCACCATGACGGCGTAATCGGCGCGATGAGTGTTGCGGAAAATCTGATTATTGAACGGTTGCAGGACAGCGCGGTTCAGAAGCGCGGGTTCTTGCAGCAAAAATCCATTCGGGAAAACGCCGAGACCCTCAGCAAAGATTATGATATTCGCGGACCGGGCATTGATGCCGAGGCGCGATTGTTATCCGGTGGTAATATCCAAAAGCTGATTTTGGCGCGGGTGTTTGAGGCAGGGCCACGCCTCATTCTGGCGAACCAGCCCACACGCGGCCTTGATCTGGGGGCGGCAAATGAAGTTGCCCGCCGCCTGCTGGAGGCCCGAAAGCGGGGCGCAGGTATCTTGCTAATTTCCGAGGATCTCGACGAAGTATTGGCCCTGTCGGACCGCATTATCGTTATCCACGACGGGCAATTGGTTGAAGCACAGACAATGGACCGCGAGGCCATCGGCCTGATGATGGCAGGAGAACATGTATGATTAGGATCGAACCCCGCGAGGCACCGTCACGCTGGTGGACCCTTGGCGTTCCGGTGGTTTCCGCCCTGCTGGCACTGTTGCTGGCGGCCATTCCCCTAGCGAGCGCAGGTGCCAATATTTTCGAGGCTTACGGGCAGATGTTCAAAGGCATCTTTGGTTCTACTTTCGCCTTTACCGAGATGTTGACCCGCGCAACGCCGCTTATTTTCACGGGCCTTGCCGCAACAATGGCGTTTCGCGCCAAGCTGTGGAACATCGGGGCTGAGGGGCAACTTTATCTTGGGGCAATGGCGGCCGTTGCGGTTGGCACGGGGTTGATTGATGCGCCTGCCTTCATCTTGATCCCGATCATCCTGCTGGCGGGTGCCGCTGCGGGGGCCGCTGGCATGGCTGGCCCTGCCTATCTGAAAACCCGTTTTGGTGCGGATGAGGTGGTGACGACGTTACTGCTGAATTTCATCATCCTGATCTTTTTGCAAATGATGCTGGAAGGCCCGCTAAAAGACCCAATGGGCATGGGCTGGCCGCAATCCGAACCCATCGTTGATAACGGCATCTTGCCGCAATTAATGCCGCGGATGCGCATCCATTCCGGCCTGATCATCGCACTGATCGCAGCGGCAATCGCCCATGTGATGCTGTCCAAGAGCGTCTGGGGTTTCAAACTGCGCGCCGTTGGCGAAAACGCCGCCGCTGCCCTGCACGCAGGTATCGGCGTCAAACGCACCTTGATGAGCGCCGCCGTGGTATCGGGCGCTTTGGCTGGAATGGCTGGCGTCAGCGAGGTAGCCGGATTACGCGGATACCTGACCACCGACCTGTCCCCCGGCTTTGGCTACACCGGAATTGTGGTCGCCATGCTGGCGGGCCTGTCCCCCATCGGGGTGGTAATCTCGGCCATTTTCATCGCCTCGGTCTTCGTTGGGGCCGACACCATGAGCCGCGCCATGGGCGTGTCGAGCTATCTGGCTGATCTGGTGGTCGCCCTATCATTGATCTGTGTTTTAATCGGCGGGTTTATCGCACGCTACCGCATCACCCGAACCGGTAAAGGGGACGTATAATGGAGGTTCTGCAAATCCTGCTGAGCGACAGCTTTTGGGCGGCGTCGCTGCGCATTGCCACACCGCTGATATTCGGCGTTCTCGGCGCGTTGATCTGCGAAAAATCCGGCGTGCTCAACCTCGGGATCGAGGGTATCTTTGCTGCGGGTGCCATGGCAGGCTGGATGGCTGTTTGGCTGGGTGCCGGTCTTTGGGGTGGTTTGCTTGTTGCGGCCCTCACCGGCGGATTCTTTGGTTTAATCCATGCCATTTTGACAGTGCCGCTGGGCCTGTCGCAGCATGTTTCGGGGCTAGGGGTGACGATGCTCGCAACCTCGGTCAGCTATTTCACCTATCGCACGGCCCTGCCCAAAGTGTCTTCGCCGCCGCGCATCGAACCGTTTCAGCCCTTGGATATTCCAGTGCTGTCCGACCTGCCCTTTATCGGCCCCGTGCTGTTCCAGCAAACCGCGATGACGTGGCTGGCGCTGTTTATGGTGGCGCTGGTCTGGTGGGTGCTGAACCGCACGCCCTTAGGGCTGGCAATCCGCGCAGTGGGCGACAACCCTGATGCAGTCGATGCACAGGGCCTCTCAGTCTACGGCCTGCGCATTGGCGCGGTCGTTGCTGGCTCTGCACTGATGGCGCTTGGCGGCGCATTCCTGACCATGTCCGCCTTTGATGCGTTCTTCTTTGGCATGGTGAACGGGCGTGGCTGGATCTGCATTGCATTGGTAATATTCGCCAGCTGGAAACCGGGCAAAGCCCTGATGGGGGCATTGCTGTTCGGGGCCTTTGACGCCTTTCAGGTGCGTCTGCAAACCCAAGTCGGGGCCTTTATCCCCTCGCAAGTGTTCTTGATGGCCCCCTACGTTTTGTCAATCTTTGCTCTGGTCATCGTGGCGCGCCGCGCCGAATATCCACGGGCATTGTTAAAACCGTGGTTCAAGGGACAACGCTGATGGATTTCGACCTAATAGTCAAAAATGCCACCCTACCAGACGGGCGGACGGGTATGGATATTGCCTGCGCTGGTGGCCTGATCGTTGCCGTTGAACAGGGCATCGTGGCCGAGGCAAAAGAGGTTATCGACGCGGCGGGGCAATTGGTTTCGCCTCCCTTCGTTGATCCACATTTCCACATGGACGCCACCCTGTCGCTCGGCAATCCACGGATGAACGTATCCGGCACCTTGCTGGAAGGCATCGCGCTTTGGAGCGAGTTAAAGCCAATCCAAACCGTTGAGCAAATCATTGAGCGCGCGTTGCGCTATTGTGATCTGGCCGTCAGTATGGGCATCGGCGCGATCCGCAGTCATGTGGATATTTGCGATGATGAGTTGAAGGGCGTCGAGGCCTTGCTGGACGTGCGCGCGAAAGTGGCCCCTTACCTTGATCTGCAACTCGTGGCCTTCCCGCAAGACGGTATATTCCGCGATCCAACCGCCAAGGAAAACCTGACCCGCGCCCTTGATATGGGCGTCGATGTGGTCGGCGGCATCCCGCATTTTGAACGTACCATGCAGAGCGGTGCCGCATCGGTGACATACCTCTGTGAACTGGCCGCCAAACGCGGGTTGAGGGTGGATATGCACTGCGACGAGAGCGATGACCCCCTCAGCCGTCATGTGGAGACGCTGGCCTATGAAACCACCCGTCTGGGCTTGCAGGGCCGCGTGGCCGGATCACACCTGACCTCCATGCACTCGATGGATAATTATTATGTGTCCAAGCTGATCCCATTGATGGCCGAGGCTGAACTGCGTGTCATTCCCAACCCGCTGATCAACATCATGCTGCAAGGCCGCCACGACAGTTACCCCAAACGGCGCGGCCAGACCCGTGTGCCGGAGTTAAGGGCCGCAGGGATCACCGTCGGTTTCGGGTCTGATTGTGTGATGGACCCGTGGTATTCCCTTGGCAAAGCGGACATGCTGGATGTGGCCCATATGGGGCTGCACGTTGGCCAATTGTCCAGCCGCGCTGATATGGCCTGGTGTTATCAAGCCGTGACCGGCAATTCCGCACAGATCATGGGGCTAAACGGTTATGGTTTGGAAAAAGGCTGCAAGGCAAACATGGTGCTGTTGCAGGCGAGCGATACAATTGAGGCGATCCGATTGCGCCCCAACCGACTGGCAGTGATCCGTGGTGGGCGGGTGATTTCCCGAACGCCACCAAGCATCGCAAATCTGTATCTTGAAGGACGCCCAGCGCAGGTTAATCCCGTTGATTTTTCACCCAAGTCTCCGAGCATTTAGAATGCAATTGTAAGACTGCAATCGGGTTAACCCAGCTAACGCGCCAGTTTTTGGCGCGTTTTGCAAAGGTTGATTAATTAATCATACCGCTTATTCTGGCGGGCCTCGTCAAATAATTTGGATGTCATCCAACAGCGCATCAATATCCGAGAACCCATCCAGTTTAAGCTCGTCATCACCGAAATCCAGAACCACATCGCCACGGCGCACTTTGGCGAAAGTATCCAGAACTTCCTCCACCGTCATTGTGCCATCCCACAGATTTGAATTCAGTTGAATGGTGTCTATGTTATCGAAAAAGTCGAGGACAATATCTTTGCCAAACCCGATTGCAAAGGCAAAGGTGTCCTGACCGCCATCACCCGTCAAGGAATCCCGTTCCGTGCCACCGGATAAGAAATCATTGCCGGCACCACCAAACAATTCGTCTTTCCCTGCTTGGCCGAGCAACCTATCGACGCTGCCGCCGCCCGCTAATGTGTCATCACCATCGCCGCCTTTCACGAGGTCTTTGCCAGCGCCACCATTCAAGCTGTCGTTGCCTTCCTCGCCGTTCAGTTTATCGTTCCCGCCACCGCCGATTAATGTATCGTTGCCTTCGCCCGCGAATAATTGGTCTTTGCCGCGCCCGCCGTCCAGCAGATCGTCACCAGCGCTCGCAGAAAGAACATCTTTGCCGCCAAGGCCTTTGAGAGTATTGTCACCATCGTTATCAACAAGTGTATTCTTGCCGTTATTACCGGTTGCGTTAATGTCATCGGTTCCCGTCAACACCAGCCGTTCAACAAAATCGGACAGCTTGTAGTCGACAGACGCCTGTACAACGTCGCGTTTGCCGCCTGTTTTCAGCTCAACAATAACATCGAGTTCATCCGTAACGATATATTTGTCGTTGCCAGCGCCACCCTCGAGGGTATCTTTGCCAATGCCGCCGCTCAATTTATCTTTGCCTTTGCCACCTTTAAGAATATCGTCCCCCAGGTCCCCAATCAGAGAGTCGCTCCCTGCACCGCCAAAGACCATGTCATCGCCACGCCCAGCACTCAGCAGATCATTGCCGTTGCCGCCAAACAGGGTATCTTTGCCATCAGATCCAAGCAGTGTGTCGTTGCCATCATCACCAGACAGCCTGTCGGCACCAATACCGCCCTGCAACCAATCGTCGCCGTCGCGCCCTACCAATGTGTTTTTGCCGCCGCCACCATAAAGCGTGTTGTCAACGTCATTACCAACAATCAGTTCACTGTTCACCGAGCCAAAAACATTCTCGATGTTCACAGCCTTGAATGTTTGCGTACCTCCATAAATCCAGATGCCGGATTCCAGATCAATCTCAAGGCCGGTAATGCCGCCGTCAAGATCTCTGAAATCAAGTGAGTCATTGCCGTCGCCGCCATCAACCGTGACGTTGGCCTCTAGTGCGCCGGTATAGACCAGCCGATCATCGCCGTTGCCCGCATCAATCCCGTCATCGCCGTCGCCGCCATCAATGATATCGTTTCCGGCACCGCCAAAGAGGGTGTCATTGCCAGCTTCTCCCAAGATTGAATCATCGCCTTTGCCGCCATAAACCTCATCACCACCCGTGCCGCCATTGACCAAATCATTGCCTGCGCGGCCAACGATTGTGTCGTCCCCGCCCTTGCCAAGCAGGGTATTGTCGCCCTCCGTGCCTGAGATAATTTCGCTGACACCGTTGCCAACTACATTTTCGATATCGACTAGTTTGATTTGAAGATTGCCGCCGACCTCCACGCCTTTCTTCAGATCGATTTTAACCTGCTGACCCGCCGCCACGGCAATTTGGTTAATCAGCGTGTCAATGTCAGCGCCGCCGTCCATTGTGTTTTTGTTACCCAAGAAGGTTAGGAATGTGTCATTCCCCGCGCCGCCGAACATTTTGTCCGGGTCAAACCCGTCTTGGAACACGTCGTTGCCATCGCCGCCAAACAACTGATCAAAGCCATCGCCACCAAGCAGCGTGTCATCGCCTTTGCCGCCGAAAATTGTGTCTTGGCCATCTTTGCCGTCAATGACGTCGTTGCCGTTACCCCCTGTCATGCTATTGTTGTCATCGGAACCTGCGCCAAACCAGCCGGTCACACCGGTGTAAACCGCGTGTTCAATATTGGTGCCTTGCAGATCAAAAACTACTGACGTGCGCACGGTATCAAGATCAATGCTGTCTGCCTCGAAGATCTGATCAGCGATGTCATCGACGACATAAGTATCATTGCCAGAACCGCCCGCCATCGTATCCGCACCGAGGCCACCGTCCAGATAATCGGCAACAAATCCCGCGCCACCCTCAAGCGTGTCATCACCGATACCGCCATAAAGAGAGTTAGCGCCAGAATTGCCAATAATTTGGTTGCCAAGGCTGTTGCCAAACCCGTCAATGGCAGCTGTTCCCCTCAACTGCAAATTCTCCACATTGGCGCTTAAAGCTTTGGTAACCGTCGACACAGTGGTATCAACTCCCCCGCCAGCTTCTTCAATTACAAACGTATTGCCATCGTTGACTAAATAAAGGTCGTTTCCATTTCCGCCGACCAGAGAGTCGATACCGGAACCACCGTCAAGGACGTCATCGCCATTACCACCAAACAGCTTGTCGTTGCCTGTTCCGCCATCCAGCGTATCTTTGTCGTCGCCACCATACAGAGTATCATCACCGCCGCGACCCGTCAGCGTGTCAGTCCCTGCTAATCCGCGCAAAACATTCGCACCTTCGGTCCCGAGGATATTCTCGCGCCCAGATGAGCCTTGAGCATTTTCAATGCCGGTAATCACGATCTCTGTGCCAAAGCCGGTAGAGCTGTAGCCGAAAAACAGATCCAGTTTCTGCACACCCAAAGAGGTCACGCCTCCCAGCAGCAATAGGTCAACGCCATTGCCGCCCTCAAAAGTGCTTTGCCCCAGCGTACCAGCGCCAGTGCCAAACCCACTTCTGATCTCGAATATATCGTCGCCCTCGCCACCAAAGAAGGAGCCGACGCCACTGTCTGTCAGCAGGCGGTCATTGCCGTCTTCGCCGTGCAGTGTATTCCGGCCGCTACCTCCGAAAATGAGGTCATTCCCGCCACGACCAGCAAGGTAATCATTATCCGCCCCGCCATAGATGGTGTCATCCCCTTCGCCAGCATAAACTACGTCGTTGCCGTCACCCGCTTCCACCCGGTTCGCGCCGCTACCGGTATTTATCAAATCCACGCCGCCGCGGCCGATAAGGGTATTGCCCACAGCGTTGCCGGTGATTGTGTTGTCGGCATCGTCACCCGCTGCACGAATAGCCGTCTCCAACAGTTGAATACTCTCAATCGCATCGGTGCCAAAGTTGGCATAGTTGGTCAGGTCAATATCCAGAGAACTGTTGATTGTGTCTGATCCAAAGCCGTTATTGAAAATCTCGTCGCCGATATCATCCACAACAAACGTATCGTTGCCACCAAAACTGGTCATCGTATCAGCGCCACGGCCGCCATCCAGATACCCGCGTCCCCTTAGAACATCGTTACCTTCACCGCCAAACAAGGTGTTAGCACCGCCCGTGTCGGTTAAAAAATCATCGCCATCGCCCCCATAAAGGCTGTCATTGCCGCTGCCCGTTGACAGCACATCATTTCCCGCTTCGCCAAAAATCGTGTTATTGTCAAAGAGGTCAGTTAGGGTATCGTCGCCTTCGCGACCCCGCAAATAATCATTGCCAGCCCAACCGATTATGGAATCGTTACCTTTCCCGCCATCAAGCGAATCGTCGCCATTGCCGCCGTCAATTGAATCGTTTCCGTCACCGCCATAAACCGCGTCATTGCCCGTGCCTCCATTCAGGGAATCGTCGCCCGAAAGCCCCCAAATCCTGTCATCCCCGCCACCGCCAGAGATGATGTTATCGCCGCTAATGGTAATGATAGTGCTGTTGCTTGGGTCAAGCTGCCGGTGTGTTCCGGTAAGGTTTTCCGAATTGTTGCCGCCATACAGATTTTGAATACCCGCAACCTGCATGAATCCAGTGGCGCCATCAAATGACACCCCGTTTACTAAATCAGCAATCACATTGGTTTGCGCGTCCATGCCCGAAATATACAGACTGTTTACACCTGAATTGCCGATGGCAGAACCGCTGCCAGAAAACCCTAAGGATAAATGGAAACTGTCGTTGCCGTCGCCACCGCGTGCAGTGTTCACACCGCCATTCAAGGTAAAGCTATCATTGCCATCCCCACCGTACATCTGGTCGTTGCCAGCGCCGGAAAATAAACGATCGTTGCCTACATCGCCAACTAAGCCATCATTGCCCTCCCCGCCGACCAGTCTATCGTCGCCTTTGCCGCCGTACAAAATATCGTCGCCATCCAACCCGGTCAGCGTATTGTTACCGTCATTGCCGGTAATCGCATTGTTGGACGCGTTGCCCGTGCCGTTAATATTCAGGGCACCACCTGTAAGGGTTAGATTCTCGATGCTCGTACTTGTCCCGCCAGACAGATCAACCGAGAAGCTGCTCCAAACCCTATCAATCCCGCCGCTGTCCTCAAACTTGTCAGAGGCGCTGCCAGCATAGAAGCTGTCATTGCCCTCTCCACCGTTGAGCGTGTTTGTCCCGTCACCGCCAAACAGTGTGTCGTCGCCGTCACCGCCAAACAGTGTGTCGTCGGCGTCACCGCCATACAGCGCATCATCGCCGCCCATGCCAGTCAGCGTATCATCGTCGCCCTTGCCAGTCAGTGTGTTTGCAACGTCATTACCGATCAACTTATTCGCTTCAAAACTGCCGGTGCCCGTAACCGCCGTTCCTTCCAGTGTCAGATGCTGGATTCTATCCGTGCCACCGCCGTCATTTTCCAGATCAAAATCGAAACTGGCGCGCACGGTATCAGTGCCGGAACCGTTGTTGACGATCCTGTCACTGGTGGAATCCACCACAAAGGTATCATCACCGTTGTCGCTCTCTAGCCAATCATTACCCGCGCCGCCGTCAAGCGTGTCGTCGCCCCGACCCGCGTAAATGGTATCATTTCCAATGCCGCCCAAGATGTTGGCATCGCCTGCAAAGCTGTAAATAGTATCGTTGCCTGCGCCGCCGTCCATGGAGTTATTGCCGTCATCGGCATTCGTGTTAAGTGCAGTGTTACCAATCGACAAACCGCCATAAATGGTATCATCACCACCGCCGCCGAATAGTGTATCATTGCCACCATCCTCCGTCAAAAGACTGGTGCCTACCCCGCCCCCAATAAAGTCGTTATCGTCACCGCCAAAAACCGTGTCATCGCCTTGCCCGCCGAATAGCTGAACCCCGAAACCATTGATGGTTCCTGTCACCCCAGAAAAGAGAACATCATTCCCCGCCCCGCCATGTAACTGCGCCGCATCTGTAGACCCGGTTAGAGTATCATTGCCGTCGCCTCCGAAAATAAATGCCATATTGAACATGGTGTCATTGCCACCAGCGTCCCCATAAATAAAACCACCGCTACCGCCCCCGTCGATTATATTGTCGCCGGCGTTATCAGCAACATCAGAGTCGCCCACCAGAATAGCGTTTTCAACATTGTCGTCCATTTGGTAAATACCCGACACGTTTGAAACAATGACAGTATCTATCCCCCCGCCAGCGCTCTCTATTACAACATCATCCTTGCTGTTGATGTTGTAAGTGTCATTCCCCGCAAGGCCGATGAATGTGTCGTCGCCGTTTGACGCGAGGAACAGGTCATCATCAAGTGTACCCGTTAAAGTATCGTTGCCTGCTGTGCCCGGGATGGTCGCCATGGTGTTCTCCAATCAGAGTTTATTAAAAGGCATAGGTCAAACCGCGCCAAAATACAGAAATCCCGCGTGCAATGCTGATCGTATCGCGCAAGTCGTGTCCTTAAAAGGAGAAAAAGATCGATAATGATCTGGGCCCCGTCCATATCAAGAACAATTAAAGGCGTAATTGCAAATGAATAATGATTATTGTCACTAATTATCAACTATTTCGTAAGCCAAACGTATCGGCTTTTCTTTTGTGCCATCAAACAATGCAATTCCAATTTGGTCTGTGCGAATGGTTGGGAAAAGGCGTTTCAATGATACGTTGAAACACTTTAACATCCGTAGTTGTATCTTGCGAAAGCGCTGTTTGAGTTTGCCCAAGCCCCTCGGCACTGGCAATCGACGCGTTGGAGTGGGTGTTGGCAAAGAATTGCGGGCACTGGGCGGTTGACCGCCATATAATCTGAAATGTATCAGACAACCATAGAACGGCGGAAACACATGCAAAAATTATTGATTACTCTCGTCACGGCATTACTTTTTGGTTCTGCCATTCACGGTGGCGAACCCACCACTATCCAGCTAGGGCCACGCCCCTTTTACCTCGCCGACAAAATGGCTGACGGCCCGCTGAAAACCAAACTTCAGTCTTGTACGAATGGGCCATTCTCTCGGAGCAACTTCTCAATCGCCCACCGGGGCGCGCCGCTGCAATTCCCTGAACACACACGGGAATCTTATCAGGCCGCCGCCCGCATGGGGGCCGGAATCATTGAATGCGACGTCACTTTTACCGCCGACCTGGAATTGGTTTGCCGCCACTCGCAAGGGGACCTGGCGACCAGCACAAACATCCTCACGTCCCCGCTCGCCGCCACTTGCATTGAGCCGTTCACCCCAGCCACCTTCTACGCTAATGGCAAGGTTAACAAACCAGCCAGCGCCACCTGTCGCACCAGCGAACTGACGCTAAAGGAATTCCTCTCGCTGAAGGGCAAGATGGATGCGAAAAATCTCGCTGCCACCACACCGGAAGAATTCCAGAACGGCACCGCCCCATGGCGTACCGACCTTTATGCCACGGGTGGAACATTGATGAGCCATGCACAAAGCATCGCACTCTTGCAAAGTCTTGGCGTCCAGTATGTCCCCGAATTAAAGGCCCCTGCCGTTGGCATGCCTTTTACCTCGCCAGTCACACAGGGGGTTTTCACACAAGCAGATTTTGCCCAAAAAATGGTCGATGAATATGTAACAGCAGGCATTCCCCCTCAGGATGTCCACCCCCAATCCTTCAACCGCGACGACGTGCTATTCTGGCTCAGGAACGCGCCAGAATTCGGTGACAACGCCATCCTGCTTGATGGTCGCAGATACAACGCCCGCAACCCGTCCGACTCCAAAAAACCCAGCTTACAGCAGATCGCCGATATGGGCATCAAAACCATTGCCCCGCCGCAGTGGGTATTGCTGACAGAACAAGACGACCAGATCGCCCCCTCGGACTACGCCCTTGCTGCACAGGCTGCCAACCTTGACATTATCACGTGGACGCTTGAACGCTCCGGCCGCCTGCGCGAAGACGTTTTGGAGGGGCGCGGCAAATACTACTATCAGTCAACGCTTGGTGCCATAACCGATGATGGCGACATCTACACCACTCTTGATGTGTTGACCCAACAAGTTGGCATCAAGGGCATTTTTTCTGATTGGCCTGCCACGGTAACTTACTACGCCAACTGTATGAAGCTCTGAGTCCCGACACCAAATTTCCAATTGCACTTTGCTAAATAGGGTAGCCGCCGCCGCGCTACCCTCTACCAGCTTCTTTGTCAGCTTGCCGTTCAAGTCGCTCATTCAAAAAAACAATTTCAATACCACACAGTGAACATATCGAGGGAAATTGTGAGGAAGCTTGAGAAATACAAAGAACTATAATTACCAACACAATAAAGGCGTTAAGTCGGTGAGAACAATTCAGAAAAAGTGGGGAAAAGGGGTGCGTGGCGGACCGAGGAGGGTTCGAACTATCCAGCTAACACTAAGTAATATAAGTATTTAAAAAATCTCATTATTTTGAATACCACATAAAATACCACGCCGCGAAAAAATCCCAAGCCCATTCGAACGTATTTCACCCAATCTGAATAAACAGATTTCCACCAACTGCTTTGGCATAATCGCGCAACTTTTCGACAGAAACATTCCGGCCCGCCTCTATCCGAGAAATGGCGCTTTGCTTGGTTCCCATGCGTTCGGCAACTTGTGCTTGGGTCAGGCCTGCGCGGGTGCGCGCCCTAATCAATTCGCTGGCTAAAGAAAATTTACCCTCTAAGGCGTCATAGGCTTCCTTATAGGCAGGGTCAGCCAGTGATTGCTTGTGCAGGTCTTTCATTTGCATTGTTAAACCTCCTTTGCGCGTTTGCGTGCCAATTCCAAAGCCCCCTTGGGCGTCTTTTGCGTTTTCTTTGTGAAAGCATGAACTACAACAATGCGCCGCCCATCTGCTTTAACATAGATACCGCGCCCGATACCGTCTTTACCTTTGGCCCTGATTTCCCAAAGCCCAGCGCCCAATGATTTAACATAGGGCATCCCGACAAGGTCCGGCCCATGCTCTGACAACAGTTCTGAAATTCAGAAAAAGCTGGCCCGAATACTGGCGGGCAACGCCATGATTTCCTTTTCGACCCTGTGGTCAAGTGCTTCTACGGTCCAAGCCATGTATTACATATATGTGATAAATTAGCCGTTAATGCAAGGTGCCTATCTGCAATTTGTGCGCGTCAATTGATATCGAGTTCGGGCAACTCGTCCGCAATATCAAGCGTCTCAGCGGTGTATTCATCGACGGCGTTCGTAATGCCGCTATGTGTGGGCGCAATGATCGGGGCATTGGTGCGTGAACGGCCCTTTGCGGACCTTAGTACATTCGGCAGTTAACGGCGGCAAGGAGTCCAATTTGCCTGATACTGCATTTACTTCCAATGGCTGCTATGTGGAGACTGCGGCAATAGTTGTCAGCTTGCTAAGCTTGTTTTGGGCCTTTGCCGACTCGCGGATGTGCGCGTGTGCCGTTCGATAGTCCGATGCAAAGCACGATTTCATCCGCCCGAGGTGCGTCGGGCACCCATAGGCTCATTGTGTCAATATGATCGAACGACCATGGCTCATCTTTGTGCCCAAGCGGCAGGTCAATACTACCGCCCAACGCCCCAACCTTATGGTTGGACGGCATGAGAGCTTTGCCGCCTCCGACGGCTTGCCGCACAGGTTTGCCAAGCGTGGGGTGCAGCACAGCCGCTCCGTGCTCCATTGCGCCTAAAGATCCCACAAGGGCTGCCTTGCCATAGCAAACGGGTGGCCCCTCCAGCATTTTCACTAGCTCCTTCGCCAAGGAATGACCCAGCTTCGCACCAACGCCGAACAATTGCGAAAGGTCGTCTTGATCAGTCCCGGCAAAAGGGTTTCGCACGATTACCATGGCAACGACGCGCGTTATTGGTTCGCAGGGCTTGCCCATTTCGTCGGCCAAAATGATTTCTTTGGTGAACACTGTTTTTCGAATATCCATGATCAGACTTTCTTTTTGACCGCTAGAGTATGCGGGTGTTTGAAATATTGAAACGCAATCGAAAGTGGGATCACCAAAGCAAACAAGATGATGGCAAGCCATATAGGACCCTGAGCGTTGCCTGTTGCATCTCTTATTGCACCTGCAACCGGAGATGTGACCAACATGATCGCATAGTAAACGGTAAAGAATATACCCATACCGAAAGCCCTTACTTGAGGCCGCAAGGCTTGCCCAGACATTGCCATGATCACCCCTGCCGGGGCCATGCCGATCAACCCAAACAACAAGCTTGCACTAAGACTGGCTCCCGGCATGTTTAAAAGCAATAACGAGACAATTGCTCCTCCCATGCAGACTGTCAGTACAATATTGCGCCCGCCGAAACGATCCACGATCTGCCCACACAATGCTCCAGACACGATCATGATCCAGCTACCAATGCTGATAATACCCGCAGCCGCGATGGCTGTCTGGCCATGGTTTTCAACTACTTTTGGCGCAAAGGAAAGATAAGTGACATAAGCTGCGTTGAACACGCCCCAGGCAGCAGCAGCACAGAAAACCAATCGCCATTCCTGTCCGTTCAGCGCAGCACCTGATCCGCTTGTCTCAGATGGTAAATCATGTGGTGCTCTGTAAAATAGGAAGACCCCGAACGCCGCGAGTAAGCAATAAGCTGAAGCGGCTTGGAACGGGAGCTGCCAGCCGTAGGTTTCGGCAAGCCAAGCGTGACCAACCTGGCCCATGGCGATCCCAAAGGGCCAGCTCATGACGAGCACACTCATCGCGGTGGCAATTTCGCGTCCTTCAAACCAATCGGCGACCATCTTGGTAAAATAGAGCGTGGTGAACAGGAAGCCAGCCCCTGCAAAAATGCGGCCCAGTCCAATAGCCCAACTCTCAACCGCAAGCGATGACACGAAGCCACCCAAAGCCAGTACACCTAATCCAAGCACAACCATAATACGATCT
>JAJRPO010000009.1 GCA_024280735.1 Alphaproteobacteria bacterium | reverse complement strand
AGCTCGATCATTTTGGTGGTGACAAACCGACCTGGCGCATAGCCGTGGAAAATCCAGCTGACATCAGCCGCACCATCTTGAATCAGGTCGAATTGCGCAGGCGGGCTGCCCAGTTTGTATTTGATTTGCGCGGTGACGCGGCCATCGGTGGCGTCTTCAACCATTTTGATGAAATTTGGCCACATGATGGCGTTCACACCATGGGTCGGCGGTGCCCAGCTGGAAATTGTCAGGGTTACATCCGCCGCAAATGCAGCAACCGATGTGCTGGCTGCAAGCGCAAGCCCCGCCGTCAGTTTTACCAGTTTAGTTTTAAGTGTCATATCTTCTCCCTTGGTGGTTTTGCCAGACAAGCAGGCAGTTGAATTCGTGTTGCCGAATTTTTTCGGCGTCAGGCATTAGTCGACCGTTCGGTCGGTTGTGCGGCAGATAGTGATTCGTTGCAAGTGAAATGTTATCAATCCCCACTACTTTCGAAATATCAGCGGCACCGGTTAACTTTGTAGCCGGCCCAATTTCATAAGTATCCTTTTGAACGACTTTCGCTCGCGTGCGTTTAATATAGCCAGTGAATCCTCTTCGTGTTCTTTCGCTTTGGCGATTAACGGGCGCACAATTCCAACCCCCTTATCCGTAACGAAAAGTGTTGTTTTGCGCCGATCTGATTTGTCGGCGGCCTTCGTCACCAACCCCTCCAAAACCATTTGATCAATGATCTTAGTGAGGCGCGATTGTTCATACAACACCCGCCGTGACAGCTCTGTCAGCATCAAACCTGGATTATCTACCAAACATGCCAACACCCGCCATGTATAGATTTTAACACCTTGATCCTTGAGGGAATTGTGAAATTCCCCCGATAGAACGTGACTGGCGCGCGCCAGTTGAAACAACAGATAGTCATCAACAAACCCTTGGGCTTGCCTAGCATCACCTGTCGAAAATGGTTCGATTTTCATGTTATTTGCATCTCACAGGAATTGCATCGAGTCAATATGCTTTAGGCCTAAAAATATTCTCTATCATATATTCTTGACAAATGTATTTTAAGCATGAAGTATGAAAAAGAATATAATTCCATCTAACCCAGACCACCAAACGGGAGAGAGTGATTGGCCGAGAGATCATTTGCCAAAGAAGTTCAACTGCTGAAAAAGCGCGCAGGTGAGGAATTCATCGGCGAAGGTATTTTGGCCGTAACCAAGGCGCTGCTACAATGCGGTGTTGGCTATGTCGGCGGCTATCAAGGTGCGCCGATTTCACACTTAATGGATGTTCTGGCAGATGCCCGCGAAACGCTCGATGAGCTTGGCGTTCATTTTGAGGTCGGCGCCAGCGAGGCCAGCGCGGCCGCGATGCTGTCCACCTCGATGCATTTCCCAATTCGCGGTGCCGTGACTTGGAAATCCACCGTCGGCACCAATGTGGCCTCCGATGCGCTGGCCAATTTATCCTCGGGCGGGGTCACCGGTGGCGCCTTGGTTATTGTCGGCGAGGATTACGGCGAAGGTTCGTCCATCATGCAGGAACGCAGCCACGCATTCGCGATGAAATCGCAAATCTGGATGCTGGACCCGCGCCCTAACCTGCCAAGCATCGTTAAGGCGGTTGAAGACGGGTTCAACCTATCAGAGGCCAGTAACACGCCGGTAATGTTGCAGTTGCGCATCCGCACCTGCCATGTGCATGGATCTTTCATCGCAAAGGATAACAAGCGTCCGACCTATTCTCTGGAGCAGGCCCGCAACAACCCGCAAAAGGATGCCAGCCGCATCATCCTGCCCCCTATGGCATTCGATCAAGAGCAGGATAAGGTCCAGCGCCGCTGGCCTGCGGCGGTGGATTATATCAAAACCAACAAGCTGAACGAGTTCTTCAACGGCGACATGACGGACATCGGTATCATCCTGCAAGGCGGTATGTACAATGGCGTCATCACCGCGCTGCGCCAGCTTGGGCTGGCAGATATCTATGGCAATACGCGGGTGCCGCTGTACTGCCTGAACGTGACTTACCCGCTGGTTGACGATGAAGTGGTGGCGTTTTGCGATGGTAAATCCAAAGTGCTGATGGTTGAAGAGGGCCAGCCAGAGCATCTAGAACAGGCGATCCACACCATTCTGCGCCGCGCCGGGGTGACAGCGCCGCTTTATGGCAAGGGTGATTTGCCAATGGCGGGCGAATACACGGGGCAAGTTCTGCGCGATGGCATCGCCGCATTTATGGCGCGCGGCGGCAAGCCTACCAAACCCAAGCCACCAATCCTGACAGATATTTTAAGCCAAGATCTAAACAATGCCGTACCCCCACGCCCGCCGGGATTTTGCACTGGCTGCCCGGAACGCCCAATCTTTTCTGCGCTAACTTTGGCGCAAGAGGAACTGGGGGAGCGCCATATCACCTGTGATATTGGCTGCCACCTGTTTTCAACCCTGCCACCTTTCAACATTGGCGCGGGAACAATGGGTTACGGCCTCGGGGCGGCCTCGGCCTCGGCGATGAATGTTGATGCCGGCCAGCGCACGATTTCGATCATGGGCGACGGCGGCTTTTGGCACAACGGCCTGACCAGCGGCATTGGCAACGCGGTGTTCAACCGAAACGACAATGTGATCCTGATCGTCGATAATTATTATGCGGCGGCCACTGGCGGGCAGGATATTCTGTCGTCGCGCGCCAAAAACGCGCAACGCTCCACCTCCCACCCAATCGAGGACGCGGTGCGCGGGGTTGGCGTCAAATGGGTGCGCCGTGTGGACGACACTTATAATGTGGGCATCTTAACCGATGTGTTGAAAGAGGCGCTGAGCACCCCAGAGCGTGGCCCGAAAGTGGTGATTGCCGCTTCGGAATGTATGCTTAACAAACAGCGCCGCGAAAAGCCGCTGAAGCGTGCAGCACTGGCAGCAGGCACCCGCAGCGTGGTGCAGCGCTTTGGCGTAGACAGCGATATTTGCACCGGAGATCACGCCTGTATGCGCATATCCGGCTGCCCGTCGCTGACCATGAAAACACTGGACGATCCGCTGGTTGATGATCCCGTGGCCTTTGTGGATGAAAGCTGTGTCGCCTGTGGCCACTGCGGCGAGGTGGCGGATGCGGCTGTGTTGTGCCCCTCGTTCTATCGCGCAGATGTGGTGCATAATCCAAACACCGTTGATCGTCTGTTGAACGCCACGCGCCGACGTTTCTTAACCGCCCTGCAAAACCGTCGCGCAGGCAAACAGTTGATGGAACAACGATGAACAGCCTGTCCAAAGACACACCCCTCGCAATCGCCATCCACGCCATTGGCGGACAAGGCGGCGGCGTGGTTTCCAGCTGGCTTGTAGCACTGGCGCAAGCGCAGGGCTGGGTGGTGCAAGCGACATCTGTTCCAGGCGTGGCACAACGCACAGGCGCGACAATCTATTATCTGGAAATGATGCCCGCAGGCGCGGCCAGCCCGGTGATGGCCCTGATGCCCAGCCCCGGCCAAGTTGATCTGGTGGTCGCCGCCGAATGGATGGAGGCCGGGCGCGCCATTCAAAGGGGCTTTGTCTCCCCCGACCGCACAACCCTGATCGGCTCCACCCATCGCGGCTATTCGGTGATGGAAAAATCGGTTCCCGGCAATGGCATCAGCGACGCTGGTGCAATCGAGGCCGCAGCATTGGCCAGCGCCAAACGCTTTTTGCGCGCCGACCTCGGCACAATTGCCAGCCTGCACAACAGCGTCATTTCCGCCAGCTTGCTGGGCGCAATCGCTGCGTCCAATGCCCTGCCATTCCCGCGCCAAGCCTTTGAAGACGTGATAAAGCAGGCGGGCATTGGGGTGCAAGCAAGCCTTGCCGCTTTTGGTGCGGCCCATGACCTGTTCACCGACAGCGATCAGCCGGACGTGGAAAAGGCCAGTATTCCAGCGTCTGAAATGACCGGAGGAACGATCCCGCAACAACAAGAATTTGCGGCCATGCAAAAATGGATCAAGGATGAATTCCCAATTGCTGTTCAAGCCATGGCATCGGCTGGCTTAAAGCGTGTTGTTGACTTTCAGGATGTAACTTACGGGCGCGAATATCTGGATCATCTGGCGCAATTCTTGGTTCTGGAAACAGGCACAGACGCCAAGCTAACAACCGCAATGGCCAAATATCTGGCAGGCGCAATGGCCTATCACGATACAATCCGTGTCGCAGATTTGAAAACCCGCGCTACGCGGTTTGATCGCGTGCGCGCCGAGGTTGGCGCAAACGACACGCAGGCCTTGACCCTGACAGAATTCATGCATCCCCGCGTAGAGGAAATGCAAGGCCTGCTGCCCCGTTTCCTAGGCCGCTTCGCTGACAGTGGTTTCATGCGCTGGATGCTGTCGTTGTTTTCCGGCGGCAAACGTATCCGCACCGATACCCTGCGCGGTTTCCTGACGCTCTATCTTTTGTCCAGCCTGCGCCCGTGGCGACGGTCATTGCGACGCCATAGCGCGGAAATGGACTCGTTGGAAAGGTGGCTAACCTTGGTGAAAGAAACCGCGAAAACCGACTGCGGGCTTGCTGTTGAAATCGCCAAGTGCCGCCGCTTGGTCAAAGGATACGGTGATACTCACGCCCGCAGCCAATCCAAATACATTAAGGTGATCGGCAGTCTCAAATTATTGAAACACCGCGACGATGCAGCTGACTGGCTAAAACGATTACGCACCGCCGCCTTGGCAGATGCAGACGGCGTGGCGCTGGATGGCGCGTTGGCAACGGTTAACAGTTTCGCGACAGGGGTTAAAAATGGATGAACTGAAATTGACTGTGGTGGCCACTCAAGAAATCGCCCCACTGGTAAGACAGATAACACTTCAAAATAGTTCGGGTGAAGACCTGCCCATATTTGCGGCGGGTGCCCATATCAAGGTTATTATTCCCGACGGCAGTTTGCGGCATTATTCACTGGTTCAACTTGCGACATTGCAAGCCCCGCCCAAAGAATACCAACTGGGTATCCGGCTTGAGGAAGACAGCAAAGGCGGGTCCAGGTATATGCATTCGCTAGCATTTGGCGACACCGTAACCTGCCAATCGCCGACGAATGATTTCCCTTTGCAAACCCCCACCTCCCCGCCGCTGTTTATTGCGGGCGGGATCGGTGTAACACCGATCACCGGAATGCTGACCGCCCTGCAAGATCAGGATTTTGTATTTCACTATGCAGGCAGGGCGGCAGGTTCATTAGCGTTTTTACCGGAATTGCAGGCTTTGGCTGGCGATAGAATGACCGTAAATTACGACAATAAAAATCCCTTGGACCTTGACCAGATTTTCGCCAATTTTGACGCCGCTCGGCCTGTCTATGTCTGCGGCCCTAAAGGTATGATCGAGGCGGTGAAAACAGCGGCATTTGCCGCTGGAGTCCCCGCAGACAACATCCATTTCGAGCTGTTCACCAGCGAGGCGGAAGCGACGGGCGATACAGCTTTTGAGGTGAAATTATCCTCGACCGGCACAGTCTATACCATCCCCGCAGGCCAAACCATTGTCGAGGTGTTGGAAGCCGCAGATGTGGACATCATGTTCGACTACCAACGCGGTGACTGCGGTATCTGTCAGGTGGAAGTTTTGCAAGGCACCCCCGATCACCGCGATGTGGTCTTGTCGGATGATGAAAAAGCAGCAGGGGATGTGATGCAAATTTGCGTGTCGCGGTCGAAAACACCGCGACTGGTTTTGGACATTTAGGCGGAGGATTGATTGATGGCGAACCCAAGTGAACGGATAAAAGCACTGTTCAAACCGGGCGAGGTGCACCGCGATGCCTACCTTGCGGAAGATGTGTTCAAAATGGAAATGAAACACCTGTTTCGCAATACTTGGGTCTATGTCGGCCACGGCAGCCAGATCCCCAACAAAGGCGATTATTACGCCACGATGATCGGCGATCAGCCGGTCATTATGGTGCGCCACACCGATATGTCGGTCAAGGTTTTATACAACCGTTGCCCCCATAAAGGGACGCAAGTGGTGATTGATACCAAAGGCAACACGGGGAAATTTTTCCGCTGCCCTTATCACGCATGGTCGTTCAAAACCGACGGCAAGCTGTTAGCGATACCGTTGAAAAAGGGCTATAAAGATACCGGATTTGACAAGACCTGCGCGTCCAAAGGAATGACTGCGGTCAAAAACGTCAAAGACTACCGCGAGTTCATTTTTGCGCGTCTGAATGATGATACCGGACCAGAGTTCGAGGAGTTCTTTGGAAACTCCCTGTCCAGCCTAGACAACATGATCGATCGATCGCCAGCGGGGCGGTTAGAGGTCGTTGGCGCGCCACTGCGCTATTCCCATAACTGCAATTGGAAAATGCTGGTGGAAAACCAGACCGACACTTGCCACCCGATGGTCGCCCACGAGAGCAGTGCGGGAACCGTCAAAGACATCTGGGACAAAGAAGGCGGCGACGGGCAAAAACCGATGGTGGTCGAGTTGGTTCTGCCGTTCATGTCATCCTATGAATTCTTTGAGGGCATGGGCATACGCACATGGGACAACGGCCACGGGCATACCGGTGTGCATCATTCCATCCATTCGGATTACTCCGATATTGGCGGCTATGTCGCGCAGATGCAGGAAGCATACGGCACCGAACGTGCAGATGAAATTCTGAACGAAAACCGCCACAACACGGTGTATTTCCCCAACATGATGATCAAAGGGCCAATCCAGTCCTTGCGCCTGTTCAAACCGATTGCCGCCGATAAAACCATCGTAGAGAGCTGGATATTCCGGCTGGTTGACGCGCCCGACACCCTGCTGGAACGCACCGCGATGTATAACCGGATCATCAATGCGCCGACCTCGATTGTCGGCCACGACGATCTGGAAATGTATGAGCGCGCCCAGAGCGGGCTGGCCTGCGACGGCATGGAATGGGTGAACATCCAACGGCTGTACGAGGAAGACGAGGGCGGCGAACAGGTGTTCAACGGCACCACCGAAGCACAGATGCGCAACCAGTTTCGCGCTTGGGAAAAATTCATGTTGATGACGCTGGAATCGGAGGAAACACCATGAAACCGAGCAAGCAAGACCTGATAGATTTTGTCTACACCGAAGCGCGGTTGCTGGATGATCGCCGATTTGCCGGCTGGCTGGACCTGTTCGCAGATGACGGCATCTACTGGATGCCGCTGGAATGGGATCAGGTGGAGGAAAAATTGACCACCTCCCTGATGTACGAGGATAAGCTGTTGTTGCGGGTTCGGGTGCAGCGCCTGGAGGGCGAGCGCACGTTTTCGCAAAAACCTAAAAGCCGCAGCCAACATTTATTGCAACTGCCACAGGTGGATGAGATCGACCACGAAAACGGGACCTACCGCGTTTATACGCCGTTTCATTACGCAGAAACCCGTTTTGATGAACAACAGATCTTGGCTGGTTGGGCACGGCATACTCTTTGTGTGGTGGACGGCGCGCTCAAGATCAAAATGAAACGGGTCGATCTGGTAAACTGCGACGCCCCGTTTCGTAATATCCAGTTGTTTGTCTAATGGGATTGCTTGCATCCCCACTGGATTTTACCAGCGTCTTTGCTGCCTTTGAAGCGACAGCATTACAGTTCCCTGAGCGGCCATTTTTCCATGTGCTTAGAGAAACCGCACAGGTTTACGGCATTCCTGCGGGTCAGGTTCTTTACAGGGAAATGCTGGCGCGGGTTGTTGCGAAACGAAACGCTTACCACGCTGCCGGATACGGCACAGGGCACCGCGTCGGGTTGTTGCTGGAAAACCGGCCCAGCTATTTCGAACACTGGTTTGCCCTGAATGCGCTCGGGGCCTCGATCGTGCCGATCAACCCGGATTTGCGCGCCAGCGAGTTGGCCTATCTGGTGGAGCATTCCGAAATGGTGCTGGCCGTCGCCATTGATGAACGCTTGCAGGGAATGGTTCTTAGTATCACGCCAGACAACGATATTCCCGCGATTGCACGCGGCGAACAAAATTCTCCTGCACAGCGCAGCGAGGCGGCTTTGCTTTATACTTCCGGCACCACGGGTCTGCCCAAAGGGTGCGTTTTGCCGAATGAATATTTCCTCAATTGCGGCGACTGGTATCAAAACGTCGGCGGAGCCTGTGCCTTGCACGAGGATGGCGAGCGGATGCTCACGCCGTTGCCGCTGTTCCACATGAATGCCATGGCCTGTTCGGTGATGGGCATGATTGCTGTGGGCGGTTGTCTGTCTGTATTGGATCGGTTTCACCCCTCGACTTGGTGGGCATCGGTGCGCGAAAGCCGCGCCAGTGTTATTCATTATTTGGGCGTCATGCCTGCCATGCTTATGAGTGCCCAAACCGAAATTAGTGACACGGACCACAAAGTTCGCTTTGGCTTTGGCGCAGGCGTGGAAAAACAACTGCACGCGCCGTTTGAGCAGCGTTTCAACATTCCATTAATAGAGGCTTGGGCGATGACAGAAACCGGCAACGGCGCAGTGATTGCAGCCAGCCATGGCGCGCGTCATGTGGGCAGCAGTTGTTTCGGACGGCCAGCCGCCGCAGTGGAAATTCGGCTGTTGGGGGATGACGGGCACGACAGCGATAATGGCGAAATGCTGGTTCGCCGCGCGGGGGATAATCCGCGTTTTGGCTTCTTTGACCGGTATTTGAAAAACCCGACGGAAACACAGCATGCTTGGGCGGATGGCTGGTTCCACACCGGTGATATTGCGCGGCGCAATAACGACGGGTCTTATGTCTTTGTGGACCGTAAAAAGAACGTAATCCGCCGATCTGGCGAAAACATTGCAGCGGTCGAGGTAGAAGGCGTGTTAAACAAACACCCGAATATCTCCGCCGCTGCCGTAACAGCAACGCCCGACCCAATTCGCGGCGACGAGGTGTTTGCCTGCATTGTGTTAAACGATAAAACCAACGCAGAGGCGATCGTTGTCTGGTGCCTCGAACAGCTGGCCTATTACAAGGCCCCGGGCTACGTTCACTTTGTGGATCACCTGCCGCTGACCTCTACCAACAAGGTGCAACGGGGAAAGATGAAAGAATTGGTTACTGAATTGATAAACGACCCTGCTACGGTGGACTGCCGTCCTTTGAAACGGCGCAGTAAATGAGCCGCTTTAGCACACCAAAAAGACAAGGCTACGACGGGGTGGCAGTGGCAGTTCCGGTCAGCATCCCCTACACACGCTATTCCCACGAATCCGCCCATTGGTGGCTGGCGCGCGCGCTGGGGGAATTGGTTCGGTGTGCAGGTTTAACACCCGCAGACATTGACGGCTTCACGGTCTCCTCGTTCTCGCTCGCCCCCGATACCGCCGTTGGCCTAACGCAACACCTTGGCCTTACCCCCCGCTGGCTCGATCACATTCCCATGGGCGGCGCATCCGGCGTTGTTGCCTTGCGCCGGGCCGCGCGGGCGGTGCAGGCAGGCGATGCTTCCATCGTGGCTTGCGTATCCGGCGATACCAATCAAGTTGACAGTTTCCGCCTGATGCTCTCCAGCTTCAGCCGCTTTGCCCAAGATGGTTCCTACCCCTACGGCTCCGGCGGCCCTAACAGCTCTTTCGCCTTACTAACGGACCACTACATGCGGAAATTCGGCGCAACGCGGGCAGATTTCGGTAAGCTGGCCGTTGCCCAACGTGCCAACGCTTTGCGCTATCCACAAGCAATGATGAAAAAGCCGCTGACGCTGGAGCAATACATCGACGCGCGGGTGATTTCCGACCCGATCCACCTGTTTGATTGCGTCATGCCCTGCGCCGGCGCCGAGGCCTTTCTGGTGATGCGCGAAGACATTGCCGCCGACTTAAACCTGCCCACCGCACGCATACTGTCCACCATCGAGCGCCACAACGCATTCGCCGATGATCCTATTCAAGATCGCGGCGGTTGGGCAATGGATATTGACGAATTTTGGACGATGGCGGGAATCAAACCAGAGGCGGTGGATTTCCTGCAAACCTATGACGATTATCCGGTGATTTCGATGATGCAGATAGAAGATTTGGGGTTTTGCCCCAAAGGGGAGGCCCCCGCGTTCGTGCGCGCCAACAGCTTTGAAATCGACGGGACACTCCCCCATAACACCTCTGGCGGGCAGTTATCTGCGGGGCAAGCGGGGGCGGCTGGCGGATTCCTCGGGCTGGTTGAGGCATTGCGGCAGCTGACCGGAACCGCTGGGCCTACGCAAGTTAAAGATGCCCAAACAGGCGTGGTTTCAGGCTTTGGCATGATCAACTATGATCGCGGCGTTTGCACGGCGGCGGCCACACTGGCGCGGGGGCTGACATGACAACACCCATTCAAAAACCACCCAAAAAGAACCCGCAAATACGCACGGTGGTTCCAACCCTGCCGCCTGCTTCCCGATCGCGGCGGGCGCTGGCCTTTACCGTGGCCGCAGCCGAGGGGCGGTTTGCTTTGCAGAAATGCGCCATGTGCGGCCACATTGCCTACCCCCCGCGGGAGGCCTGCCCGAAATGCCTGTCGATGGAATTGCCTTGGACAGATGTGCCCACAGGCGGTCAATTGATTGCGGAAACCACGGTGCAAACCAGCATCAACACCTATTTTCGCGAACGCACGCCCTGGCGTATGGGAACAGTTTTGCTGGACGCGGGTGTAACGGTGCAATGCCATGTCCATGGCGGCGTGTTGCGCAACGGGCGGGTGCGGATGATCGCGCGCACGGATAAATCGGGCAAGGGTGTGATGATGGCTTTGCCAGAGAGTGAGGGTGAAAATATGGCTGACGACAAACAACTCAGGGAACTGACCTGTGATCCAAAACACCGCCGCGTGCTGATAACCGACGGGCGTCACATGAGCGCCCTATCTTTGGCGCAACACTTGGCGGGTGCGGGGGCCAGTATTATTTTTGTCGGGTTGGCCGAGGATTGGCGTAAACCGCCAAAGCAGGCAGCGCTGGAAGCCATTCCACAGGTCGAGATTGTACCGCTCGACATTACCAACACCACATCCGTCACCGAATGCGCTGGTGAAATCGGCGGCAAAGTCGACATCCTGATTAACAATTGCGAATATGTGCGCCCCGGTGGCATCATGGGTCGGCGTGATGTGATAACGGCGCAGGATGAAATGGCGGTTAACTATTTCGGCCTGATGCGGCTGATGCAAGCCTTTGGCCCAGCTATGCGCGGGCGCGGCGCGGATGGGGCTAACTCCGCCGTTGCTTGGGTGAATATCCTGTCAGTTTATGCTCTCAGCAATTTGCCCGAATTTGGCGCAACATCCGCATCACAAGCGGCGGCTTTATCCTTGGCACAATGCTTTCGCGGCGAAATGGCTGGCAGCGGGGTAAAAGTGGTAAACGCCTTTTGTGGCCCGCTAGATGATGCTTGGCGGCAACCCTTGCCGCCTCCCAAGGTATCACCGGAGGTTTTGGCCCGCGACGTGCTGCGATGCCTGCAACAAGGGTTGGAGAATATCACAATCGGCGACGTTGCCCATGATGTGAGGACGCGCTGGATCGAAGATCCCCGTGTTTTGGAAAAAGAACTGACCCAGATTGAGGGGATGTAGAACATGAACGCACTCGTAAACTTAGCCACGGCGCTGGCCGATGGGTCGATTGAAACAGTCGATCTGACTCATACACTGGACCCTGACTTTCCGGTGATGATCCTGCCGCCAGAATTCGGCCAATGTGCCCGATTTCGAGTCGAGGAGGTGTCGCGTTATGATGAACGTGGCCCGGGGGGGTATTGGCGCAACTTTTCATGTGGCGAACATACGGGCACTCATTTTGACGCGCCGATCCACTGGATTTCGGGGCGGGATTTGCCCAATGCAACGGTCGACGCAATCGCGCCGGAAAACTTTGTCGGGCCGGTGTTTGTGATTGATTGCTCCGCTGAATCCGCCGTGGACGAGGATTACCTTCTAAGTGTCGAGGCAATAAAAATATGGGAAAAAACCCACGGTCAAATTACCGAGAACGCCTGGGTGTTAATGCGTACCGATTGGTCAAAACGCCGGGGTGCGGAATATCTGAACATGCGCGAGGACGGGGCACATTCCCCCGGACCCTCAGCCGACGCGGTGCGGTTTTTGGTGGAAGAACGCAACATTCGCGGCTTTGGCACTGAAACGGTTGGCACAGACGCCGGGCAAGGCGCACACCTATCGCCGCCGTATCCGGCGCATTACATCTTGCACGGTGCCGGGCGTTACGGTCTGCAATGCCTTGCCAACCTAGACGCGCTCCCCCCCACAGGCGCGGTGCTGATTTGCCCGCCACTCAAGATCAAACACGGTTCTGGCAGCCCATTACGGGTATTGGCTTTGGTGGAAAGGAACAGCAATGCAGGGTAACTTAACAGCAGTGGTAACAGGCGGCAGCTCCGGTATCGGCGAGCATCTGTGCCGCCAATTGCTCGATCTAGATTATACTGTCATCAGCATCGCACGGCGCAAACCGGAGTGGGAACATCCAAATTTGTACGGGTTTCAGGCGGACCTTCTGGACTCAGCAGAAACCCACGCGGCTGCCACAGAAATTGCGGCCCAGTTCAACGTCACCCACTTCATCCATAACGCCGGAATGATCCTGCCCAATCTGATCGAGGATGCCGCTGTTGACGACCTGCAACAACTCACCCAACTCCATGCAGGTGGTGCCCTGACCTTTGTGCAGGCCTTCCTGCCTGCTATGAAAAAGCGCCATTTCGGGCGGATCCTTTTCAATTCTTCCCGCGCCGCCCTCGGTGCGCAAACTCGCACTGCTTATTCCTATTCCAAAGCCGGCCTACACGGCATGGCCCGCACTTGGGCGCTGGAACTGGGGCCGGAGGGAATCACGGTCAATGTTGTTGCACCGGGGCCGGTGTTGACCGATAATTTTTGGGGCATCATCGAAAAAGGCAGCGATCGGCAGGTGAAACTTGCTGAAAACCTACCGGTACGGCGCCTTGGAACCGTAGAGGATGTGACCAAAGCTTTGCTTTATTTTTGCGATCCGGAAAATGGGTATGTGACGGGACAAACCCTGTATGTTTGCGGTGGTGCCAGCATTGGCGGCGTATCCCTGTAAATCAACACAACTATGACTTAACAGTTCTAGAACGTCTCTACTTTTCTTTGGCTCGTCAAACAACGCAATTCCCAGTCACGCGTAAGCGAAAGGCCGGGAAATGCGTTTCAATGATAAGTCGAAACGCTTTAGTTCAAACAAATGTACAGATGGCTCTGCTCGTAGGTGTCTGGATTCGTCCGCGTAGACGCGTATTCCGCCCGTTTTTTATGCCCTTTGGCGCAGATTCTTGTGGCTTCGGCTTGGGTCTTTTGCTTAACCTCTTTTTGATCCGAAAATGCGGAGGTTACAATTGTCACGCTGTCGCCATTATAATCCGAAACAATCGGATTCACCGGAAATCCGCATCCCACCAAAATAAATGCCGTTACCGTCGCTAAAAATATACTCTTCATATTGAATCCTAAGGTTTAATTACACTTTACACATCGCCATGTTGCCGCCGCTTGCATATCGGGCGCACCAGTCGTTCATAGCGCGCAAGCCCTTAAGGATTCGTTAACCTTGCCCCTTAACTTCCCGCAATTTATATCGCTGAATCTTCCCCGTCGCTGTCTTGGGCAGCTCCTCCACAAATTCAATCCAGCGGGGGTATTTCCACTTGCCAACAGTTGCCTGAACATGCGCTTTCAACACCTCGAACAGATCCTCCGCCAACTCCCCTTGATTAAGCACCACAAAGGCCTTGGGTTTGATCAACCCTTCTGCCTCTGCGTGGGCCACAACGGCGGCTTCAAGAACACTTGGATGTGACACCAGCGCCTGCTCTACCTCAAACGGTGACACCCAATTGCCGGATACCTTGAACATGTCATCCGTGCGGCCGCAATAATGGTAATACCCAGCTCCGTCCCGGGTATATTTGTCGCCCGTGTGAACCCACTCGCCCGCAAACGTCGCCCTCGATTTGGCCCGCTGGTTCCAATAACCATCCGCCGCAGACCCGCCAGAAACCAACAGCTCGCCGATTTCATCGACACCCGCCTCGGCACCATCCTCATCTAGCAATCGTAACTTGTAACCAGGAATCTCTTTGCCAGAAGTCCCATATCTTACGTCACCCAGAGAGTTTGACAGAAAAATATGCAGCATTTCGGTAGACCCTATACCGTCCAGAATATCTGTCCCCATCCGTTTCAGCCATGTTTTACCTACATCCTCCGGCAGAGCTTCCCCCGCGGAAACACAACACCGCAGTTGGGTTGACCCATTTTCCGGCTGACAATTGGACTCCGCGAGCATGGCTGCAAAAAGTGTAGGAACCCCGAAAAATATAGTGGGGTTATGGGTTTGCAATGTTTCAAGCACCGACTGCGGTGTTGGCCTGCCAGATAATAGAACAGTTGTAGCGCCGACCGACATCGGAATTGCCATCCCTGCCCCGTAACCATAGGCAAAAAATAACTTGGCGGCTGAAAAGCAGACATCATTGTGCTGAATGCCCAGAACCTTGGCCCCGTAATTCTCTGCCACATACATCGGGCTGGTTTGTACATGGCGAACACCTTTGGGCGCGCCAGTGGAGCCGGAGGAATATAGCCAAAAGGCGGTTTCGTCACTACAGGTAGCGGCGGTTTTTGCGGTGCTGTCAGCCGCATCAAGCAAACCTTGCAAATTGGGGTAATCCTGCCCGTCACCACCAACCACAACAATCTGTTTCAGGGTTTCTATTTTTGCAAATAGCGGCTCTACCAAAGGCAGCAGGGCAGCAGATACAAACAGCGCTTCGACACGGCTGTCATTCAGCATGTATTCATACTGATCAACCACCAACAATGTATTGAGGCAAACCGGAACGACCCCTGCCCGCACAGCCCCCCAATAGACAATCGGAAATTCCACTGTGTCAAACATCAGCATTGCGACCCGGGCTTCTCGGCCAATTTTCAGCGACCCCAACACATTGACCATTTTGTTGGACGCCACTTGAAGCGCCCCATAGGTCAGCCTGTTATGGCCTTCGACGAAAGCAACCTTTTCGCCATAGCCCCGTTCAACATTGCGATCCACAAATTCACTGGCGGCATTATAGGGGAATGGGCCTGTCATAACTGTTGTGTCCTCAAATTTGCGATGTCTGCCGAAACGGTCCAATTTATTGCGCGCGATAAATACCCGTCCCTAACTGGCCTGAATAATCCTAAGAAATTTTGTGGCGCTTGTATACAATTACAAATTCGCATTCCGCGCAAGCTGTCAGGAATGAACTTCTTTGTGTTGGAGCTGTCTCGATTCAAAGCCGCCACATTTCTAACGGGAGCCACAACGGTATTATCTAGCTGCTTTTTGCGCTGCAATATTCTCGGCCACCAGATCCTTGTAAACTGCGCGCAACCGCCGTGTTATCGGGCCTGCGCCATCATCGTCTCCGATGGTCTTTCCGTCGATCTCTGCCACGGGTGTTTGCGCGCCAAAGGTTCCTGTTAAAAATGCCTCGTCTGCGCCGTATGCTTCATAGAGCGAATAATTTTTCTCGCGGATCGGAATGTCGTTTGCGTGACATAGGTCGATGACTTTTTGGCGGGTGACGCCATTCATGCAGTAGTCTCCGGTCGAGGTCCAAACTTCACCGCGGCGCACGATGAAAAAGTTGCAGGCGTTGGTTGTGTTCACAAAACCATGCGGGTCCAGCATCAACGCTTCGTCAGCCCCCGCCTGCTCTGCCTGAAGGCAGCCGATCACGCAATTTAGTTTCGAGTGGCTGTTGTATTTTGCATCCTGACTCATTGGCAAGCCACGAACCTGGGGCACAGTGGCCAACCGAATGCCGTTAGCGGATAGGCTTTCCGCAGGCTTGGAATGTTCGACAATAGCGACAATTGTCGGGCCAAACCGGCTCAAGCTCGGGTGCTGAAACGGTTTGATTTTGCGACCGCGCGTGACCATCAAACGGCAATGCGCATCTCCGGTCATCCCATTAGCGGCAGCGGTTTCATCCAGCAGATCACGGATTTCATCCTTGGTTTTACCAATGTCGATGGAAACCGATTTGCAAGAATTGAACAGTCGGTCCATGTGCTCGTCAAAGAACCCCCATTGCCCGTCATATAGGCGCATCCCTTCCCACATGCCATCGCCCAGCATAAAGCCGCTGTCATAGACCGAAACCGTTGCCTGTGCTTTGGGAACAATCTGCCCGTTGACGTAAATCATCAAGGCATCATTACGGGTATCTTCTTCGGCGTCATGGGTCGTGTGGGAGGTTTCAGTGCTCATTTGGGGCTTTCTAGATTAAGTTTGCAGTGACCGGTGGTTTTGGTCCTGAAAAGCACTTGTACGATCATTGTTTGAGTTGTCAAAGCACTCATTCTGCAAGCCTTATGTAACTGAAGTGGCCCGCTTTTGCGAGCCGGATTGCCGCTAAGTTTGGGGTATCCGGTTTGTCCGTCGTCATATAAAATGGGACATCAGAGCGGTTTGAGTTTAGGAGGCTCTGGTTCGTTTGTGTGATTGATTATGCAGCTTGTTTTTGATGTTGCAAGCGGCGTTGTTGGATTTTCAGCTTTTTGATCTTTGCCCTT
>JAJRPO010000008.1 GCA_024280735.1 Alphaproteobacteria bacterium | reverse complement strand
CGCGTTCAATAAGTCGCTGCGCAAACAAAGCCAAAAGGTGAGCGCGCTATATGAGGGCATCTCGCCTATTGGCTTTGCCCCTCAAGGCTGGGTCACTTCTAAATGCCAAAACAGGGTCAGTTTTAAACGCTCATTAACACCGCCAAACTTTGCCCGCCATTTGTAAAAACTGGCATTGCTCATTCCAGGTTCGCGGCAAAGCTCAGACACCGGCACACCGCTCTCGGCCTGATTCAAAATACCCATAATCTGCGCGTCGCTATATCGTTTGTTCTTCATTTAAAATCTCCTCAGATATTATGCCGTGAAAATCCTACTCATGACACCACTAATTTTAGGGGGGATTACCCCAATAACGCGTCCTTATTCAAACCGCGCATTGGGGCCAAGTCCCCTGATTCAAAGGCAGGGGGACAATTCCAGCCTCGCTTTCCTGACACCGACTGGATATGTTTAAAGATCGAAAGTAAACTAAAGCCTACACAAAGTTACCCCACAATAATGACCTCTAAGTGGAGCAGGTCAATCGCAGCACAAAACCGACATTCAAACTGAAGCACTATAGGATCAATAATGGGCCGGAAATTATCAATTTGTATTATTAATCCGCTATACTTGCCGTCTTATTGGGGTCGGGAATATGCATTGCCTTTATATCCAGGTGATAAGCGGGCTTGGACGGCGGGAGGTGCGCTGCCGCTTTTGGCAGCTTTAACACCTGATGAGCATGAAATTGTTCTGATCGATGAATCCGTTGAACCGATTGATTTCGCCAGCTTGGCTCGGTTTGACATCGTCGGTTTGACGGGCATGATCGTGCAACGCAACCGGATGCTGGAAATATTGGAAGAATTGGCCAAGCTCCCGGTGATCACAGCATTAGGCGGGCCTTATGTCTCTATCGACGAATCGTTCTTTGAGGGCACTGCAGACTGCCATTTTATTGGCGAAGCCGACACGACATGGCCTGAATTCGTAAATCAGGTTTCCAGAGGCGAAACCCCAGCCCGCCGTTGGGAACAAACCGTACCGACTGACATGGAAACCCTTCCGATCCCGCACCATGACTTGCTGAAACGCAAACACTACTTGTCTGCATCCATGCAGTTTTCACGCGGGTGCCCCTTCAGGTGCGAATTCTGCGACATCATCGTCATTTTCGGCCGCCGCCCCCGGTTGAAAACACCATCGCAAGTGATCGCTGAGTTAGATGACCTCTTGCGATCAGGTTATTCCTATTGCTTCATGGTTGATGATAATTTCATCGGTAATAAGCCTGCGGCCAAAGAGCTGTTAACAGAAATCGTCGCGTGGCAGCGCGAAAACAATTATGCCATGGTCCTGTCAACCGAAGCCACAGTGAACATGGCCGATGATCCCGACCTGCTGAAATTGTTGGTTGATGCCAATTTTCGATCTGTTTTCATAGGTCTGGAATCGCCCCGCCCAGAAGCCCTTAAAGAAATGCTTAAGACGCAAAACCTTCGCGGGGATTCTATGCCTGACAAACTGGCGCGCGTTCGCGAAGCAGGAATCGTTGTCACGGCAGGTTTCATTGCAGGCTTTGACAGCGACGATGTTGCGATATTTGACGAGCAAATTAAGTTTATCAAAGAAACGATGATTGCGCAGGCAAGCATGGGGATATTGATGGCCCTGCCCAAGACTCCGCTTTTTAAGCGATTGGTAAAAGAAGGCAGGATTCGCGATGATGGCCATATGTGTAACTTTGAGCCGAAAAACATGACCCGCGAAGAGCTGACCGAGGGGGTCATCAGAGTTATAGGAGAGCTTTATCAACCCGAAGCCTTTTTCCACCGTGTGTTTGAAAACATAGCGGCTGGCCCGCGCCTGCAGACGGCACCACTCAACAATCGAGACAAGAGCAAGGGTATGCTCTCTAAACTTTCAAAGGCCGCTGGAGGTTTCTGGTTTTCTGCGGTTCTCGGTTCCAGATTGATCAGGGCATTGTATCGCAAAAGCGCGCTGAAAAATGTGGGCCGGCAATATATCTCGCTCTATTTTCAGGCCAAAAAGCTAACACCCCTGGGCCTCAGCCCAGCTATATTTCTGCATTTATGCGCGCTGCATTGGCACGTGTACAGACTGTCCATTCTTGATATTTCTGGCTCCAACAGATCAGCAAACATTTACGACGCTCCTCCGGTTGAAGCGCGCAATAAGGTTACTCCGGACAAACAAATTGCAGGCCAATAACCTGATTGTGACCTAGGGCGTGCCATCCTTTACCCCTTCGCACTGGTTTCCACCAAAAATCCGTCAGTTCTGTTTCAATTGAGTGCAGACAGGGTTGCCCCTTTCAAACGAAATTGGACCGAAATGGCGGATTTTTGTGAAATCCCGAAGGGACGCGGCTCATTTTGCACCCCGCTTGCAACTTTTCGCTGTCGATTACGCAATCGCTGCGCTCAAAGTCACGGCGCGGGCTACAAAATGAGTGCGCGCCAGTGCGAAGGGGTAAAGGATGGCACGCCCTAAGCACCCAGCAGAGCATCTGCAATTCGGTCAATCTCGCTTGGTGCCAGATCGCAATATGATGGAAGCCCCAGCAGTCGTTCAGATATGGCTTTGGTGTTGGGCATCGCATCGCCGGGGAAATGTGAAAATGCGGGTTCATTGTGAACGCCATTGCCATACCACTTTCGGGAACCGACGCGGCTGTTCGTCAGGCGCGCCTGAACCATCGCCAGATGCTGCGCATTTTCACACTCTAACAACGCATAGGCGGCAGAAATTTTTGGCGAAACCACGATGGACGGAATCTTTTGTTGGTAATTTTGTGATATCCGGGAATTGGCTAGATGCCGCTCCGCCCACCCCTCTAGCCCCGCCAACACAAGGGCCGCTTGATATTCGGACATCTTGCCATTTGTACCTAAAGAATTTGCCACCCGACCATCTGATAACCCGTGATTAAGCGCAGCAAAATACTGCTCTGCTTTGGCGGTCTCTCCAAGCATAATCGCTCCGCCTTCACCACTTCCAAGAACTTTGGTCGCGTGAAACGACAAGACAATCGGCAATCTGAAATTAGGCGGTACCCGTAGGGTATCAAAAGCCGCTGCCGCATCAATTACAACCGGGATGCCGGTTTCATCAGAAAACCTTTGCCATCCCGGTAAATCAGGAACACGGCCAAAAGGTGCAACGACGATGATGGCACCTGCCTTAGCCAACATTGGGTGCTGCATGAGATCCGCAGGCGACATGGCCCAGGTATTCGGGTCAACATCGACAAAATATGGCGTAAACCCACATTGAACAGCCGAAGCTGCGGTCGCAACGAACGTGAAAGAAGGACAAATACACAGAGGCTTTTCCGGAGTGGCGCGCCCGGAACTTCCCAATATAGCGCCGATCAGACCCGCCGACCCCGAGCTGGTAGCCAAAACGTTACCTGTGGAACCCAGAAATCTCCCGATTAGTTTCTGTTGCAGATTTTTCACCATCTCGCCTTGGTTAGAGTACCAGCGGTTGGCATCAATCTGTTTTAAGTATGGTAGAATGCTACTGGCAGATGGTAAGCGCGGATATGCGACAGGTATTGGTTGGAGATTCAATGTTTTCACCCGTTACTTTCCTTAATCGCTTGATAGGATCTCTGCGTGCGGTCATGTTCGTTAGTATGTTTATCAAACGGTTTTGGCGTTCACGCTAAGGTTCTGACATCGGGCGAAAAATACCACAAACCCCCATACGGTGGAAGGAGTATTATGGCAAAGATTGTAGTGTTTGGAGTCGGGCAACTTGCAGAAGTTGTGTCGGTTTATTTGGAATGCGAGACAGGCCACGAGATCGTTGGCTATACCGCAGATCCGGGCTATTGTCCGCCGGACATGCGATTTCGCGGCAAGCCTGTAGTGGCATGGGACGCATTAGAGGCAACATTCCCTGCGGATCAGGTCTTACTGTTTGGGCCTATTAGTTATCGCCAGGGCAATCGTTTTCGCCGCGATCGGTTCCTTGAAGGGAAAGCGCGTGGATATTCATTTTTAACGTTCATTCACCCAGCAACCCATATCTACACAGATAAGATTGGCGAAAACTGCCTGATTCTAGAAGGCAATGTGGTTCAGCCTTTTGCCGAAATTGGCGACAATGTGATTTTATGGAGCGGCAATCACATCGGCCATCACAGTATCATTGGAGATCATTGTTTCTTGACCTCGCAAGTGGGAATCGCGGGGAACACGACCGTCGGGGAATTGACGTTCTTCGGGGGGCAAAGCGGGGTTATCGACAATAAGACAATTGGACGAGGTGCCATCATCGGAGCAGGTTCAACCGTCCTGGAGAATGTCGCAGACAATAGCTTTGTGATGTTTCGGGGAACCGCGACAAAAGAGAATATCAGTGAGCGTTTCGCAACCCGAATATTGGGGTGAATAACAGAATTCAGGATACCAGACGTGATTGATCTTTGATATCGCGCATAATATCGGCGGTCGGCGTGTTAAAAATAGCTGGCAACAAATACTGAAACTGGCCCTGATACGGTTCCAAAAATTTCAACTCCAGACCATGGCGCTCAAAATCGTGTGCTTGGTATAGATTTCGCCCACCGCTAAGATTGACATAGCGTTTCGCGCCAAGTGCTTTAGCAATCGCAATTAGCCGCGCGGTGCCCGTTAGCAGGGGGGGGACTGGAATATCTGACGCGTTCAAAATGCCTGCCGGTAATGACAACCCATCCCGTGTCACCATGAGCCCTTGTCTAAGGAAGTGGTCGACATCGTTCAGTGGTTGGTTGAGATGTGTGGAAACCTCAGCCCCCAAAGCAGTATTAGGAGATTGCAGCCACGGATATGCCGACATCGCCTTGTCGAATTCCAGCCGCGCCGTCATGCGGAACTGAAGACTTCTAATCAGGGTATTTTGCGGCTGCTTGATCAAAGGAAGGGTCAGCCAATCAGGCACCCCGGAAGGTTTCCCCACTTCGCACCGATGCACCCGCCCCCGTCGCGGAAATTGAACAGAGTCCAACAAAACGACAACATCTGCCACGTCAAACAGACGAAAATAGCCTGCATAAGGAAAGAAGTATGGCTGCATGATCGCAACTGTGGTGGGCATTACATACCTCTGATTTGCAACATCTGGGTTATGGAGCGATCCGGGTTGCATATCCCAGACCTGCTTGGCCGTATCCATTCCCTACATAAAACATATGCAATTCACCATCGTCTGCTTGTGCAACAAAGGGGTATGCCTGCATATCATAATCCCAATCTCCGGGTTGCGGCGGATTGGAAAAAACAAACGCACTGTCTTTGCGTTCAAATCTCTCACCATCTTTTGAGACAGCATAGCCAATAGTATAATGCCTGGCCGACGGATCCGGGTCATCATAGCGCCCACGGGTGCAATACCATATCTCGTACCCATCTTTGGTTTTTATTACTGTTGGTCCGGTATGGCCACTCTCCCCCGCCGCCCAATTGACAGCAATAACAGGCTTAGGATCCAGAACCCATTCATAGCCGTCCTTAGAATACGCCTGCTTGATGTCATAATGCGGCTCGGCGTTTGGTCTACACGCCATGTTCCAGCCAATGCCATGTGCAAGCCACATCTTATAGCCACCTTGAAACGGCAGAACCTTTCCTCCTACAAAAATGGAATCTTCGCGCCAATCGGATTGGAATAATCGGCGCAAAATGGTGTCTTCTGCCAAACGCCCTGTCGTATTTGGTGCATCCAGACGTATTAACTCAACCGAATAGCGACTGTCCCTTAGCGGTCGAACTATGCCGCCAAAAGCAACTTTCTCTCCGTCGATTTCAATGAAATCTGAAAACCCTATTCCGCCAATCGGCGCGGTTTCAACAGTGCCGATTGGCATTTGATCAAGGGGTTCCAAAACTGTACCAAATTTCGCGACATCACCGATGCAGATTGTTGGGTCCTCATGGACCTTTATGACCTGCATAGAGCGCAGCGGATTCAGATCAATGCAAAACCCATTTGATCGATTGACCATATCACGCCCGACAAAATGCAAACGCCAAAGATCAGCCGAGAGCTTCTGGACAACTGGATATTGGCAGTGGCTTTTCCAAAGAGGATGATCTTTAGGCGGCTCGATCAAGCGCCGTTGTCTTTTCCAAGTCGACATATGAAACCTTTACTTAATCTACTTTTAGTCTGGAAATGGATATGCGCCCGTAGTCAAGTTCCGCACGAAATCTTGAAAAACCAGATGTGACCCATGTAATTCAATCCCCAAAAATTCATCAAACTGTTGTTTCGACGTGAAAATTTTGTGTCTGTCGTAATGTCGGGTATTTTGATAATGCAATACAGCCATATTTTCAAATTCCGAGACCCTGTTCAAATCTGCCTCAGTGTGGCGATTTGGGTAATTATACCGCAAAGCTATGGCTTCGTGCGGAATATCATGCCGCAACAACGCAACCGTCAAAGCAATTTGCGCAGAAAACAAAAGCCAGTTGGGATTTTGGGCGATCAGGTCATGCCGGATTTCCCGCATCTTCGGGCCCAACTCCTTAAAGATTGCAGCTGTGCCAAACATAACGCCTTGATTGATATAGTATGGCGACGCGAGAAATTTTGAACCGTCTTCTGTTTTGTCGCGAACCAAAGCATATTCATGGTCAAAAGGCGGACGGTATCCCAGGTATCGGTCAAAAATCGGCCCCCAGATTTCGCGATCTCCATAGGGAGGGCGATGTGCAATGGCAGCACGAAGCGCAGGCGTGGCCATGGAAAGCGCCAGCAGTTCCGGAATGGCCCGCACCAAGACCGTATCTGCATCAAACATCATGACAATATCAGCAGTCTCATCAACCATCTCATAGCGCAGATCACCCTGCGCAAAGACGTTGTATTTCATGAAATCTTTTACATCTGCAAAAACAACCTGAACCCCCTCAAAAATAGAGCTCCACCGTTCCGGAAGACCTGTAATCTCCGCATCGCCAAAGATTGCCGTTATAATCGCATTTGAATAAGGTTCACCCAAGCGACTAAGCGCCAGTTTGAACATTCCGATCTGAGAGCAAAATGCGTCATTTGGGCTGCCCGCAATCAAAAACTGAATCCGTTTAGCCTCGAACAACTTCACTGCGATACTCATTTTTTCACTTGCCATTTGGAAGCTCGAATTAGTATTTGGTATCTTGCTTTTTTGCAAGCGCAAGATGGGAGACGAGAGCCACCTTGGCAGCCCTTTGGTGCAATTCCACGTAAACAAAACTGGATGTATCCAATCGGGTAATGTTTGTTTTTTTCTTCTCCGGCTTATCGGCAGTAATGTCTGGTAGATGGCTTTTCCATGGTGCTGCAAACACCGATACAATGAGGATCGGGTAAGCCTGCCCTGTGCGGAACTTTTTTTCGTAGATATTTGTATTTATTCATTAAAACATGAGGTTATGGGGCCGCGATCCCCCTATCGCTGGAGCCAAAACTCTCAATCCGGCCCTTACAGGCAGTATTTGCATATTCCACGCAAATATTAACATTAGAAACGCGCGCCCTTTGGCCCTAAACAGGGTTAAATACAGGAACAGGAGAACGCAAATGCCGATGAACATTGGTGATCTTGACAAGATGCCCCGCGCGCGGCTCTCGCACGGCCCGACCCCGATTGAACAGATGCCAAACCTTGCGGCCCATATCGGCGCGGCTGATCTGTTCATTAAAAGGGACGATTGCACGGGGCTGGCCATGGGCGGTAACAAAGCCCGTCAATTGGAATTCTACATCGGTCAGGCGGTTGCGCAACAGGCGGATACGATTGTCATTACCGGCGCTGTGCAATCCAATTTCACCCGAATGGCGGCGGCGGCGGCGCGCAAATCCGGCATGGATATTCATATCCAACTCGAGAGCCGTGTCGCCAAAACGTCACCGATGTATCTAAATTCCGGCAACCTGTTGTTGAGTCGCCTTTTGGGGGCAACCCTGCATCGTTTTTCAGGCGGCGAAGACGAGCTTGGAGCGGATATGCAGCTGGAAAACATTGCCGCCAATTTGCGCGATACAGGCAAGGTTCCCTATGTCATCCACTTGGCCCAAGGCCACCCGCCGTTCGGGGCTTTGGGCTATGTGGTCGCCGCACATGAAATCAACCAGCAGATTGTTGCGAGCGCTCAAAGCTATGACGAAATCTGTGTGGCCTCTGGCAGTGGCGCGACCCATGCGGGGCTGTTGTTTGGCTTGCGGGCCGTTGGCAACATGACGCCCGTCAAGGGAATTTGTGTGCGCCGCGCCGCAAGTTTGCAAGGCCCGCGCGTGACCCAACTCTGCCAAAAAATTGCCGAGCTGTTGAATATGGAAAATCCGGTGCGTGATGATGATGTCGATGTTAATGACACAGTGCTGGCACCTGGCTACGGGATGCTGAATGATGCGGTTTCAGAGGCGATAACCCTGACCGCCCAAAAAGAAGGCATTTTGGTTGATCCGGTTTACACGGGCAAAACAATGGCGGGTTTCCTGAAACGCGCCAGACAGGCCAGCGCCGGGCAACGGTTGTTGTTCATTCATACGGGCGGTCAGCCTGCGGTGTTCGGGTACGGGTCTGACCTTACGCATTTGCTAAGTGATAGCCCCCTGTGATTGTTGATCCATCCCTTTACTTGCCGCTGTTAATCCTCGGGGCGTTTCTGGCGGCCTTTGTGACGGGGGCGGTTGGCTTTGCTGACGCGCTGATACTGAATGCCATCTGGCTGCATATTATGATCCCGTCAGCAGCGATTCCGCTGGTGGTTAGCTGTGGCATCGCCATGCACGCCTTGCCATTATACCGGCTGCGCCATTCGCTGGATTTTTCGCGGCTGCCACCGTTTTTGCTGTTCGGGGTGTTTGGCGTGCCCTTTGGGGCTTGGGCACTGACACAATTGGACCCAACGCTATTTCGCAATCTGATCGGTGGCATGTTGGTGGTTTACGGGCTTTGGATGTTATTTCGCCCCAGCACCTCGGTCGGCGAGGCTGGGGGCCGTATGGCAGACAGGGCCATCGGTATGTTGGGCGGATTTATGGGCGGGTTTGCCGGGCTTTCCGGCCTGTTCCCTACCCTGTGGTCTGGTCTGCGCGGCTGGCCCAAAGACAAACAGCGCGGCGTTTACCAGCCGTTTGTGCTGGCAATGCATCTGTTTGGGCTGGCAATATTTGCCTTCAACGGGTTGCTGACTGCCCGTACTGGAAATGATCTGCTTTGGTGCCTTCCGGCAGTTTTCATCGGGTCTTGGCTGGGGGTTATGGTCTACCCTTATTTGAATGAAATTATGTTCCGGCGGGCAATTTTGGCGCTGGTTTTGCTGTCTGGCGTGACGTTGTTACTTTAGGGCGGCTTAAAACAGCGAGAAATACTCCCGTTGTTCCCATTCGGATACGGCGCTGAGGTATCGGCGCCATTCAGCGGATTTAATATGGCTGAGGTAGCCTATAAAATCCTCTCCCAAAACATCCTTGTAAAACGTGCTGTTTTCAAAGGCTTGTAAGGCGTCAGGAAACACGCAAGGTAACATTTCCGCGTTACTCTCATAGGGTTTTTCTACGGGTTCCGGCGGTGTCAGGTCGTTCTCAATGCCATCCAATCCACACAGGATTTGACTGGCTAGATACAGATACGGGTTCGCCGCTGGCTCGCCCACACGGTTTTCCACGCGGCTGGCAGGGTCCCCGGCCCGTGCCAAAACCCGCAACATGGCGCCGCGATTATCATAACCCCATTGGATGCGATCCGGTGCCAGCGCAAAGGGCTGATAGCGTTTATAGCCGTTGATTGTGGGCGTCGATAACAGGCAGCTGGCCGCCGCATGTTTCAGCAATCCACCAATCCAGTTCGCTGCCAGCGGTGGCAGGTTTTGCCCCTGCTCCGGCACAAACAGATTATCCCCGGTTTCCGCATCCACCAATGATTGATGCAAATGCCAACCGCTGCCCATGGCGTTTTTGAACATGGGGCGGCACATAAAGGTGGCATGATACCCCGCCCGCAGACAGACCTGTTTCACCATATTGCGAAATAACACCATATTATCTGCGGTTTGGATGCCGGTGCAGGGATCAAATGTCACCTCGAACTGGCTGGGGCCAAATTCGGATTCCAGGGTGCGGATAGGCAGGTCCAATGCCAAGGCTGCATCTCGGATCAGCCCCATCACCCCGTCAATCTGGTCCATGCGGTTTTCGGTCAGATATTGATAGCCATGGCTTATCAGGCTGGTTTTTGGCGGCACTTCCGGCCAATCGGCATCATTATGGCCAAGTTTGGGATCATCGAGTTTTAGCACATAAAACTCCACTTCAAGGCCTGTTACATATTGCAGGCCATAACCGTGAAGGCGCCTGAGGGCATCTTTCAGAATCCGACGGGTGGAAAACGCCATTTCACTACCGTCATTGTGGTAAATATCGCAAAGAACCCAACCAGTATCCGGCGCCCATGGCAGAATTTTAAAGGTGCTGGCATCCGGCAACATCAGGAAATCAGACGCCCCTGTCATCACGCCTTTGCCAAAGCCCGCGTCCTCCCCCCAAACCGGAAACACAGTTTTGTGCGCCGTATCTTTTAGCAGCAGGGTAGAAGTCATCGAAATCCCGCCATTCAGCGCAGATTTCAGACCTGAAGCCATGATCGTTTTACCGCGCGTCACCCCGTGTTGATCAACAAAAACCACACGGATGGATTTCACATCACTGTCAGCGACGGTTTGCAAAACAGCCTCATTGGCGGCCAATTCATCATCGCTCCGCAATTGTTGCGCTAGGGTCATCCGGTCAAAGCCCTGCGTCCCAAGGGCAGGTTTTGCGGCGTTGTAAATCGGCCTCTCCCCAAGAGCTTTGCCAATCCTCCGAGGGCGCAATCGTGTCAATAGACACAGGGCCTTTGATCGTGGCAACACCGCCGCCCCCCATCGGAATATCGCTGAAATCCCCCGCCGCAACCGCTGCAATTGCCGCGCGCAGTTTACGGCGGTTGGCGATAATGGCCACATCGGTTTTGCCCAGATGTTCAAAGCGCCGATCCTGAATGGCCCCCATGGATTCACAGGCCCATTGGTCATGTACGTTAATATCCAGACCCATGCCGGTATAGGTCAATGTGTCCTGCTCGTCAGCATTGTAACCATAGTCATTGCTGGCGTTTTTGAGCGGTGCATAATCAGGAAGACGGTGCTCTTTCAGACGCTGGTCGCGCATTTTTTGTTTGTCCACCGGGCCTGCAAAACTGGTGAACATCGAGTACCAATAACACCGCGTGTCATCAATCGGCACATGCCACTGGGTGATGGTCATCTCGTTTGAAATCGGGATGGTAATAGCGCAGGGGAACACTTGATTGGTGACGCGCACATGGGTTGACCCGTTGTTCAGATCACGCAGTGCAATCAGCCGCAGGCCGTAATCCGTGTCCTCGACCGTAATCTCGGGTCGCGGAAATTCGCGCAGGATTGCGGTCATCGGAATATCGGTGCCGGGGGCTGCATCGCGGAATTGTTTGCCATAGCTGTCCTTGGGGTCCTCATCCTGCAAAAAACGATGCAGAAACGACGCGTGCGCCGGATCAATGCCAACCTCCAATGCTTGCAACCAGTTGCAGGCCCAGAGGCCCTTAAAGGCAAAAACATGACTTTCAGGCGCGGTAAAACAATCGAGAGCAGGGAAATCCGGTGCCTCCCCCTGCCCCATAAAGGCCCAGATGATGCCGTTACGCTCAACTACCGGATAGGCCGTTGTGCGGGTGTTGGCCGCCATATTCGAGTCCTCCGGCTCTGCCGGTTGCTCAACGCATTGGCCCGTCACATCAAAGTGCCAACCGTGGAACGGACAGCGCAAACCGTTATCCTCCAGCCGCCCTTTGCACATGTCGGCGCCACGGTGCGGGCAATGGCGGGCAATCAGGCCAAGCGCGCCACCTTCGTCGCGAAACAACACCAATTCCTCGCCCAGCAGCGTTACCGGAACCACGGGGCGTTTGCCCGTCAGCTCATCACTCAGCGCGGCGGGCATCCAGTATTGCCGCAGTAATTTACCTGCCGACTGATCCGCGCCCACCAGAGTGATTTCGTCGTTTTTCTCTTGGCTCATCATGGTGGTTACACTCCCAAATATCGGTGCAGGGCTTTGCGGTCAGCCTTGAGTTCATCAGAACTACCGGACCAAACAATCCGGCCCCGCTCGATGATAAAATTGCGATCAGCAATGCGCAGTAAATCCTTGAGGTTTTTGTCAACGACCAAGATCGACGTGCCGTTTTCGCGGATCAACTTTAGCGCGCTCCAGATGGATTCGCGCACTAATGGCGCGAGTCCCTCGGTTGCCTCGTCCAATATCAACAGCTTGGGATTGGTCATCAGCGCGCGGCCAATTGCCAGCATTTGCTGTTCGCCGCCGGACAGCAGATTACCCATAAACCAACGGCGTGCCTCCAGGCTGGGGAACAGGGCGAATACTTTGTCGATGGTCCACGGGTCCGCCATTTCAAGATGGTTGGACGCGGTGGCGATCAGGTTTTCCTCCAGCGTCAGGTTCGGGAATATCTGGCGGCCCTCCGGCACCAGCCCAATGCCAAGGTTCGCGGTTTTGAAAGACGGGCGACCGACAAGCTCGGTGTCGTCAAATTTGATTGAGCCACCGGACGCCTTAACAATCCCCATGATCGAATTAATCGTGGTGGTTTTGCCCATGCCATTACGCCCGAGCAAGGTGGCCACCTGCCCCGCGCCGATTTCAAGATCAACGCCAAACAGCGCCTGCGAGGGGCCATAATGGGTGGTTAGATTGGATATTTTCAGCATCATTCATCCCCCAGATAGGCATTGCGAACATCGCGATTATTGCGGATCTCGTCAGGGGTTCCGGTGGCAATTACCTTGCCGTAAACCAGCACGGAAATTCGGTCGGCCAGCGCAAATACCGCGTCCATGTCGTGTTCGATCAACAAGATGGTGCGGCTGCCCTTGAGGCCTTGCAAAAACTCGGTCAACATCTGGCTCTCGGTGGGGCCAAGCCCCGCCATTGGCTCATCGAGCAGCATCAACTCTGCCTCGGAGGCCAGTGCAATGGCGATTTCCATTTGCCGGTGTTCGCCGTGGGACAGCGCCGAAGTGGGATCATCCGCGCGCCCGTGCATGCCCACCTGATGCAGGAAATCGCGGGCCTTGTCGCGGATATGGGTGATGCTGCGGGCCGGTTTGATAAAGCGGAATGACGAGCCATCCCGCGCCTGCACCGCCAGCGCCACGTTATCCAGCACCGACATTTCCATCACAAGGGAGGTGATTTGGAACGAGCGGGTAATACCAAGGCGCGCCCGTGTGTGAGCCGGCTTAAAGGTAATATCCACCCCGTTTAACGTCACCGCACCGGAATCAGGCGCCAGCGCGCCGCTGAGTTGCGAGATAAGCGTGGTTTTACCAGCCCCGTTAGGGCCGATGATCGCATGTATTTCCCCCTTGATGACATCCAAAGACACATCATCGGTCGCAACAACCCCGCCGAAAGACTTGCGCAGTTTGGCCACTTGTAACAAAGGTATCATGTTATCGTCCCTTGCTTTTGAACAGGCCCATCAGCCCGCCACGGATAAACAACACCAACCCGATCAGCATCAGCCCAAAGGGAAGGTGCCAAAAGATGGTGAAGGAGGAAAGTATTTCCTCGACCAGAATAAACACCGAGGAACCGAGAACGGGGCCAAACAATGTGGACGCGCCGCCCAATATCACCATGAACATCAACTCGCCCGAACGTGTCCAATGCATCATGTCTGGTGAAATGAAGGTGGTGAAATTGCCCAGCAAGAACCCCGCATAACCACACATTGCACCGGAGATCACATAGGCGGTCAGGCGGTAGAAATAGGTGTTATAGCCGAGCGTCAACATCCGCTCGTTGTTGCCCTTGGCCCCTTGCAGCACCATGCCAAAGCGCGAATTCACGATCATGCGCACCAGCAACATCACCCCCACCAGCGACACATAACTGAGAATGTAGAGTTGCAGCGGCTCATCCAGATTTATCAAGGGAAACTCGGATCGCACATCAATGGTCAACCCGTCGTCGCCGTTATAAACGTCCAGCGACTGGAACAGGAAAAACGCCATCTGCCCGAAGGCCATGGTAATCATGATGAAATAAACGCCCTTGGTGCGCAGGCTGATCGCGCCCGTTATCAGCGCGAACAGTGCCGAGATGCTTATCGCCAGCCCCAGATGCAGAAAACCGTTGTAACTGGCAATCAGATCAAACCCGCCCCAAGTGGCGTGATGCGCGGGGATGCCCACCGCATAGGCCCCAAGGCCAATAAAGGCCGCATGGCCAAAGGAGACCATACCGCCAAAACCCAAGATCAGGTTCAGGCTGACAGCGGCGATGCCAAGGATCACCAAGCGCGTGGCCAAATCCATGTAAAAGGCTTGGCCGTTCATCAAGAACAGCGGCGGCAATACGGCCAGCAGCACCATGCCAAATAGTGTTACCCAGCTTACGACAGTCATTTTTCCCATATCAACGAACCTTAGGCGGGAATAGCCCCTGCGGTTTCACCGCAAGAATTATAGCCATTAAAATATAAATCATCATCGCTGAAACAGCGGGTGCCGCAGTTTCAGCCGCGCTCTCGGACATGAACAACTCGAACAATTGATCAAGGAAGGAACGCCCGAGTGTGTCAATCAACCCGATGATGATTGCACCGATAAACGCCCCCTTCATAGAGCCAATGCCGCCGATAATTATCACAACAAAAGCGGTGATGATAATCTGCCCGCCCATACCAATACTGGCAGTGGTAATTGGCGCTATCAACATGCCCGCCAGCCCTGCCAGCATCGCCCCAAGGGCAAACACCAAGGCAAACAGGGTTTGAATATCGATGCCAAGGGCGGAAACCATGGTGCGGTTTGACGCGCCTGCGCGGATCAACATCCCCAACTTGGTATAATTCACCAGCCAGAACAGGCCAGCGGCAACCGCCAGACCAACACTTATAATCAGCAGGCGGAATGTGGGGAAAACCACGCCCGTAAACAACGCCACCTGACCATCAAGCCATGCCGGCAGCGGCACAGTTATGCCCGCAGGTCCCCAGATAATATGGGCAGACGTATCCAGAACGAGGATCAGGCCAAATGTACCAAGCACATGGTCGAGATGATCCTTGTCATACAATTGACGCGCCACAAACCGTTCAATCAGATAGCCCAACACCCCCGTCAAAGGTACGGCAATCAGCACCGCCAGCAAGAAATTCCCCAACAGCAAAGTCAAGGAAGCGCCGATAAACGCGCCGATCATGTAAATTGACCCATGCGCCAGATTAACGAAATCAAGGATGCCAAATACCAGCGTCAGCCCGGAGGCAACCAGAAACAACAGCAACCCCAATTGCAAGCCGTTCAGCACCTGCACAAACAGTAAAGTATAGTCCACGTCACAATTTTCCGATTAGTTATTGTGAAAATGGCCGGAGATTTCGCTCCGGCCAAATTATTTTCGGGTGTTCGCCAAGATCACATTTTACAGTCAGCTGCGTATGGATTTTCAACAGACTGAGCAATCGTTTGAACAATTTTTGTGGTCCAATTGCCGTCGCTATCTTTCACAACTTCGCGCAAGTACCAAGGCTGCACAGGGATGTGGCTGCTATCATATGAGAAAGCGCCCCGTACTGAATCGTAATTTGCAGACTCCATTGCCGCGCGCATGCCGTCCTGATTGGTCAAATCGCCACCAACAGCTTCGACTGCGCCTTTGATCATAAAGATACTGTCATAGGCTTGTGCTGCATAAGGCGAAGGGTAGGCACCGTGCTGGGCGCGAAAATCTGCTACAAAACGCTTGTTTTGCGCATTGTCGAGGTTTGGATCCCAGTGGCCAGTGAACTGGCTGCCCAAAACATCGGTGAAACCCGCGGCCTGAAATTTAGGCAATGAAAGGGCATCGATGGTAAAAGCAGTGTACAAAGGCAAGCTGCTTTTCAAGCCAGCCTGTTGGTATTGTTTCATGAATGCACCGCCCGCTTTGCCCGGGTAAAACACAAACAAACCGTCCGCGCCGGATGCTTTGGCTTTGGCCAGTTCAGCCGAGAAATCCAGCTGGGTTGGCCATGTGGTCATGTCTGTGCCCAGAACCTCGCCTTTGAAAGTGCGTTTCACACCCGCAACCATACCTTTACCGGCCGCATAATTTGGCGCGATAATATAAAGCGACTTAACGCCCTTTTGGTTCAGAACTTCGCCCATGGCCATCGGGCCTTGGTCATTCATCCAGCTGGCCGAAAAGAAATTCTTGTGGCACAGTTTGCCGCCAACAGGGCCGGGACCTGCGTTTGCGGTAATCATAAACTTGCCGGAATCAATGACTGTTTTGCGGGATGCCATCAGCACGTGGCTCCAGATATAGCCCGCAACAAAATCAACATTATCCTGCTTGACCAGCTTGTCGGTAACCTGCTTGCCTGTCTCGGGTTTGAACCCGTCGTCACCGAAAATCAGGTTGATGTCTAAATCACCCATTTTTCCGCCCATATGCTCGAGCGCCAGATCAACACCCTTTTTGATGTCATTGCCGATCACTGCGCCACCCGTGGTCAGTGTGGTCACAAAACCGATTTTGACCTCGGCCGCTTGTGCAAGTCCTGTCAGCATGGTTGCCGCAAGTGCAGTGCCTAGTAGTTTTCTCATGGTAGTCCTCCCTGGTTTTCGGGGCATTATGGCGTTTTAGATCCAATGCACCCATATATTTTCATTAGTGTTGCAGTAAAAGTTTTGATATTGCAAACCATTTTAAGCAAGAAGTATATTTCATCACTGCAAGTTTTATCTCTGGTTGCTGAGAAACTGGATGAAAAAATGGTTCCGCACTTGCCACGCGGGTTAACTGCACCTAACCTTATTAACATGTTATCTATGGGGATGCTATGCAATATCAAGACTATGAAAACTGGACAGCGCGCGCAACACGCTGGATCACCGGCTATTTTGAAACACTGCGCGAAAAACCCGTGCGCGCCCAAACAAAACCCGGTGAAATTGCGGCGCGTCTGCCAGTGGCCCCACCGGAGCAGCCGGTGGACATGGAAACGATCTTTGCCGATTTTGAATCCATCGTGCCCGATGGTTTGACCCATTGGCAGCACCCCCGGTTTTTCGCCTATTTCCCCGCTAATGCGGCACCTGCCTCGATGGTGGCAGAACAACTGGCCAACGCCATCGCGGCGCAGTGTATGTTGTGGCAAACCAGCCCGGCCGCCACGGAAATCGAAACCGTGATGATAGACTGGCTGCGCCAAGCAATGGGTCTGCCGGAGGGTTTCAAGGGCGTTATCCAAGACAGCGCCTCCTCTGCAACCCTCGCCGCGGTGTTGACCATGCGAGAGAAGACGCTGGACTTTAGTGGTAACACAACGGGCTTGGCCGGGCGCGGGAGCCTGCGGATATATGCCTCTGCCCAAGTACACAGCTCAATTGACAAGGCTTGTTGGGTGGCGGGAATTGGTCAGGATAATTTGGTCAAAATAGAAACAGATGCCAATTTCGCTATGAAGCCGGAGGCCCTGCAAGCAGCCATTAACGCAGATCGCGCCGCAGGACATACACCGGCAGGGATTATTTTTTGTACCGGAGGCACTGCAATTGGCGCGAGTGACGACCTGCCGCCGTTGATAAAAATTGCCAAGGCCGAAGGGGTGTACACCCACCTCGACGCCGCATGGGCCGGTTCCGCGATGATTTGCCCCGAGTTGCGCCACATCTGGGAAGGCGCGCAAGACTGTGACAGCATCGTATTCAACCCGCATAAATGGCTGGGCGCGCAGTTCGATTGCTCTGTGCAATTCCTGCGCGATCCATCCGACCAGCTGCGCACCATGGGCATTCGCCCAAGTTATCTGGAAACCCAAGGCCAAGAAGACGTTATAAATCTGAATGAATGGACCGTGCCGCTGGGCCGCCGCTTTCGCGCGCTAAAACTGTGGTTCCTAATCCGCGCCTATGGTTTGGCGGGGCTGCGCACACGCATCCGCAACCACATCAAATGGGCCGGAGAATTGGAAGGAAAACTGGCAGCACACCCCGATTTCACCATCACATCCGGCTTGCGATTCTCGCTGTTCTCCTTTCAATACACCCCGCAAGGCGCTGATCCTGAAAGAAAAACAGAGGAGCTGTTGAAACGGGTCAACGATGATGGGCGGATTTACCTGACCCAGACCCACCACGCGGGTAAATTTGTGATCCGCTTTCAAGCCGGCCAATTTGATTGCACCCGCGATGATGTGATGTTGGCCTATGAGGTGATTTGCGAGTTGGCGCGATAATCAATCCATCTGGCGGCATAACGGTTCTAAAGCACCTCGCTTAAAACTTGAATCACCAAGCCAAATACGAGATGTCCACAGGCTCTAATAAGTGACAATCAGCCATTCGCCCAGAATCTTGCGGCCATCAGAACACACCAGCGCACGGTCGTTGTCGGTCATCGCCTCGATCTCTGGGATACCGACCCAATCGGCGGGTGCAGATTTCAGCACCTCGTGATGTGCCCCTTTTGGTAGACGCGCAATCAATGCCTCGCGCAATGCCAGCCCTTCCGGCATCAAGCGATCATGTAATTCTACAACCAATGTGGCCCCGCGTAAATCGTTCAGAACGGTCTTGGAAAGCACCGAAAATTCCGCGCCCTCAATATCGCAAAGAACAAGGCCGCCATCGGCTTTGAACCCCAGATCACGCAACTGGGGACCAGCTGTATCGTCGGCAATGCCAAGAACTTCTACGGCTTGTGCCTGCCCGTTTGCTATTGCATTGCGCGTAATCGCATCGCGGCCCTGCTGCGTCATCTCAAAACAAATCGAGCGTTTCGCCATGCCTGCGACCAGAAAACCCAATGAAAAATAACCGTCCGCCGCACCAAAATTCACCACATCGTTAAATGGCGCCAGCACGCGCAACCTATCCAGCAAAGTTTGTTCATAAATGCCGCAAACTTTGGCCCCAAGATTGCCCGCTGATGTATTGGCATCACCGCCCAATTTCAGCCCCTTGAACGGCCCGTATTTTACGTGCCCCCCAAATGCTGCAAATAATCCCCGCGATACCCGTTTGCGCCGCAATTTCACGACCGCTTTTTGGATTGCTTCTAACAGTGATCCCACGTCATTTTCCTTGGCTGTTGTCGAGTATCCGTTAAGCGTACTGCAGGAAAATGTCGAGTTAGAACACACTCCCAAGCCCAAAAGCGACCAAAAAGACGCAAACGAACAAGCGTCGGGGCTATAATACCGGTCGTGTGGTTCCAGTAGACTGGAAAAACATGATAAACTTGAACTGGATGACAACTTTGATTTCGCGGGCCATTGGCGCGGAACGGGGACGTGCGGCGCGGGGGTCGCCACTTTTCGGATAAACCTTTCCCTTTTCTATTATCCGAAAGACCAAACCCCATGTCCTCTTCCCGTCCCCGCCGCTCTGGTGGCCGCGCTGCCCGTCAGGCGCTTCGTTCTGCCCCCCTCGCCCAAGATATATCCCCCGTACGCGCAGGTATGGAGGGCGGCACATACAAGCCCCTTTCTGACACCGACATGCTGCGCATTCACACAGCCGCCCTTGATGCGCTGGAACAAATTGGCCTGTCCCAGGCACCAGAAAGTGGCGTTAAGGCGATGACCGCAATTGGGGCCATTCAAGGTGATGATGGCCGTTTGCGTTTCCCCCGCGCCCTTGTCGAGGACGTCGTGGCCAAAGCAAACCGCGAGGTCGTGCTGTACAGCCGCGATGGCGCGCATGATTTGCATCTGTCCGGCAACCGCGTGCATTATGGCACGGCTGGCGCAGCGGTCCATCTGGTAGACGTGGAAAACAATGAATACCGCGAATGCACTGTGCAGGATTTATACGACGCGGCGCGCATTACCAACACACTGGACAATGTGCATTTCTTTCAGACCCCGATGGTATGCCGCGATATTCTCGATAATTTCGAGATGGACCTGAACACCATTTACGCCAGTTGTTCTGGCACCAGCAAACACATTGGCACCCGTTTCACTGAACCGGATTTTGTGCCGGGCGCGTTTGAGTTGATTTATGAAATTGCGGGTGGTGAAGACAAATTCCGCGCCCGCCCGTTTATTTCCAATTCCAACTGTTTTGTGGTGCCACCGATGAAATTCGCCACCGAGAGCTGCGAAGCGATGGAACATTGTATCCGTGGCGGCATGCCGGTGTTGTTGTTGTCAGCTGGCCAATCAGGCGCCACCGCCCCTGCTGCCATAGCGGGCGCAATTGTGCAGGCAGTGGCCGAATGCCTTGCCGGTCTGATTTATGCCCATGCTATCAAACCCGGCTGCCCCGTTATTTTCGGCACATGGCCATTTGTATCCGACCTGCGCACAGGCGCAATGTCCGGCGGCTCTGGCGAACAAGCCTTGTTGACATCGGGCTGCGCACAAATGCATAATTTTTATGGCTTGCCAGGGGGGGCTGCCGCCGGTTTTGCCGATGCGAAAATGCCGGATATGCAAGCGGGGTATGAGCAGGCCCATTCCAGTGTCATGGCGGGGTTGGCGGGTCTGAATATGGTCTATGAGGCCGTTGGCATGCACGCCTCGTTGCTGGGATTTTGCCATGAAAGCCTGTTGATTGGCGACGATCTGTTGGGCCAGTCCCTGCGCTGTGTGCGCGGTATCGAAGTAACCGAGGATTCAGTATCGCTCGATGTCATTCGTTCTGTCTGCCTAGATGGGCCGGGGCATTTTCTGGGCCACGGGCAAACGCTGGATTTGATGCAAACGGAATATATTTACCCCAGCCTTGGAGATCGTTCCAGCCCGAAAGAATGGCTGGAAAACGGCAAACCTAATCTGGTGCAACGGGCAAGCGCGCGTAAACGCGAGATATTGTCAAAACCATCTGCAGCCCAGTTTGACGCCACATTAGACAAAAGTATTCGCGAAAAGTTCAAAATCCACTTACAATAGGGGTGCGTGTAAAGCACGACACCCTACCAAGCTGCGCGCTTGGGGACCATTGATTAATTTCTTGCATTTCTTTAGGGGTTAGGAAGAAGCAGGGTTTCCTGTAGCGTGGCTGTTAGGGGCGGAAATGAGCAAATTTTTTGCAAAGACAGAAGAATCACTGCCAATCATGTTATTGCGGGCCCGCGAGGCATTATTATTGCGGCTGCGACCCGTTTTACAGGCCCATGGCCTAACCGAACAACAGTGGCGGGTACTGCGGGTTCTGGATGAGGTCGGGCCGCTGGAGCCAACTGTTTTGGGGGAACGCTGTGTTGTTTTAACCCCCAGCCTGACCCGTATCCTGAGTGCACTGGAGCAGCGCGCGTTTATCCTGCGTGAAAAACACGAGACCGACAAGCGAAAGCAGATCATTCATTTGACGCAAGGTGGCCAAGATCAAATTGCTGCCATCGCGCCTGCTGCAAAACTGGTTTACGACGAGCTGGAAGAGAGTTTCGGAAAAGCGCAACTTGTGAACCTTCTAAACAAGCTCAAGAGAATTTCAGAATTTTAGCCAGCTTGATTGCAAAGCCTTCCTGAAATGGTTAAGTGAACACATGTTCAATTAACGCTTACAGGAGCCAAGCCATGCAACTTTCAGGATCAGTAGCCATTGTAACCGGCGGAGCCTCTGGGCTTGGCGAGGCAACAGTGCGGGAATTTGCTGCCAACGGCGCCAGTGTCGCCATTTTTGATATGAACGCTGAGCGAGGTGAGCAGCTTGCCAAAGAACTGGGTTCAAACGTAATCTTTGCGCCGGTCAATGTAACTGACGAAAACAGCGTCAGCGAGGGCATCGCCCGGACAATCGAAAAATTCGGATCACTGTCAATCTGCGTAAATTGCGCGGGAATTGCCACTGCCACAAAAACCGTAGGGCGGAACGGGCCGCACCCTTTGGCGGATTTCACCAAGACTTTGGACATTAACCTGAACGGCACATTTAACGTATTGCGCCTGGCAGCTGTTGAAATGGCCAAAAATGACGCTAACGAGAACGGCGAGCGCGGTGTGATCGTCAACACCGCTTCCGTTGCTGCTTTTGAAGGACAAAAAGGCCAGGCCGCCTATGCAGCTTCCAAAGGAGGCATCGCCGCCCTGTCTTTGCCGGTTGCCCGCGACCTTGCGTATAATGGCATCCGCTGTTGCGCCATCGCACCGGGGTTATTTCTGACGCCTTTGTTTGAAGCTTTGGGCCAGGATGTTTGCGTTGAACTGGCCAAAGATGTGACCTTCCCCAAGCGTTTGGGCAAGCCGTCAGAATTCGCCAGCCTCGCGCGCACCATCGTAGAAAATGCCTATCTTAACGGCGAGACCATTCGATTGGATGGTGCGATCAGATTGGCTTAATACCCTTTCCCATTCTTTGTTCCCTTAAATATCCCCGCCGGAGGCGATTTAGATTTTGCCTCCGGCGGGGATATTTAAGGGAACAAAGAATTGTAAGGGGCTATGGTTGCGCGCGTTTGACCATGCCAAACAAATCACGGGGATCATCCGGATCTGCCAGCATATCCAGCAGTTCATGGGCAGCCCCTTTGGTCACGCAAGAATGCACATAGCGCAAGGCAGAAAAATCCTCGATGGCGAAACCCACGCTGTCAAACAGGGTGATTTGGCGGGGGTCACTGCGCCCAACGGCCTCGCCGCGCATGACTTGCCATAACTCGGTAATCGGATGCGTTTTTTCCAATTGTTGAATTTCGCCCTCAACCCATGTTTGCGGCGGGTATTCCACAAATATTTCAGACCGCAGCAACACATCGCGGTGCAACTCTGTTTTACCCGGGCAATCGCCGCCTATTGCATTGATGTGAACGCCTGCGCCGACCATGTTGTCGGTTAGAATCGTGGCATTTTGCTTATCTGCTGTACACGTGGTGATAATCTCGGCACCTTCGACCACCTCTTGACCAGAGGTACATTTCACTACTTTCAAGCCGCTGTTTTGCAGGTTTTTTGCGGCCTTTTCGGTGGCGGCTGGGTCGATATCGTATAAGCGCACAGTATCGATCCCCAGCAGGGTTTTAAACGCCATGGCCTGAAACTCGCATTGCGCGCCATTGCCAAACATCGCCATAGTTTTAGCACCTTTTGGCGCAAGGTATTTGGCCACCAGCGCCGAGGTCGCCGCAGTGCGCAAAGCGGTCAACACGGTCATTTCCGACAGCAAGATCGGATAGCCGTTGGCAACGCTTGACAGCACCCCGAAGGCGGTGACGGTTTGATAGCCCTGTTTCGTATTTTTCGGGTGGCCGTTGACGTATTTGAAGCCATAGTTTTCCGCATCCGCCGTGGGCATCAATTCAATCACCCCATCCGGAGAGTGGGCCGCGACGCGGGCCGTTTTATCAAACTCCGGCCAGCGTTTGAAATCACTTTCGATCATGTCTGCCAATTCGCGCAGCACGGTTTCTAACCCGCGTTGGTTCACCAGATCCATCATATGGGCGACAGATACAAACGGCACCATGGCAAGGTTGGACGGGCTGGGGGCGATTTTGTTTTCAGGTTTCATATCAATAGGTTCCAGTCATACGATCAAGTACAGAACGGCCAAACAAGCTGGCAGTGAGGTCGGACATCAGCAGGGCGGTGCGGCCCCGTTCATCCAGAAACGGGTTCAGCTCTACCAGGTCAAGCGAGGTAACGAGACCACTGTCATGCAGCATTTCCATAATCAAATGGGCCTCGCGGAATGTTGCCCCGCCGGGCACAGTCGTGCCGACGGCCGGTGCGATTGCCGGCTCCAGAAAGTCCACATCCAGACTGACATGCAACATACCGTTTGCGTCTTTGACCCGCGCAAGGAAACGGCGCAATGGTGTGGCGATGCCGTGTTCATCAATCGCGCGCATATCATGCAGTTCCACGCCGGCGCGCGCAAGCCCTGTGCGTTCCGGCCCGTCAACCGAGCGCAGGCCCATCATGCAGATATTGGCTGGATCAACCGGATTTTCAACTGGCGGGAAACAGTCAAACCCCACCTGCCCCGTGAAATAGGCCACGGGCGTGCCATGCAGATTACCGCTGTCGGTTGTTTCCAATGTATGGAAATCAGGATGCGCATCGAGCCATAGGACAAACAACGGGCGGCCTTGCTCTGCTGCGTATTTTGCGACGCCAGTTACAGTGCCCGCTGCCAGTGAATGGTCACCGCCTAAAAACACCGGACAATCACTTGATTTTGCTGCATGATAGGCCGCTTTGGCCAGGGCGCGGGTCCAGCCGATTGTTTGTGGTAAGTTGCGCAGTAGTTTGTTGGCATGTGTTGATGCCATAACCTGTTCACATATAACATCGCCAATATCCGACACCTCCCAGCCCAGCGAGCGGATGGTTTCAGGCAGGCCGGCGGTACGAAAAGCGGCGGGGCCCATCAGACACCCCGGTTGACTGGCACCTGTTTCAATCGGTGCCCCTATGATGTGGCAAGTTTTGGTCATGGACAACACCCCTATGAGAATTTTCCTTGTTATGGGGGTGCGGAACGGCACAAAATAGAATGGTAATTGGACAAAACGGCGAACATACTGTACATTTTGATAAGCTAATTGGACAAAACGAAACCATGCCCCGAAATGATGCCACAGATCAGGCAATACTTGCAGCCTTGAAAACCAACGCGCGCGCCTCGATCACCGAGTTGGCGCAGCGGTTACAATTGTCGCGCACGACCGTGAAACAACGGCTGCTGCGGTTGGTGGAAACAGGCGTTATCCGGCGCTTCACTATTGTGACAGAGACCGAAGATAACGGCGGCATTCGCGCGGTAATGATGGTAGAATTACAAGGCAGAATGTCCCAATCGGTGATCCGCGCAATGCGGGAAATTCCGCAAATCACCAAGGTTTACAGCACCAATGGCGCGTGGGATTTGGTGGCGGATGTGCATATGGACAATTTAGTTCAGTTTGACCAAGTCTTGCGGCGGGTGCGCGAAATCAGCGGAGTCTTGAACAGTGAAACAAGCTTGTTGCTCGACCGGATTTATTGATCCCTTTTGCAATCAAAATATTGCCGAATATCCGATAACACAGGCAATATTTCGGCGATTTTTTCCAGACCAACCACATCCGCCAAATCGGCATATTCCCGCGACAAGGCGGCTATTACCTGCCCGCGGGCCACACGCCCCATATCTGTAATCTGTACCAGTTTGCTGCGCCCATCCTCGGGGTTCGGCACCATCACCACAAAACCGCGCTTTTCCAGCGAGGCCAATGTATGGGTCATCGAGGTTTTTGGTTGCTGAAAAGCCCGCGCCAAACTGAGTGGCGTGGGCGGGTCCGGCACCCGGGACAAGTGGTTTAAAACCCCGAACATCGGCATGTTCAAACCATCAGGCGCACGTGTTTCCATTACGCTACGCGACAGCTGAGCAATAATACCCACCTCTGTCAGCACGGCGAAAACCGATTGGCCAAATGGTTTGGGGTCTTGGGGGGTGTCAGGCATTTTTCAGGCGCGTCTCCAAAGGCCACCTTGGGGCGGGGCTTTGACTGGGACCATAGCCCAGACGGCCCAACATTTGCACGGTCTCGCCTTGTTGTGCAAGCATGCTGTGGATTTTCCGATACGGCATGTCCATTTCCGCGTATTCTTGCAGCGCCTGGCTGATGGGTTGCACGGATAAGCCCAATGCAGTCGCTTGCAAATGCGCCCGGACCCATGCCCGCCCGGCGGCAATTTGATCGGTTCGCTTGTTCGCAGGGGTGGTCACCCAGAAAAATGCAGGTGTCGTTGCAACGGCGTCGGTTTGCATGGTTATTGCCGTTGCAAAGGCACTGCTGTTTGGATCAAGGGCAGAAACACGGTTCAATATACCCAACGCACCAAGGCTATCCATCAACGGACCACCAAGCGAAATACCGTCAGGGTTGGCCTCTATTTCGGCCTTGCCAATCCGCGTTAGATGGATGGATTCCGCGTGCGTCCTTGGGGTATTTGCTTCAATTGCAATTGCCGCCGAGGCCAGTTTTTGAATATCCGAAACCATGGTCTTTTTTGAACTGGCAGCAATCACCGCGCCTTGAACCTGACCGGGGCTATTCACAATTACCGCAATTTCAGACGATGAAACAGCGCTCTGATTGTAGAGTGAGCGGTTTGTGTGGCGGATAAGAACTTGCTGAAACAGCGGTTCTGGCGTGGCTTCACCGGTAAATCGTGCCACCACCACAGGAGCATTTTTATCGGTTCCTTTCGGGAAAAGCTCTAGTTCAACACCAGTGCCCTCTTGCGCGGCACCCTGCACCATCAATTCGATAAAACACCCCATACCAATGGTTAACTGGCGCTCATTTGGGTCCGTTTCCGGTAGGTTCAGCGCCGAATTCCGATAAAGGATCACCGTGTCTGCCCCTTGTAACGCTGCCACCCAAGGCTGACGATTATGAGGGTTCGGGGCCAGCAAGGCAAAAGACAATGCCCGCATACGGAGGTCAGGATACTGGCCGGCCAATGCCCATGGAGCCAGAGCTTTGTCCGGTGATCGGGTCGCCAAAAATCCACCGGCAGCAGCCGAAGCCGCAAGAATTGTACCGCCGCCAATGAGCCCAAGAATCTTTCTGCGAGAGTATGTCATATCGTTTTCCTCCATATAGTTCGTTATCGTACTAAACTGGTACGATAACGAACTATATGAAGTCAAGCCTGCAAATTCACACTAAACAGAGCAGCCCAGAACCAGACTATTTTAGGATATTCGGGGCCTGCCAGAAGCAACCGCCAACACGTCTGCCTCGACAAAGACCCTACGGGACTCAACAGTTGCACAGGAAATTTTTCGTTCAAAACGTAGTTGAATATCTTGAACACCGGACTGTAACGCCGAATTACGGACAGACTCCCCCAATGCGGTCTCAAGGGCACAAAACGCCTGTTCCTCGTCGATAAAGTCTTGCGGCCCCGCTTTGAAATGCACCCGATAGCATCCCTCGCTTGGGCTGGTTATTTGCCCTGTCAGCCGCATGCTGACCCGGCCAACAACAGCCCCAATCGCATTGGCAACACCGCCATATTCCGGCAGTACCACCCTGCAATTCAACCGTTCACCCACAGCCCCGTAATAATTCTTGGCAGAAGCCCCAAGCCCGATTACCGGCAGATTAAGACCCGCGTCCAACGCGATAACTCCCCGGTGATGATCCATCCCCTTGCGCGTCAGAATATGACGGGCCAGCGCCGCAACCGGCAGGCCAAAATCGGTTTCGTCCTCGGCAAATGCAGTTTCCAGCAATGTCTGTGCCGTTTGTTCTGTTAGCTGGTCCACGATCATCCGGGCCAGCAAATCAGCGGATTCTGCCAGCGGCACACCTGCGTTGGTTTTTCTGCGGGCAAATTGTTGCAACGCTTTGCGCGCAGCATTTTCATCCCAGCTGTCCAACCCACCCAAAACATGGCTGGCATCTGACGGCGTGACGGCGGAAATGATCACCACGCCGCGCGACACCAGCTTTTGCAATGCTGCCGCCTCTAGCCTGTTGTTCAACAGTTTCCCCAACTCGCAAGCCTGACCGTCCATGCGGGCCAGCAATTCGGTTTCCCGCGCTCCCAACTCGCTGGTTGGTGGCATTAACGGCACCACAAAACGCCCGTCATGTTCCCCCACATGATCCGCAGACAATTGTCGCTCCAAAGCTGCGTGAACAAGATCCGGCCACTCCAGCGCGCACAGGGACACGGGCAGAACGCGGCGCGGGCCAAGGTGCAGCATACCACCGGAAAGATGCACTTCGCTGTCTCCGCCCAGACCCGTTGTACGCATGGCGACGGCCTCTACCATGGTGCGAAAACCGCCCACTTGCGCGCCGTCAGGATCGATCATCGGGCGACCATTCCGCAGCACCGCCACATCGGTGGTGGTGCCGCCAATATCCGACACAATCGCATCCGTTTCGTCCGTTAGCCAGCGGGCGCCAACAATGCTGGCAGCCGGACCAGAGAGGATGGTTTCAATCGGGCGTTCGCGCGCTAAATTGGCCGAAATGAGCGCGCCATCCCCGCGCACAACCATCAAAGGCGCCGATATTTCCAGCCTGCCAAGCAGGGATTGCGTCGCGTCGATCAACCCCGCAATCATGCCGATCAACCGCGCATTCAAAACCGCCGTCATCGCCCGCTTTGGACCACCGAGGCGGGCGCTGAGTTCATGGCTGCAAGTAACGGGAGTGCCGGTTATTTCGCGAATGATGTCACGGGCGGCCAATTCATGTTCAGGGTTGCGAGTGCCAAATTGCGCCGCCACCGCAAACCCCGAAATTGTATCCGTCATATTGCCTAGGGCCGCGCGCAAACCCTGCGCATCGAAATCGGCCGCGGCCGTGCCGGAATGATTGTGACCACCGGCCAACAAAACCACCGGATCCCCAGCAAGGGCCGCGTCCAGTCCTTGGCGCGCAATGTCACGTTCCGAAAAACCGATAAACACCAGACAGGTCCGATCCCCCTGCCCCTGCACCAGCGCATTTGTGGCCAGCGTGGTTGATAGGGAAACCAGGGCAATATCTTCGGGTTTCGCACCTGCGCTTGCCAGTACTTCCGACACCGCATTGCCGATCCCCAAAGCCAGATCATGGCGCGTCGTCAACGACTTGGCCGATGCGACTACCTCGATCTCGTCGCGCATCAAAACCGCATCTGTATAGGTTCCGCCCGTGTCAACGCCCAGCAATAAAGCCATTTTCCGCCCCCTTTGATTCCCTAACAGCTAGCGGAAACTGGCATTCTTGTCAGGTCATAAAACAGGGTTTCAGCGCAGTTTTCAATTGGCTCAGTCCTTGCGTTATCTCGGCCTCGTCAAAGGCGCAAAATCCGCAATGCAAACCCGGGATTCCCTTGCTGTCATGGTAATATTTTGACAGTTGGGCGCAGTCAATTCCCGCAGCACGCAGCCTGTTTTGAACCTGCCCCTCGTTTACCGGCGTTGAATATCTGAGCGCGACAGACATACCGGCGCCATGATCTGTAAACGCCAGCTGCCCGTCGAAATGCTCCCTTATGCCGGCCAGAAACACTTGGCGTCGCCCGCGATACAGCCGCCGCATCTTTCGCACATGGCGGTGAAACGCCCCATCCGCCATGAACCGTGCCAACACCCGTTGCGGCATGGCCGACGCGCGGCTGCCACGGTGGTTGATAACCTCGCGGACCTTCGCAATCAGGGGGGCCGGGAACACCAAATACCCGATCCGCAAGCCGCTGGAAAACACCTTGGAAAAACTGCCGAGGTAAATCACCTTTTGCCCCCGATCAAGTGCCATCAACGCGGGAACCGGCGCGCCTGAATAGCGAAACTCACTGTCAAAATCATCCTCCACCAGCCAACCGGACACATCCAGATGGGCCTGCCTGCGGGCAACGGGCATGGCCCCTCCCAAGGGAAATTGGCAGGATGGCGTAATCACTGAAACCGCCACATCACGGCTTGGCAAACAGGCACCATCATGGTCCACCGCCAACCATTCGGGGCGGTTCCCCAAAACAGTACAAACCTGTGCCAAAACGGGATAACCTGGGTTTTCCAACCCAACCCGCGCGCCATTCGGGGCCACTGTTTGCAGCACCAACTCCATCGCATCACCAGCCCCCGCGGTGATAACAACTTGGTCAGGGGAAACATCTACACCGCGCCAATCGCGTAAATGTTCGGTGATTTCCTGCCGTAAAATCCAATCTCCAAACACATCCGGCGCTTCTGCCAACCCGCCATGTTCAGAGCGTGCAACCCGCCCCACATATTGCGCCCAAAGCTTATGGGGAAAAGCCCGCATATCCGGCGCACCTGGGGCAAAAGGGCGCATTTCTGGCTGAGCTGGCGGTACTGCCCTGGCCTTTTTTGCCTGTGGCAACCATTCCCGCGCAACTTGGCCAATATCGGTGGCAAACACGCCGGCACCGCGCCGCGTTTCAACATATCCCTCCGCCATCAACTGATCGTAAGCGGCCAAAATAGTCGCCCGTGAAACACCGATTTCATCCCCAAAGGCGCGGCTCGGGGGCAGTTGCTCACCTGCTTTGATTTGCCCCGTCTTAATCGCAAGGCTGATCGCCTCATAAAGCTGGCGAAACAGCGGTGTATGCGCTGTCGCATCCAGGTTCGCAGATAAAAAGATCGCATGTGACATGTGAATTGGTCCGCTCAAAACTAAGATAAACGAACCATCTACCTAAACCGGATTAGATGCAACCGGTTGATTGACACAAGACGGCAAACCGTATCGGCCACGTGACGTAACATCAACACTGCCCTGTTCAAGCTCGGTGTATTGCGCCACACTGCCTATCAAACAGGAGGCCGCAATGAGCGCACGTATCATCACCACAGTATCGGGGCATATCGCCGAGGTTCAGATCAATCGTCCGGAAAAGAAAAATGCGCTTGATCTGGCATTATTTGAGGAGTTGGTCGCCACAGGCGAGGCGCTGAAAACAGAACCGGATTTGCGCGCCGTTATTCTAACAGGCAGCGGCGGCACGTTTTGCGCCGGTATTGACACCTCTACTTTCATGCAGATGGCCGGCAAGATCGATCAAATCCGCCACGATATTCTGAACCCGCCCGCGGGGCAAAATGCCAATATGTTTCAAAAACCTGTGACTGTTTGGCAAGAACTGCAGGTGCCGGTGATTGCCGCCATCGAGGGCGTCGCCTTTGGCGCGGGCATGCAACTCGCCCTTGCGGCGGATTTTCGAATTGCCGCACCGGATGCACGGTTCTCAATCATGGAATCCCGCTGGGGGCTGATCCCGGATATGGGGCTGACCCAGAGCCTGCCCGCGTTATTGCCCGCTGATCGTGCCAAAGAATTAATCATGACGGGCCGCGTATTGGATGCGGCCGAGGCGCTGTCCCTTAACCTGATCACCCGCATTGAAACCGCGCCTTTGGATGCGGCCCGCGCCCTTGCCCAATCTCTGGCAGAAAAATCACCGGACGTTATTCGCGCCAGCAAACGCTTGGTCAATGAATGTTGGGCGGTAAATGCAGATGGCCTTAAGCTAGAGGCAGAATTGCACGCGCCGATTATCGGCTCCCAAAACCAAATCGAAGCTGTAATGGCCGCGATGCAAAAGCGCCCCGCAAAATTCAAATAATTGCCGCGGCGCGCCCCCTTTTACCTTTCTTTGTTCTGTTAAATATCCCCGCGCGGAGCGCATAAATACTCTGGCGCTAAGGGGCTGATCAATCAAACAATTTGAAGAGGGCTTTGCCAATTTCTTCTTCCAATTGGTCTTTCACAGCATCCTCGGCACTTCCCCCACTCCCCAGTTCTTTCGCCAGTTTCTTGCGCAACTTCTCTTTGACCAGTTTTTCGGGATCCTTGACCTTCGCCAGCTTCTCCTTAGCCTTTTGCACAGCGGCGTTGTCTTTCAGTTTGCCCTGTAAAACCAGATTGATCAGCTTGTCCATATCTGGCCGGAATTTCAAATTGTCCCACGGCCCGGTAATCAATACCGGCACCGAAATCTTGGCATCCCCCTGCAACGTAGAGGGCGTCACCACATAATCCATCGATTGGCCACCGATGCTGACACGGCCTTTGCCCTCGGCTTTGAACAGCGGGCTGATCAGGGACAGATCAACATTTTCCAGCACGCCCATATTTAGGGTGAAACTACCGGTCATTGAGGTAAATTCCGTTGCCCCTTCAAACCCGCCAAAGGCGGATTTTAGATTGTTCATCATTGCCGCCAGATCAATACCCCGAAACGCACCGTTGGCAAATTTAATGGTGCCGCTGCCACTCAGCGAATTCATCACTTGATGCAGGCTGGCCCCAGTTCCGGCCAGTTTCATTTTTGTGGTGCCAGTTCCGATCAAGCGATCAATCCCCAGCAATTGCCCCAACAAGGGCTTGAGCTGCATATCTTTGGCCAGCAAATCGCTGTCAAAACTCAGACGTTCACCGCCTCGCAGGCTTATTACACCGGACATCGCCCCGCGAAAGGCCCGCACATCAATCAGGCGCAGCGTTAGTAATCCTTTGCGCAGTTTCGCCTTTATGTTCACCACTCCCAGCTTGCTGACCCCAAGATTAACCGACTTGGCCTTTAACTCGATATCCGCGTTGGCCGCATCCAAACCGCTTAAGCCAATCGGCTCCTTGCTCCAGCCTGTCTCCGGGGATGTTTCGGCCGCGCCACTATCCGACACAAACCCGGAAAAGTCGAGTTTATTTGCCGAAAGAGTAGCCATTATCAAAGGCTTACCGGCTGTTTTGACCTTAACGCGCCCCTGCATTTGGTTTCGATCCAGCGCAATACGGGCTTTTTTCAGGATAATATCTCCGCCATGTGTGACCCGTAGCTTTCCACTCGCTGCAACACTCTGAAATGTGCCTTTTGGTAGGTCCGTGGACATATCCAACAAGGCCAACATCCTTCGTGGATTGCCCGACTTTACATCCAGCTTGCCCCGCACCAACATCTTTGGCCCATTCACCCGCCCGGCAAATGTCATCGCCAATATTTTGCCAGCCGTTAGGTTGGTATCGAGGTCAAATGCAAGGCTTTCGACCCAATTCTCGTCGCCGCTCATCTCGATTGTGGTTTCGATCGGCAAATCATCCAATTGCGCAGTGGCTTTTCCATCAAAATACAGGCCGGCAGAGGACAATTGCAATTGCCCGCTCAGGGATGTTTTGCCGAGTTTTTGCAGGGGCGAAGGCACTTCAGCTGCCCGCGCCAATATCTTTGCCATATCCCGCGTTGAGGCGGAAACAGTGCCGTCCACGGTTGGAAATCCCTGTCCCAAACCAACCATTCCGACCAGCTTCACGTCACCATCCGCCACGGCAATTTCGGCGTCCAGTGCAGAAACGCCATTGTTGAGAAGTGCCGGTAAATTGGCCAGATCAGCCGAGATATTCACAGCCTCTCCGGACCACAGGCCAGACCCTGCGATGGTTAACCCATTTGAGCCTTTGGGCAAGGAAAACTGCGCGTTAATTTGGCTGACCTCGATATTTTCGCCGGATTTCTGGTCGCTGTATTCGAGTTTGCCATTTACAATTTCACCCAGTGCCAAAGAAAACCCTTTTGATGGGGCACGGGTGTTATCCGCAGCGGGGCTGCTACCCTCAAACTCCCAATTCACCCGCCCATCAGCGGCTTTCTCCAACCGGATTACCGGATCCTCCAGCCGCAATTTGTTGATTTCCAGATTGCCGCCCAACAGTGCTGACAGGCCAACCCCGACGGATATGCCCGCGGCCTCTATCATTACTGGGTTCTGCGCCCAAGCAGCGTTGGAAATGGTCAGAGCGCCGGTTTTCACCCCCAATACAGGGTAAAGCGTTGGGCGAAAATCTCCCGATAATTTCAGCTTGCGCCCCGTGGCCTGTTCCAGCTGATCAGATGCTATTTGCCCAATTCGCTCGGTTGGTAAAAGGAACAACATACCGACGCCCACAAGCGCCACCAGCAGCAACACAACAATAATTCGGACAATCCAACGCATTACGCACCCCTTTTCCCTTACCTTACTACATGGGCTTGGGCTGGCAATTCACAAGCCGTTACACCGCACATTTCGGCGTTAAATAGATCATTGTCGGGCCGTCAGCCGTCAAAGCATCCTTTAACGCCTGTTGAAATTCTGCAATTGTCGCGGGTTCAACCGCCCCGGCGCCAAAAGCCCGCGCCAAGGCACAAAAGTCAGGGTTCTGCGCGATCACCGCATTTGGCGCGATCTGGCTGCGCACCATCGAATCCTCGATCTCTTTCAGCTTGCCGTTATCCCACAGGATAATCGGCAGACTTAACCCCAACTCAACCGCCACGCCCAACTCTTGCATGGTATAATGAAAGCCGTAATCGCCCATGATCGCCACAACGGGACGGTTTCCAACGCCAATCTTGCCGCCAATCGCAGCAGGCAGCGCGTAGCCAAGCGTGCCAAACCCAAACGGGTGGTGCCAATGGCCCGGCCTGTCCATCTCCACCACCTCTTTTGCGACATAGGCAATTTGGGTCATGTCGGAAAAATAGCTGGTATCCGCTGGCAGGGCCTGTTTCATCGCATCAATAAACGGCAAGATACCCGGGCGGGCGGCGTCTGTCTCGGCGCGCCAAATCGCCCGTGAAGCGGCGACATCTTTGGCGCGCCAGCTGGATGTATCCCGATTTATCTGCGCTTTCGCCAGTTCTTCCATAAAATATTGCGCATCCGACAAGATACAGGTCTGCGCAGTGTCGGCCAAAATTGACGGGTCAATATCGACCCGTACAAGTGTGCCCGTATGACCCAAAGCATCGCGCCACAGGTCAACCTCTGCCAGCTCCGTACCAATGGCAAACACCACGTCAGCCTCGGCAATCACGGCCACGCTGCCTTCTTTGGCAAGGCCTGCGCCGTAAAATAGCGGATCATTAGCGTCAACGATGCCGCGCCCCGCAAAAGTGCAGAAAGATGCAGCCTTGCTGGCCGCCAATACCTCTCGTGCTGCCAGATGACCCGCACAAGCACCGCCGCCGAAAATGAACATTGGTTTACGCGCAGAGGCCAGCAACTGTGCCGCCATTTCGATCTCGGCACCGCTACATTTTGGCAAGTAGGCAGAGTTTGCGGTGACAGGGGCCGGACCGGCCATTGCCCCCAATAGGTTAATTGGCACCTGAATGTGTTTGGGGCGCGGGCGCGTGGTTGAAAACTCCAGCAAGGCACGGTCAACCAATTGATAGGCCGCATCAGCGGTGCGCGCGGTATGGGACCAGTCGCACACTGTTGCAGCGGCGGCCTCTTGATCCCGCATTTGGTGCAACTGACCTTTGCGCGACGCGGTTTCATCAAGGCAGGATGACAAAACCAACATTGGCACTGAATCCGAATAAGCCTGCCCCATCGGCGTCATAATATTGCACACACCGGGGCCAGTAATCACATAGGCCACGCCGGGCTTGCCCGTGGCACGCGCATAGCCATCGGCCATAAAACCTGCACCTTGTTCGTGACGCGCCAGAACGTGCGTGATACCCGCCTCCTCTATGCCACGGTACATCTCGACGTTATGCACGCCGGGAATGCCAAAAATAGTATCAACGCCGCGCGCGTGCAGCATATGCGAGATTTGCGCCCCAAGGGGTCTTTGTGTATCGGACATAGATTATCCTCTCCAGAAATTCGTGGTAAACAGTACAAAAACGGCCATCAACTCCAGCCGTCCAATCAGCATTCCGGCCGCGAGCAGCCATTTTGCAATATCATTCAGGCCGGAAAAATTGCCCGCCGGCCCTATCTCTGGTCCCAAGCCCGGCCCGATATTCGCCAAAGCAGTTGCAGCACCCGAGACAGAAGTAACAAAATCCAGCCCTGTTAGCCCTAAAAGGCCAGACAACACCCCAAGCGACACGAAGAAAAACACAAAGAATGCCATCACGGATGAAATAACATCTTGTCCCACGTGCCGACCATCATACTGAGGTGAAAACACACCATTGGGGTAGTGAATTTTACGTATCTGCATTCGGATCGAAGTTAACAACAACTGAAACCGGAAAATTTTAATTGAGCAGCAGGTTGATCCGGCACACCCGCCAATTAGCCCCATCAAAAAGAAAACCGTTACGGAAAACCCGCCCCACAACTGATAATCAACGCTGGCAAAACCGGTTCCACTTAATATGGAGGTGACATTGAATACAGCCTCGCGAAAGGCATGTTCCAAGTGGTCGCTGTTCACGAAAACCCGATAAACAGTCAGACTGATAACCAGAACGATTATTACTTTAATAAAGGCTTGGACTTGACTATCTTTGGCTATTGCAAAAGTCGAACCGCCAACCATTTGCACATATCGAACGAACGGCAAACTGGCCAGTAACATAAATACAGCAGCCACATATTCCGGTGTGCCTTGATAAACACCAAAAGAGGCGTCATGCGTCGAGAACCCCCCGGTGGAAACCGTCGTCAAGGCATGATTCAATGCATCGAAACCTGGTAAACCGACAGCCAAATAACTGAAAAAGCATACCGAGGTTAACCCAACATAAATTGTTGAAATAGATCGCGATATCGCAGCTGCACGCGGTAATATCTTACCCATGGTTTCAAAAGCTTCGCTCCTGAAAATCTGCATACCACCGACGCGCAATTCGGGCAAAAATACCATCGCGACAACAATAATCCCAATGCCGCCAAACCATTGCAGCATGCTGCGCCAAAGCAAAAGACCCCGTGGTAATTGATCAAGTCCCGAAAACACTGTGGATCCCGTCGTTGTCAGGCCAGACATGGCCTCAAAAAAGCCATCAACAGCGCTGGCCTCGGTAACGCCAAACCAAAACGGCAGCGCCCCAAAAACGGGCAGTATCACCCAAACCCCGGTGGTCAGCAAAAACGTCTGTTGAATCGACAAACCCTGCCCTGACGAATTGGCACAAGCCAGCGCAATCGAGGCCCCTGTCAAACAGGTTATCAACCCCGACAGGCCAAAAACATGCCATTCCCCGTTGCCGTCATAAATATCCATCAGCATCGGCAAAGCCATGGTGGTGCCAAGGGCAACCACCAACAGGCCAATTACATATGCTGCGGGTCGTACATCAAACATAACGCAAGGCTTGGCTGTGGTTTTGCCTGCTGTCAAGCGGGATAACCGGAGCCAATACATGCCCAAACCGATACCGAAAAGCATGGTAACATTCCTTGCAGGATTACCAATTACAATTGGCTCCAACTTTTCCGCACCAGCCGGTTTGGCGCGGTTGGTGTTTCCGTGAAACCATATTGTTAGCGTTTGAATTCACAGGGCAATTCCGGTTAAGCCGAAAAAGCTGGTAAATTCCTGCCAATCCCCCTTTAAACCAACACCCATCTGCCCTATATGTAAGGTGTTCCTTCGGGGACTACGATGATAAACGCGCATGTAATAAGCGGTTCGGACCCGGGGGCGGTACCCGGCGACTCCACCAAACAACCTGTCTTTGCGGGTTTCTGGGGTCGAAATAGGATCGACGGACGTCTAAAGATGTTAGCTTTCATTCGGCACGATGCCACCGTTATCGGCTCATTTAAGCTAGTTGCAAATGACAACAATGCTCCGGTTGCAGTTGCTGCGTAAGCAGTACCTAATACCGAAAACTTAAGTCCTTTCCCCTAGCCGGGACTGGCGGGGTTCGCAGGCACCTGGCAACAGAAGCCTGCACTT
>JAJRPO010000007.1 GCA_024280735.1 Alphaproteobacteria bacterium | reverse complement strand
GGCTTGACGCAAGTCGGGACCGAAAACGGCGATGCGCAATACGCGACCCGCGTTGGTGACTATCTGGGCGGGCGCGGTGGCGCGGATAATCTGAATGGCGGCAACGGCGATGATACGCTGGAGGGCGGCACAGGTGCCGACGCTATGATGGGGGGCAAGGGCAGTGACCTGTATTTGATCAAAGGGGGCGATGGAGCTCGCAGGATTGAGAGAGAAAATATTCGTGAAACCGTTGCTGACGGTGGGTCTGATATCCTACGGTTTATCGACGTTGCGTCAAATGAGTTGCGTTTGGTCGGGGGGGGCAGCGATTTGCTGGATTTCATCACCCGTGCTGACGGTTTGAGAGCAAATTCACATACAGGGGTCTCTGTTTCGGACGGGTTTTCGCCCAGTGGCGGAAAGTATCTGGGGCATAACCTGTTTGAGCGGATTGAGCAGATAGAGTTTTCCGATGGTGTAATTTGGGACGCCTCAACAGGCGCGACAATGACCGGTACGAAAGGGTTTGATAACTTCTATGCCTCAAGGTCCGGTGACCTGATGATTGGCCGCGCGGGTGCTGACAATATATTCGGCGGCTCTGGCGACGACACTGGAATTGGTGGCGCAGGCAAAGACTATATGCAGGGAAATGATGGCGATGATACGCTGTCAGGGAATGGTGGCGCGGATCAAATACTTGGCGGCAAGGGTAATGACGAATTGAATGGCGGCGGTGGATCCGATACCGAATTGCACGGCAACGCGGGCGATGACATCATATTCGGCGGCAAAGGCAATGACAGTATATTGGGCGGCAGCGGTGATGACACGATTGTGGGCGGTCACGGAAAAGACTGGCTAAAGGGGGGGCGCGGTGCAGATGTATTTGTTTTCGAAACAGCCAAAGACAGCAAGCCTGGCCAAAGGGCGGATACACTTGCTGGTTTTAATGCGCAGGAAGGTGATAAAATCCAACTGGCATTTCTTGACAGCGATGAGCTGACTTTTCTCGGAAATGACGCATTTAACGGAGTTGCAGGCGAAGTTCGCCTTGTCCAGAAGTTTGGGACACAGACCAACTTGCTCGTCGATGTGGATGGAGATGAAACAGCAGACTTTAAGCTGATTTTGACTGGTGTAAAATCCTTTGGAGTGGATGATCTGCTGGTCTAGGTGGTCGCCTAGCCCCAGTGGTTAAAGCTGCTTCCAGACATTTTTCACGATTCCACGCCGATTTTAGGATTTTCCTTTTTTGGATTTCATTTCATAACTAGCGCGTTGGCTGGTTGATTTCGCGTTGCAAATTGGAGTGATGTTTCACGAAATTCAAATATGGGTGTTGAATTGCATTTAACCTTGTCGAATAAGCTGCGCAGAAACTTACTATTTCTATATCCTACACTTGCACTCTGTCCCTGCCCAAGGCAATATATGCGTCAATATTCGACAGGGAAAATGCTTGACCTTTGGGCCTCGTAACACCACCTATAGATCGAAAACAGAAATGACCAATCGTTGCTGGATCAGCCGGGGCGGCGCGTCGTTTGCTTAGACAAAGGAAAACACATGACTGATACGAGCAGCGTATCCTATCCCGTTCTGACCTTGCGCGACATTGTCGTGTTCCCGCATATGATTGTGCCGCTTTTTGTGGGCCGTGAAAAATCTGTGCGCGCATTAGAGGCCGTGATGGCCGACAATAAAGAGATTTTGCTATCCTCTCAGATTGACCCGTCAGAGGATGATCCAAGCGAGGAAACAATCTATGATATCGGGGTGTTAGCCAGCGTTCTTCAACTGCTGAAACTGCCAGATGGCACGGTTAAGGTTTTGGTTGAGGGCCGCGAACGTGTGCGCATCACCGAATACCTCGACAACCCCGATTATTTTGAGGCCACCTCTGAAGTGCTGGTGGAAACCGCCGAAGACGCCGATGTGATCGAGGCGCTCAGCCGTTCGGTTTCCGGTGATTTCGAGCGGTATGCCAAGTTGAACAAAAACGTCCCCGAAGAAGCCCTGTCAGCCGTTGCTGATGCTACAGGCGCGCAAAAACTGGTGGATACGGTTGCCGGTCACTTGAACGTGCGGGTCGATCAAAAACAGGAATTGCTGGAAGAACTGGACTTGGGCAAACGTCTGGAAAAGGTTTACGGGCTGATGCAGGGCGAGATGTCAGTGCTTAAGGTCGAGAAAAAGATCAAATCCCGCGTTAAAAACCAGATGGAACGCACCCAGCGGGAATATTACCTGAATGAGCAGATGAAGGCCATTCAACAAGAATTGGGCGACGGCGAACAGGGCGGCGGCGATGAGCTGGGCGAGCTGGAAGCCAAAATCGCCGATACCAAACTGTCCAAAGAGGCGCAGGAAAAGGCCGAAGGCGAGCTGAAAAAGCTGCGCAACATGTCGCCGATGTCTGCGGAGGCAACAGTCGTGCGCAACTACCTCGATTGGATGTTGTCGATCCCTTGGGGTAAGAAATCCCGCGTTAAGAAAGATCTGAACAAGGCGCAGGAGGTTCTGGATAAGGATCACTATGGCCTTGAAAAGGTTAAAGAACGCATCGTTGAATACCTCGCGGTACAGGCGCGTTCGGCCAAGCTGAAAGGCCCGATCTTGTGCCTTGTGGGTCCTCCCGGCGTTGGTAAAACTTCGCTTGGTAAGTCTGTGGCGCGTGCTACGGGGCGTGAATTTATCCGTATTTCCCTTGGCGGCGTGCGCGACGAGAGCGAAATTCGCGGTCATCGGCGGACTTATATCGGGTCTATGCCCGGTAAAATCATCCAAGCGATGAAAAAGGCGAAAACGACCAACCCGTTGATCCTGCTCGATGAAATTGACAAAATGGGGCAAGATTTCCGCGGTGATCCCGCCAGCGCCATGCTGGAAGTTCTGGATCCGGAGCAAAATGCGACTTTTACCGATCACTATATGGAGGTCGAATATGACCTCTCGAACGTGATGTTCCTAACCACGGCGAACACCTATAATATGCCGGGGCCGCTGCTGGACCGGATGGAGATTATCACGCTTTCGGGCTATACCGAGGACGAAAAAGTCGAGATCGCCAAGCAACATTTGCTGGAAAAACAGATCAAAGGCCATGGCTTGCGCAAAGGTGAGTTTTCGCTTGCGGATGAAGGTTTGACGGAAATCGTGCGCTATTATACCCGCGAGGCAGGCGTGCGTAATCTGGAACGCGAGATTGCCAAGCTGTGCCGCAAGGCCGTGACCAAGATCATCAAAGACAAGGTGAAATCCGTTGCCATCACAGCCGAGAATATTGGCGAGTTTCTGGGCGTTAAACGGTTCAAATTCGGCCTTGCTGAGGAGCAGGATCAGGTTGGCGTGGTCACAGGTCTGGCCTGGACATCGGTGGGTGGTGAATTGCTGTCAATCGAGGCGCTGAAACTGCCCGGTAAAGGCCGGATGAAGACCACCGGCAAGCTTGGCGATGTGATGAAAGAAAGCATTGAGGCCGCAAGTTCCTATGTGCGCTCGATCGCGCCGGAAATTGGTGTCAAACCGCCAGAGTTTGAGCGGATCGACATCCACGTTCACGTTCCAGAAGGGGCAACCCCCAAGGACGGCCCCTCTGCGGGCGTTGGCATGGTGACCTCTATTGTGTCGGTGATGACGGGGATTGCGGTGCGCCGAGACATCGCAATGACAGGCGAGGTGACTTTGCGTGGCCATGTGCTGCCAATTGGCGGCCTTAAGGAAAAACTTCTGGCAGCCTTGCGGGGCGGTATTAAAACCGTGCTGATCCCGGCTGACAACGAGAAAGATCTGCCGGAAATCCCCGATAATGTGAAAGAGGGCTTGACGATCATTCCGGTAAAATATGTCCGCGAAGTTCTAAAACATGCGTTGGTTTCAGAGCCAAAAGCGATTGAATGGGATGAAGCAGCGGAGGAGGCGGCAACGGCGGCCCTTGCGGCCAAGTCCGGCGACACTGCGGCAACTGTCTCGCATTAAACTGCGCCGTAAATCGTTAGAAATTTGAAACCCGCCTTTGATTTGAAGGCGGGTTTTTTTCTGGATTTCTATTTGGTTTCGGGTTTTCTCCCAAAATAGTGACTTTTTACTTTGATTTGGTGCTGCTTATGATCGCATAAAAATGCAGGAAATTGAAATTTGTAGGAGATACCCATGGTCGCATTGAAAGCCGCTGTCGGCGAAAAAAAACGTATTTCAGAAGGCCCGGTTCCCAAGAACGCCCCGGAGGATGTAAAATTGGTGCAGTTGATGCTGATGGCCAACGGCATCAAGGGACCGCTCGATGGGAAATGCACCGCCGGTTTGATTAAAACCATTCAGGCATTTCAGAAAACCCGTCTGGGCTATAAAAAACCCGACGGCGTTGTTGATCCGGGCGGCGCCACCTGGAAAGCTGGCCTTGGCAAGTTGGAGGCAAAAATCGCGGCAGACATTAAGGCTGCTGAAAATATGGTTATTGTCGTTGAAGGGGGTAAAACCAAATATATTGCCCGGGCGGAATACGAAAAGAATCTGGCAGAGTTAAAGAAAAAGGTCACCGACAAGGCCAATATGATGCGCAGCGAGGCCGACAGTTGGGCCGATTTTGCCGCTGAATGCTCCAAAATTGCCAGCGGGTCAGATGGTTTAGTGAATGCATTCGCCTCCTTCTTTGTCAGCGTTGTATCAAGCGGCAAATCCGAACCGCCCTATAGCGTTTTGTTCAGTGCCAGTTCCGAAGCCATTAGCCTGCGCAGTCTTGTAAACAACAAGAACGTGGATTGGAAAAGGGTGCAGGCACAAGATGCCAAAGCAACCAAAGCCTATAATGCGGGACGCAAAGCTTTTGACAAATGGGTTGAAACCCGTATCAGCACGGCGAGCAGTATCGTTGGTAAACTTGTTATCGTTCGGGAAATCAGTTTCTCGGTCGTGGAGGCCTATGCGACTGCGCGGTTGGTTGTGACCAAAGGCATGTCCCCCGCCAAGGCCCACGCCCTTGCGGCTGCGGGCACTGAAGCGATGAAATCAAGTGCAGGACAATTGGGCGAGTATCTGGCTGGCAACGAAGTTACTTGGGAAGGGGCAGCGAAAAAAGTTGTTATCGACACCGCATTTGCCGGAATGGCTGGGGCCGTAGGGGGGAAACTCAGCGCCGCTTTTGCAAATAAAGTTACCATTGGACTGGCGAAAAAACTGATCCCACAAGTTTGTCAGACTTTGCCGCAAAAAGCAGCCGATGTTTTCTTGAAAAAAATCATGACCACGAAAGCCATGGAAGCCCTTTTTACGAGCGCGGCCAAGGAGACGGTTGGCCTGTTCAAGCCGTTGGTGGAAAAGGGTCGTATTCCCAATGAAAAAGAAGTCATGGATGCGATGATTAAAACCATTACCGCGGGTGCCCTTAAGGCGTCGCCGATCAAGGTTTTAAAGGCTTTCGACAAGGCAGTCCCCAGCAAAGCCGGCGATTTCATCTCAAATACCATGGTTCCAAAACTATCGGAAACTGTGCGCGCGGATATGGTGAAAAAGTTTGGGTCCGACATGGTTGCCAAACTCCCCAAAGATTTCCAGAGCCAGCTGGCCAAAGAGGCTTTGGGCGCGTTTCAGGGCAAGGCCGCAGAATTATACGCTTTGTCGGCGGCGAATGGTACAAATGGCGACACCAAAGAGGCGGGCTTGCATAAACTTGGCCAGATTGGTTTGCTAAAGGACGCCAAACTGAGCAAAGACATTCAAGCGATGATCCGGACCCAGATGGAGCAAAAGCTGAAATCACTGGAAAAAGCAAAGTAACGCTACATCTCTTGGCTGGAAACATCATTAAAATACCGCTGCTGCCAGAAAACAGTTGTGGCGGCGTTACATAATGGGGATATTGTTTCCAATCCAGAAACAATATGAGGTCTATAGGACATGGTGACGGCAAATACAGACACGGACGTTACAGACGCGGTTGATACAGATGAAACCACGCCAGAACAGCCGAGCAATTTGATCAAGAAAAAAGACATCTACGATCATGTGACGGTAACAACCGGCCTGCGTCGCCGCGAAGTTCGCGAAGCAGTAGATGCTACTTTCGGCTATCTTTTTGAATGTGTGTCCGCGGGTAAAGACGTGCAAATGCCCCCACTGGGGAAAATTCGCGTCATTACCAAGGGCGAAGGCGAAAACCAAAAAACCCTCTATCGGTTGAATTTGCAAAAACCCGGCAAAGGCGGCGGCGGGGGCGGCACCGCCGAAGCCGAGGCTGAACCAAGCGAAGAGTAAAGGAATTAGCAGACTCCCCGCTTGCTTGGCGGGGAGTTTGACTACACGAAAGTAATATCCAACTCGGATGTAATGCTTGCGAAAAGCACCGAATCCGCGCCCCAAGAGACAAGCAATCCTTCAGCGACCACCTCGAAGCCCAGCACCTCGGCGGTATTGATTTTCGCTTTGTCGATGCCAATGCTATAGTCGGTAATCTGATCGTTGCCCGACCCGTCACCAAACACAAACACATCGACACCACCGTTGCCGGTCAGGATATCATCGCCTTTGCCGCCCAGCAGTCTGTCGCGGCCAGCGCCGGCAAGCACTATATCGTTGCCGCTCCCTCCCAGTAATCGGTCGTTGCCGCCGCCGCCGCGCAACACGTCCTTACCTGTTCCGCCATTCAGCAAGTCATCGCCAGCGTTGCCTTTCAGCCTGTCATTGCCGCCGCCGCCCAGCAACGTATCATTGCCAGAACCACCCGAACCGCGATCATTGCCTTTGCCGAAAAAGAAATTATCGTCGCCCCCCTCCAGCTTGACCCGATCATTGCCGTCCAGCCTCAAGGTTATCCCGTCACTGGATGTGCTGCCCTTAAGAAAGACATCATTCAAATCCGAGCCATTGTATTTCCAGCCGATATTCATAAACAAGTCTTCCAGCGCCCCGATATCCGCGCCTGAGTTTTCTGCCTGAACCGCATTGAAAATATCGCTGGCAGGCAACGTCTTGCCCTCAACGAATGCCAGAGAAATGAAAACGCCGCCCTCGACACGGCCCATATGATAGCTTTCGACATCCCCCCCCGTTAAGATAGGGTCGCCGCTTAATGTTGAGTAAACAAAATCTGAACCGGCGAGAATCGTTTGGTATTCCACCGCGTCGACACTTCCAAGTAATACGGTGCGTCCCTTTTGCGCGACGTCCGTCGACAGATCCAAAAAGCTGCGTTCAAGCAGTTCAAAGAGGTATTCAACAGACGGCAGCACGTCGATTACGGCCTGTTTGGTCCAATCTACAGAAAGTTGCATTTGTTATTCCTTTTCCGGTTCGGTTTACTTGATTATTAAACGTAAAGACTTGTAATTTTGAATGGGAGCAAACGCCAAATTGCACGAATTGAGGCCAAAGTTTATCCGCCAAGGCCTCTGCGTGTGGCCCATAAGGTCACAACTTACCAATCGAAAACCGCCTGACAAGCCGGATTTTTGCTAGCTCTCTGTATTTAGCGCTGTGATTGTGCCCTCGCGTTGCGATTTTAGCACTTTGAATTAAATGCCCAGCCCCGCCATTCGCCATCAGATTTGCACCCAAAACCAGAAACCTTGCCCCCCCCAAATAAAAGCGCATTTCAGGCCTTGCAACCCATTCCACGAGCAGCTAGATACCGCCCTGTCGGGTGATTAGCTCAGTTGGTAGAGCGCTTCGTTTACACCGAAGATGTCGGGAGTTCGAGCCTCTCATCACCCACCATTTACCACCGACAAAAGATCGTCTTTTACACGCAAGTGTGAAAATCGTCATTCTTTTTCGCCTCAATCCGCCTGATATTCGAAAAACTGGACGAATGAACGCCCAAATTTTATAGTGACTGTAAAAGGGTGTTTATTAATTTTGTGAATATTGGCGGAAACCATCAAGGTTTTTGGCTGAAAGGATTGTAAAATGGCCAAAAAAGACCCCGCAGAGCTAAAAAAAGAGGGCGAAGACCTCAAGGTTCTCTTTGCCAAGATTAAGAAAAAACCACATAATTGCGCTATTTTGATGTGCAAGGGCGGCGTGGTTATTCAGGCCCACATCACCAAAAGCACCGATGCAATGGTGAAATTGGCCAAGAAATCCGGCGGCACAATGAAGGGTGCTTGGGGGACGATCACGATGGAGGGTCAGGTCCTTGTCATAACGCCCGAAAACGACCGGGTGCCCGGCAGCCTTGATAAAATCGCAAAGAAATATTTCAACGAGCGCGGGATTAAAAATCGCCTAGAGGTCAAACCCGCTGCGAGCGAGGACAAGGATGGCAAAGATGCCAAATCCGACAAAGACGCCGATAAAAAGAAGGGCGCGAAAGAAAAACAAGCCCTGACCAAGCAATTCAAGAAAATAACCCCAGACATCAAAATCGCGCTGCAAGACGATGACGCGGCAAAGGATCTGCGCAAAATGATCACCGGATATCGCAAACTGATCAAGCAAGACGAGACTGAAAATGCGGGCAAAGTGATGGTCAAAATGGATGAATTGGTCAAAGAGACGCTGAAAAAGCTGAAAGCAGAGGGGAATAGGGTGCGATAGTTTCCTCGCCGAAATCAAAGCATATTTCCCCTAGCCAATTCCGTGCCAGCCGCTAACATGCCGCTATGATCAATTTACCCGATAGCATCGATGCCACCCAAACCCTGCTCACAGATGAAAGCTACATCTGTGATCGCGCCCTTGCGACGTTGGTTTTCTTATCCTTACGCCTGAACCGGCCCGTTTTCCTGGAGGGCGAGGCAGGGGTCGGTAAAACCGAGTTGGCCAAGACTTTGGCTAAGGCCCTCGGGCGGCGGTTGATCCGGTTGCAATGCTACGAAGGGCTGGACGCCAGCACTGCCGTTTATGAATGGAATTTTGCCGCCCAGATGCTGGCCTTGCGCGCAGGTGAAAATGGCGGTGAGGCGGTTGATCTTTATGACGACAAATTCCTGATCAGGCGCCCTTTACTCGAGGCGATGATGCCCGATGCGGCAGGCCCGCCTGTGCTGTTAATCGACGAAATCGACCGCACGGATGAGCCGTTTGAGGCGTTCCTGCTGGAAGCCCTGTCTGATTTCCAAGTCACTATTCCCGAGCGCGGCACCATCAAAGCCGCCGCGCCGCCGATTGTGATCCTGACCTCAAACCGCACCCGCGAAGTCCACGATGCGCTGAAACGTCGTTGCCTGTATCACTGGGTTGAATACCCCAGTTTTGAGCGCGAATTAGCCATCCTGCACGCCCGCGCACCGGAGGCCGCCGCGGTGTTGAGCCGCGAAGTCGTCGCCTTTGTGCATGAATTGCGAAATGCCGACCTGTTCAAGAACCCCGGCGTGGCGGAAACCATCGATTGGGCCAAATGTCTGGTGGCGCTCGACGCCGTCACCCTGTCGCCCGAAGTGATCGCCGACACCTTGGGCGCAGTGCTGAAATATCAGGACGACATTGCCAAAGTAACAGGTTCCGAGGCCAGCCGCATATTGGACAGCGCCCGCGCCGGTTTGCAAACGCGCCCATGAACACGCTGACCGAGGGGCGTCTCGAGCAGAATATCCTGTATTTCTGCCGTGCTTTGCGCCGCGCGGGCGTTGCTGTTGGGCCTGCCCAAACTCTGGACGCTATTCGGGCGGTAGAGGCGGCAGGGTTCACCCATCGTACCGATTTCTATTACACCCTGCGCGCCTGTCTGATTACCAAAGTCGAACAGCTCGATGTGTTCGAGCGCATCTTTCGCCTGTTCTGGCGCGACCCGGAGTTCCTGTCGAAAATGATGGCGATGATGCTACCGACCTTGCAACGAGAAAGCGAGCCGAAGACGGCAAAGACCGCGGAAAAACGTGCGGCGCAGGCGATGCTGGACGGTTTGGACAGCGAGCCACCGCGAAACGCGCGCGAAGAACTGGACGTGGACGCCAAATTCACCTTTTCCGCCACCGAGCAGCTCAAGGCGATGGATTTTGAGCAGATGTCAAATTCGGAATTGGCCGAGGCCAAGCGGGCGATTGCGTTGATGGAATTGCCGATCAAACCCCTTGTCAGCCGCCGTCTGCAATCCCGTCCGCGCGGCCGTCAAATCGACCCCCGCGCCACCTTTCGCCAGATGGCACGTCACGGCGGCGAGGTGATTAAACTACCCCGCAAAGCGCCCAAAACGCGGCTGCCCGATCTGGTGGCCCTGTGCGATATTTCCGGTTCCTGCTCGACTTACGCGCGTATGTTCATGCATTTTCTGCACTCGGTGGCGCGCACCAAAGGGGCCGGCTGGGCGCAGGTGCACGGCTTTACCTTTGGCACCCATCTGACCAACATCACCCGCAACTTGTCGCTGCGTGATCCTGATGCGGCCCTTAATGCCGTTGGCCAACAAGCCCGCGATTGGGATGGCGGCACCCGTATCGGCGAGAGTCTGGCCGAGTTCAACCGACACTGGTCGCGCCGTGTACTATCGCGCGGGGCGGTGGTTTTGCTGATTACCGACGGGCTGGAGCGGGATAATCTGGATATCTTACACAAACAGGCAGAACGCCTGCACCTGTCCGCCAAACAGGTGATTTGGCTCAATCCGCTGCTGCGCTGGGACGGGTTTTCACCGCTGGCCAGCGGCATCCGCACCCTGTTGCCGCTGGTGGACAGTTTCCATTCCTGCCATAGTCTCGACAGCCTGGGCGATCTGGCAACGGCATTTTCAGGCAGTGGGCAGGGCGAAAAACAACGGATGATGAGGCTGCTATGAGCGATAGAATGAATGTTGATAGGATCCCGGAAATTGCGCTGGAATACATTGCAGACGGTCATCAAGTAGCACTAGCCACTGTGATTGAGACATGGGGATCGTCGCCGCGCCCGGTTGGCGCACAACTGGCGATCCGCGCTGATGGGGTGTTTATGGGGTCGGTTTCGGGGGGCTGCGTCGAAGGCGCGGTGGTCGCCGAGGCCCAAGACGCGCTGAAAACCGGCACTTGCCGAATTCTGGAATATGGCGTGTCTGACGAGGAGGTTTTTGCCGTCGGTCTGGCCTGTGGTGGCAATATCCGCGTGCTGGTGGAACCGATTGGTGTGGGGCAGGGGCCAAGCGTTGCAGTGCTGGAATATCTGGTCGCCAAGCGGGCTGATCGACGCGCGATTGGTATTTCTGTGAACCTTGAAAACTGGGAGCGGGGCTTTGTCGAACCCCGCGATTTGCCGGAACGGTTCAACAGGGACAAGTCAGGTGTGGACGGCGAAGTCTTCTCGTTGATCTATAACCCGCCGCTGCGGATGGTGATCGTCGGGGCGGTGCATATCGCGCAATCCTTGGTGCAATTGGCGCGGATCGCGGGTTACGGCGTAACGCTGGTGGACCCGCGCGAAAGCTTTGCCTCAGCGGCGCGGTTCCCGGGGGAGGACATCGTGACCGAGTGGCCCGATGATGCCCTGCAAGCCCTTGATCTGGATGCCAGAACCGCCGTGATCACCTTGTCGCATGATCCTAAAATTGACACGCCCGCATTGCAAACAGCCCTCAACAGCACGGCGTTTTACATCGGCTCGCTGGGGTCCAAACGCACCCATGGAAAACGGGTCTCTGCCCTGACGGAACTTGGTTTCAATCCCAAACAGATCGCCCGCATCCACGGCCCCGTAGGTGCCGACATCGGGGCTGCGACCCCTGCCGAAATCGCCCTGTCAATCATGGCAGAAGTCACCGAGCGCCTGCGCCGACCGGACAGCCGTCAATGAAGTTTGGCCCTGTTCCGGTTGCTGATGCAGAAGGTTGCGTCTTGGCGCATTCCTTGCGGGTGTCCGATGTGCGTTTTGCCAAAGGTATGGCGCTGGACAGCAAGGCAATTGCCCGACTGGCGGCGTTGAATGTGACCGAGGTCGTGGTTGCGCAGCTGGATCACACAGACATCGACGAAAACACCGCCGCTGCCGCGTTAGGCAAGCCCTTTGCCAGTGATTTGATAGACGTCACGCCCGCTTTTGCCGGACGGGTCAATCTGGTCGCTAAATCTGCGGGGGTGCTGCGGGTTGATGCCGCAATGGTGAATGCCCTTAACCAAATCGACGAATCCATCACTTTTGCCTGCCTGCCGGATTACGCGCGTGTGGCCGAAAATGCGTTACTTGGGACCTTTAAGATCATCCCCTATGCTGTTGATAAAAAACACCTATCAAAAGCATTGGCCTGTATTTCAACGCCATTCCTACAGCTCCACCCGTTCAAAAATGGCGCGGCTGATCTGATCCTGACCCAAACGCAGGGTTTTAAAAAATCCTTGCTGGACAAAGGCCGCGATGCCGTAGCCGCGCGACTGCTGCAATTGGGCTGGCGTTTAGGCACGGTTCAAACCGTTGCCCATTCCACCGATGCCGTGGCGCAGGCCGTCAACCAAACCACGGCGGAAATGGTGCTTATTCTTGGCGCGTCTGCAACCTCTGACAGGTTGGATGTGGCACCAGCGGGATTGGTTGCGGCGGGTGGCCGCGTGAACCGCTTTGGTATGCCGGTTGACCCGGGAAACCTGCTGTTTATCGGCGAAATCAAGGGGCGGGCGGTGGTTGGCCTGCCCGGCTGCGTGCGCGCACCTGCCTTAAATGGCGTAGATTGGGTGCTGGAACGGCTGGCCGCTGGCGTGGCCGTTTCTGCGCAAGACATTGCGGCAATGGGGGTGGGCGGGTTGCTCAAAGAAATCCCGCAACGCATTCAACCGCGCCGCGCCGCGCGAAGCACCAAAGGCCGCACAATCGAAATTATCCTGCTGGCCGCCGGAAAATCGAGCCGCATGGGCGGGCAACACAAACTGTTGCGCGAAATTGACGGCGTGGCGCTGCTGCGCCGCTCTGCCGAACACGCGCTCGCCAGTAAAGCCAGCAAATTGCACGTCATCTTGGCCCCCGAAACACCTGCCCAAAATGCCACGCTCAAGGGGTTGGACGTTAACATTGTCACCGCAACGGATGCAGGCACAGGTCTGGCCGCATCCCTGCGCGCCGGCATGGCAGCCCTGTCGGATCAATGCGGCGCGGTGATTGTTGCCCTAGCTGACATGCCCGACATTACCAGCGCGCATTTTGACGCCCTGATAGCCCATTATACATCAGGCAAAACCCGCTATATCTGTATTCCACAGGCCCCGAATGGCAAAATGGGTAATCCTGTGTTATTTGACCAGCGGTTTTTTGAATCCCTTGCCAGCTTAACAGGGGATCGTGGCGCGAAACCCTTGATAGATCAGGCAGGTGCATTTGTATCAAACGTGCCAATGGACGATAGCGTTTTGGTTGACCTTGATACCCCCGCTGCATGGGATCTCTGGTTGTCCACAAGGAAATAGGCGGATTGCCGAAAATTTGACCGAAAAGTCGAAGCTTACCCTTGCCCTGAACCACTATTCGCCCCTAAGATCGACTATATAATGAGATTTACGTCACAAGAAGAAAGATGAAATAGACGTGAATCCAATGAGTTACCCATAAAAACGGCCAAAAAACTGGCAAATTTTCAACGCTCTGGGAGGAGTATATGACCAAAGTATCGATGAGCGTGAACGGTAAATCCGTGTCACGCGACGTACCCGACAACACCCTTTTATCGGATTTCTTGCGCGAAAACCTGCGCCTGACCGGCACCCATATTGGCTGTGACACCAGCCAATGCGGCGCTTGTGTTGTGCATGTGGACGGCCAAGCGGTGAAATCCTGCACCGCCCTTGCTGTTAGTTTGGAAGGCGCGACCGTGACCACGGTTGAAGGCCTCGCCAACGGCAAAGAACTGCATCCCGTGCAACAAGCCTTCAAAGACAACCACGGTCTGCAATGCGGGTTTTGTACCCCCGGCATGATCATGAGCGCGACGGATATGATTGCCCGCTATCAGGCCAGCGGCGAAGAATTGACCGAGGCCGCCATCCGCCACGAGCTGGAAGGCAACATCTGCCGCTGCACCGGCTATCACAACATCGTAAAGTCCATTTCGGACGCAAATGCCAAAATGGCCAACGCTTAAGGGAGGGTTAAGATTATGAGTAACGAAGGAATTGGCGCCCGCGTCCTGCGCAAAGAGGACAAGCGTTATATCACCGGTAAAGGTAAATACACCGATGATATGCGGATGGAAAATCAGGCTTACGCTGCCTTTGTGCGCAGCCCACATGCCCATGCGAAAGTAACCGGCATCGATATTTCTGCCGCCTCCGCAATGGAAGGGGTTGAAGGAATTCTAAACGGCCATCAACTGGCTGAAGACGGCATTGGCAACCTCATTGCAGGTTGGGCCATTACTTCAAAAGACGGCAGCGCCATGAATGTGGGTGCCTGGTCAGCGTTGGCTACTGAAAAAGTGCGCTATGTCGGGGATGCCATCGCCATTGTTATTGCCGATACTGCAGAGCAAGCAAGACGTGCGGCCGAGGCTGTTGTTGTT
>JAJRPO010000088.1 GCA_024280735.1 Alphaproteobacteria bacterium | reverse complement strand
TGTGTTGCGGGCGCACCCCGTTTGAGACCATGATAGAGGGCAAGGAGATTTGGAAGGAAAAGTTCGTGAACTAAATTTGACCTGACAAATGCCGCCTAAAAAACGGTAACTGTCAGATCAGGTCTGAACCACTACACCTTACGGGCGTTGGTTTCGCTGACCTGGATCTGACAAATGCGTCTGTCGTTGCAGCCAATTTTGAATTCAGCTGACGGATGATCACAGAAAAGGGCTTATTTTCAAAACACTGTGATGCAAGGGCCAGCTTCTTGTTCGCGTGTTAAGGATATGTCAGGACTGCGGTAACAAAACCATTAGGCTGGCACATGTCCTCTCAATTAACCACCATGTCCGAGATGCCCCGCTCGGTCTATCGTTATATTTTCCGCATTTCTTTCTGGCATCAGATGGTTGTTATTACGCTGACTCTTTTGCTACTCCCGCTCGCGCCAATTCCACTCGAATTGCAGCGCCGCCTATTGGATGATGCAATCGCTAACGGTGACACTGATTTGTTAATCCGGCTTAGCGTTTACTATCTGATCGCATTGCTGGTTGCGGCGGGTCTGAAAATGGCCATGCGCATTCAACGCGAATTGATTTCGGCCCGCATCGTACATTCGCTACGCTCATCGGTATATTATTGTATTTACACAGTTATTCCGCCGAAAAAGCATCGGGTTACCGCGCGGCAAGAAGACTTGGTTAACGAGGGCGCGGTGGTGTCCATGCTGGCCTCCGAGGTTGAAAAACTTGGCGGCTTCTCCGGTTCTGCCATTTCAGGACCATTGCTGCAAGTTGGCACGCTGGTTGTCGTGCTCGGGTATATGTTCTGGATTGAACCCGTTGTAGCCAGCATTGCCCTCGCGCTGTATTCCCCACAATTGTTCGTCGTGCCGATCTTTCAAGCACGGATGAACCGTTTAGCAGGGGAGAAGGCGATAGAGGTCCGTAATCTCGGGTCGTTTATCGTCAATCATGACGAGGATGACCTGCAGAGCAAGCCACCGCCAGCGCCCTTTATTCGGATCACCGATAAAATCCTGCAATTGCGCACCCGGTTTCTTTTGACCAAAAACACCATGAAAACAATCAATAACCTGTTGATTTCCCTCGGTCCCTTTGGCGTGATTGCCTATGGCGGCTGGATGGCAATCAATGGGCAGATAGAGGTTGGCGTGATTTTGGCTTTTGTGTCCGGTCTGGAGCGCCTTGGCGCGCCGATCCGCGACTTGATCGGCAGCTACAGTCAGATTACCGATGCGATTATGCGCTATGAAATATTGCTCAGTTCGTTTCCCGATCACATAACCGAGGCGGACAAGTAACCCGCAGAAATGCCTTGGTATTCCGGCGGCCTCCGATAAACTGTCTGAAATCTGTAAAGGGGATCACATGGGAAAACTATCGGTTTTGGCAAGTCTGGCACTGACATTTGCGCCCGCTGGCATTGTCCGGCTGCTGGCCCCCAATCGCGACACATACCGCGGTGCGATGATTGATCCAAAGGCCTATGCCGTTGGACGTTTGGCCAATAAACTGCGCGGCGCTGGGCCGATGCCCACGGTGGCCGAGAGCCGCGAACAAATGCAGAAATCGGTGAGGATGTTTGATGCGGCGGGGCCTGCGCTCGCGCGGATCGAGGATATTGAACTGAGCGGCAAAGATGGCCCGATTCCTGCCCGTCTGTATTCGGACCACAACGACACACAGAATTTACGCCCCGCCATGGTCTATTATCACGGGGGCGGTTTTATTCAGGGAAACCTCGACAGCCACCACGCCCTGTGCTGCAAATTGGCCAAAGGGTGGGGCGGCATTGTGATTTCTGTGGATTACCGGCTGGCCCCGGAACACCGTTATCCGGCGGGGGTGGATGATGCGATTTCCAGTTATCTGGAGGTGCAAAAAAACGCGGCCAGATATGGCATAGACAAGAAATGCATCGGGGTCGGGGGCGATAGTGCGGGGGGCTGTTTCGCCGCTGTGGTCTGCCAACAAACCAAATCGCGCGGCCAGCCGGTGCCTGCATTTCAATTGTTGATCTATCCGGTCACAGACGGGCATCTGAAAGCGCCATCAATTGACGAATTGGAATTTGCCTATGTCCTGCCCAAGGTCAGGATGATCTGGTACCGCGATGAATATGCCGGCGATTTTGCAGGTTTTGACGACCCAAAGTTTTCACCGCTTTATAATCCCGATATGACAGGCCTGCCCGAGTGCTACATCCTGACGGGAGGCTTTGATCCCTTGACGGATGACGGGGCCGCTTTCGGGCGAAAACTGTCCGAGGCTGGTGTGAAAACCACTCACCGCCATTTTTCGGGGCAGGTTCATGCCTTTGTTAACCTGACCAAAGTGGTGCCAGAGGGAACACAGGCCATCGCGGAAATCTGCACGTGGTTAAAGGCGCGTTCATAGCGCCGCGACACCATCATTCTCGCGCAGTGACCAGCATCCGCAACCCCTGCGTCACATCCACACCAATGGCCTGTTTCAGCGCCGATTCGTCCCCTGCCATCAAGGCCGCAATAACAATCCGGTGATTGCGCGCCGCATTGGGCCGTTGCAGCCGCGAATACAGCAAGCTCATGGTCGGCCCCATCTGCAACCAGACAGTTTCCACAATTGCCAGCATAGCCGGGGCCTGCGCCCGTAAATACAGGGTGCGGTGGAATTCCAGATTGGACCGGATATATCCCACAGAGTCATTCTTGACGATTGTTTGCTCGATCACCGCGTTGATATTCTGCAACCGTTCTATCAGCGCCATATGCACCCGAACCTGCGCCCGCGCCGCTAGCTCCGGCTCCAACAGGGCGCGAATCGACGCCAATTCTTCAATCCGCTCGGTACTCAGCATCGGTGTGGTGATCCGTCCCGTGGAAGAGAGCGTTAACGCGCCTTCGGCACTCAGCCGCCGCATCGCCTCCCGAGCGGGGGTCATAGAGACGTTGAAACGGCTGGCCACGCCCCGTATCGTCAGGGAAAGCCCGGGCGTAATTTCCCCATGCATCACCTCGGCCCGCAAAGTGCGGTAAAGGTATTCATGCATCGGCAGCGTCGAGTCAGTTGAGCGTTCGCGTGTAGACATAATGTTTTGTGATCACATAGTCGGGAGATGTCAATTAAAACTGATAGCGATGAAGTTTGGTCCCATTTTCTTTCAACCAATTCCTCTGGTTCCGGTAATCTGGAAAAATCGATTCCACCAATTGCCAATAGGCGACAGAGTGGTTCATTTCGATCAAGTGGCAAACCTCATGGGCGGCCACGTAATCCTGCACTGACGGCGGGGCCATAATCAGCCGCCAAGAATACATCAGGTTTCCGTCACTGGTACAGGACCCCCAGCGCGAACGGGTGTCGCGCAGGGTGATGCGCGAAATATCTTGGCCAAGTTTAGTCGCATAATGCTCTGACGCCGCCATCATTTTTTCACGCGCCCGTGTTTTCAGATACCCGCGCAACCGTGCGCCAAGGGCATATTCGTGGCCGGAAACCTCCAGATAACCATCGCCAAGGATGGGCGCGCGACGGGTGCCTTGGCGCAGCTCCACCTTTTGCCCGTCGAGCAGAATACATCCCCCAAAGACAGGAACCACTTGCACGGGCCGTTTTGCCAGATTACGCCGCAGCCATGCCTCTTGCTCGTGGGCAAACCCGATTGCCGCCCGGGCACTGGCCCGTTTGGGCACTGTCAGGCTGATCACACCAGTGCTGTTGGAAATGCGCAAAGAAAACCGCCGTGCGCGCGGCGAACGGCGCAGATGGACATCAAGGGGCGGTTGGCCAATTTGGACGATTTCAGTCATGCCAACCAGTTTAACCGACTCGAACACAGGGGCAATCGGAACCTGAATATTCAGGTGTTTTTAGCCACAGTCGCCGTTTTGGCGATTCAACCTTTGACAAGCGATTGGTCTTGTGTCACTTGGCTGCGAATAATCGAATTTTGTCAAACCCAAGGGGGTTATCATGGCCAAAGAAGAATGGGGCGTAAAGCGCACCTGTCCTGAGTCCGGGAAACGGTTCTATGATCTGAACGCAGATCCTGTCACCAGCCCATACACAGGCACCGAATACCCGTTGTCGTTCTTTACCAACGACAAATCCAAGGGCAGCATGTCCCACAAAGAAGACCAGTCCGCCCTGAAAAAGGCTAAAGAGGCTGAAGTGGACGACGATGCAGATGTGCTGGATGACGCAGACGAAACCGTGGGCGAAGCAAACCTTGGCGACGATGTGCTGGATGACGACGACGACGATACTGTTCCTCTCGAGGAATTGGCGGATGTCCCCGCGAGCGACGAAGAAAGTTAATCGCATAATTATGGATTTTCCGCTTGCAGGTTACAGCGGGGTTTCCTAAATAACCCAAGTGCAGCGAAAGCAGCACAAGATGGGGCCTTAGCTCAGCTGGGAGAGCGCTTCGCTGGCAGTGAAGAGGTCAGGAGTTCGATCCTCCTAGGCTCCACCAATTTCCTTTTCCCAGTATCGAATGCCGCTAAAGCCTTGAAAGGTAAGGTAGTTTTTGGTGTTCGATAGCCCGTTTC
>JAJRPO010000087.1 GCA_024280735.1 Alphaproteobacteria bacterium | reverse complement strand
TCAACTAAATGGTTTGAAGCCACCACTTTCCAAGTGGTCCACATACAAGAGGTTTGCATGCGTAGCATGCTCAATTAAGAAAGGTGGACTTCAGTCCGCCAGCTCTTCAAACCCACCAGCTTCAGCTGGTGGTGGTTTAGTGTTGGAAAATATTTGGAAGCAGGCGAATATCTCCACAGAAATTTTTCCGAGAGAAGGGGTGAGGATGACTTGCGAACGAAACCGGTCGTTGCCGCCGTCAGCGTTGTTTCCGAGATTCAGGGCGCTCATTAGGTTTGTTGCGTCGCGGAATGAAATGATAACGTCTATGTCGCTCACTGCGTTGGATTTGTATCCGTGCAAGGCTAAGGCAGCACTGCCAAAGCCCCACCAAGGATCGAGGTTGGATTACAGGGCTTGCCCTAAAGAAATGAGTGTCTGGTTAAGGGGGCCTGCCAGCATCGTCAAAGTCCAATTCCATCTGATTCATTGTTAGCACAGCGCAAAGAAATTGTATTGCAAATGAAAAAGGCACCCCGATTCGGGATGCCTTTGCAATGGTTGTTGGCACCCCCCCTACATCTTAAACACCCGATAAATCGCGGGAATGACCAGCACGGTTAGTGCGGTTGAGGTTGCCAGCCCGAACAGCAGCGAAATTGCCAGCCCCTGGAAGATCGGGTCGGTCAGGATCACCACGGCACCGATCATCGCAGCTATGGCGGTGAGCAGGATTGGTTTGAACCTTGTGGCCCCCGCGGCGATCAGGATGTCCAGGGTGACCTCGCCGCCGCCCTCGTGCCTGATGAAATCGACCAGCAGGATCGAGTTTCGCACGATGATACCCGCAAGCGCGATGAAACCGATCATGGAAGTGGCAGAGAAGGGCGCCTCGAAAATCCAGTGGCCGAACATGATGCCGAGGAAAGTTAGCGGTACCGGCGTCAGGATCACCAAGGGCAGCCGGAAGGAGCCGAATTGCGCGACCACGAGGATGTAAATACCGAGCAGCGCCACGGCGAAGGCAGAACCCATGTCGCGGAAAGTGACCCAAGTGACCTCCCACTCGCCATCCCAGAGCAGGGTGGTGTGGGTTTCGTCCGATGGTTGTCCGTTCAAGCTGATCACCGGTTTTTCCAGGCCGGTCCAGTCCATTCCGTCCAGTACCTCTGCCACGGCGATCATGCCGTAAAGCGGGGCCTCAAACTCGCCAGCCATTTCGCCCATTACCATTTCGGCGTAGCGGCCGTTGTGGCGAAAAATCGGGAAGGAGGCGCGTTCCTCAACGATGCTGACAACATCCCCGAGTTCGACGACACCGCGGTCTCCGGGCAACACGTTGGCGGGGACGGGGGTGGCGAGCAGGCGTTCGTCGATTACGCGGTCGGATTTATCGCGGCCCACAACGATGGGGATTGGTTGGCGGCCTTGGCCCCGGTGCGAGTAGCCGACAGTGATCTCATTATTCAACAAACGCAGGGTGTCGAGCGCGTCGGATTCCTGCACGCGGTAAAATTCCAGATCATCAGCAGACAGCACGGCGCGCATTTGACGGGGACGCACGCCGAAGCTGTCGTCCACGTCTACGACATAGGGCACGGCCTCGAATGCCTCGCGGATTTTCAGCGCGGTGGCGCGGCGGGTTTGGGCATCGGGGCCGTAGACCTCGGCGAGCAATGTCGCGATCACTGGCGGACCGGGGGGTGGCTCAACAGTTTTGATGTTGGTGCCGGGCGGCACGTCGAGTTTGGCCAGCAGGGCGCGCAGTTCCAGCGCGATTTCGTGACTTGTCCGTTCCCGTTCCTCTTTGCCGTGCAAGTTGATTTGTACTTCGCCGAGTTCAGGCGATTGGCGCAAGAAGTAGTGGCGTACAAGGCCGTTGAAGTTGAACGGTGCAGCTGTGCCGGCGTAGGTTTGCACGGAGATCACTTCGTGCAGGCCAAGGGCGACGCGGGCGGCCTGTTGTAATACGCCGTCGGTGGCCTCAACCGAGGCACCCTCTGGTAAGTCTACAACGATGGACAGTTCTGATTTATTGTCAAAGGGCAGCAGCTTCACTGTCACATCGCGGGTGTAAATTGCCCCCAGAGAGGCGAATGAAATTGCGATAATACCCCAGAGGAACACATGGCTGGCCATTTTGCTGCGCAGCAAAGGGCGGGCTACAGCGGCGTACATCGCGCCGAGGCGACCGCCTGCTTCGGCGTTCTCGTCGTGGTGCAATTCGGCTTTGCCTGCGACCTTCATCATTAGCCACGGGGTGACGATAACCGCGATAAAGAACGAGAATATCATTGCGGCTGAGGCGTTGGCGGGGATCGGACTCATGTATGGGCCCATCAAACCGGACACAAACAGCATTGGTAGCAGGGCGACAACCACCGTCAGGGTGGCGACGATTGTGGGATTTCCCACCTCGGCCACGGCGGCGATTGCAGCGGCGGTGCGGGATTTATTGCCCTTGTTCAGGCCCCAGTGGCGGGCGATGTTTTCGATCACCACGATGGCGTCATCCACTAAAATACCGATAGAAAAGATCAGCGCGAACAGGGAGACGCGGTTCAGGGTGTAGCCCATCAGCCAGGCGGCAAACAGCGTCAGAAGAATTGTCATCGGGATCACCACGGCAACTACGATGGCCTCGCGCCAGCCAATCGCGATCAACACTAGGATGACAATGGAAACGGTGGCAAGACCGAGGTGGTAGAGCAACTCATTGGCCTTTTCCTCGGCGGTTTCGCCGTAATTACGAGTGACGTCTACGGTGATGCTGTCAGGGATTAACCCGCCTTTGAGGCTGTCGATTTTGTGCAGGATTTCCTCGGCCACGACCACCGCGTTGGCACCGGCGCGTTTGGCAACGGCGAGGGTGACGGCGGGCATTCGGGAAATGCCGTGATCGTCAGTGCGGTGCAGGGTGGCGACGTGGACCTCGTCCAGATCAGTGACAAAGCTGACGTCGGCAACATCGCGCACGTAAACAGGGCGGCCATCGCGAGAGGTGAGTTTCAAGTTGCCGATTTCGTCAGGTGTGGACAGGGTGCCGCCCAATATCAGGCCGATTTGTTCGCCACCGTTGCGCACTGTTCCAGCAGGGTTTGCTGTGTTTGCGCCCTGCACTTTGCCGACAAGCTGTTGTAAAGTCACGCCAAACAAGGCGAGGCGTTCGGGGTCGGGCGCGATACGCAGGGCCTCGGTTGTTTCACCGACAAGGTAAGTACGGCCCACATTGTCGATTTTCGCCAGCTCGGAATTCACCTCGCGCACGATGCGCGACAGATCGTTGGCGTTCATTTGATCCTGCCCTGCGGCGGGGGCAAATGTCAGGGTAACGATGGCCACGTCATTGATGCCACGCCCCACGATCAGCGGTTCGGGGATGCCCACGGGCAGACGGTCAATATTAGCGCGGATTTTATCGTGGACCCGCAGGATGGCGGTTTCGGATTCGATGCCCACGTCAAAGCGCGCGGTGACCATCACCTGATTGTCGCGGGTTGAGGAATAAACATGCTCAACCTGATCGATGCCTTTGACCAGGCGCTCCAGCGGTTCGGTGATAAGTTTCACTGCGTCCTGGGCTTTGAGGCCCGCCGCCTGAATGTGGATGTCCACCAGTGGCACGGAAATTTGCGGCTCTTCTTCGCGCGGCAGGCTGACAAGGGCAATCATGCCAACAGCGAAAGCGGCGAGCAGCATGAGCGGCGTCAAGGGGGAGTTGATGAAGCCTTTGGTCAGGCGGCCCGCAATGCCGAGGGCCTCATTTTGTGAATTACTCATCTGCTGTCACCACTTGATCGCCAGCGCGCAGGCCAGTCAGCACCTCGCACCAGACCACACCGTCGCGGGTGATTTTGGTTCCAAGGACGATGGCGCGGCGCAAAGGTGCGCCGTCGATTTGCACGGTAACGAAATCAATGCCGCCTAGCAGGGTCACGGCTGATTCGGGGATCAGCAAGGCGCTGCGTTCACTGACGGGCAGTTGCACGGGGACGCGACGGCCAATGAAGCGGTCGTCGAGATCACCGATTTCCACGTCCGCCAAGACGCGGCCACCTTGGATTTGCGGGAATACTTTGGCCAGCCTGCCGGATTTACCTTCTCCGATGCGGATTTCCTCGCCTTCAATCAGCGCTGCCGCGTGGCGTTCCGGCACTGACAGGCGCAGGAAAACGCCGCCACCGCCGATTATCGCCACGGGTTCACCGGGATTGGTAACTGACCCTTTGGAGGTGGGTACAGACAGCACGACGCCAGCTTCAGGGGCGAGGACCGCGCCTTCTGTTACGCGCTGGGCTATGACCAGGCGGTTGGACTCAACAGTTAGGATTTCGCTATTTAAAACATTGACTTGGGTGGTTAACTGCTCAAAACGTTGTTTGGTGATAACACCGCGTTCCAACAACTCCTCGCCGCGTTTGAAATCGGTTTGAGCAGTATCCAGATGGGCTGTTAGGGTGGCAACTTGCGCATCCATTGCGGCCAGTTGAAACGCCAGTTTATCGTCGGTGATCAGGGCAATGCGCTGGCCTTGGGTGACGATGTCGCCTTCGCTCACCAGCAATTCCTGAATGGTGCCGCCAATGCGCGCGCGCGCCGGTACGCGGTTGCGGGTTTCCACCACGCCAAACACGGCCTTCCATTCGGTGATAGGTTGCGGCGTCAGGGTCAGAACCTCCGCCTGAGCAGTTGTGCCGAGAAACAGCAGGATAAGCGGTAAGATAAGTTTCATAGCAGATGTCCTTTTGCCTGTTAGGTGCAAGGGTAGTATGTTTATTGAGGCTGGCCAAGTTCGGGTGTGGGGTGATGATTAAAAATACATCGTATTCATATTCTTGAATGTGAATAGCAAGCAGCCATGCCGATGTAAACCCCCTAAAGCGTTTCGGCTTTATGTTGAAACGCAATTCCCGACCTTTCGCAAAGGCCAAACAGGAATTACGTTGTTGATGCTCCAATGAAAAGCCGCGGCCCTCTAAACAAAGACTTGACCTTCCAGTTGGGTAAGGCCGCAATTCAACGATAGTACTAGATAAATACAGGACAATGAACATCTGATGAATAAATCTACTAGGCTTGGGGTGGGCGTGTTGCTGGCAGTTGGGGCTGTGGCAATTGTTTGGTACATTCAAAAACCCAAGGAATCCCAAAACACCGAAGTGGCGGCAACCCAACAGGGCGGCCCGTTGGCACAAGTTGCTGTTCCTGCCAGCCTGAGCAGCGCGGCACAGGTGGGTAAGCGCGCGTTTGAGGCGAAATGCGCAGCATGCCACGGCGATAATGCAGCGGGCAGGGATGGGCAGGCGCCCCCCTTGGTGCATAAAATCTATGAGCCGGGCCACCACGGTGATTTTGCTTTTCAGCGGGCGGCACAGAATGGCGTGAAGTCGCATCACTGGCGTTTTGGCGATATGCCGCCGGTTGAGGGCGTCACGAGGGCTGACATTATTGGGATTGTGACCTATATTCGCGAATTACAGCGGGAAAACGGGATCAATTAGAACGTGGTGTTTGGTGGAATATTGAGGGTTGGGCTGGTTTTGCTTGCGCTCACCGTGACGGTGTTCGCGGCCAATGCTGCATCTGCCCATGACGCGGCGCGTGCCGTGCTGGCAATTGATGGTGCCGATGCGGGGGACAAAGCCAAGGCCTCGCCCCTTGTGTATTGTCACCATGGGCCGCTGTGTAATGGCGTGGTGGGGCTCGACAGTTTTCATCCCGCGGTTCAGGTGCGCTCACGTGTTGTGAAAAGCGCCAGATTGCATTCCTTACCTCAACCCTATGACCCACCGGGTTTTGATCCGCCCCCGCCGCGATTCCTGTCCTAAATAAACTGCGGCCATGATGGCCGGAATAATTCAATACAGGACAAGAAAAATGAACTTCAAGAAAATGACAATATGCACGGTTTCCGCGTCGGCAATTGCGGCGTCAGCTTTGGCGCATGGCGGGGCTACGGGCATCGTCAAAGAACGTATGGACGCCATGTCTATCATGGGGGATGGCATCAAACAATTGGTGCCGATGATGCAGGGTAAGACCGAATACAGCGCGGCGACGGTGAAAGCGGTTGCCGCTGAAATCGAGAAACATGCGGGCGAGACGCTGGTAGCATTGTTCCCAGAGGGATCCGGCGGCGGTAGCTCTGTAGCCAAATCGGAAATCTGGCAGAATTGGTCGGAATTTTCGGAAATGGCCGCGCGTTTGGCGACTGTATCCAAAGGCATGGGCCTTGCCGCAGACAATGGATTGATGGCGATGCCTAAGAAAAATGCCGCAATGATGGGCGGGTCTTCGGCAATGGGGACTGCGCCAATGATGGATAGTCTGTCGCTGGAAGAACTGGCAGAAATGCCAGTGAATGCAGTTTTCACCAAAGTCAGCCAAACCTGTTCGGTATGCCATTCAAAATTCCGCACCAAGAAGTAGGGGCGCTTAAATGAACCGTATTGTACGTTTTGGCCTCGGTGCGGCGGTATTCGCTGCAGCCGGGCTGGCGGCTGTTGTTGTCTGGCCGATTGGCCGAGCAGTTCAGCCAATTGATCTGGTCGGGGATGTTGGAAATGGGGCATATCTGGCGCGCGCCGGTGGCTGCATCGCCTGCCATTCGGATACAGCATCGGGTGGCGCGCCCTTGGCGGGGGGCGTCAAGATTGCGACGCCTTTCGGGGCAATCTATTCACCCAATCTGACAACCGACCTCGAGCATGGTATCGGAGGTTGGACCATCGAACAGTTTTCTGTGGCCGTGCGTCAAGGGATTTCGCCAACGGGAAAGGCCTACTTTCCAGCCTTCCCTTATGCGTTTTACAGCAATCTCACCAATCAGGATATTGCAGACCTGTGGGCTGCTTTTCAAACGGTTCCAGCGGTCGCGCAAGCCTCCAAGGCAAATGAGTTGGCCACGCCGTTTAATCAACGCTGGGGGCTGAAACTGTGGCGCGCAGCGTTTCTGGCATCGCCGCCAACGGAACCCGTAAAGGATAAAACAACAGCGTGGAACAGAGGGCGATTGCTGGTTGAGGGAGTAACTCACTGTGCTGCCTGCCACACTGAGCGTAATTTATTGGGCGCGCGCAAAGCTGGCGATTACCACCTCAAGGGCAATGACGCCTTGGCAGATGGCGACAAAGCCCCCCCGATCGATGCGGCATCCTTGCGCAAGCAGGGCTGGACAGCAGACGGGCTGGCCTACGCGTTGGAAACCGGCATCCTGCCGGATGGTGACAGCTTTGGCGGCGGTATGGGCGAAGTTGTGCAGGGCGGCACCAGTTTTCTGACGGCTGAGGACCGCGAAGCGATTGCAGCATATTTACTTGATTTACCAACAGGAGGGTGAAGCGATGAACCTAACAAGACGACAATTAATGCAGGGCGCGTCGGCGCTTGCCTTACTACCCACCGCTGTTCGCAGTGCTGCCAGCAGTGATGTGCTGGAAGCACGCATTGGTGAGATTCAGCTGGTCGACGGCGATTTCCCGATGACGAAAGTCTGGGGCTTTAACGGCGGCGTGCCAGGACCTGAAATTCGGGTGGCCCAGGGCGCGCGGGTACAGCGGCGTTTGGTCAACAGCCTGCCACAAGCCACAGCGGTTCATTGGCATGGCTTGCGGATTGATAATAAAATGGACGGGGTTCCCGGCCTGACGCAGGAGGTGGTGCCGATTGGGCAGGATTTCGATTATGACTTCACGCCGCCCGATGCGGGGACGTTCTGGTATCACGCCCATAACCAATCGACAGAACAGGTGGCGCGGGGGTTGTTCGGGGTGTTGATCGTGGAGGAGGATCAACCGCCGGAAGTAGACCTCGATCTTACTGTTGTTGTGGATGATTGGCGCCTGACCCCCGAGACCCAGATTAATGACGGTTTTGACCAAGCGCATGATTGGACCCACGCCGGACGGTTGGGCAATTTCATCAAGGGATGGGCCGCGCCTGATGTGGCGGGGGTGATGAAAAACCAACGTCTGCGGTTGCGTTTGATAAATGTGGCGACGGCGCGGGTGATGCCATTGCGCCTGACCGGCTTGTCGGGCCGTATTGTGGCGGTTGACGGTATGCCGTTATTGCAGCCGGTGCCTGCGCAAGACTTGGTGTTGGCGCCAGCCCAGCGGATGGATTTGATTGTCGATGTGACGGGGGATGTCGGCAGTTCGGTTCTGGTTGAAATGGGCCACGCGAAAGAGTGGTATGCCCTGAAAGACTTTAAAATTACTGGTAGTGCGAGTAACTCAAAACGCGGTCCGATTCAGGCTTTGCCATCCAACCCAATCAAGCGGTTGCGCGATGTGTCCGGCGCGCAGTCCGTGGCATTGAAAATGGAAGGCGGGGCCATGGGCGGTTTGCGTCAGGGAATTTATCAGGGCCGTTTGATGGATACGGCGAAGTTGGTGGACAACGGTCAGATATGGACGTTCAACGGGGTTGCCGGCATGACGGATGCACCCTTGGCCGAGATTGCCAAAGGCGAAACGCTGCGTATTCCAATTGAGAATGACACGGCATTCCCGCACGCTATGCACTTACATGGCAACCATTTCCAAGAGGTCATGCCTGACGGTAGTTTTGGCCCGTTGCGCGATACTTTGCTGGTGGAACGGGGGGAGACCCGCGAGATCGCCTTTGTTGCTGAAAATCCCGGCGACTGGCTGTTTCATTGTCATATGCTGTCGCATCAGGCAGCAGGGATGAGAACATGGGTGAAGGTGAGCGCGTGATGATCAGGAGATTTTTAGCCGGTTCGGCAGTGGCCGTTTTGGCAGCGGGGGCATCGGCCCAGAACTTGGTCCAACCGGACAATTCGGATGCTGGATTGGGCAAGCCGCTTTATGCTGAATACTGCGCCGCTTGTCATGGGGCCAATCTGGAAGGGCAGGAGAATTGGCAAACCCCAGATGCGGATGGCATTTTACCAGCCCCGCCGCACGATCGCACGGGTCACACATGGCATCATGATGACGGGTTATTGTTTGAATACACTAAACTGGGCGGTGCCAAGACACTGGAACTGCGCGGGGTCGCTGGGTTTGCCAGCGGCATGGCAGGGTTTTCCGAACAGCTGAGTGATGCGGAAATCTGGCATGTTTTGGCTTATATTAAATCCACCTGGCCCGCGCCGATACAAGCAATGCAGCGGGAACGTTCGCAGGCCGAGATGTCGGAGTAGGAAAGCCCCAGGTAGGGTGCGTGTTAACCCACCGATCGGCGTGGTGGGTTGGCACCCACCCTACCTGAAGCTGATCTTAGGCGGCGCTGGATTCGTAACCCTCGGATTTAAGTGCATCAATCAGGGCCGCGTCACTGACGGTGGCGCTGATCTCCACTGTGCGGGCTTCCAGATCGACCGCGACGGTTGCAGTGGCGTCAACACTAGTGACAGCTTTTTCCACGGCGGCTTTGCAGTGGCCGCAGCTCATATCGGGGACGTTTAATTTGGTCATTGGGGATTCCATTCATTATTTGATTTAGCCGCTAAGGCTTCCCCTACTGGAAGGTCAAGTGGTGTTTCCAACACAGCCATGCAATATTGTTTTTCCCGAAAGCCCCTTGACCTTCCCCTTACTGGAACCACTATCTGTTGAGCAGTAAATAGAATCTGCTGACGGATGATCCAATGGAAACTTCTCAAAAAACCGCTCTATTAATCCAGAACCTGACATGCGCTTCTTGCGTTGGGCGCGCCGAAAAAGCGCTAAACAAAGTGAAAGGGGTTATTAGCGCCTCGGTTAATCTGGCCAATGAAACGGCTCAAGTGGAATTTACGGCTCCTGCAACTATTGCGGCTTTAACGGATGCCCTGTCCGGGGCTGGGTATCCTGCGGCAACCAAAGAAATGACCTTAGTCATCGAGGATATGACCTGTGCCTCTTGTGTTGGCCGGGTTGAAAGAGCGTTAAAGGCAGTTTTGGGGGTTCTGGATGCTTCGGTCAATCTGGCGACGGAAACAGCCACGGTGCGTTATGTGGATAAGACGATTACCGAAGGAGAGATTGCCCAGATTGTTACAAAAACCGGATATCCGGCCAAGGTAAAGCAGTCAAATCAGCCGCGTGACACTGATAAAAAGGCCCGCGAAATAGAACATCTCCGTCGGATGGTATTGCTTGCGGCGGTGTTGGCGCTGCCGGTTTTTGCAATCGAAATGGGCGGGCATTTTATTCCGGGGGTGCATGCATGGGTGCGGGACACGATTGGTATGCAAAACAGTTATTACCTGCAATTAGTGCTGACGAGCATTGTGCTGTTTGGCCCTGGTCTTTCGTTTTATACCAAAGGCTACCCAGCCCTTTTCAAAGGCACGCCGGATATGAATTCATTGGTGGCACTGGGCACAACGGCGGCCTACGGGTTCTCGCTGGTGGCCACATTTGCGCCAAACCTGCTGCCGGCCGACACCGCGAATGTTTACTACGAGGCGGCGGCGGTGATTGTGGTGTTAATCTTGCTTGGCCGCTTTCTCGAGGCTCGGGCCAAGGGCCGCACTGGCGAAGCTATTCGTAAGCTGGTCGGGCTACAGGCCAAAATCGCGCGGGTAGAACGGGGTGACGCGGTGGTCGAAGTACCCCTGGCCGAGATTGTTGCCGGCGACGTGATCCATGTGCGCCCGGGCGAGAAACTGGCCGTGGATGGCGATGTGCTGTCCGGCGCGTCTTATGTTGATGAAAGTATGATCAGCGGCGAACCGGTACCGGTTGAGAAAACCACCGGGTCACAGGTGGTTGGCGGCACCGTAAATGGAACCGGCGCATTGGTGTTTCGGGCCACTGCGGTGGGCGGCGACACTATGTTGGCGCAAATCATTGCCATGGTAGAACAAGCGCAAGGGGCCAAGTTGCCGATACAGGGTATGGTTGATAAAATCACCGCGTGGTTTGTGCCGGCGGTTATTGCCGTAACCCTTTTGACGGTTATTGTTTGGATGATATTTGGGCCTGACCCCGCCTTTAGCTTTGCGTTGGTGGCGGGCGTTTCGGTGCTGATTATTGCTTGCCCCTGCGCCATGGGGTTGGCAACACCGACCTCGATTATGGTTGGCACGGGGCGTGCGGCAGAAATGGGTGTGTTGTTTCGTAAGGGTGACGCATTGCAGAGTCTGCACGAGGCAACTGTTGTGGCCGTAGATAAAACGGGGACGCTGACCGAGGGGCGTCCGGAACTGACTGATCTGGATGTGGCGGAGGGTTTTGAGGCAGATGAGGTTTTGCAACTTGTGGCGGCCGTAGAGGAAACCTCCGAGCATCCAATTGCCGAGGCGATCGTGCGCAGTGCAAAGAGCAAAGGGCTGGAGCTACCAAAGATCGAGGCATTCGAGTCGATCACGGGTTATGGCGTTCAGGCAGTTGTGAACGGTAGGTCGGTTTTGATTGGCGCGGATCGACTGATGGTCCGCGAAGGCGTTGATCTGGGCGTGCTGGCAGATGTGGGCACGGCGTTGGGGATCAAGGGAAAAACCCCGCTTTATGCGGCGATTGACGGGCAGGCGGCGGCGGTGATTGCGGTGTCGGACCCAATCAAGGCTGGCACTCCGGCGGCGATTGCCAGCCTACATGCGCTGGGTTTGAAGGTGGCGATGATTACCGGCGACAACAAAGGTACAGCAGAGGCAATTGCCCGCGAGTTGGGTATCGATCATGTGGTGGCCGAGGTGTTGCCGGAGGGCAAAGTCGCAGCGCTTGAAACACTGAGAGGGGGTGGAAAACTGGCCTTTGTCGGTGACGGCATCAACGACGCGCCCGCACTTGCGGCGGCGGATGTGGGCATTGCGATTGGCACGGGAACCGATGTGGCGATTGAAGCGGCGGATGTGGTGTTGATGTCGGGTGATCTGAACGGGGTGGTGAATGCGTTTCATATCTCCGGGCGTACCATGGCCAATATCCGGCAAAATCTGTTTTGGGCGTTTGGCTATAACACCCTGCTGATCCCTGTGGCTGCGGGGGCGTTATACCCGATTTGGGGCGTGATGCTGTCGCCCATTCTGGCGGCAGGGGCCATGTCATTATCGAGCGTGTTTGTGCTGACCAATGCCCTGCGCCTGCGTTGGGTGCAACCTGCGGCCAACGAGGCCGTCGTGAGCCGCGCAGCAACCCAAAAGCTGCAAGTCGCTGCGGCTGAATAAGGAGTATGATGAATGAATATCGGCATAGTCTCTGAACGCTCTGGCCTGACGGCCAAAACCATTCGCTATTATGAGGACATCGGCTTGGTGAAACCCTTGAGGGATTCAAACGGGTACCGCGCGTTTCAGGAAAAAGAAATCCACAAGCTGACCTTTCTCAGCCGCGCCCGCGCGCTGGGATTTACCATCGAGGATTGCCGCGCCCTGTTGGCATTGTATGAGGACGAAACCCGCGCCAGTGCGGATGTGAAGCGCATCGCCAAAGTACAGCTGGCCCAGATCGAGGAGAAGGTCGCGGCGCTGGGCGCGATGCACGACACGCTGTCCCATTTGGTGAAGGAATGCGCCGGCGATGATCGGCCGGATTGCCCTATATTGGAGGGCTTGGGGAAGGTTTAACTACAAGTATCAATTTGGGGGGTAGCTGAGCGTTTACGAGCGAGTACAATAACTGTAACAAATGGAGATCATAGTAATTAACTGTAACTTCGAGGATACTTTAACTTGTCTGACAATCTCCTTAAATTTCCTTTAGCGTTTGAGCCAGAAAAAGACCCAATATTATATCACTATTGTTCAACGGAAACTTTTCTTTCAATTATTAGCCGAAAATGCGTTTGGATGTCTGATATAAACACCATGAACGATTTTGGTGAAGTTCACTGGGCATATGACCAATTTGTTAAAGCTGCAAACGTTGTCATAGACAGAGTAGGAAAAGAGTTTTTGGATGCAGTGGATGAAATTGTGCATAGCGCCCAGTTACGTATATTACCCATGCTTTGCGCATTTTCAACAAATGGCGATGTTTTGAGCCAGTGGCGGGCATATTCCGATGATGGAGCAGGTGTTGCAATTGGTTTTGATGCTGAAAAGATCGCCTCGCTATCTGTTAGAATTGCGCAAATTGACTATAATAGCGTGAATCAGATTTCATATTTTTCGGCCGCCTTGCTGGCCCTGCACGAAGTTTATAAGTCTTTGGAAGGTAAAAAACAGCAAGAATTTCTATTTCAAGAGTGTTCATATCTATCTAACGACATGGCGTTCCTTAAAAATCCTGGATTTAGCGAAGAAAAGGAGGTCCGTATCTTAAGAGCTGCAGTTGTTTCAAATGAAGGAACCAGTTGGAACCTCAAGGATTACGGTGGTAGCGGTGAACGTATCAGCAAAAAGAAGTTACCTGTTTTGTTTCGCTCTGCGGTGAACGGTGGAATAATATCCTATGTGGAAATGCCATTGTCCGGTTTAGGTGCTGACCTTATCAAGAAAGTGATAATTGGGCCAAGAAGCCTAAACAACGGTGCTGAGGTTTCAATGGCGCTATCTGCAGCGGGTTTTTCAGGTACAAAAATTATTTGTTCAAAATCCACATACCGCTAAACTGCCAAATAAATATGGTGGATTGGCACCCACTCTACGATTTACGCCGGCACGCCGCTTGGCCGCCTGTTCACCGTAAGCCACAAAGCACTGACTATCATCAGGTTGATAATTCCGGCGATGGCTGCAATCCCGTAGCTCCATGTGTAATCACCCGTCACATCAAAGAAATACCCACCTTGCCAACCGCCGAGGCCGTGGCCGAGGTAGGCGAAAGCGACAACGATGCCCAATGTTGAGGCACGCCGCGCCGGGGCAGCACAGTTGCGCACGGTTACAAGCAGGGTTGTCATCACGCCTGCATAGCCGAAACCATAGACGGCGGCATAAAGGTAGAAGCTGTCTAGTTTTCCCAGATAAGTGAAGCCGAATACGAGGGCGGTTTGCCAGCCTGACGCCAGCAGATAGGCGGGGATCGCGCCGATCACATCGGCCAGTTTGCCAAAAGCCAGGCGCCCGGCGATGGCCACCATCAACATGGTGAACAACACGCCGCCTGCCTCTGGTGGGGTGAAGCCGCGACCCTGCACAAGCGGAACAAGGTGCATCAGGGGTACTGCCATGCAGACGCAACAGAATACCACTGCGACGGCCAGCCAAATTGTGATGACAGAGTTGGGCAGGCCAGAAGGTGTTTCGTCGGGCAGGGCAGTTTGGTTGGCCGAGAGGGGCATGTCGCGCAATAGCAAAGCTAAGGGCAATAGAGCGACCAGCGTGATGAAACCTTGCAACGCCATTGCGTCGCGCCAGCCCAAGGCTTCGATCAGATAGGTTGCGGTGAAGGGCACGCCGCCTTGGCCAAGTGCCTGTCCTGCGGAGACAATGCCAATCGCCAACCCTGCGCCGCGTAGAAACCAGCTGCCGACAAGCGCCATAAGAGGCGCAGAGAGGGCGCCGCCGCCAAATGCCCCCGCCGCCAGAAACAAGATGTAGAACTGCCAAAGTTCAGAGGCGCGTGAAGCAACAAGCGTGGCAACTCCGGCGCTGGCGATGCCAAATAGCGCAACCCTGCGAATGCCGTATTTTTCGGCGGCAAAACCCATGACCAGTGAGCCAAGCGCGAGACCAACGAGGCCTGCGGTGTTTATCAGCGAAATTTCAGCGCGGCTCCAGCCTTGTGAAGTTTCGAGCGGCACAACAAAGGCGGAGAGACCGTTCACCAACTGCCCCATTGTCAGGGCAAGGATCACGGAACAGACAATTAAGATTACCCAGCGATAGGGCTGCTCCTCGGTGGTTGCGGAGTTGTTTTGCATGGTGAAACCCAAGGGTCGAGGGAAATGTATTTGTGCAAGTCTACACTTTAAAGATGGCTTTGTGCAAACGCCCGGTTCGATACAGAAACGGAATTCTTTGAAGGGTCTTTGGTATTGGCGAAAACATATCCGTCAGCTTGATGAATTGGGCCGAAATCCAGTCCGTTCTCTTTGGCGGTTTTGCAGAACCCAACGACGTCTTCTGTGTCGAACACCAGTTTTACCAGCACTTGGCCTTCTTTTTGGCCTTTGCTGGCTGGATGTAGCAACAAGGCGATTCCGATGCCTTTTGGGCGTAATTCGACGATGCGGTCGTCCTCTTGGTAAACGGCGGTGTACCCAAAATGCCTTGAGTAAAAATCTATCATTTGTGGTATCTTTTTAGAGTAAATCAGAATGCGTCCTAAGTGAATTGCCATTCTATTCCCGATCTTTTGATTCTCACTGCTGCAGGGTATCGGATGCCTGTAAATAGGGCCATGATCTTAAGCCGAGCAGTCAACTTCCTGCCTTGGTTTGGCGAACAGCAGGATGAGCGTGACACAGACAACTAACAAGCCCGGTATTGTGAAATCAAACTGCAATCCATCATGCCAAAATGCGATGGAAACTTGCGTGGCGAGCACAGGCAATAAGGCCATTCGGTATCTGCTGCGTGTTTGCACGGCAGATTGAACCGCTATTACAGCAAGGATTAGCATGACAACATCACCCCTTAATGCGGGGATTTGAATAAGGAATGCGCCAAACAAGAGTGGAAACCCGAAAACCATAATTAATCTGCCGATCTTACGTTTGAATATCTGCGCTTGTGGCAAATACGCAGCTTTGTTCTGATCGATGAGAACTTGACTGACAAAAGTATCGCGCCCTAAAAGGGTGATTATGCGGCGGGCAAATTGATACAAAAAAAGCAAGGGTTTGTCGGTATAGCCCTGTATAAGATCTCGTGTCGCGCTATCGTAACTATTCCCACTGTCTTTAACTTTCTGGCTGGTCATGCGCATCAGTTGGTTGGTGGTGGATGATGGGTTTTCTGCCTCGATCACGGATACGGATAGATTGAAAAACACTGTGGTATCCGGCCACCATATACCGTGCTTGCGGCCATTTCGCACCGCGAGTAGGGCCGCTGCAAGCAATGTCGGCGCTATGGTTAGTGTCAGAGGCAAGAGCGGGGCCTCATTTTGGAAGGCAGCAAAGGCACCGCCAAATATCGCCAGTATTGTAAAATCGACCCGAGTAAGAAAGCCCAAGGCGGCCAGTATCCCAAGGCAGGACCACCCAAACGGCCCTTCGATCTGCGTCATCACGATAGAGAACAACAACAACCAAAGTCCCAGCAATGCGTCGGGCCACAGATGGAGAACTAAAACTGCGCGTTCAAAGCAGAAGATTAGGAGGAGGCCCGTGGTGAACCCCGCATAGATCCCTGCTTGTTGGTGGGTATAAAACCCAGCGATGCCTATTGTTGCTGCGGAAATCAAAGACATCAGCACACGTGCATTGCGAACCTGTTGTTTCTTGCCAATCAACCGCGCAAGCCACGGCACAATGATGAACAAGGGCACACGCAGCCAAAGGTGGTTTTTTGGCGTGTTGTTCGCCAATGCAATGTACCCTCCTTCGTCACCGATTACCTTTTGTGGTGACAGCATTTTTAAAAGGATGGATTGAAAAAGAAGAGTGGCAAAGAACAGTGCCGCACCTGTAAAATAGGCCACCTACTCAATCGCTTCCAATATCGCGCGGCATTTCTCGCAATCATCTTTCATCTGCACTATCAGCGCATCAATATCGTCGAACTTGATCTCCGGGCGCAGGTAATCCACTAACGCAACAGACACATGCGCGCCGTATAAATCACCCTTGAAATCCAGCACATGCACTTCCAGATTTGGCGCGTTGATGCCGAAGGTCGGGCGTTCACCCAGTGATGCCGCACCAAGATATGTGCCTTTGTGGGGGCCGGTCAGCACGTCGAAGAACACAGCGTAGACGCCAAATTTTGGCAGGTGCAGGCCGGTCATTGGCAGGTTGGCGGTGGGAAAACCCAGCTCGCGGCCCCGCTGGTCGCCTTTCTCCACTTCGGCCTCGATCCGGTGCCAGTGGCCAAGGATGCGGGCGGCGCATTCTGGTTTGCCCTCGCGGAGTTCAGCACGAATAGCAGTAGAGGAATAATCACCGCGTGCGTCATTGACCAAGGGGGCGACCGTGACACCAAAGCCGTGGGTCTGGCCCATTTTGCGCAGTAATTCCACATCACCCGTGCGCCCCTTGCCAAAGCGGAAATCGGCACCAACCACGAGGTGGCGAATGCCAAGCCCGTCACGCAGGACGTTGCGCACGAAGTTTTCGGCGGTTTTGGCAGCGAGGTCTTTGTTGAAGGGCAGCTCGTATAATTGATCCACCCCGAGTTTTTCAAACCGCGTGGCGCGCGCGTCCGACGACATAAGGCGAAAGGCAGGCGCGTCCGGTTGAAACAAGGCGCGGGGGTGCGGCTCGAATGTAACAACCCCGAGGGGCGCGGACAGGTCAGCAGCAGCGGCGCGCGCCAGTGCCAGCACGGATTGATGGCCTAAATGCACCCCGTCAAAATTGCCCATTGCCACAGCGGCACCCTGATCGGCTGGTTTCAGGTCGGTATAGCTGGCGTGGCGTTTCATGGTGTATTCCCGTAAATCTGGCTTGGGGCATTTGTGCGCCGCCGCGCCACCCCTTTCAAGGGAAAAGGTAAATCTACCGCCTATTGATCATGTCTTGCGGGGGCAAAGCCTTTTACCATTAGCCAAATAGCCAGAAATAACTCGTTTAATATCAGCGGCAGCACCAGCACATCCAGTGCCATCGCGTTGATGTCTAGAAAGCCAAGGATTGTGACACCCAAAAGCGCGGTCGTGGCGAGCAAACCCCAAAGGGCGATAAACCTTGGAACAACGCGGGTTTTATACAGCAATAGGTAAAAGAGCAGCGCACCCGCGATGAAAAAGTGGATTTGCACATATTGGTAGATGTCGTTTCTGTACCCCTCAAGCGACGGGACAAGAATGAACAGGCCGCCAATTATCATAAGCAGGCCCTCGATACTCCTTGCCGCCACATAACCGGTATTCAGCCGTTTGTTTTGGCCGGTGCCAAAGAGGGGGAGCATCAGCAAAGGAATGCCAATCACTGCCAAACCGCTGAGAATATCCGTGATAACGCCTAAGGGTTTGTTGCCTGTTATGGTGTAGGTCAGCATGGCGTAGGCCAGAATAATCAGCAGGCCAACAATTCTGGCGCGGTGTTTGTGCGTGATTGGAAATGACATAGGAGGTATCCTCGCCCGTTGATTGTGAAATCACTGCACTCTACCTATGCGTTCGCGGCGGATATTCAAGTCGTGTGGTTGGTTGGTGGTAGTCTGGCCTAATCCATTACACCCTTGCCGATGGTTTGGCGCAGAAAAGCCGTGACCATTGCCTTGTCGCTGGCAGTACTGTTCAGATCGCCACCGCCGCCGTGGCCCCCAGTCTGGGATTCGTAGAACAGCGGTGTGTGGCCCATATCGCGCAGTTTGGCCACCATGCGCCGCGCATGGCTGGGGTCAACGCGGTCGTCGCTGTGGTGGGTGGAGAACAGGGCAGGTGGGTAGGATGCTTGGGCGGCAGGTTGGATTTGGTGAAACGGGGAATAACCAAGCAGATATTCGCGGTCTTGTGGATCATCCGGATCACCGTATTCGTCAATCCATGCTTTGCCTGCGACAAACAGATGAAAACGGGTCATGTCGAGAACCGGGACCTCACTGACGACTGCGCCGAAATGTTCGGGGTAGCGGGTTAGCATTACGCCCGTTAATAGGCCGCCATTGCTGCCACCTTGGCAGGCAATACGCATCGCGGGGGCGATGCCGCGTCTTGTAATATCCTCTGCCACGGATTTGAAATCTTCAAAGCATTTGTGGCGGCTGTGACGTTTCGCGCCGCGATGCCACTCGGGGCCAAATTCTGTGCCGCCCCGAATATAGGCCACCGCAAAGGCACCGCCCTGTTCCAGCCAAGTTTTGCCGATGATCCCGAGATAGGAAAACGGGTAGAGCGAGACGCCAAAACCGCCGTAGCCGTATATTCTAACAGGGGTGTCGCCGTTTGCTCCCTTTGGCAATACGATGTGATAGGGAATTTTGGTGCCGTCATCCGAAGTAGCATAGTTCAGATCGACCCGCATTCCGCTGGCGTCAAAACGCCTCGCCGCGCGTTTCAGCAGGTGCATTGGTTGATCAGTATCGGGGTTGTATTCATAGGTTGCGGGCGGCTGGATCAACCCTTGCAGAGTGATCAAAAGGCGGTTGTCGCCGGATTGGCTGTCCGCGTTTAGGGTGCTGAACTGTGCAAAATCATACCCGTCCGGCAGGGGGATTTCTTGCGGTTTTGCATTTGTTTTTAGCAAGTTGAGTTGGAATAACTGCGGTTTTAGGTTTTTATGAGTCTGCCAGAACAGCCACCCCTTTGTCAGGAAGAAACTGCCAAGTGTTGTTGTGTCATTTGGGGTGAAAAGGACCTGTTTGTTGTGCAGCGCGCCAGAGGTCTGATCAATTTCGCCCAGCACCAAACTGCCTGCCGCGTGGGTGCCTGCCGTATCTGGGGCGAAGGCAAAATATGTGCCCGTAAAATCAACCGTTGCCTCAACCGGTGCGTCAATTGGGATCATGCTATCGGGGTCGGTGCCGATAAATACCAACGATTGACCGATTTCGAGAAAGCGGGTGCAGAAAATGATCGGAGGACCATTTTCGCTGCGTTCTATATGGGACCAAAGGGCGACATCATCGAATTCAGCCTCGAACACAGCCGGCACTTGATCCAGATCTTCGCCGCGTTTCAACAGTTTGGCGACCCTTGCCCAGCCAGAGGATGTGGCATTTCCGTAGCCTTGCGAGGTGCTGAGCCACAGGCTGTCAGGAGTGTACCAAGTCGCGCCCGCTTTGGCGGCGGGAATGTCAAAACCATGCTTGACGATGGCTTTGGTCGCGCAGTTGAATTCTATGAACCGTACCCGATCAGAACCGTCGTCCGACAGGTTCAGCAATACTTGTGTGGGATCATAGGGGGAGGTTTCCACCCCGCGCCAAACCCAATTGTGATTGTCTGCGGCGCAGTAATCGTCGAGGTCAAACACCAATTCCCAATCGGAACTGGCCGAAGGGATAACATCCGCAGGAACCCGTCGCCAAAGACCTTTGGGATGTGCGGAATCCTGATGGAAGTCATACCAATACCCACCCCTTTGGCGATAGGAGAATGGTTTGTCCGGGTCTTGCAGAATGGCGGAAATGGTGGCTTTGTCGGCGTGATACTGGTGGTCAAACAGGGCCGCTGCGGTCTCTGCGTTCAGGTTTTCCACATAGGCTTGCGTTTCGGGGCTGTTATGCTCCAACGACAAATACGGGTCATTTTCGATCTGCGACACCTAACTGCGGCTGGGGGCCAGTACCAGCGCTTCGCCTTTCAGCACAAGTTTATCACCGACACGGCAAGCACAATCAAGGCGAACGCGTTTCTTTTCGAGGTTTATTTCCGCGACAGTCACCGTGGCGGTCACAAGGTCGCCCGGGCGTACAGGGCCGAGGAATTTCAGGTTCTGGCTCATGTATATCGCGCCGTGGCCGGGCAGTTGTTCGCCGATGATCGCCGACAGCAGGGCGCTGGTTAACATGCCGTGGGCGATGCGGCCCTTGAACATGGTTCCCTTGGCGTATTCGTCATTCAGATGCAGGGGATTATGATCCTCGGAAACCTCCGCGTACATCTCGATTTCTTTATCCCCGATGGTTTTGGAAATCGAGCGTGCAAGACCAACTTCCATGTCCTCAATGTAGATGGTGCCGATTTCAATATTGGAACGGGGCATGGGCGTGGCCTTTCAAGGGATTAGAAACACGACAGACTTACGGGCCAAGGCCAGACGGGTCAAGTTCATTGCGCAATAAACGTGCGTGTTTGCCAAGATTTACGAAAGATTATTAGGTTACCGAAGGTGGCCCATTGACGCCGTAGTCCCGATTTGGGCCGTGTTCAGGAATTTTTGCAGCATTTCGGGATCGGGTTGACCATCGGTCCCCGTATCGGATGCGGCCAAACCACCTGTAATAAACAAGCTGTCCAAATCTTCGACGAGTGCGCCGCGAATATCGGTGTTGATGCCGTCGCCAATGCAGATGATGCGTTTGTCGGGGACAACGCGGCCCGTCAGCGCCGTTAGACGGTTGCGCGCCAGATCGTAAATCGGTGGATGCGGTTTGCCGAAATACAGGCTCTCGCCGCCGCGATCCGTATAGGCGGCGGCAATTGCGCCTGCGCAAAAGATGCGTTTATGGCCGAGGTCAACCATCAGATCGGGATTGGCGCAAAGCATTCTTAATCCGCGATTTTTGGCCTCTAGCAGGATGGCGGCGTAATCATCCGGTGTTTCGGTCTGGTCATCAAACAGGCCGGTGCAGACGATGCTGTCCGCCTTGGCCAAGGGGACGCGGGTGATGTCGGCCAAGCCTGGAATGAAATCTGACGCCGCAAAGAACGACAGGTCACGCTCCGGCCCGATGTGATAGACTTTGCTGCCAAAACTGCCGGTGCCCAGGGCTGCGCGGGCGGAATCGCCGCTGGTTGCGACCTCGTGATACAGGTCGCGTGACACGCCAAGGCGGTCTAGCTGGCGTTCGACGGATGCTTTGGGGCGCGGCGAGTTTGTCAGCAACAAAACAATCCCGCCTTTGTCGCGGAATTTTTCCAATGCAGAAACCGCGTCTGGAAACGCGGCAACACCATTGTGCAGGCACCCCCAAAGGTCGACAAAAGCCACCTCATAACCATCGGAAATTTCGTCAAAACGTTCAATAATACGGGTCATGGGGGCCTGCTTTTGCTGTGGGTTATGTGTGGCTTAACAGGCTAAATTTGCGCCTGCAACTGCTTGGCCACGGATTGCAGGGCCTCGGCATTTTTATTGCCGATCACGAGGTAAGCAAAACCACCCGTGGTAAACACCTCGGCATTCAACCCGCTCAATTGTTTGCTGACCATGGGTTTGGAGGTGTTCTTGCTCTTGAGTATACAAATCGCCACAGGAACCCCGCCTTCATCAACAAACATGAATTGCGCCAATGTCTTGCCGTCGAGGGTCAAGGTTTGGGCGCGGCGGAACGTCAGGCCGTCGGTTTGCAGGCTGGCGAGCGTCAGGTTTTTACCCAAGGCATTTGAGACAGCTTGAATTTCGGCCTCTGCCACTTGCGGTGAAGGTGCAGCACCGGACAGTGTATTTTTGTCATAGAGTTTGACATAATTGGCAACCGTGGCAATCCAAGTCGATTTGGCTGGTACGGGAACAGGTGCAGTGGTGCGACCCACGCCAAACCCCGCGACAAGGGCAATTGCGGCGGCGGCCAAGGGGATCCAGCGCGACACGGTGCGCGCCTTGAATTGCACAACATTGGACGGGGTAGGGGTTTGCGACCCATGGGGCGGCGCTTGTATCAACAGGGCTGCAAAACCATCCCGCGCGGCGGCAAAATCCACATGCAAATTGTCCACACGCTTTGCCAGCGCCGCGTCTTCTTCGAGTGCGGTTGCGATTTCCATCATTTCCACCTCCGGCAGCTCACCGTCCAGAAATGCGGTTAGGGCTTCATCTGTAAAAACTAACATTAGCGACCCTTTCCGTTGTTAAGGTCTTCACCCATGGCGTGATTAATCTTTTTGCGGGCGTTGGCCAGCCGACTCATTACTGTGCCGATTGGAACGTCCAATTGCGTTGCGACCTCTTTATATGAATAACCCTCGATATATGTCAGATACACAGTGTCGCGCTGGGCTTCCGGCAGGTCCATTATTCTAGCTAACACCTGACGCGCCAAAATATTCACATCAACACCGGGGTCTGTTGCGGCGATGTCGATTTCCTCAACCGGTTGCACGCCTGCACCAAGGCGTACCTTGTTCGCCCTGAGTTGGTTCATCCAGATTGATTTCAGAATGGTGAATACCCAAGCATCGAGCCGCGTGCCCGCCTGATATTGATGGGCCTTTTCCAGCGCCCGCAGAATTGCCGATTGCGCCAAATCATCCGCCACATCGCGGCGTCTAGACAGCACCAACGCATAGCGCCAGAGCCGCGGATGCAGGTCTGACAGTTGGCTGGATATATCCGCGCGGGTTGTTGTCATAAAGCGATCATTGCCAGAATTTACCGATTGGCAAGGGAAATCAGGTTTTGCCAGCCTGTTTGCGTTTTGCCGCCCGTTTCAGGGCTGCCTCGCGTCGGGCCACATACAGGGTCGCTCCGATGATGATTGCAGCGCCTATCAGGGTTTGCTGGTCGGGAACCTCTCCAAACAGGAAATAGGCAGCGGCCCCGATCAAGACGAGGCGCAGATAGATAATGGGGGCCAAAACCGCGGCCTCTGCGTGGCGATAGGCCTGGATGTCGGCGATGTTACGGGTGGCACCTGTGACGATCAGAATGGCGATAACCACCCACGCGCTGCTTGATGTCGGTGTTTGCCAAATCGGCGCTGCCAGCGGAATTGAGATTAGGGCCGTCAAGGCGGTGGAGGAGAAAAACGCACTCAGCGGCCCATCTGCCTCGGCCAAACCGCGCGACATAGACAGGGCGGCGGCGAATAACAGCGAACTGCCAAGGGCGGTGAGCATGCCAAATTCGATGCTGCCAACACCGGGGCGCAGGATGACCAATGCGCCAACGAAGCCTATGGCGATGGCGATAATCCGGCGTGGGCCGATTTTCTCGCCGTGGAAAAATATGCTCATCAAAGTGGCGAATACGGGGGCGGTGAACATCAGAACCGTGGCGGTGGCCAGTGGAATACTGGCGATGGTGTAAAACCCAAGGTGGGTGGAAACCCCGATGCAACTGCCGCGCAGGATATGCAGCCAAGGCCGCGAGAACCGCAGTTGTTTGCGCAGTGGCGAAATCAGGATCAGTAGCGGCACCAGCAGCAACATGGTCACGGCAGAACGGTACAGCACGATCAGACGTGAATCAAATTCCAGCGACAGTTGTCGCGCGGCAATGGTCATGCCGCTGGCCGCGATGACCGAGATCGCAATCCAGATCATACCACGGCGGTTATCGCGTTCCGATGCGCGCGGGATCGGCAGCGGGTCGCCCCCGGGGCCGGGGTTTACGGTGTTAGATCTAGGGGGTGTCATGGGATTCGCCGATTATTATGGGATCACCCTACGCCTGCCGATTATAGTGCGCAATCGCTTGTAGCGTAAAAGCTGTGTTTGTTTTACAAGGTTTGCAAATAGGGAACCAGCGCCATGAGCACCGACGATATAACAACCGAAGACCACAAAACCCGCGCCTCTGCGTGGTTCCGCGACTTGCGCAACCAGATTGTCGCGAGCTTTGAGGCGTTGGAAGACAGCCAGACTACTGGCCCGTTCGCGGACCTCCCTGCGGGGCGGTTTGACGTCAGCGAAACTGTACGTGACAATGGCGCGGGTGGTGGCGGTCTGATGTCGGTGATGCGCGGCGGGCGGGTGTTTGAAAAGGTCGGGGTGAATATCTCGACCGTGCATGGCACCCTGGGCGAGGCGGCGCAAAAATCTATGGCGGCGCGCAAAGGTCTGCCAGGTATGGCGGATGATCCGCGATTCTGGGCGGCAGGTATTTCACTGGTCGCGCATATGCAAAACCCGCATACCCCTGCGGTTCATATGAACACGCGGATGTTCTGGACGCCGCACGCGTGGTGGTTTGGCGGTGGGTCAGACCTGAACCCCTGCATCGAATACGCCGAGGATACCGCCGCCTTTCATCAAGTACAAAAAGACCACTGCGACCCCCATAACCCTGCCTATTACGATAAGTTCAAGGCATGGGCTGATGAATACTTCTATGTTCCGCATCGAGGCCGCGCACGCGGTGTGGGCGGTATTTTCTATGACGACCTGAATACCGGCGACTGGGAGGCCGATTTTGCCTTTACCCAAGACGTAGGCCGCGCCTTCCTGCCTGCTTTCCTCGCCCCTACCGAAAAACGCCGAAACCAGCCGTGGACCGACGCTGACAAAGACGCGCAACTGGTGCATCGCGGGCTATATGCTGAGTATAATCTGGTTTATGATCGGGGCACTAAATTTGGGCTGGAAACTGGGCATAATGCGGATGCGGTGTTGATGAGCTTGCCACCTATGGCGAAGTGGGTTTAGTTCGAAGGTAGAGGAGGAGGTCAGGCGCTGCCCGACGTTGCGGGCGGTCGCAATTGGCTTCAAGGAAGGTGGCCTAATTGAGGGTAAGAGCAGGTTAGAACTACCCCCGCACTGTCTTCAACATCAGCTCTACATTCGCGGGGTCCGCATCCGGCGTGATCCCGTGGCCTAGATTGAAAATATACGGCCCGTGGCGCAGGGCTTCCACTGTGCGTTTGGTGGCGTCTACCAATTCTTGCCCGCCGGTCACCATGTGGTGCGAGGCGAGGTTGCCCTGCACACAGCCATCCACCTGCACATTGGCGGCACCCCATTCCGGCGTCACTGAGTTGTCCAACGCCACGCAATCCGCCCCTGTAGCTTTTGCAAAACCGATGTAATTGTCGCCGGCCTCACGTGGGAAAGCTATGACTGGTGTGTCAGGGTGTTTTTCCTTTAGCGCAGAAATAATCCGTTTGGTCGGGGCCAGCGCGTATTTCGCGAAAGCCTCATCTTTCAGCGAGCCTGCCCAGCTGTCAAACAGCTTCACCACTTCCGCTCCGGCCTCAATTTGCGCCGATAGGTAGGAAATCGTCGCCTCGGTAATCCGGTCCATTAACAGATCAAACGTCGCCACATCATTTTGCATCAACGCGTGGGCTGGCCCCTGATCCGGTGTGCCGCGTCCTGCAATCATATAGGTGGCAACTGTCCACGGCGCGCCGGCAAAGCCGATCAACGCGGTTTCTGCGGGCAGGGCCTCGCGCAGGTTGCGCAGGGTCTGATAGATCGGGTTCAACGTCTCGTGAATGTCGCTGGCAGGGCCAAGCTTGCCAAAATCAGCCGCGTTCTGAATGGTTGACAGCCGCGGCCCTTCGCCGGTGACAAACCACAGATCCGCCCCCAGCGCCTGTGGCACCAGCAAAATATCCGCAAACATGATCGCCGCGTCAAAGCCATAGCGGCGGATCGGCTGCAAGGTCACTTCGGTTGCCAAATCGGAGTTGTAACACAGCGACAGGAAATCCCCGGCTTGCGCCCGCGTCGCCTTATATTCCGGCAAATAACGCCCCGCTTGGCGCATCATCCATGCGGGCGGCGTTGGCAAGGTTTCGCCCGCAAGTGCGCGCAAGATCAGTTTGTCTTGGGTTTTCATATCGGCCCCGTTGAATATGTGTTGCCGCCTTTTACCGAGAGTTTTGCCATATGCAAAGGGATGATGTCGCATCCCGCAAGTTTGTGACTTTTCCTCGGGTCATTTTCCCCCTAGAAACAGAGCCATGAGATTTAATCAGCAAAACCCGATGAAAATCGGCACCCGCGGATCACCGCTTGCGCTGGCGCAGGCCTATGAAACACGCATGCGGTTGGGCCGTGCGCTGAACCTGCCGGAAGCAGCGTTCGAGGTTGTGGTGATCAAGACCACAGGGGATCGGATTCAGGATCGTCCTTTGTCTGAAATTGGCGGCAAAGGCCTGTTTACCAAAGAGATCGAGGAGGCGATGCTGGCCCATGACATCGACATTGCCGTCCATTCTATGAAAGATATGCCGGTCGATTGTCCTGATGGTTTAGTGTTGAACTGTTTTTTACCGCGCGAGGATGTGCGCGACGCTTTTATCTCGAATACTGCCGCCTCATTGGCTGAATTGCCCGTTAGCGCTGTCGTTGGCACCTCCAGCCTGCGCCGCCGTGCGCAGTTGCAGAACAAACGTCCCGACCTGAAAGTGGTGGAGTTTCGCGGCAACGTGCAAACCCGTTTGCGCAAATTGGAGGAGGGTGTTGCCGAGGCGACGTTTTTGGCCGTTGCTGGCCTGAATCGCTTGGGACGTTCCGAGTTGATAACCGCTGCTATACCCGTCGAAGACATGCTGCCCGCCATCGCCCAAGGGGCAATCGGCATCGAGTGGCGTGATGATGACGCAGAAGTGGCGACCGCACTGGCATTGATCAACGACGCGGACACAAGCATTAGGCTGGCGGCTGAACGTGCCTTGTTGAAGGGGCTGGATGGATCCTGCCAAACACCAATCGGCGGTCTAGCGGAATTATCCGGCGACCAAATCAGACTGCGAGGGCAAGTGTTGCGCCCTGACGGATCGGAAGAATTGTCCCATGAGATGACCGGCCCTGCCGTGCAAGCTGCGGAAATAGGCGCTGAAATGGCCGCGTGGTTGCGCGATGGCATGGGTGACGGGTTTTTCTAGCGATACACAGTATGTTCGACAATTTGGCATCTTTGGCCAAATGTTTACATCTGATGGCGTGCCTGAGGGGGAGGAGTTTCAAGTCAACACAACAGTATCCGGCGATCAGACAAGCCGCAAAGTTATAGCTGTGTCTGATGGCGGCTATTTCGTCACTTGGAATTACTTGCTCGAAAATCGACCAGTGCTTAGTTATAAGCGTTTCGATGCAGAGTGAAAACCGGTTGGCGATGAAAATCTTGTAGAGGCAGAAGGGTTTAGAAGCCTCGGCGGCCTTTCTGGGGTTACTGTTAATGTGTATTAGTTCAGACTTCATCTGACACCGCTCCCATTTCAGCGAACTGAATTGGGAGCGGCACGCCCATTGATAAGGGCGATGGTTACCGTTTTGATGGTGGTGCACACCAACCACAAAACGAGGAAACCACAATG
>JAJRPO010000086.1 GCA_024280735.1 Alphaproteobacteria bacterium | reverse complement strand
GACGTTGATGCCCAATTCACGACTCAGCGCCGCGTTCGAAGCTTGCGATCGCTGTATGAGCGCTCGGATCGCGTGCGTAGTCGTGGCGCTGCCATGTAAAACTTGTCCCATAGTGCTTCCTTCTGATGGCTACATATCAATAGACCACCACATGCTGGGACCATACAGCTAAGGGGGTTCCGCCAATCACTCCCACCAAATCTGCGTGATTGTTCCAATCCCTTGATTTGTTGGGCCGCGCATTTTGCCTGCGGCAAAATGCGCTTGTGGCGGGCATGGGGTTAAACAGGAAATTATTGGAATAGAACCCACGTGCCACAATCCCCAACCGCGCACAGCGCTCATAGGTGTGGCGCGTCAGCGCCTCCGCCAGATTACGAGGCCTGCTGTTGACCTTCAAACACATCCAGCCGCGCTTGCAATTCGCCGCTTTCGCGCCGTGCTGCGCCAAGGCCCTCCATGGCGGCGGCGAGTTCTGCTTCGGTTTGGGTCATCTTGTTGGTCAACTCCCATTCGCGCTGTTGCAGATAGGTCATTGCCTGATCGCGGGCTTCCTCGGCCTCATGCAGGCGGTTGGCCAAATCGTCAATTTCCGAGACATTTACCGAATTGACACTGTTCAACCGGCCATAGGCCCAGCGCAATACCCATCCCGCAAGGAATGTCAGAAAGAAAGCAATCGAAATTATCACGACAAGGCTGGTTCTATCCATCTGTGTCATCCTCTGTCTTTAGCAGGCGAAAGGCGATGCGCCGATTTCGCGCCCGCCCGTCTTCTGTGTTGTTATCAGCGATTGGTAGCTCTTCGCCATAGCCTTTTGCAACATACCCCGAAACCGGAATCCGCCGCCCCAGCAAGGCGTCAACAACGGCCTCTGCCCGTGCTTGGCTCAGGTTTTTGTTCAACTGCTCGCTGCCTTGGCTGTCAGTGTGACCCTCAATCTCGAATCTCGTATCCGGGCAATCGTGTATAATTTCTGCAATGGCATCCAATACCCCCTGACTCCGCGCTTCAATCGTTGTGGACGATGGGGCGAATACTATCTGCTGTTCGGTTAAGACTGCCTTAATTTGCCTCTCGCATTCGGGAGAATCAATATTTCCCGAAATTTCCACCAGATTTTCATCAAACTTCACGTCAATTTGGTAGTTGCCTTTGCCGCCAATACGCACCGCAAATAACCGCGAGATTTCGGCGTTGATCTCGGGTGTTGCGCCGGTGCCGCGAATGATCACTTGGTCAGGGCGCACGATCACCGAGCCGTGGTGCAGCGCGGCGAGGCCCTCTAGTCCGGCCAAAACGCGGGTCGGCCAGCCGTCGGGCAGATCCACATCGATGCGGGTCTGGTTATGCACAACTGAGCGGCCAAACAATGCACCGGCAAAGGCGGTGATGCTGTTCTTGGAGCGGCTGTTTTGTACCCGCCCGCGCAGTTGTACCAGCCCCTCGGGGCTGCGCGTTGCGGTGAATTCCGGGGCTTCTGCCTCTGCTGTATTGCCATCAACCAGAACCTTGGGCGGCAACACGGCATGTAGGGAAAACAGTTCTGGCAGGTTGTTTTCCAGATGGCCGACAACCGCGTCAAAACGGCCCTGCGTTGTCTCATCTGTCGCAATCAAAGCGATATCGCTGTCGGTGAAAGACAGAGACCCGCCACCGAGTTCGGCCAGTGCCTCAATGCCCATGACCACGGCTTCGGCCCAATCGGTTGTGGGCACGCCTAACCCAATAGCACAACTCACTTTGTCGCTGACCCCCAGTTTGGCCATGGCCCGTAAAATGCGTTGCTTGGTGTTGCGGGTGTCAGCGGAGCAGGACGACATATCCGCCACCCCGTCGGTGATATTCACCCGCATGCGGAACGGGGTAATCACCGGACGGGGGGCCGTGATTTCCAGCACCAGCTGCGTGTTGTCAGGCTTGGTCTGTTGCAGCAATTTCTCAATGCGTTCCTGTTCGTCGTGGGATGTGGTGACAGCAATCACTTTTACGCGCTCGGCGGTAATGCTGATCTTGGACAGGGGCAATTGCTCGAGGCTTTCTAATCCAAAAGCCAGATTGGTCTTCCAGCCTTTTGGAATATCATGTTCGGCTGACTCCAGCATATCGGTAACGGTACCCTCGCCGGCAATCTGTTGTGCCCGCGTCAAAATATCATCGCGCCCTTGGTGTTCCGGTATCAGGCCAATCAGCGAAATTCGGTCCTGATTGCGCAGAACCTCGAGCGTAAAGCGCGGCACAACGATGCCGCTGGATTGCAGAACTGTGGTTCGGTCATGGATGCGCCCGCTGTCGATCACTTCTCCAATAATGTCCAGCGCCCGAAAACGGCTGGCCTCATCCGGTGCCAGCCCGGTCAGATTTACCTGCAGGCCATCGGGGCGGATGGTGGCCCAATTCTGACCCGCCGCCAGCAACGCGGTTTGCACCTGCGCCTCCGTCTGGTTCTCAATGAAATCCACAGCGCGGCTGGAGAAGGTATAAGAGGCCGCTGCTGCCAGAATAAAGCAGATGGCAGAAAAGAGGAGTGCGGTTCTGTGCATGTGTGTTCCCGGAGTGCCATTGTCGCAGTTGCCAAAGGTGTAAATGATCCTGCGCAGCCCTTCAAGCCAAGCCTGTGGGTACCTACAATAACATCGCCAACGACCAGATCACCACAAGCAGCAGCCCCGCATCGCGATTGCTGCGAAACAGCTTCATGCAGGTCTCGACGTTATTCACATCCAATTTACGCAATTGCCACATTAAATGCAGCCCAAACGCCCAAATACCCGCTAAAACCACGAGTAATGCCACGGGTGACAGGGTGAAGATCAGCGGCCCTTGTGGCGTGATTACGGCCACCAGCATCAACAGCAGCGCCAGCACTTGAAACCCGAGCAACCAGCGCGGCGTATTATCGGCAAAAAGCCGCGCAGTGGACTTCACCCCGATCAGCGCATCGTCCTCTATGTCTTGCAGCGCATAGATCGTGTCATAGAAAAGCGTCCAGCTGATTCCGGCAAGGTACAGCAGAATGGGCGTCAGGCTGAGGGAACCTGTATGTGCCGCCCACCCCAGCAATGCCCCCCAGTTAAACGCGATGCCCAGAAAAACCTGCGGCCACCAGGTGAACCGCTTGGCAAAGGGATAGATGATAACGGGCAACAGGGAGGCAACGGCCAACCCGATGGCAAACAGGTTAAAGGTCAGCAGGATGCAGAACGCGATGGCCATTTGCACAACCATCCAAACCTCTGCCTGTTTGGTGGTGACCTGACCCGAGGGCAGGGGCCGCGAGCGAGTGCGCGCCACCTGCGCGTCAATATCACGATCCGTGATGTCATTCCATGTACAACCCGCGCCGCGCATCAGGAACGCGCCCATGGCACAGGCAACCGCGATCCACGCGTCATAGAGCGTCGGGCCAAACGGGTCGCCCAGAATGCCCAAGGCCAACCCCCACCAACAGGGTAACAGCAACAACCATGTGCCTGCCGGACGGTCCGCACGCGACAGTCGCAGATAGGGCCGTGACCAGCGCGGCGCAAACCTGTCCACCCAGTTCAGATTAACCGCATCCGCGACCACGCCATCGGCTTGTTGCTCTGGTGTCTGCTGTTGATCGGCCATATGTTACTTCCATGACAAAAAACGCGAAAACTAGGCTCTATGTAGACGGGCCATTGGGGGCAGGGCAAACGGTTTTGCTGTCCAAGGAGCAGGCAAACCGGCTTTTCGCCGTAATGCGCCTGTCCGTAGGCGCGCGGGTGGCGCTGTTTAACGGCGCGGATGGCGAATGGCAGGCGGATGTTGTGGAGGCCGGCAAGCGCAAAGGCGCGTTGGTTTGTGACTTTCAAAGCAAACCGCAACAGAACCCGCCCGACCTGTGGCTGCTGTTTGCACCGATCAAAAAGGCCCGCACCGAGTTCATCGTCGAGAAAGCCGCCGAACTGGGGGCAGCACGGATTTTGCCGGTGCTGACCGAGTTTACCAATTCCGAACGCCTGAACCAAACCCGCCTACAAGCCCATGCGGTCAGCGCCGCGCAACAATGCGGCGGCACCTTTGTGCCCCCTGTGGAGGCTGGGCAAAAACTGGAGGGGATATTGGACAACTGGCCCAAAGACCGCCAATTGCTGTTTTGTGACGAAGCCAAAGTCGGGCAAGCCGTTGCAGACCTAAGCACCGCCGAACGCGGCAAATGGGCAATCCTGATAGGACCAGAGGGCGGCTTTTCCGAGACCGAAACAACCCGTCTGCGCGCGATGGAGCAGGCCACCAGCATCAGCCTAGGCCCACGCATATTACGGGCCGACACGGCAGCAGTTGCTGCGTTGACGCTCTGGCAGATGGCCTTGGGGGATTGGGGTTAGTGCCAACTTCACGGTTGAATGGGTAACCACCTTTGATGACAGTCGCTTTGAGCAAGCGAAGCATGGTCAGCGATAGGTAAATACCTGTAGCGAACAGCAACCACCAGAATTAATGCAAATGGCAAATGGCGGCTATGCGGACTTTTGAGACATTCTCTATAGACCCCTCAAGGATCGCATTTCGGCTAGACCACTTCCCTTTCCACGGAAGTTCTGTAACATTATAATGGAAACAGGACAGACACGAGAAGGGTTTTGGCAAATGGGTATGTTGATAGATGGCGAATGGGATAATGACGCAGACCGGTCAATGCTGTCTGGCACTTTTCGACGTGAGGCAAGTGCACTTGCTTCGGTCATCGACGCAGAAATGTTGCAGGCTTTGCAGCACGATTTAGGTCGGTTTAATTTGATTGCGTCCGCGAGTTGCCCATGGTCACATGGGGCGGTAATTGCCTTGGTGCTATGCAATCTTTCCGATCAAATACGCATCCAATGGGCAGGCGGAAAGCGCGTCGAGGGCTATGGGCTTCTGCCGGATGGACCGATCACACGTTTGGGAAAGTTTCACCATGCCCATCAGCTATATTCGCAAACGGACGCCAACTATACCGGCCGCGCTACTGTGCCGATGCTTTGGGACAACAAGAAGCAAATCGTGCTGTCCAATTCCTCCGCCGATATTATCTTGGCCTTTAATCAAGCTGGGAACGGTCCCGAGTTGCGCCCAGAAGGCTTAGCCAACGAAATTGATGAACTAACAAACGAGATTTTCGACGGCCTTTCAAATGCGGTCTACCGCGCGGGCAAAGCGGAACGACAAGATGAATACGATGAAGCGGTCGACTCGGTATTCGCCACGATGGATCGGCTTGAAGATCGTTTGATGTATCAGCATTTCCTTTTCAACGACAATCTGACGACTGCCGACATTCGCCTTTTTGCGACGTTGGCGCGGTTTGATACCGTTTACGCGACGCATTTTCGTTGCACAAAAAAAAGGCTGGTGGATTATCCAGCTCTTTGGCGTTTCACACGCCGTATTTACCAGATGCCGCGCATCAAAGAGACCCTTGATTTTGAAGAAATACGCTTGGGGTATTATGTGAACGACGGGAGCCACAATCCGTTTGGTATCATTGGACAGCAACCTCTAATAAATTGGGAAAACCGCGACGGGTTGGATCGGTAACGGTCATTGATGCACGATGCAGAATTTGACACTAAGGGCTTGATCAAGACGGATACTCAAGGCCGACATCGGCATTCAAGTACTCAATAATCGGAAAAACCATACCCTACCCAGCACCTCAAACCCTGAGTTTACGCTTTAACCCCCGATTAACCGAAGCCGAAATCGCTGCTGGTCAGGGTCTCCACGTTGGCCACATAGATCCGCGCGTCATTGCCAAACTCGGTTAGGTCAATGACCGCGCCGCCGCCGCCAATTGTCAGGGCAGATGACAAGTCGGCAAAGCCCTCGATCCCGAGGTCATGCAAGATGATTTTATCCGCGCCGCGTTTGAAATCGAAAATGCTGTCATTGCCGGAATCGCCGCGAAAATGGAACTCGTCGTCGCCACCGCCACCAAAAAGCGCATCCTCGCCGCGCCCGCCCCACAGGGCATCCGCGCCGGCGCCGCCCTTTAGCGTGTCGTCATCTGCATTGCCAAACAGCTTGTCATTTTTGGAGCCGCCAACCAACACATCATCGCCGCGATTTCCCCATAACCTGTCTTTGCCGTCGCCACCATCCAGGTCATCCTCGCCAACGCCGCCAAACAGGCTGTCGTTGCCAGCGCCGCCAGTTAAGGTGTCTTCGCCGCCTTTGCCGCGCAGCGTGTCATTGCCTTGATCGCCATTGAACACTTCGGCAAACTTGCCCCCCGTCAGGCGGTCGTTGCCGGCGCCGCCATCGACGCGGCTGGAGACATAGCCATCGCCAAGCGCGATATAGCGATCATCGGAGCCGCCCAGATCAACGTAGTTCAGCTTGCCGGTATTCACCACCAAATCGAAACCTTTCCCCGTAATCAGTTCCTCGGTGATGGTGCCGGAGTTTTTCACCGTGCCACCGCCGCTGCCAAAACCTGTGACCCGCCCGTCAATAAACCCGCTGTTTGTCAGGGCATCCCCGCCCGCACCACCACCAAGTTTTATGTCGCCACTGATGGTTCCGGAATTGGTAATTAGATCACTGCCAACGGATCCTTGCAGCGCCAGCCCCCCCGATAGAACATTGCCAGAATTATCCAGACTGCCCGCATATTCGTTTGAGATATCGGGCGTGGGATTGCGTGCCTCGAACAAGATTGTCGCCTCGATCCCGTCTCCCTGAATTGTCCCTGTGTTGACGATCTTTGCCTCATTACCTTGCAAAAGCAGCGTGTTTTCAGAATCGGAAAGCAAAGCAATCGTACCGCTGTTAAACAAAAGAGTTTGATTGCCCCACAGTTGGACAGCGTTGCCATTTACAGCCGTTATTTCTCCTGCATTTGTAACCGTCGAAGAATCCGCTTCGATGTGTACCGTTGGCCCTTGCAATGCAGAAAGCGTACTGGATTTTCCAACAAAAATTTTGCTGTTCTTTTCAAGGCCTGAATCAGTGCTGATAAGGTTGATGGCCCCGTCGTTTCCCCAAACATCACCGTAAATGAAGATATCCACTCCGCTGACATCTTCGCCTTCAAATCCGGCGGCATAAATGGGTGCGCCCGTGCCAGCGATTACGGACACCCCTTGGCGAGGTAATAATCTGTTGCCGCTTTCACAGTAACTTGCGTGCCGCTGCTAATAAGGTCTGACCCGATATAATTGACCATCAAATATTCTCCTGATTGTTTTGTTTCTATTACCAATGGCTAAAGTATTTCTATTTGAATTACCCCTAGCGTTTGCTAGGGATAGGTATGGAAATTTTAACAAATTTGTATTTAACTGCGGAAGCCCATCTTAGCCGTGGCGATCATCGCTGGGATGCTTTTTGTGGCGCATTTCGCAGTGTTTTTTCAGCCCATGTGGTGCTGTATAATATTTCGTTTGAGGATGACCGGCGGACGATCAAGGAATTCAACGTCATTGGCACTTCTCAGCCGGAGGTGACCGCGCGCTATGTGGCGCAAAAGATATACCTGCACCATCAAATTCCGGAAACCGACTTGCCGCCGCTGGAACCGGCGCGGCGCACGGATGCGGTGAATGACGCGCTTTTTCGCAAGCTCGGTCCACTTGCGGATTTCCTGATTGCCAACGGCATGTTCTATCAATTGGCGGTGCCTGCAATCCTGCCCGATGGCACTTTTGCCGCCATGGTCGTTTGGCGGGATGAACCCGAGGGCGATTTCACCGATCTTGAAAAGCAACGCCTCAGCCTGTTCATGCGCCACCTGATGGCCATTGTGCGCCACGCGGATTTGCAGCTGGAAAAACCTGCCGTCGAGATTGCCGATTTCGGGGCTAAATGGCACCTGACCAATACCGAAGTCCAGGTGTTGGCCGGGCTGTTACAAGGGGCCTCGCTGAAACAGATCGCGGAAAAATCGGCGCGCAGTTATGGCACCGTGCGCTGGCATGTGCAGAATATCCTGACGAAATGTCAGGTGGGCAGTCAAAAAGAATTACTGCGGGAATTCTATCACCTTATCGGCAAATAGCTTTCTGCGCTTGACCGCGCAGGCAAATAGCCCAAAGTTAACCAGATGAATTTTATCCGACCAGAAGTGCGCGCCCATCTGTGGCGTTACCGCGAAGTTGCCTTTACCGGCGTGATTGTGCTGTTCGGCGTGCGCCTGATTGGGCGGGGCGTGGACCTGAGCAGCAGCATCTATATCGGGCTGGGTATCGCGCTGAGCGCTATTGGCGCGGGCCTGTTATTCAGCGCCTTTCTGCGGGTGCGGTTTTATAAACCGGTGCGTGCGGTGGGGGTGGTAGAGGTCAAAGAGCGCGAGATCGCCTATCTTGGGCCGGATAGCGGATCCTATGTTTCGCTGGATGATCTAACGCGGCTGGAGATTGTTACCAAAGACAGCGGCCCCGTGGCGGATGATGTGTTCTGGGTGTTGACCCACAGCGCCGGATTGCCGCTGTTGATTCCAGCCTCGGCCCAAGGCACCGATCTGTTGTTCGATGCCTTTGCCGCCTTGCCGGGGATTCAAATGGAACAGGTGGTCAAGGCCATGGGGTCGACGCAGAACAACCGTTTCCTGATTTGGGAAAAGTGAAGAGGGCAACAATCACCTATCGCCCTCAATTCTAATGAAAATATCGCGAGTCTCTTCAAACGAAATCAAAGTCGTCTTCGGTGAGCAAGCTCACGTTTCCGCCACCAAAAACCAATGTTGTCGAGTTCCAGCTGATTTCTGATGTTAGCTCGCGAAAGGTGATATCGGCAAATGTGACCTTACCACCGATACGTATGATGTCCTCGCCAACGGTAAAGTCCCAAAGGAGATCTTCACCTTCGTTTTTGCCGCCAGAATATAAAAATACATCAATCCCATCGCCGCCGCTCAGGTCATCGTCACCTTTGCCACCCTGAAGGATATCGTCTCCATCACCTGCTTCGAGCAAATCAGCGTTTCTACCACCAAAAAGCTTGTCGTTGCCATCTTCCCCTAGCAACCAGTCATCGCCGTTTCCACCAATCAGTTTGTCGGCACCGCTGCCCCCTTTGAGAGCGTCATCTCCACCACCGCCAGACAAGACATCATTTCCGTTGTTGCCAAACAAACTGTCGCGCCCTTTGCCGCCAAACATCTTGTCATTGCCGGCACCGCCTTTCAAAATGTCGAAACCGGTTCCGCCATTCAAAATATCATTGCCCTTGCCGCCAAACAATTTATCTGACTGCCCGCCGCCCCAAAGACGATCATTTCCAGCCTCGCCAAACAGAATGTCCCCACCGGCTTCACCGTAGATTTTGTCGCGTCCCAGACCGCCCCGAAAAATATTGGCCTCGCCAGTGCCGCGAATGGTGTCATTTTCGCTGACAACCACGCCGGGCAGGCTGTCATATCGAATGTCTGTGCCAAAAAGGAATGGACCGGAGCTAATGGTGGTAACGGAGTCGATAGCCGAATTAAAGGCTTCGAATCCTGCGACGGTTGTAAAGGCGGGAAGCGCGTCGCCGCCCAGATAAAATTGATGATCGTTTATCGCTGAATCAACAAAGATCATCACATAAGTGAGATTGCCAGCTCCCCATTCTATTTCCAAAAAGCCGCTGATAACCTGTTCGCCGCTGGCGTAAGCACCTTTTATCAGCATATTGTAAGGGGCGGGGTTGGTGAATTTGGCGGCGTCGAAATCTGCCTCCGAGGAAAAATCTCCGTTCACATATGCGAAACTGTCATTTGAATCCACTACAACAAAAGTAAGCGTTGTCGTGCCGATTGCGTCCAGACCGTCAGTTTCGTTGGACCAGTCTACGAAAGTACCTGTGTAGGAGAATGTTGTCATGTCGTGTTTCCCTTGTGCATATCAGTGTTACTTGTGTTAAGTCGCAGTGAGCCAGTATTTTTGGAAAATGGAGGCTGCATTTCGTATTTTTCCACGCTTTCTTGATAAATGTATAAGCATGGCAAGGGTAATTGTTAACCCTCTGCACGGAAAAACAACTTATACGCGATGTGATGAATGCCCATAGGCCCTAATAGACTATTGAGCCACGCAAAAATAATACACCTCAGAATGTGCTGAAAGAGCCGCTCGCTTATGGGAACAGATCCGCAAATTTTAGGCGTGCCAGATTAAAGCGACCGTTTGGACAAGACATAGGGATTGGGCGACCATCGGTTGACAAACATTTTCGTGTGTTTATCGCCCCGTTTAGCATCTTGACAGTTTGGCGCGAAACAGGCCCTCTGGCCGTAACTGAACATATTTCAAACGGGAACCTCCCTCATGTCTATTCCACAAACCGGCGGCGGTTTGATCGAACACCGCGATCAACTGGCACAACTTCTGGCCGATGGCTGCAAACCCATCGAAAACTGGCGCATCGGCACCGAACACGAAAAATTCGGCTATGTCAAAGATACCAAACTCCCCCTGCCTTATGAGGGTGAGTGTTCTGTCAAAGCCATGCTGGAAGGCCTGCGCGATGAATTCAACTGGGCACCTGTGCTGGAGGCTGGCAATATCATCGGCCTTGAAAAGGACGGTGCGAATGTGTCGCTGGAACCGGGCGGGCAGCTGGAATTGTCTGGCGCGCCATTGGAAACCATCCACGAGACTTGTGACGAGGTGAATGTTCACCTGAAAGAAGTGCAGCAAGTGGCGGACCGCATTGGGGCTGGGTATATTGGCCTTGGCGCATCCCCGGACTGGACCCACGAACAAGTGCCAATGATGCCCAAAGGCCGTTACCGCCTGATGACCGATTATATGGACCGTGTGGGCACCCACGGTAAACAAATGATGTACCGTACCTGTACCGTGCAGGTGAACCTCGATTTCGGGTCCGAGGCCGACATGGTGCAAAAATTCCGCGTGGCGCTGGCCTTGCAGCCTGTTGCAACTGCGCTTTTCGCCAATTCGCCATTTTTTGAGGGTAAACCCAATGGCCACAAAAGCTGGCGTTCGCGGGTTTGGCGCGGGCTGGACGATGCCCGCACCGGCATGTTGCCCTTTGTATTCGAGGACGGCATGGGGTTTGAACGCTATGTGGATTGGGTTCTCGATGTGCCGATGTATTTTGTTTACCGCGATGGCAAATATATTAACGCGCTGGGTCAATCATTCCGCGATTTCCTCAAGGGGGAACTGCCAGCACTGCCCGGCGAAAAACCAACGCTGTCAGATTGGGCCGATCACCTGACCACCGTTTTCCCGGAAGCGCGGATCAAACAATTCATGGAAATGCGCGGCGCGGACGGTGGCCCATGGCGGCGCATCTGTGCGCTACCGGCGTTTTGGGTTGGATTGATGTATGACCAAGGCGCGCTCGATGCGGCTTGGGATATTTGCAAAGACTGGGACGCGGAGCACCGCGAGGCACTGCGCGTTGCGGCGTCAGTTGATGGGGTTGGCGCAGTTGTCGGAAAAACCTCGATGCTGGAGCTGTCCAAAGAAGTTCTGAAAATATCCGAGATCGGCCTGAAAGCGCGCGCCAAACCGGGGGCAGGCGGGTTGGTGCCGGACGAAAGCCATTTTCTCAATGCGGTACAAGAAGTCGTAGAAACCGGCATGTCGCCTGCCTGCGAGTTAACGGCGAAATTTGAGGGTGATTGGAACGGTGATCTGTCGAAGGTTTACGACGAGTTCAGTTATTAGCGTGCGATTGCCCCGCAGGTGATGCGGGGCCACCTCCCTAAACGTAAGGCTGGGTCGCCATCATACTATCGCGCATGGCAAACCTCTCCTGCCATGCGCTCAACTCTGGCCGTCCCGCCCGCCAATCGCGGTCCGCGTGGCGGAAATCGAGGTATTCCAGCGCACAGCCCATAGCGATCTGCGCCATGTCCAGCGGGCCGGACAGGTGGCTGATCCAGCGGTCTTCAACGGCGTCCAATGCGCGGGTGGCCTTGGACCATTGCGCATCAACCCACGCGCCGGATTGCTGATCTTTTGGGCGGCAACGGCCCTCATAGATCATCAAAACCGCCGCCTCCATAATGCCGTCCGCCGTTGCTTCTAATGTCAAAGTTTCCCAAAGGCGGGCCTCGGGGTACAGACTGCCCGCGGCCAAATCATTCAGATAACGGGTAATTACCCGACTGTCATACAGCGCTGGGCCATCCGTGCGGGTAAGTGCCGGTATTTTCCCCAACGGATTATGCGATGTGGGCATCTGGCTGGAATCAAGCGGCGTTCCCACGGCACTGACCTGCTCAACCGAGTCCTGCTGCCCCGTTTCAATAATACAAACACTGCATTTACGCACAAATGGCGAGGCAGAAGCCCAATAAAGCTGCATAGATTAAACCCTTTTGATTCTGATCCGGCCAAGCGCCGCAATGTCAATTTCCAAACCCGGCCCCGCGTCCCCCCAACGGATGACACGGCGCCAACGCACTGCCATATTGCCTTGCGGCGCGTCAGAGCATTTATGGGCGCTGACCCCCTCGACAACCGTATCAAGCGCATCCTCGGAGGCTTGATTGGTCTCTGACAGTTGTACCTTGCGCGCAGTATAATAGGCCGCGAGTGCGACAGAACCGTAGCGGGCGGCAGTAAAGGCAATCGGGGCGAGGGGTATGGCCATTGTCGGAGTCTCCTTGATCATAATGTAAGGAGTGGGAGCGTGAAAATCAACTTTCATCCCAGAGATAAATTTTGTCAACAGCGTTGAAACGACACGGCCCCGGGCAAAACGGCGTACTCCCGCCAGATTACGGTGAATTAAAATTCACTATCAACTAAATGGTTTGAAGCCACCACTTTCCAAGTGGTCCACATACAAGAGGTTTGCATGCGTAGCATGCTCAATTAAGAAAGGTGGACTTCAGTCCGCCAGCTCTTCAAACCCACCAGCTTCAGCTGGTGGT
>JAJRPO010000006.1 GCA_024280735.1 Alphaproteobacteria bacterium | reverse complement strand
TGGGCAATAAAGCCCGTAACACAAGAAGGAGAGATCAGGATGTTAACACAAAATGAAAGCTTTGTCGGAATAGATGTCGGCAAACGCGAACTGGTCGTTGCCGTTGCTGGCGTTAACCATATTTGGGCGGTGGAAAACACCGCCAAAGGCCATATGGATTGCGTCGATTATCTGGCAAAACTTGCACCGGATCGATTGCGTATCCACATCGGCCTAGAAGCAACGGGCGGCTATGAATGGCAGCTTTGGGCGATGCTGGATCGGGCTGGTTTTAACGTACGCCAACTGGCCCCGGCACAGGTTTGTGCCTTTGCCAAAACCCGTGGTGGTCTGGCAAAAACAGATGCGCTTGACGCAGTTGTCATCGCTGATTTTGTGCGCTTTCGGCCAGAGCAGGGGCGACGCTTGCCAACGGTAAACACCCGCAAACTCAATGTGTTGTGCGCAAAGAGACGGCAACTTATCAAGATGAGAACAGCCCTGTCCTGCCAGATGAAGCAACAAAACACCCCAGAGATACTTGTCTTTGACAAAGCTCATTTCAGGTTTATTCAAGAACAGATCAAGGGCTTGGAGGATGCGATTAGCACCTTGCAGGAACACGATCCGCAGATGGCCAGAAAATCAGCTTTATTACGGTCTATTCCAAGCATCGGCCCCGTTTTGTGCGCAACACTGCTTGGGGAAATGCCGGAACTGGGCAGCCTGACAGATCGCGCGGTTGCAGCACTTGCAGGTGTGGCCCCGATTAACCATGATAGCGGATTAAAAACCGGTAAACGCTTCATCAAAGGCGGGCGCAAACCCCTGCGCGGTACGCTCTATCAAGCAGCACTGGTCGCAACCCGCTTCAATCCAACCCTTGCCCGTTTTGCCAAACCGTTAAAAGCCAAAGGCAAGCCGCACAAGCTTGTCCAGATTGCCGTCGCGCGCAAACTGCTGATAACTGCCAATGCCGTCCTCAAAAGGGGAACGCCATGGCAGGAAATGAGTTGATTAATACAGTTGCTACGGGTTACAGATTGTAAATATCGCCAAATTTCTGGTTTAGATAAGCCAGCAGTGGTGCCTCGGTCGGTTTGTGACCCACTGCCATTTCCATAACTTTCGACGGTTCATAGACCGATCCATATTGATGGATTTTATCGCCCAGCCAGGCAATTGCTTTGTTGGTATCCCCCCGAGCAAGATCGCTGTCCAAATCAGGTAAAGCATCCCGCAAACCCACATATAATTCGCCCGCAAAGATATTCCCCAGCGAATACGTCGGGAAATAGCCCATCAAGCCAACCGACCAATGCACATCTTGCAGCACGCCATTGGCAGCACCCTCTACATCATAGCCAAAGTCAGCTTTGAAACGATCATTCCATGCGGCCTCCAGATCAGCCACCTCCAGATCACCTGCAATCAATGACCGCTCCAGATCATACCGTAGCAAGACATGCAGGTTATATTGCACCTCATCAGCCTCGGTGCGAATGAACCCTTTGCGCAGTTTATTAACCACGCGGTAGAAAGTTTCCGCGTTATCAACACCAAAATCACCGAATACTTCACACATGCGCGTATACAGAAATCCGGTGAATGCACGACTGCGGCCCAGCTGGTTTTCAAAAATCCGGCTTTGGGATTCATGCACTCCCATGCTGGCCCCCTGCCCGATTGGCGTCAGGCCGTGAAGGTGATTGATGTTCTGTTCATAAACCGCGTGGCCAACTTCGTGTATTGTGGAATAAAAACAGTTAAACGGATCCCGTTCCACCACCCGCGTGGTGATGCGGACATCGTTAAAATTGCCGGATGAAAACGGGTGAACCGCCAGATCAAGGCGCCCACGGCTATAATCATACCCAAATGCAGAGGCCAGTTCGCCCGCGATCAGCATTTGCTGATCTTGAGAGAAACTGCCTTGCAAATCCGGTATCTGAACAGTGCTGTCGCCGATCCGTTCGCGTAAATCGACCAAACCCGTGCGCAAGCCACCGAGCAAAACGTCCAATTCTGCGGCTGTCATTCCCGGCTCGTAATCCTCCAGCAACGCATCATAGTGATCGCCGCCATTGGCCAAAGCCGTGGCCTCTTGGCGGCGCAGGTTCAAGACCTCGGACAGTGTGGGCTGAAAATCGGCGAAGTTACCCGCTTCACGCGCTTTGGCCCAAATACCCTGTGCCTCGGACGTCACACGGGCAATTTCGACGGCAAGATCCGCAGGGACACGCGATTGCCGCGCAAAGCTGTTTTGGATCACCCGCAAATTGCCCCGTTCCATCGCCGCCAATCCGCTGGCGTCAATTGCAGCCAACCAGTCACCAATCTTGGGATCAGTTTTTTTCGCGTGGATAACCGCGCTCATTGCACTTTGCCATTCGGCACGCTGCTTGGCGGAGCCTTTGGCCATGGTCGTTTCCTGATCCCAACCGAGCAGGCCGGAAACTTGTGACAAAGCCGTAACATCGCGCATATGCGCCATCAAATCGGTGTAGGCCTGTGTAGATGTCATAACGGTTACCTCAAACTTTGAGCCTTGGGAAAGGCGGATAAAAAGCGGCAGCGCAGAACGGTTGTGAAAACCAGAATTGCGCCGATTTGGTGAATTATTGCGACATGCCACGGGGCGGAGTAAAGGACTGTGACTATACCAAGGACCATCTGCAAGACCACCACTGACACCATCATGCGAAATGCCTTTTTCGTGCTGATTACCGGCGAGCGGCGGGATTTCCACCACGTGGCTATCGTCAGCGCAAAAACCAGATAGCCAAGCAGCCGGTGGTTGAACTGCACCAGTGCGGCATTTTCAAAAAAGTTAGCCCACATCGGTTCGAGATCGAAACTCTCGGAAGGTAGGAACGCGCCGTTCATCAACGGCCATTCCGGATAGCTGCGTCCGGCGTCGATCCCCGCAACGAGGGCACCAAGCAGAATTTGGCCGAACACCAATACCAGCAAAAGTGTCGAGAGTGTCACCAAGCCGCCTTCCCGTGAACGGCGCGCCTGCATCAGGTCGATGTCGCTACGTCGCATCTGCCAGAAAAAGCTGGCGATCACTCCGAGGATGATAAATGCCAGACCCAAATGGATGGCGAGGCGGTAAGAGGCCACATCAACCATGCGCCCCGTTAGGCCGGAGGAAACCATCCACCAGCCTACGGCCCCCTGTAATCCGCCCAGAAACCCAACCCCGATCAGGCGCCCGTGCCAGCCACGGGGAATACGTTTTGTGGCCAATAGAAACAGAAAACCAACGGCCCACACGAGGCCAACAAGCCGGCCCAACTGGCGATGGCCCCACTCCCACCAAAAGATTCCCTTGAACTCTGACAGGGTCATGCCCTTGTTTTGCAGCATAAATTCCGGTGATTTCTGGTATTTTGCAAACTCGGCATCCCAAGCAGCTGCCCCCATTGGCGGCACCGCGCCCGTGACGGGTTTCCATTCGGTTATGGACAATCCACTGTCTGTCAAACGGGTCAGACCGCCAACAATCACCATCAATGCCACCAGCGCAAACAGAATTGCCAGCCAGATGGACACCGCGCGGCGCGAGCCTTGTTTGCCGCCGTCAATCCCCCCGGTTTTGGGCGCGATCTCGGTAGGTTTGTCACCACCGACGTCTTCAAAAATGCTGCGTGGTTTGCTCATCTTCTACCCCTAGTTTTTGGGAAACTTAGTCTTTGGATGCTTGTCCGACAAGGCGCGAATGATACCGTGCATGATGCGCACGTCCGCATCCGTCAGGGGCATGCGGGAAATCATGTTGCGCAGGTTCAGGATCATGCTCTCGGCCTTATGTTCCGGCCAGAAAAATCCGGTTGTTTCAAGGCGCTGCTCCATATGCTCGGTCAGTTTTTGAATTTCGATGTTGCTGGCAGGATGGGATCCCGCCAGTTCCAGAACCTCCGGCACGACCTCGCCGGTTTGGCGTCGCCATTCATAGGCCAGCAGCAACACACATTGGGCCAGATTGAGTGATCCGTATGCGGGGTTAACGGGCACTGAAATAATTGCGTTGGCACGGGCAATGTCGTCGTTGTTCAAGCCAGAGCGTTCCGGCCCAAACAGAATGCCGACCTTTTGCCCCTGGCCGATCATCGCACGCGCTTGTTGCATCGCGCGTTCCGGCGACACAACGGGTTTGGTCAGATCGCGGCCCCGCGCGGTTGTCGCAAAAATATAATTCAGATCGCCAATTGCCTCATCCGTGGTTTGCGTCACCGAAACTTGGTCAAGCACGCGCCCGGCCCCGCTGGCCATGGTCACAGCCTTTTGATTGGGCCAGCCATCGCGCGGGTTCACAATGCGCATCCATTCCAGACCGAAATTATACATCGCCCGCGCCGCTGCACCGATGTTCTCGCCCATTTGCGGAGCAATCAGCACGATTGCAGGCTGCGGCCCGCCCCAATCAGCGGCTTTGGCGTGGTCGGTTCCCGACATGTAGAAATTCTCCTGCTTACAGCCGTTGCGTGATACGCTGATGGCGACACAAGATCAAGGAGAGTAGAATGGCATATGATGAGGGGCACGCGGCATTGATGCGGGATGCTATTGGCGACATGAAGGGCATCGTTGAAAAGAAAATGTTTGGTGGCCTGTGTTTCATGTTGAATGGAAATATGCTGTGCGGTGTCCACAAGGGCGGCGGAATGTACCGTGTTGGCAAAGGGAATGAGGCGGCTGCTCTGGCCGTGAACGGCGTTTCACCACTGGCATTTACCAGCAAAAAAATGGGTGGCATGCTGGATGTGAACGCGGGTTTATTGGCAGATGACGATAGGAACAAACAAGTTCTGGACTTGGCTTTGGATTTTGTCGGCGCGCTTCCAGCCAAATAGGAATTGGCCTCTCAAGGTCAATCATCCCCCCCAAAAGGTGCACTTGTGGCGGGTTTGCTACAGGCCTAGAGTTTGGGAAATATTGGCGAGAGGAAACCAGATGCCGCTGCACTATATCAACCTATTGGCCGCAGTAATATTGGAGACAATCGGAACCTTGGCCATGCAGGCCTCCCTGCAATTCACCAAGCCGATCCCCGTCCTTATATTGATCGTCAGCTACGGGTTCTCGTTCTATTTTATGGCGCTTGTGCTCAAGGTGATGCCCGTCGGGCTGGTCTATGCCATTTGGTCCGGAACGGGGATCATTCTGATCGCAATCGCCGGCTATTTTATGTTCAATCAGAAACTGGATTTTGCGGCCGTCGTCGGTATGGCGCTGATTGTGGCGGGCGTATTGGTGATTAACCTATTTTCTGGCTCAACCACACATTAGACACCTTCAACAATCACCAAATCACGGCGAGAACACCGCAAAGCAACCGGCAGTATTTTACGGTATTCATCCGAGTTGTAGAAAGCTTTGGCAGCGGCAACATCCGAGAACTCGACAATTACATTGCGGTCTTTCCCAACGCCCTCAACCTGTTCTGAGGGGCCGCCTTTTACAAGGAATTTCCCGCCAAACCTCTCTGCTATGGCAACGGTTTGGCTGGCGTATTCCAGATATCCATCCGGGTCCGTTACGGTGATTTGCGCGATAACATATGCGGTCATTACACGCCCTCCACAAACAGGTAATCACGGTCCGCCGCAGGCAAGCCATGGCTGAGTGCCTCTTGATACTCCGGGCTGTGATAAAACGCTTTGGCAGTTGCCATGTCTTTAAACCGGATGATCACATTGCGCGACCGTGCTTTGCCCTCCATCACGGCAGTTTCGCCGCCACGCGCCAGAAATTCACCGCCGTATTTTGCCACAGCAGGCCCCGCCAGCGCCGCGTATTTCGCATATGCGGCGTCGTCTTTCACATCGATATGCGCCATTGTATAAGCTGTCATTTCCAACCCTCCAAAACCTGTTTCGCAGCGGCCACCGCGGCCTCTGCACTGTCAATATTCGGCCCGCCAGCCTGCGCCATATCTGCACGCCCGCCACCGCCCTTGCCACCCAAAGCTGCCGCCGCGGCCTTGACCAGATCAACGGCAGAAACTTTCGGCGTTAGATCATCCGTGACACCGGCTGCCACGGCTGCCTTGCCGCCTGCGCCGGAAATCAACAAAATGGCACCGGACCCAAGGCGCGATTTATGTTCGTCAATCAACCCGCGCAGGTCCTTGCCCGGCACATCCGCCAGGATTTGTGCAAAGAATGGGATGCCGTTAATTTGCTCGACGCTTGTCGTGTCAGCACTGCTGCCCATCGCAATTTGCTTGCGCAAATCTGCGATTTCATTGTTCAACGCTTTACGCTCCTCAAGCAAGGATTTCACCCGCTCCGGCACATCTTCTGCGCGCGATTTCAGGCTGTTGGCAGCATCCGCCAGCATGTTTTGCCGGTCGCTAAAGTGATCAAATGCTGCCTGCCCGGTCAATGCCTCAATTCGGCGTACCCCCGAAGAAGAGGCGGATTCGCTGATCAAAGTGAACAATCCGATGTCACCGGTGCGTATTACATGTGTGCCCCCGCAAAGTTCCAGCGAATAGGTCGCCCCAGCGCTGCCTTTACCACTGCCGATCTGTTCGCCCATGGAAACCACCCGCACTTCGTCGCCGTATTTCTCCCCAAACAAGGCCTGCGCCCCCAAATCGCGCGCCTCGTCAGGCGTCATAATGCGAGTCTCAACGGCGGTGTTTTGCCGGATATAACCGTTCACTTCGGTTTCAACCTGTCCCAATTCTGCCGCTGTCATTCCTTTGGAATGGGAAAAATCAAAACGCAAACGATCATCGGCATTTAACGAGCCGCGCTGCGCAACATGCTCTCCTAAGTGCTGGCGTAGCGCCTCGTGCAACAAATGTGTGGCCGAGTGATTGGCGCGGATACTGCTGCGACGCGTATGATCCACCTGCAATTCGGCGGCGGCACCTGTGGAAATTTCACCGCGAACAACTTTGCCACTGTGGATGAAAACACCGGCAGACTTACGCACATCCGTGATTTGCATCTCGCCACCGTCGGTTTTCAACAAGCCGTTATCAGCGACTTGCCCGCCGGATTCCGCGTAAAACGGTGTTTGATTCAACACGATTTGCGCCAATCCATCTGCGCAATCGGTTACCTTGCCACCGCACACGACGGCCAATACCTGCCCCTCGGCCACCTCAGTGTCATAACCCAAAAACTCGGTTGCGCCATGCGCCTCCGCCAGATCAAACCAGATGGTTTCATCGGTTGCTTGTCCCGTGCCAACCCAGGCGGCCCGGGCCTTGGCTTTCTGCGCGGCCATGGCTGTGTCAAAACCGTCAGTATCGACTTTGACGCCTTTTTCTCGCAGTGCATCCTGTGTCAGATCAAGGGGAAATCCGAAAGTGTCATAGAGCTTGAAAGCGGTTTCGCCAGGCAGTGTCGCGCCACTCGGCAAGTCTTCCAAGGCGGCGTCCAGTAAGCCAAGCCCACGGTCAAGCGTGGTTTTGAAACGGGTTTCCTCCAGCAACAGGGTTTCTTCGATCATGCTTTGGGCGCGGGTCAATTCGGGATAGGCCTGCCCCATCTGGCGCACCAATTCTGGCACCAAACGGTGCATCAACGGGTCTTGCGCCCCCAGTAAATGGGCATGGCGCATGGCGCGGCGCATGATCCGGCGCAAAACATATCCGCGCCCCTCGTTGCTGGGCAAAACCCCGTCCGCAATCAGAAAGGACGTGGAGCGCAGATGGTCCGCAATCACGCGGTGGTGGATATTTTTGTCGCCATAAGGGTCAACACCGGTGCCATGGGCCGAGGCCTCGATCAGGGCTTTAAACAGGTCGGTGTCATAATTGTCATAGCTGCCCTGCATCAAGGCTGCGACCCGCTCTAGCCCCATACCCGTGTCAATTGATTGATTTTTCAGGTCGATTTTACTGCCATCGGCAAATTGTTCATTCTGCATGAACACCACGTTCCAGATTTCAATGAAACGATCGCCATCTTCATCGGGGGAACCGGGAGGACCACCCCAAATATGGTCACCATGGTCGTAAAAAATCTCGGTGCAAGGACCACAGGGTCCTGTTGGCCCCATCATCCAAAAGTTGTCATTGGTGGCGATGCGAATGATCCGCTCATCGGGCAGGCCCGCATACCGCTTCCAGATTTCCGCCGCCGTGTCGTCGGTGTGATAGACTGTGACCAGCAGCTTGTCTTTGTCGATGCCGAAATCCTTGGTAATCAAGTCCCAAGCATAAATGATCGCCTCTTCCTTGAAATAATCCCCAAAGGAAAAATTCCCCAGCATTTCAAAGAATGTATGGTGGCGCGCCGTGTATCCCACATTGTCCAGGTCATTGTGCTTGCCCCCCGCACGCACACATTTCTGCGCCGTGGTTGCCCGCACATAATCGCGTTTTTCAACACCGGTAAACAGGTTTTTGAACTGCACCATGCCGGAATTAACAAACATCAGTGTCGGGTCATTGCGCGGGACAAGGGGCGAACTGTCCACAACCGCGTGGCCATTCTTGGCAAAGAAATCAAGGAATGTGGAGCGTATATCGTTCAAGCTGTTCATTGGCGTGATCCTGCAATGTTAAGGCGTCACAGCGGTTTAGCGCCCTGCCCCAAGTCTGTCCACCATCCAAAACAAAAGCGCCGAGTTTCCCCGCCGCTTCATTTCTTTGTTCTGTTAAATATCCCCGCGCGGAGCGCATGAATACATTTATTTCTCGACGACGTCGTCATCTGCGGCTGTCGGGGGCGGCATGTCGAATTCCAAACCATGAGCGGCACGGATTTTATCCTCGATCTCATAGGCAATCATCGGGTTATCTTTCATAAACTTCTTGGCGTTTTCGCGGCCCTGCCCAACGCGTTGGTCACCATAAGAGAACCACGAGCCGGATTTTTCAACAATCCCGGCTTTGACCCCGAGGTCAATCAATTCCCCACGTTTGGAAATGCCTTCGCCATACATAATGTCGAATTCAACCTGTTTGAACGGCGGTGCCACCTTATTTTTGACCACTTTAACCCGTGTCGCGTTACCAACGATTTCATCGCGGTCTTTAATTGCACCGATTCGGCGAATATCCAGACGCACAGAGGCATAGAATTTCAGGGCGTTGCCGCCGGACGTTGTTTCAGGCGAGCCAAACATCACGCCAATTTTCATCCGAATCTGGTTGATAAAGAATACAGTGCAACCCGATTTTGAAATGGACCCCGTCAGTTTGCGCATGGCCTGCGACATCAATCGGGCCTGCGCGCCCACCTGATGATCGCCCATATCGCCCTCCAGCTCTGCCTTAGGGGTCAGGGCCGCAACCGAATCAATCACCACCATATCGATGGCCCCGGAACGCACCAATGTATCGGTAATTTCCAACGCCTGTTCACCCGTGTCAGGCTGGGAAATCAGCAGGTCATCCAGATTGACCCCCAATTTTTTGGCATAAGACGGATCAAGCGCGTGTTCCGCATCGACAAAGGCACAAACGCCGCCCTTTTTTTGCATTTCGGCAATGCAGTGCAACGTTACTGTGGTCTTACCAGAGCTTTCCGGCCCATATATTTCAATCACACGGCCCCTTGGGATGCCGCCGATGCCCAGCGCAATATCGAGACCGATCGACCCCGTAGAGGAAGCCTCGACATCGAGTGCCGCGCCGGCCTGGCCCAGCTTCATTATCGAGCCTTTGCCAAACTGTCGTTCAATCTGGCTCAGCGCCGATGCCAGTGCTTTATCTTTATCCATTGCGCGTCTTTCATTCAAATCAAGTAGGGGAGTCGCCATTTTCTTTCCTCTTATTTCATATCGCGCGCTATGCGGCAATCGCTGCTGATGTTCTGCTCTTGTTCTCTTGTTAACCTATGAGACCAAAGAGAGAACATTACAAGTGAATATTTCAATTCCACAATTGGTCATGAAGGTTTATGATTGGTAAAAATAGCCGTTAAAAGTAAAAATAAATCGGGCAGGTAACGCGTATGATGATTTTCTTGAAGGAAAAGCTGGTTTTTTTGGCCACACCGAAAACCGCATCCACCTCTATTGAAATGGCGTTTGGCAGTGGGTGTGACATCCGTTTGGCAAGAACGCCTAATGCCAAACACACACCCTATCGCAAGTATAAACGGATGTTGGAACCGTTTGTGATGACTTTTACCAAGGACGAACCTGACACGGTCGCGGTCATTCGCGAACCTGTGGATTGGCTTGGCAGTTGGTACAGGTATCGGGGCCGGGAGGAGATTTCCGGAACGACAAATAGTACAGTCGGGGTTAGTTTTGACCAGTTTGTTGCGGCGTATCTGTCGGACACACCGCCTGACTACGCACGGGTTGGCTCGCAGGCCAAGTTCCTGAGTGACAAGGATAATGAATTGGGCGTCAGTTATCTGTTTTGCTATGAAGACATGGCAGGGATGATGCGGTTTATGCAGAATCGGCTGGGGCGATCCGTAACGCTAGGGCATGCCAACACCTCGCCAAAGGCAGATTTGTCTTTGAGCAAGGCCCTACTGGCGGAACTGCGAAACGTATATAGCAAGGATTTCGAGCTGTACGAGCAATTTCGCAAATAGGTACTGGCCCTAGCTCGACAACTCCCGCACCTTTGAAATGAGTTGTTTCAGCGAGAATGGTTTGGGTAAGAACACGGCATTCGATATTTCGGTATGCTCACGGGAGAAGGTTTCTTCGGCATAGCCTGACACAAATATAACTTTGGTATCAGGGCGTTTGGTCAATGCTTGGCGCACCCATGTTGGCCCGTCCATACCGGGCATCACAACATCCGAAATAATAATATCAACAAAACAATCCGGATTCTCCAGTATCTCGAGCGCTTGCTCGGCAGAGGATGCTTCCGTCACATCAACCCCGTGCATTTTCAGGGCGCGGGCCGCGAAGGCGCGCACCGGGGCTTCGTCTTCGACCAACAAAACAGACTGACCATTAAGCGCGGTTGCGCCGCCTTTTTTAACCTCTTTCACAGGGGCTATTTTCACCGAGGAACCATCGTGTTCTGGCAAAAGGATGGTGAAATTCGTCCCCTGACCGACAACACTTTCTGCAAAAATAAAACCACCTGTCTGTTTGATAATGCCATAGACCATCGACAGGCCCAATCCCGTCCCTTCCCCCACTTTCTTGGTGGTGAAAAACGGTTCAAAAATCTTTAGCAATTGATCTTTTCGAATGCCACAGCCTGTATCGGACACCTTGATACTTATGTAAGTGCCCGCCTGAATTGTTGCTTTCTGGATAATGGTATCCTCGGAAAAAACCTGCATACCGGAAATAATTTCGACCTCCCCCCCTTTGGGCATCGCATCACGCGCGTTCACCACAAGGTTCATGATCACCTGTTCAAGCTGGCGGCCATCCACGAAAATATCGGGCAGGTTTTTGCCATATTCCGTATTCAAACGCACCTTTTCCCCGACCAGCCGATTTAGCAAGTGGGTCAACTCTGAAAGTGTATCATTCACGCGGAGCAGCTGGGGTTGTAGCGTTTGTTTGCGTGAAAAAGCCAGCAATTGCCCCACCAATGCAGCGGCACGGTTGGAATTTTGGCTGATCTGCACAAGATCGCCATAATCAGGGTCGCCCCGTTCATGGCGCAGCAGCAATAAATCACAATAGCCGGAAATAGCGGTCAGCAGATTATTGAAATCATGCGCAACCCCGCCCGCCAACTGACCGATCGCCTGCATTTTCTGGCTTTGGACAAATTGCGCCTGCAAAGATTGCAGTTGCGTCGCATCACTTAGCGTGGCGAGCAAAGTCCCCTTGGGGGTGCCGGCATTACCAATCAGACTGACCTGCAACATTGAAACACCGCCATCCCGTTTGGTTTCCAACATTTCAGGTTGGGATTTCGTGCCAGATTTCCGGACATATTCAACCCAAGCAGGAACGCTGCGCCCCAATCCCAGAACCAAATCGTCGAATCTGGGGGTTTCATCGGTGCCAACGCCCAAGTATTCTCGGGCGGTTTTATTGCAAAACGTCACACGGTCATCGGCTTCGATGCGCAAAAGGGCGATTGGAAATGCCTCATACCCCTCTAGGAATGAAAATGCAGTTTCGCGCTGTTCTTCCAATTTCACCGGCAGCTCTGACGGCTTTTCTTTCGGTTTTACGTGCGCCAGAGTTGGTAAATCAGCCTCAGGTCCAGCAGCGAGAGGCGGGGAAAGTGCTGTAGTGCGCCCTAAAACAGCAAAAAACCGGCCGCAGTAATTGCCCCCCCTACCAATAATGACGTCCCGTTAGGGGTGTTGGCCACAAACCAGACAGCCAATACACCAGAGGAGGCAATCGCCGTCAGTGTTGCCCAACTCATTAATTTACTTTGGTTCATGTTACCCCGTAAAAGCTGCCTCTAGGTGCACTTATTAGGTTAACAATACATAAACACGGTCGAATTTCAATCTAGGGTGGTTATTTCCGGGTTAAAAGCGTGAGAAAGAAGCCATCACCGCCATCAATCAGTCTAAAACGATGTGTGTGGCTGATTTCCCATTCTGGACGGTCTTTGCAGAACTCGGCAATCCTGTCCTCGTTTTCTGCCCGCAGGAGGGAGCAGGTCACATAGACCAGTGTACCCGTCGGGGCAACCAAATCAGCGGCGGCTTGCAGGATTGTGGATTGTGTTTCATTCAACCCTGCCAAACCCTGTTCGTTCAAACGCCATTTGGCCTCTGGATTGCGCCGCCAAGAACCGGAACCACTGCACGGCACATCCAGCAATACCAGATCAAAGGTTCCGTCTTTCTCTTGGGGGTGGAGTTTGAGCAGGCGCACCGGCACGCCTGCGCGTTTGGCCCGGTCCCGCAAAGGTTCCAAACGGGCCTGACTTTGATCATAGGCCGTTATACGGGCACTGGGGGCCAAGGCAGCAATCGCCAAGGTTTTACCACCACCACCTGCACAATAATCGAGCACGCGCGGCCCGTCTTGCAAGGGGAGCATCGCCACAACCGCCTGTGATGCGGCGTCTTGCAATTCGACACGCCCGTCGAGATAGGGTTTAGAATTTGCCACGCGACGCGGATTTTCGAGTACACGCAGGGCCGTATCAACAAAATCGACCGGCTCCGTCAAAATATCCTCTGCCGCCAATGCGGCCTTGGCATCTTCACGGCTGCCCTTGCGCAGGTTTACCCGCAAATCCACAGGGGCGCGGCTGCGCATGATTTGGCAGGTTTCGGTGAAATCAGGCCCGAGGGTCTCTTGCAGCGGCGCAACCAACCAATCGGGCAGGTCCAGATTTACACCCTCGTTCGCGGGGTCACGTGTTCCCGCAAATGCTGTCAGCTCATCCTCGTTCAACGGCTTAGGAGCGTAGCCAATTTCGGAAAAAACTTCCTCGTGTTGCAGCCCGTGAGCCAAAGCATGCCCCAGCGCCAAGGCGCGGCCGCCGGTAAAACCGGCGACGTGTTGGAACGAACGCAAGTTGCGCAAGCAATCAAACACGATGTCACGCACCGCCGCGCGGTCTTTGGAACCAGCATAGCGATTGCGCCGAGACCAATTGCTCAGCAATTTTTCCGCCGGTTCACCCGTTAGGAAACCATCCAGCACGCCAATCGCGGCGCCATATCTTGCAGCAGGTGTCATTTATCTATCCGGTCCTATAATTCGGGCTTTCGCGGGTGATCTGCACGTCGTGGACGTGGCTTTCTTTCAGGCCCGCGCCCGAGATTTTCACAAATTTACAACCCTTGCGCATGTCAGCAATGGTGGCGCTGCCCGTATAGCCCATGGCGGCACGCAGGCCCCCGACCATCTGATGCACAACGGCACTCGCGGCACCTTTATAAGGGACTTGACCCTCGATCCCCTCGGGCACCAGCTTATCGCTGCTGGCCTCCTTTTGGAAATAACGATCCGCCGATCCGCGCGCCATAGCGCCAACCGACCCCATACCACGGAACGATTTGAAACTGCGCCCCTGATAGAGGATCATCTCGCCCGGGGCCTCATCTGTGCCGGCAATCATCGAGCCGACCATGGCGCAAGACGCCCCCGCCGCAATAGCTTTGGCGAAATCGCCAGAGAATTTGATACCGCCGTCCGCGATGATTGGCGTGTTGGTTTTTTGACCCTCGGTGGCACAGTCATCAATGGCCGTCAGTTGGGGCACACCCACACCTGCCACAATGCGCGTGGTGCAGATGGAACCCGGCCCAATGCCCACTTTCACCGCATCCGCGCCGCAATCTATCAGGGCTTTGGTGGCCTCGGCTGTGGCCACGTTGCCCGCCACAACCTGCACTGTGCTGGACAGTTTTTTAATGCGTTCAACCGCCTGCCCCACACTGATGGAATGGCCATGCGCCGTATCAATGACCAGCAAATCAACGCCCGCATCTATCAGCATCTCGGAGCGTTCAAACCCCGCGTCCCCCACAGTGCTGGCCGCAGCCACCCGCAGGCGGCCCAGCTCATCCTTGCAGGCAGAGGGATTTAGAACCGCCTGTTCAAGGTCTTTGATGGTCAGCAAACCGGTCAATTTATTGTCACCGTCCACCACCAGCAGCTTTTCAATGCGCCGTGCATGCATCAACGATTTGGCTTCCTCCAGCCCCGCCGGTTCGCGCAGGATTGCCAGATTTTCGTTGGTCATCATCAGGGCCACAGGCGTGTCATCCGCCGTGGCAAAACGCATATCACGGTTGGTGACAATACCCAGAATACGGCCCTTTTCATCGACAACAGGAAAGCCGGTCACGCGGTAGCGTGCTTGCAACGCCTTGGCATCTGCAAGGGTTTGGTCAGGCCGCAGGGTAATCGGATTATAGACAATACCGGAAATGAACCGCTTAACACGGCGCACTTGGCTGGTTTGTTCATCAAGCGACAGGTTGCGGTGCAACACGCCCATGCCCCCCGCCTGCGCCATGGCAATCGCCATCGGTGCCTCGGTCACAGTGTCCATTGCGGAACTCAGCAACGGGATGTTTAGGGGGATGGTTTTTGTCACAAATGTGGATGTATCGGCATCCGCCGGCAGCACGCTGGACGCGCCGGGAACAAGCAAAACATCGTCAAAGGTAAGGGCCTCACGAATCTCCATATCGATCTCCTGATGGAAAGTGGTGTTGCCGTGTCCCTATTTCATGGGTTGGAGAAAAAGGAAAGCCCTGTGAGAGGAAAACTATGCCATGGGCTATGTTTTATACAACCGCCGCGCCGGATTTTTCTGACAATGCCCCAGTGACCCATGCCATAGAGGAGCGGTAAACGATGTAAAACACGATTGGCGTCGCAACAAACAGGCCCAGAACCAAACCCGCCTCTGCGATAAAACCATAGCCTTTGGCGAGCGCAAGAACTTGTACATTAGCAAAAGCAGCAAAAGGGAATGTCAGCGCCCCCCATAGCGGTGTCCAGCCCCCTGCGGTCATCCAAGGCAAAAGGGCCACCATCGCCGCAAACACAAGCCAAGATGCCCAGTAAAAGAACTCGAACAGGCCATTCATTTCCAACTGCCCGAAAGACAGGGCAAAAAGCGAGACAGGCGCCAGAATGATCGCAATCGAGGGACGCAACGGTTGCACTGGCACAACCTTCAGCAAGCGAATTGCATAGCCCAATGTAATAACCACAAAGGCAATCAACGCGCCGATGGTCAGCCAATAACTCTCTGTTACATAGCCAAGTTTTACCCCCGCAATCGGGCCAACAACGGGGCCAACAAAGGTCAGATACATAAACGGTGAAAAAACACGCGCCTCCGGCTTGCCCTTCCAAAGGGCGTGGATCACCAGAATTGTGGTAGCATATTGCATGACCACACCTGTCCACCAGACTTGTGGCACAGAGATATTAAACGGCAACAAGGCCGCCGCCAAAAGCATCATGCTCATCGGAATTGCAGCCACGCCAGCACGCAGCGGCGGTACCTTTAGGTCGCCAAAGATAACCGAGGGACGACCAATCAGCTTGGCGATGTAAAACCCCAGAAAATACAGAAAAAAGGCGGTGGATAACCCCAGAAGGATACCACCTATGAAGGAGGGGATCGGCAAAACATCGGCGCTGTTGCGCCAGGCCAGTGCCAGCCCCATGTAGCCAAGACAAACAGGGAAAATCGCAGGTGGTGTGCGTTTCCAAAGCGGTGTTTCAAGGATCATTTGTGGCTTCCCTCTTAGATTTTGCGCAACATGCGTTGGAACCTGTCGTCAATCAAGTGCCGCTTGCCATTCGCGCGGAACCGTCGCAGGGTCATCTGAAACAGACCGGAGACAAGAATGAGCGATCATGGATATGAAGCGGGACGATTGAACCTGCCTTTTGTGGGCATTCCCACATTTGCCAAGAAACCCTATGTGCAGGATTGGGACGCGATTGATGCGGATGTGGCTGTTTTGGGCGCGCCGTTTGATTTTGGCACCCAATACCGCTCTGGTGCGCGGTTTGGGCCGCGCGGGGTACGCGAGGCCTCGACCTTGTTTTCCTTTGGTCATGCGGGGGCCTACGACCACGAGGATGATGCGACTTACCTCGGCGCGGATGTGCGGATCGTCGATATGGGCGACGCGGATGTCATTCATACCGATACTATAAAAAGCCATGCCAACATTGAATTTGGCGTGCGCAAGGCGCTGGCAGCGGGGGCCTTGCCGGTGGTGATTGGTGGCGACCATTCAGTGAATATCCCTTGCATCAATGCGTTTGACGATCAGGGCGATATTCATGTTCTGCAAATCGACGCGCATCTTGATTTTGTTGATGAACGTCACGGCGTGCGTTATGGCCACGGCAACCCGATGCGCCGCGCCGCCGATAAGGATTATGTAACGGGCCTGTCGCAATATGGTATTCGCAATGTGTCCTCAACCGCCAAGGAAGGCTATGTGACCGCGCGCGAAATGGGGTCAGACATTCAATCAGTGCGCCAAATTCGGGCCATGGGCATCGAGGCCGCGGCAGCGCGGATACCGGCAGGCGCGCGGGTTTACGTGACCATCGATATTGATGCTTTCTGCCCTTCGATCGCGCCGGGAACCGGCACACCGAGCCATGGGGGCTTTCTGTATTATGAAGTGTTGGAGCTGTTGCAACTGGTGGCGCAGAACCACGAAGTTGTTGGGATTGATCTGGTGGAGGTCGCGCCGGATTACGATCATTCCGGCAGCACAACCATATTGGCCGCGCAGTTGTTGTTGAATTTCCTGGGCTTCATTTTTCATGCCAAAAAGGTTGAATAGACAGAGATCACGGTAAAAAGAGTGTGATTTATCACTGTTTCTCAGAGGCCGAACCGTCAACATAGTCATGATTTAGGGGACACTTATGACCACATACGCATTTGACGGATTTTCCGTACTTCGGGATGATTCCGGTGATATTTCGGAGATGACGGCCTCGAGTTACGTGGTGGTTGCAAAAAACAACAAGGCATCGCTTACACAGTCTGACATCGGCGGTGTCAGCAGCAACAAACTGCTCGCTGCCGGCATCACTGGGGAAAGCGCGCTTTGGGCGGGTGAAAAAGTTACCAGCAATGTGCTGGAAATGATGTCGGGCACCATGATGGGCACCAATGTCCTGTATGATATTCCCGAATTTCCGGGTTGGGCGGTTGATTTGATGGCCGACAAGATGAACACCAGCCCGATCATGGGCAAGGTGGCCGCTGTGCCCTCAGACGTTCTGGGCATGATGTCGGGCATGTTAACCGGCACCAACGTCCTGTTTGATATTCCCGATCTTCCCGGTGCAGACGGCATGATGTCGGGCGCGTTAACAGGCACCAATATTCTGTTTGATATTCCGGATTTAACCGGCGAGGGGCCGGGTGGCAGCTGGGTTGGCATTATTACCGGCTCGAACATCGTTTTTTCTGTGCCGAATGCGCCGGAAAATGGCAATGAGCAACAAGCCGCCATCATCAGCGGCAGTTTCCAGTTCGGCATTCCCGGCCTGCCCGGTGCCGATGGGATGATGTCAGGCATGTTGACAGGCACCGATATTCTGTTTGATTTCCCCGAAAGCCCAAGTGATGGCGTTTGGCAGGGGAGTATTGATTTCACGGGGCTAGAGTTTAGATTTCCAACAGCAAATGGCATGATGTCAGGGACGGTTACCGGCACCAATGTCCTGTTTGATATACCCGACGTTCCGGGGGTTAACAGTTTCCAGCCGGATATGCTGACGGGCACCGGAAATTGGCGCTACGTTCCAGTGCGCCGCGCGGTTGAGGATAACCAAGCGGCACCCGAGGAGGATACCGATCATTACAGCCTGCTCCAGCGCATAGAGGCCCACCCTGGTTTGACTGACGACCTGCTGAATGCTGCCAATGCCACCCTTTTGGATGTGAGCTGGAACAGCCTGTCCGGTGAAAAATCCGCGATTGTATTGAAACTGACTGATCCAGATACAGGGGCCGAGCATTTCTTTGGCCTGAAAGGCGACGCATTGCCGGGTTTTGACGGGTCATTTGATCGCGCCCAATCTTGGCTGGACCTTGCGGTCTTTACCACCCCAACATCCGAAGACGCGGCAGAGGGATGGATTTTGTTCTTTGACGAGGCCGATTCGGTCTTCAAAACGCAAGCAGATAACCTGATGGGCACAGCGGCGGGCGACAAAATCAACTCTGGCAAAGGCAATGACGTTATTTTCTCGCTTCAAGGCGACGACAGGATCAAAGCTGGCAAAGGCAATGATGCGGTGAACAGCGGCGCGGGCGATGATGTGGTTAAAGGTGGCGCCGGGCGTGATGTGCTGGTCGGGGGGGACGGTTTGGACCACCTGCTGGGCCAGAAAGGCGCGGATATTATCGATGGCGGCGAAGGGCGCGACACGCTTGAGGGCGGCAAAGGCAATGATGTTTTGACCGGCGGCATCGGCAAGGACTATCTGAAAGGCGGCGCTGGCAAAGACATGCTGATTGGGGGCCTGTATTCCGACACGCTGGAGGGCGGTAAAGGCGCGGATATGTTTATCTTTGATGCGCAGATGGACAACGGTTACGATGGTATCCGCGATTTCGAGATCGGTGTGGACAAAATTCACATTGTTAATGCCTTGACGGTTTTTGACATTGAAATGCGCCAACATGGCAGACTGGTGATTGTGGAATTTGCAGACACCACAATCTCGCTGACAAATACCGATGTGGATGATTTGTCGATGGATGATTTTGTGTTCACGCTGGCGGAGCCTGACCAGCTGGCTTGATGCAAGCGTTGTCTGGTTGTCAGTGGCCTTGCAAGACGTGGTGTTCTGTTGTTTTGTAGCGCCAAACAGATGGCAACGGGAACCCTATGGCCGATACATTGATTACCTCAGAAGTCGATTTTGACGCTTTGGGCAAACAGACCGGTTTTCTGCGCCTGCCCCATTCAGTTCATCAATCCGCCTATGGCTGGATTCCGGTGCCTGTGGTGGTGGTCGCAAACGGTGATGGGCCGACCATCCTGTTGATGGCAGGCAATCACGGCGATGAATACGAGGGGCAGATTGCCCTGAGCAAACTGGCGCAAGAACTGGAACCAGCCGCGGTGTGTGGGCGTATTATCATCCTGCCGATGGCGAATTTTCCGGCGGCGCAGGCGGGAACACGGACCTCACCAATTGACGCGGGCAACCTTAATCGCAGTTTTCCGGGCAATGCCAGCGGCAGCCCAACCGAAATGATCGCGCATTATATCGAGGAGGTTTTACTGCCGCTTTGCGATTACGCGGTTGATCTGCATTCCGGGGGAAGCTCGCTCTATTACCCGCCAACCCTGTTTCGGGGGCGCGGGCATTCGGCCAAGGAAACCGCCGCGCTAGAAGCAATGCAATTAGCGTTTGACCTGCCCTATTCTTGGGCCTTTGGGGGTGGCGGGCGCGGTTCTACGGCCAGAACGGCCATGGGGGCGGCCAATCGCAAAGGCGTTATCTCGGTGATGACAGAACTTGGCGGCGGCGGTGCGGTAAGCGGTGAAATTCTGGCGCTGACGGAACGCGGGTTGCGTCGGGTTTTGCATTCGCTGGGCATGTTGCCGAACTACCAACCTGATGCGGCGCGCGGCACACGGGAGGTTTCTGTTTGCGGGCCGATCTATGCTTATGACGCCGGGGTATTTGAACCTTTTAAGGCTGTTGGTGATCCGGTTGCCAAAAATGACGTTGTTGGGGTGGTTCAGACTCCTGACACGCCTTGGCGTGCTGGTGTGGAGGTCAAATCTCCGTATTCAGGCATGGTTCTTTGCAAGCGAGTAATGGCACAGGTCAAACGCGGCGATGCAATTTACCAGATTGCAGAAGATTTGGTATGAGTGCGAAATAAGACGCAAAATCGGTTCGACTTTACGCCGATTTCCCCCGAAATCCCGAAGCCACAACAAATTTTTCTGAACTGGTCGAACGGCTGGCGGGAGGTTTGACGTTCATCACCTTGGTGAATTTCTCTTTCAGCAGCTTTTGCAGCTCGCCCTCGGCCCCGCCTGCCAGAACTTTGGCCACAAAGGTGCCGTCTTCTGCCAATACATCAAAGGCGAAATAGGCGGCGGCTTCGCAGAGCGCAATAATCCGCAAGTGGTCGGTTTGTTTGTGACCACAGGAGGCCGCGGCCATATCGGACATCACAACATCTGCCTCGCCACCAAGCCATTCCTTAACTTTAATGTCGGCGTCATCTTCCATGAAATCCAGCACATGAATTTCGCAACCGGGGACAGGATCGACCTCTTGCAAATCAACGCCAAGGATGGTGCCAATCGCTTTGCTTTTGCGAGTACCAAGCGCGTTAACCCTTTTAGAGGCCACTTGCAGCCATCCACCGGGCGCAGAGCCAAGATCAACCACACGGGCGCCAGGCACCAAAAAACGATGTTTATCGTCGATTTCGAGAATTTTATAGGCGGCGCGGCCACGGTAACCGTCCTTGACGGCTTTTTGCACGTAAGGGTCATTCAGCTGGCGGTCCAGCCACAGGGTAGAGGACAGCTTGCGGCCTTTGGCGCTTTTGACGCGCACCCGCAGGTCACGCTGGCCGCGTCCCGATGATTTACCTTCTTTTGCCATGGGGCATTCCTAATTTGGTCGCACGTTCCATACGCCAGCCGCGGACATTTGGCTATAGAGAAGGCCTTCACGCAGGCCCCTGTCCGCAACAGTAAGCTGACCTGAGGGCCAAACCCGCAAGATAGCTTGCAGGATGGCGGAACCGGACATGATTAATTCGTGACGATCAGACCCGATGCAGGGGGCTTTGCGGCGCCCCTCCGGACCAATCGACAGATAGCGTTGCACAACGATTTCAATGTCTTGTTTGCACATGGAAATACCGTCGACCTTGCAACGTTCATAGCGCGGCAGGCCAAGATGGGAGGCCGCAACAGTGGTGACAGTGCCGGAGGTGCCGATAATCTGGAAACGGCTGTCACCGCCCTGCCCTTTTTCCGGCAATTCTGGCTGAAACTCGTCGATCTGTTCCTCAAAACAACAGGACATCAGCGCGAATTTGGCGCAATCGTCATCCACATCGGCGAACATGTCTTTCAGGGTGGCAACGCCCATGGGTACGGATTTCCAGTCGACCACTTTAACGCAATTTTCCGACAGGGCCGTTTCCAGCTTGTTATTGCTGAGTTCAAGGCGCACCAGTGCCGCCGCGCGGTCACACAATGAAACATTACTGAGATCAACCCACACCAGTTCTGTAGAGCCACCACCGATATCAACGATCAGCAATTGGTCCACGGCCTCGCCCAGATGCGGCGCGCAGCTGACCACCGCAAGGCGTGCTTCCTCTGACGCCTCAATGATTTCCAATGTCAGGCCGGTTTCCCGTTTCACCAGATCGATAAAACTTTGGCCGTTACGGGCGCGACGGCAAGCCTCTGTCGCCACAAGGCGCATGTTTTTCACACCGTGGTGTTTCAGCTTTTTACCACAAACCCGCAGCGCGCTAAGGGTGCGTTTAATGGCGGACGGTGCAAGCGTGCCGTATTGTTCCAGCCCCGCACCGAGATGCACAGGTTTGGAAAACGCATCGATAACCTTGAATTCGCAGCCCTGCGGGCGGGCAATCAACATCCGGCAGGAGTTTGTTCCCAAATCCAGCGCAGCAAAAAGCGGGTCACGCGGGTTGCCGCCACGCGCCGATTTTCCGTTTGAATGGCCTGTTTTAGGCCTGCTATGTACATTGGCTCGCATATGCTTGCCCCAATTCCGTTAACACCAGATTAAGCCCCGTCTGAAATTATTACAAGTTTGTTATCTGATATCACAAACATAGCGACAAATTACCGTTGTGTCGTATTACCCCCTATGCAAGTCGAAAATAGGCGGAGATCAATGGCCGCAAGTCGATACTGAACATACAAGCAAAGAGGAAACCCCATGCCAGACGTAACCATCGTATATTGGCGCGACATTCCAGCCCAAGTCATTGTGGGCAAAGGACGCCGCGCTTCTAAAGTGCAATTACCTGAGAGATTCGAGCAAGCGATTGACCGCTGCGCGATGAAAACTGGTGCAGGCGGGTCGGATGATTATCTAGCAGAATGGCGCAAGGCGACGCCTTTTCCTGTCGAGGGTGAGGCCTCCGAGATTGCCGCATCCGAGGCTGCTAAACTGGACGCAGAATTTGACAAAGACCGGATCATTGCATTGATCGCAACGAACGGCTGGTCGCAACCACAGGGCTAATGCCCCAAATAAGGATGATGGCGATGGCGCTGTTGAAGTTTGGTCGGAAAGAAGAGACCGCAAAGCCGGTAAACCCGAATTTGGAAACCTTTCTAAGGGGTTATTCAATCGAGGTGATGCCGCGCACCGCCGGTAAAATCGATGATTTCCGCAACTTGTTGCCCAAGGGTACGCGGGTTTATGTGGCCCATATTGAGGGCACGCCGATCGATGAAATGGTGGCAACGGCCAAACGTCTGGCGGGTGAAGGTTATGACGTCATGCCGCATTTTCCGGCGCGCATCATCAAGGACCAATCGGTTCTGGCCGAATGGATTGCCCGCTATCAAGGTGAGGCGGGCGTCAAGCAAGCGCTGTTGCTGGCGGGCGGTGTTACCACGCCCTACGGCGATTACCATTGCTCCATGCAATTGCTGGAAACCGGGCTGTTTGACCAGGCGGGTTTCACCCATTTGCATGTGGCGGGCCATCCCGAGATCAACAAAGACATTGACCCCGACGGGGCACGTACAAACGTCAACGAGGCGTTGAGCTGGAAGCAAGAATTCTCCAAGCGGACCGATGCCAAAATGGCACTGGCGACACAATTTTGCTTTGAAAGTCAGCCAGTGATTGAATGGGCCGACGATCTGGCGGCGCGTGGCATTGATATTCCGGTTCACATCGGTATCGCCGGCCCTGCCAAACTGCAAACCATGATTAAATTTGCGCTGGCCTGTGGTGTCGGGCCGAGTTTGCGGGTATTGCAGCGACGTGCCAAAGACGTGACAAAACTGTTGCTGCCCTTTGAGCCAACCGAAATATTGTCTGAACTGGCGGATCACAAGGCCGCCAATCCGGGCTTCAACATTGCGCAGGTGCATTTCTTTCCGCTGGGCGGGATCAAGACCAACGCAAACTGGGCAATGAACAATGGCGGCGCGTCTGGCGTGCCTGCTTCACAAGAATAGGGCCAAAACCATGACAAGAACTGTTGTCGAATCCAAAACCAAAACCGCGATTATCGGCTTTGACCAACCGTTTTGCGTGATTGGCGAGCGGATCAACCCTACGGGTCGCAAAATGCTGGCGGCGCAATTGGAAGCGGGTGATTTCTCGACCGTTGAAAAAGACGCGATTGCGCAAGTGGAGGCAGGTGCCACCATCCTCGATATTAACGCGGGCGTGGTTTACAACTCCAACCCGAACCCCAATGAAACCGAACCGCCGTTGATGGCGGCGATTGTCAAAATGGTTCAGGGGCTGGTGGATGTGCCTTTGTGTATCGACAGCTCGGTTCCCGCAGCGCTTGAAGCAGGCCTCCAAGCGTGTGAGGGGCGTCCGTTGTTGAACTCTGTGACCGGAGAAGAGGATCGCCTAGAGTTCATATTGCCGCTGGTCAAGAAATACAATGTGCCTGTGGTGGCGATTTCCAACGACGATTCGGGGATTTCCGAGGATCCAGACGTGCGTTTCGAGGTTGCCAAGCGCATTGTGGAACGGGCTGCCGATTTTGGCATTCCGGCCCATGACATCGTGGTTGATCCGCTGGTAATGCCAATTGGTGCCATGGCCACCGCCGGTTTGCAAGTGTTTGCACTGGTGCGGCGTCTGCGCGAGGAGCTGGGTGTGAACACGACTTGTGGCGCATCCAACATTTCCTTTGGCCTGCCCAACCGCCACGGGGTCAACAACGCCTTCCTGCCGATGGCGATGGCCGCGGGGATGACCTCGGCGATTATGAACCCCGTCGCCTTGCCCATCAGCCAGAAAAAACTGGACGCGAAACGCGAGGAAATGGCCGCGCTGGGGATTATCATTCCCGAAGATTTGGACCCGGAAATCCTGGCACAGATCACCGGCATGGGGTCAACAAAATCCCGCGCCGGCAAAGAAATGGAGGCCATTCGCGCCGCCAATCTGCTGACCAACAACGACGCGCACGGGGCCGCCTGGATCCGCGCGAATAAAGCACCGCTTAAACCTGGTGAAGTAGAACCGGGTGGACGCGGGCGCCGAACTGGCGGGCGTCGTCGTCGGGGCTAGAAATGTCTTAAAGCGTTTCGACTGATCGTTGAAACGCTTTAAGCGCCCCGCTTATTTGCGGGGCGCTCAGGCATCAGTTTTTCCAACAGAAACATCAGATCCTTTTGCAGATCAACATTTCCAGTATGCTCTAGCCTTTGAAGGCCAATTAACCCCGCATAAAGTGCTGTCGCGTCCCTTTTGCTGCGGATTTCATCCCCATGATAAACCGTGAATAACTGCTCCACATAGGCCATTCTTTGGCGATCAACTTCGGTTAAGACGGCCCGAACTTTAGAATCATATCTTGCCCAATCCCGAATCGCCGCCTCGGCCTTTTCGCCGCCATAGGCCACTTGTTTTCCATCCGTCGCCATCTCGACCAACAACCTGAGCTGGTCAATTGCGCTGTCTGACCTCTCATCTACAACCGCAATCACTGCTAAGGTTGCGACCTGTTGCCAATGCGATAACATTTTCGCTTTTAAATCGGCTACATCTTTGAAATGCCAATAGAAAGACCCTTTTGAAACCTTCAAATCACGGGCAATTGCCTCGGCTTTTATGGCTTGCGGTCCGCCAATCGTTAAGGCCCTGAACGCCGCCTTAATCCAGTCAACTGTGGTGAGTTTTTGTTTTCCAGCCATAAGAAACCATACGGTAGCGTATTGACAGGGGCAACCGTCAAATATACATACGCTACCGTATGGTAAATTTGGAGAGCCTCATGAACAATTGGATAATAACGGGCTGCGTACCGTCCGGCGTGACAGTGTCCGCGGAAAGGCAGGCCCTGTGATGCAGATTATTGCACTATCGATATTCATTGTTTTGGCTATTGTAGCTTTTACACACGGATATTGGGCCTTTGGCGGCCATTGGCCAGCATCCAGCCGCGCCACCCTGCCTCAAACCGTAGTCGGCAGCAAAGGCCTTAAACAGATGCCACCATTTTGGCTGACAATGATCGTTGCTGTATTGATACTTATCGCCGGATTACTGCCCGTTTCCTGGGTGTTCTTTCCAGTTCTTCCAAATATTCTCTGGTTCGCAATGATGACATTAGCGGCAATATTCTGGGTGCGCGGCATTGCCAGTTACACACCTATATTTCGTAAGTTGCAGGCGGAAGAACCCTTTGCAACACTTGACCGAAAATACTTCGGCCCATTGTGTATTGCCTTGGGATTAGGTTTTGTAATTCTTCTTGTCTAGAATCGAAATTGGCCCCCGAGGAGGCCAATTCCCTGCACCCTTTACAAAGGGTTATTTCAAATGATCAGAGGTGAAAACATAGTCATCACCGGGCGCGCCAGAATGGCAAGCAATACAGCCCTTGGGCTTGCCTTTGGCCACACGACCTGCCAGCTGCATGCCTTTGGGGTTTTTATCCAGTGATCCATCCGGCAGATATTTAGCCCAGAACCAATCATTGTTGTCAGCATCATAGCCGGCTTCACGCTTAAACATAACGGTAATCGCGCCGAGGTGTTTGGCCGGATCCATCAGAACCGCGTCCTCCTCTACACCTTCAGGGCCGTAATTGCGCTTTACAATCAAAGTACCCGTGTGACCACCGATTGTGGCTTCGGTATAGAAGGTTTCCAACATCATACCATGCGGGGCGATGCCCTCATAGGGGAAGGTACGAATCATACCGTCGCCCACCATTTTGGCATCATTAAGCGCGCCCCATAATTCAGCCGCATAGGCCACCTCTACGTCAGTGCCAAACGGCATCATATTATCTTGTGCGCCAGCGCTGCCGCCCAGAGCAATTACTGCTGCCGTTACGCATCCCAAAATTGTTGATCGCATTATTCTCTCCTGTTAGGAACGGTAGCCCCTTTGGCCACCGGATTGACTTCTGCCCTCAGTAAAGCACGCTTGTTAATCACTTGGCGTCACAATGCGCTAACATTCTTGTGATGTGAGGTTGATAAAGGTGATTGGACAATCAACCGATGCGAAAGGAAGGTTGGGTTGGAAATAAACGAAGGGTTCACCAGACATGAAAATATTCCCACCAGCAGCCGCCGCGCTGATTGCCCTGTTGGGGGCCAGCCCGATACTGGCGCAGGATGCCGACGCCGGAAAGACGGTTTTCAAGAAATGCGCTGCCTGCCACAAAATTGGTGACGGGGCAAAAAACGCGGCGGGGCCAGTTCTCAACAATGTAATCGGCCGCGCTGCTGGCACCTTTGACGGGTTCAAATATGGCAAAGGCATGAAAGAAGCCTCCGAAAAAGGGCTTATCTGGGATGCAGAAAAAATCGCCGAATATATCACCAACCCCAAGAAGTACTTGCGTGCCTATACCGGCAATAAACGGGCCAAGGCCAAGATGAAATTTAAGTTGAAGGATGCGCAGCAACGCCTTGATGTTATTGCCTATATATCAACCTTCTCGGAATCGGCGATGACGCCTGAAAAAGCGGCCACCATGTCTGAGGATGGCGGCGACACCATGGCAACGATGCCCTCCGACATTCCAACCAATGCTATTTGTGTGCAGAATTCGGGTCAAGAAACATACTTCTTTGCGGTAGACGGTGGCGGTGACAGCCGAAAAACAGGCCATCTGGAACCCGGTGAAACGCTGTGTACCGGCGCGCTTGAAATGGCGATGCAGGGAAAAGTATCCGTGTTTGAGACCGAGGATCATCTAGAGGGCTGCACCCGCATCGTGGCGTCGGGCATGGTGGAACAAATGCGAAAATATGCAGATTTTGACCGATGCTTGTGGAGTTCCAACGACGGATAGGGCAGATAAGGGGCAATAGTGCGCCCCTAATCCGAGGATCCCCGTGAACGACCAAACACCGTCATTTTTGCGCACCTTGTTTCGCGTCGCCGCACTCGTTGTGATGTTTCTTGCGATTCATCAATTGCTGAATTGGTTAAACGTACAAGCGGCGGACCCAGATAATAACTGGTCAGCACCGATGCATCTGGGGATTATCCTGCTGATCCTGCTGGCTTATGCTGTCTTGATTGCCACGCCTTTTGTGCCGGGCATCGAAATCGGATTTGGCTTGGCTGCGATGCAAGGGCCGTCAATTGCGCCGCTGCTCTATATTTTCACGGTTCTGGGGCTGTCCACATCGTATCTGGTGGGCAGGTTTGTGCATGCCAGTTATGTGGAACAGGTGTTGCGCGACATCGGGTTGAAACGTGCAGCGCAATTTATTGCGGAAATGGATCAGCTATCAACACAAGAACGTCTTGACCTGTTGCGCAACCGTTTGCCCAAGTTTCTGGCTCCTGTGCTGGCCGACGGGCGTTATTTGATGTTGGCAGTCCTGATTAATATCCCCGGCAACGCAATTATCGGCGGTGGCGGCGGTATTTGCCTTGGTTGCGGCCTGTCGCGCATTTTCACCCCCGGCTTGACACTGCTGGTGATCGCCATTGCGGTCTTGCCTTTCCCTTTGGGGGTTTATTTCATGTGGCCGGGTTTTGAATGACGTCAATATACCTCAGAATGACGCAAGCAGGCTTTCCATCTCGACAATCGGAACTATGGTACGGTTAACTTTGTTTTCTGTGACGACAGGCCTTATCTTATGAGCACCCAAACCAATCCACTCGTGATTTTTACACCTTCGGGCAAACGCGGCAATTTTCCGGTGGGAACGCCGATTCTCACCGCCGCGCGCCAATTGGGCGTTGACCTTGATTCCGTCTGCGGTGGGCGCGGGATTTGTTCCAAGTGCCAGATCACCCCGTCGTATGGCGAATTTCCCAAACATGGGCTGACCGTCAAGCAAGGTGCCCTGTCGGAATGGAACAGCGTCGAGGAGCGTTACAAAACCAAGCGCCACTTGATTGATGGCCGCCGTTTGGGCTGTCAGGCACAGGTGCAGGGCGACGTTGTGATTGATGTGCCCCCCGAAAGCCAAGTGCACAAACAAGTGGTGCGCAAACGGGCCGAGGCGCGCGACATCGTGATGAACCCGTCGGTTAAACTGTTCTACGTTGAAGTGGCGGAGCCGGATATGCACGAGCCGTCCGGTGATCTGGAACGGCTGCTAACTGCCTTGCGCGAGCAATGGGAATTAGAGGGGATTCACGCCGACCTGCATATTCTACACACCCTGCAAACCAGCCTGCGCAAGGGCAAGTGGCGGGTCACTTGTGCTGTGCATCTGGATGACGCGCGGATTATGCACATCTGGCCGAGCTATTACGAGGATACGATTTACGGACTGGCGGTTGACCTCGGCTCTACCACGATTGCCGCGCATCTGTGCGATTTGCAAACCGGCGAAGTTGTGGCCTCTAGCGGCATCATGAACCCGCAAATCCGTTTTGGCGAGGATTTGATGAGTCGCGTCAGCTATTCGATGATGAACCCCGGGGGCGATGTGGAGATGACCACCGCCGTGCGCGAGTCTATGAATGCGCTGTTTGTCCAGATCACCACGGACGCCGAGATCGACAAGGCGCTGGTGATGGATGCGGTGTTTGTCTGCAATCCGGTGATGCACCATCTTTTCTTGGGGATTGATCCCTATGAACTGGGCCAAGCGCCTTTTGCACTGGCAACCTCGGATGCACTGTCACTGCGGGCCTCTGACCTTGATTTAACCTTGCACCCAACGGCACGGGTTTACATCCTGCCTTGTATCGCGGGACACGTTGGCGCGGATGCGGCGGCTGTGGCTTTGTCGGAATCACCAAACACCTCTGAAGATTTGGTCTTGGTTGTTGACGTCGGCACCAATGCGGAAATCCTGCTGGGCAACAAGGAACAGGTGTTGGCCTGTTCCTCCCCGACTGGCCCCGCCTTTGAGGGCGCGCAGATTTCCAGTGGCCAGCGCGCTGCGCCAGGTGCCATTGAACACGTAACAATTGACCCTGTAACCAAAGAGCCGCGTTTTCAGGTGATCGGGTCTGAACTTTGGTCAGATGAGGAAGGATTCGCCGACGCCATCCTCAGCACGGGCGTTACCGGCATCTGTGGGTCCGGCATCATCGAGCTGGTCGCTGAAATGCGCATGGCGGGATTGGTTGACGGGCCGGGGCTGATCGGTTCCGCCGCGCAGACAGGCACCGAGCGGTGTTTCGTCGATGGGCGTACCAATTCCTATCTGGTGTGGGATGGCAGCGCTGAGGGTGGGCCAAAAATCACCGTGACCAACACCGATATTCGCGAAATTCAAATGGCCAAGGCGGCGCTTTATTCCGGTGCGCGGTTGTTGATGGATAAATTTGAGGTCGATAATGTTGATCGTATCGTGCTGGCGGGGGCCTTTGGCGCGCACATCAGCCCGAAACATGCGATGGTTTTGGGGATGATTCCAGATTGCGAGATCGACAAGGTGACATCAGCGGGTAATGCGGCGGGTACAGGCGCGCGGATCGCCCTGTTGAACACCGATGCGCGGCGTGACATTGAACGGGTTGTGCGTGAAATCGGCAAGATTGAAACCGCGATCGAGCCGCGTTTTCAAGAGCATTTCATCAATGCCTCAGCAATCCCGAACAGCGCGGAACCGTTTCCAATTCTGGGCCGCATCGTGACCCTGCCGGATGTGAATTTCAACAGCGGCGGCGAGGGTAGTGGCCGCAGACGCAAACGGCGCGGCTAGATGGAACAACTGGCCCCGCCCAAAACGCAGAATTTGGCGCAGTGGGGGTGGTTGAGTTTAACTGAAACCTCTGCCTGTTCCAGCGTTTCGCCAAGGTCAAACTGCGGATCATAGGGCAGCAAAGTGCAGGCCAAGACGGTCAATGTTTCTGCCCCCTTGCGCTTGACCACCATACGCGATGAGGCGCACATTACATCACTTGGTTTCTTGTTGAGGATACCCCAGCAAGATGTTGTTATTTCAGGAACTTCGACTGTTTCATCCATTTCGGGGAACAGCACTGTCATTCCGGGATTGTGCGGATCAATTGCGAAATCATGCGCCTTGTAAAGCGCGCCAAACCCGGCGCGGCTCTCGGTGTCGCTATCGCCCCACAGCGTGCGTCCCGCCACGGCCATTTTAATCCCGTTGTCCCGCAGCCACTCCATGCCCCGCACGGTGATTGCAAAGGAGCCCTTGCCGCGCATTTCATCGTGGTTCGCGGCCTCAAAATGATCGAGCGATATGCGCAACGTCAGCTTGTCACCAAACTGCGCCTGCAAATCCAGCAGCCCCGCGCGCGTCTTTTTGCGCATCATCGGCAGCATGGCATTGGTCAGGATCAGCACCTCGAACCCGCGCTCCAGGCACATGCCCACTATATCAATCATCTCGGGGTTCATGAAGGGTTCACCGCCGGTAAAAGCTATCTCGTGGGTGGGCCAATTTCGGTCGGCTATTTGGTCAAGATAACCCGCGACCTCTGCCGCCGTAATGTAAACCAACGCGTCATTTGTTGGCGAACTCTCTATGTAGCAATTCACGCATTCAATATTACACAGGGTTCCCGTATTAAACCAAAGCGTTGTCGCGCCTTCCAGCGCCACAGATGCGCGCGCCTCCCCTTTGGCGGTGGTATCCGGATCTTGAAACTTGGCCAACGGGGCGGCGGATTCCAGCAAAATATTCTGATCGTTCATTGACGCGACTGCCTTTTTGGTGGCCTACTCGCTACTATGTAAAGTGTATTAAATCAAAGGCTAGCTTGGCACGACCACGATTTTGTGAAAATTTGTCGTGTGTAATTGTCCTTGCAGGGCCATTCAGGTTACGTTAGCGATAACGAATACAGCATTCAGGAGCACAAATGGTGGCGCAAACAATACCCGTTGACCCGTTTGATCTGGTCATTCTTGGCGGCACAGGCGATCTGGCGCGGCGCAAAATCCTGCCGGGGCTATTTCGGCGCATGTGTGCGGGACAACTGCCCCCCGAGGCGCGCATTATCGGGGCTTCGCGCAGTGGATTGAGTACGGATGAATTCCGTGAATTTGTCCGCAAGGCAATCGGTGAATTTGTCAAAGACAGCCGTTGCGAATCTGAGGGCGTCGAGCGGTTCTTATCGCTGCTTGAATACGAACAGCTGGATATTTTTGCAGATGACGGTTGGAAACGCCTGAAAAAGCACTTGCGTAAAGATGTGATCAGCGCGTTCTATTTTTCCGTTGGGCCGGGCCTATTCGGGGAAATCGCCCGCAAACTGACCAAACATAAGCTGACCAATGATAACAGCCGGATTGTGGTGGAAAAACCCTTTGGCCGCGATTTATCCAGTGCGGAGGCGCTCAACAAAGAGCTGACATCCTGTTTTGAAGAACACCAGATATACCGGATTGACCACTACCTAGGTAAAGAAACTGTGCAAAACCTGATGGCGATCCGCTTTGGCAATGCGTTGTTTGAACCGCTGTGGAATGCGCAGCACGTCGATCATGTACAAATCACCGTAGCGGAGGATTTGGGCGTTGATGGGCGCGGGGCCTATTACAATAAATCCGGTGCCATGCGCGATATGGTGCAAAACCACTTGATGCAATTGCTGTGCCTGACGGCGATGGAACCGCCGGCAAAATACGGTGCCGATGCGGTTCGTGACGAAAAACTCAAGATCATTCGCGCCTTGGAACCTGTGCCCCCCAGCGATTATGTGCGCGGGCAATATAGCGGCGAAGGCGCGGGTGACAGCTACCTCGATCATGCGCAAGACCCTGACAGCCGCACCGAAAGTTATATCGCCATGCGGGTGAATATCGCCAATTGGCGTTGGGCGGGGACGCCGTTTTATCTGCGCACAGGTAAACGCCTGCGCGCGCGCATGTCTGAAATCGCCGTGGTTTTCAAAGACCCGCCCCATTCCATTTTTGAGGGTGATTTCAATCGCAAAGGCAACGCGCTTATCATCCGCCTGCAACCGGATGAGGGCATCACCCTGCGCGTCACAATCAAAGATCCCGGCCCCGGTGGCATGCGCCTGACCGAGGTGCCGCTGGATATGACATTCTCCGAGGCATTGGGCGATCAGTTCGCCTTTCTGCCCGACGCTTACGAGCGGTTGATTATGGATGTAATTCGCGGCAACCAAACCCTGTTTATGCGCGGCGACGAAGTAGAGGCCGCTTGGCGTTGGGTTGATCCGATTATTAAAGGCTGGCAGGAATCCGGCAAACAGCCCCTGCCCTATGATCCCTCAAGCTCCGGTCCCGATGACGCGCTGATGTTGCTGCACCGTGACGGACGGCGCTGGCGCGAGATAAAGTCTTGAGCGACTTCATTGAATATGACAGCCGCGCAGCCCTGTTTGATCGTTTGGCGAAAACTGTTGCGGCAGAATTGGCCCGTGCAATCCTTGCACGCGGCAAAGCGGTTTTGGCTGTACCCGGGGGGACAACGCCCGCCCCGTTTTTCAAAATTCTACGCAAGGCACCGCTGGATTGGGCCAAAATATCTGTATTGCTAACAGACGAACGGTTTGTACCGGAAACCTCGCCTCGCTCCAATACACGATTGCTGCGCGAAAACTTGCTGCACGACACTGCGGAAGCGGCAGATCTAGTGCCACTCTATGCACCCGCTGATTCAGCGGAACAGGTGCTGGATCAATTGAGTGCGGGCGTGCAGGCCGTTCTGCCAATTGATGTTTGCGTGTTAGGAATGGGGGCTGACATGCACACAGCCTCGCTGTTTCCCGGCGCTGATTTACTGGAACAGGCGCTTGATCCAGACGCGCCGCCCTTACTGCCGATGCGGGCAGCCGGTGCCGCCGAACCGCGCATCACACTGACCGCACCAGTTCTGGAATCGGCAGGTTCCGCGCATATTCTTATAACAGGGACTGAGAAGAAAGCCGCTTTGGCCCTTGCCCAAGAGGTCGGGCCTGTGGCACAAGCCCCTGTTCGCATTGTTTTAAATCGAAAAGGGCCTACCTCGGTCCATTATGCTGATTGAAGGTTATAAATGTCCGCTTGGGAAAAACTTCGGGAATTACACGGGGAACGCGGCAAGCGGTCTATGACAGGGTTGTTTGATCGGGATCCAAACCGTTTTGAAACTTACTCGGCGCGCTGCGGTGATTTGTTGATGGACTACTCCAAAACACGGCTTGATGCAGAAATTTTCGATAGCCTGATTACCCTTGCAAAATCCCGAAACCTAGAGGACCGACGCGACGCGATGTTCAGCGGTGCATTGATAAATGAGACAGAGCGGCGCGCCGTTTTACACACAGCCTTGCGCAACCTGTCAGGCGATCCTGTCTTTGTAGAAGGCCAAGACGTCATGCCGGGGGTTCTGGCCACGCTGTATCAATTGAAAGACTTTGCAACAGGCCTGCGCAGTGGTGAAATCAAAACGGCCAGCGGGCAGGTATTTACCGATGTGGTAAACATCGGCATTGGCGGCTCTGATCTTGGGCCGGTGATGGCGAATGTGGCGCTGTCGCCCTATGCCGACGGCCCCCGTTGCCATTTCATCTCCAATATTGATGGCGCGGATATTACCGAAACATTACAGGGGCTTAATCCAGCAACAACTCTGGTTATCGTCGCCTCAAATACGTTCACCACCACAGAAACAATGACCAATGCCAGCACCGCCAAGGATTGGTTGTTGGGGTCTGTTTCTGCCGCTGACATTGGCCAACATCTGGTGGCCCTTTCCACTGCCGAGGATAAAACCGCCGCCTTTGGCATCGCACCGGATCGGGTGTTTGGCTTTGAGGATTGGGTCGGGGGACGATATTCGGTTTGGGGCCCGATTGGCCTGAGCCTTATGCTGGCCATCGGGCCGGATCATTTCACCGAATTTCTGCGCGGTGCCGAGGAAATGGACACACATTTTCGCAACGCCCCCTTGGCGCAAAACCTGCCTGTTATACTTGGCTTGGTCGGCGTCTGGCACGCCAATATCTGCGGCTATAACACCCGCGCGGTGCTGCCCTATGATCAACGCCTCGCCCGCCTGCCCGCCTATCTGCAACAGCTGGATATGGAGAGTAACGGCAAAGGCGTGGCCATGGATGGCACCGGCCTGAAATACCGCTCTGGCCCGATTGTCTGGGGCGAGCCGGGCACCAACGGGCAACATGCCTTTTACCAGTTGATTCACCAAGGCACCCGCATAGTTCCCTGCGAATTCATGGTTGCGCGACGGGGCCACGAGCCAGATTTGGCCCATCAACATAACATCCTGATTGCCAATTGTCTGGCCCAGTCAGAAGCCTTGATGCGCGGGCGCGATAAGAAACGTGCCTGTAAACTAATGCGCGACCAAGGGTTTGAGGGGGCCGAACTGGACCGCCAGGCAGCCCACCGCGTTTTCCCCGGCAATCGGCCAAGCGTCACAATGATGTACGATCAACTAACACCGCGCACCCTTGGCAAAATCATCGCGCTGTATGAACACCGCGTGTTTGTCGAAGGTGTGATTTGGGGCATCAACAGTTTTGACCAATGGGGGGTAGAGCTGGGTAAACGGCTGGCCAACCGCCTGTTGCCACTGGTAAACGGCGAGCAAACCGATGACCCGCATGATGGTTCAACGTTGGGATTGCTGGCGAGCCTGTCTGAATAAAGCGTTTCGACTTTTTCCTAAATCATCAAACAACGCAAAGTCGGAACGCTTTAGGCTATTTGGTCTCGCTCTCGCGCAAATACCGCGCCAGATTGGCAGGCCGCCAAAGGGTGCTTTCGTCGTGATAGCGCTCCAGGGCTGTCGGGTGGATTAGCGCATCTTTGGGAATGACACGCGGCTCTGACATTGGGAAATACCACGGCAGGCGGCCATCATGTTTTGCCCAAGTGCGCCGTGTGGCGAGCTTAGGGAAATACTCCAGAATGCGCCAAGCGATTTTCATGGAATCATGCACGGGTGCCCGATAATCCGGTTCTGAATATTTCTTTTTGGCATTGCCCCGCGACCGGCCCAAAACAATCGCATCATATCGGCTGTCCCGCACCTCCAGCGCGCAATTGCCATCGGCATCGCACAGCTCATCCAACATCCATTTCAAGGTGATTTTGGACAGTCCGGCCTCGTCCTCCGTGGCACTGCCACCCACATCGGAATGGTATCCCGCGAACCACATCTGTTTGACATCCTGCGCCACTCCCTTGCCCGATTTGAAACGGCTGGAATAGCTGGTCTGCGGCTCGGCCCACATATTATTGCGAAACATCGAACGCTTTTCATCGATGGCCAACGCATGACGCACCTTGGCAACAGAGCAATTATTGGCAACCGCCGGATGATGCCCGTAGCGGATCATCGAATACTTGCTTGGCTCGAACCGCAACATGGAACTGACGGTATCCCAAAGCCCCAAAAACTGAATCGGAGCCAGCTTTGGGTCCAGAATGTCGTAGAACTTGTTAATATCACTGTATATTTTTGACAGGTCGCCCTCCGGCTCGCGGTCGGAAATTCGCCTGTATGCCCGAAAAGCATACGTCGCCATATGCAATTTGCTGGGGTGGACTAACCCAAAAAGATGAATAAACCCCGCCAACACCCGCGCACCATAAGCACCTCGACTGAAGCCAAACAGATAAATCCTGTCACCTTCATAAGTAACGTTCTTAAACCGATCCTTCTCTTTGCCGCGATAGTTCTCGCAGATGAAGCGGTAAGCATTCAGAACCTCGGCCTCCAGCCCTTTGCCAAAGGCCAGCCCCAGAACTTCGTGGGTCTTTTGAATGAACTGCAAGCCAAGGCTGCTCCGACCCATGGTGCCGACACCGGGGTGGTAATAGACCATTTGGTCGGTGTCATCATCCGCCGAGTTTTTCAGAATGCGGAACAACCGCAGTACATTGGTCTCATTCGTTTCAATTTCATTGCCGGTACCGTCCAGGCAAATCACAATATTTTTGTGCATTATTATGACCAATTTTATCCGCTTACACAGATAATCATATCCCAGCTGCAAACAATGGGCAAGAATGAGGTTGGAGCGGCTAGCGAGCCACAAAGAATCCAATTAGTTGTTTTAAATCAATAATTGGGTGTCCCACGGGCGCGAAATCCCGCATCAATGAAAACAATAGGTTAAGTTCCGAGTGTCCCACGAAATTCGTAGACATTTGGCCCTCAAAGTGTGCTTTTCTTCAGGTCAGGTCAGGTCAGGTTGGGCGGATTGCGGTCATTCGCTGCAGATGCAAATTAAGATTTTTCTGACAGAAGAAGCGGACATTCGCGCTGGGTTTCTTAACCAGCGTTTTGGGAGTGAAGGCTGAAACTACTTTTCCTGCTGAGTACCATGCCTTTGAGCGACTGTGTTCGTATGCGTTAGGATGTAGCGCAATTACTCTTGGCCACTAAATATAGACGGGGTGACTAAATATTCCTTGCGGGGAATATTTAGGTTTGTTACGTGTTGGAAAAAGAAAGCAGGTCGGGCATGGGTGATATCAATGGCAAAGTCGTGGAAATCAGGCGTTCACAGGACGAGGATGCATCGGCTAAAATTGGCGAAGCTTTACAGCAAATGCGAAAGTTCTCTGGCTTGACCCAAGCCGAGATGGCACGCCGCCTCGATGTGGGTCAAGCTTCCGTATCTAAAGTGGAAAAAGGCCGGTCAGATGTTCATGTTTCAACAATCCAAAAATATGTTGAAGCATTAGGAGGAAAGCTACAAGTTGGCGCATCGTTCGATGCAGACAGCCCTCTCTCCTTGCATGTCCGAGAGGCCTTTGATGTCGAACCGATTCACGATGACCAACTTATCTTTCCGATGTTTGCCGAAGAGAAGTTCAAGCATCATCGCGACGTCGTCTTGAGTATCCGACCACAATACTCAAGCAAGATCATGATGGGGCAAAAGACTGTAGAACTGCGGCGGAGGTTTCCGGTGTCCGCCCCGAAAGGCACCATCGCCTACATCTACTCGACCTCACCTGAACGAGCTATGGTTGGCATAGCTGAGATCGCTGCGGTCAAGAAGTTGACGCTCGATGACATTTGGCGCAGCTACTCAAATGTGGCTTTTATTGAACGACCAGATTTTGACAAGTACTTTGATGGTCTCGAATATGGCATGGCACTGGAATTCACCAATGTCCGTCCGTTCGATAAACCAATGCCTTTAACCGATTTGCGAGAGCGATTTGGCTTCATGCCCCCCCAATCATTCTTGTACGCTAAACATGATTTGAGAAAGGCCCTTCGAAATGAGTCAACAATCGTATCTCATTGATACGAATATCCTGATCGGGCTCGAAGATAATCATACAGTTGAAGCTGCTTATTCGAGATTCCACGCGCTTGCATCGACTCATAAAGTCGACATCTATGTTCACGAGGCCGCCAAAGACGATTTCGCTCGTGACAATGAGGTAAAGCGCCGAGAAATCTCGCTCAGTAAATTCGACAAGTATCGCCAGTTGAGGAAGCAGCGGGGCTTGGATCGAGCCGATCTCGAAGCTAATTTTGGCCCGCTTAAAAAGGCCAACGATGTCGTGGACGCGACGCTTCTACACACCCTTGAGAAAGGGGCGACGGATTTTCTCGTCACTCAGGACAAAGGCCTTCATCAACGCGCTCGAAAACGATCACCTGATCTGGCGCGACGCGTGCTGTTTATTAGCGACGCTACCGAACTTCTCATCCAGACCTATGAGCCGAAAGAGGTCCCCATCCGCCATGTCGGCGAGGTGAAAGCCCACGAGATCGACGCAGAAGACGATTTCTTTGATAGCCTTCGGGATGGTTATCCAGAGTTTGACGATTGGTGGCGGGAGAAGTGCGTCAAACAGCATCGTTCGTGCTGGGTGGTCTATGATAATGAGCAATTAGCCGGGTTGATTGTTCGCAAAGACGAAGACGCCGCAGATACCGATGCTGTCACTAAAGCTAGAAAGATCCTAAAGATTTGCACCTTCAAAGTGGGACCCGAGAATCGCGGTGTTAAGCTGGGTGAGTTACTTTTGAAGCAGGTTCTTTGGTATGCGCAGAGCAACGCATACGGCCTCGCTTACCTGACGACCTACGAAGATCAGGTCGCACTTATGGAGCTTCTGGAATACTACGGGTTTCGAAATGCCGGTGAAAATGCCAACGGCGAGTACATTTACGAACGCGATTTTTCTGCCGAGGCGCTTTCCTCGCTGGATGACAAGACGGATTTCGAGCAAGCACGCGAGAATTATCCGCGTTTTGTGGTATATGATGGCACACTCGGCTTCGGAATCCCGATTAAGGAAGACTATCACGACACCCTCTATCCGGACCTCTATCGTCCTATCCAAGGGGATCTTTTCGGCGGAGCATCACGCGCCGAAAAGATCACGAGACCGGGCAACACGATCCGCAAAGTCTACCTATGTCGCGCCCAATCGAAACTAGGGCCGGCAGGATCGCTACTGTTTTTCTACAAGAGCACGTCGAAGAATCCCCCGTCACAGTCGATCACAGCGCTTGGCGTCCTCGAGAGCGTCACGCTAGCAAGTTCTACGAAAGACCTCATGCAGCTTACTGGCGGTCGGTCAGTCTACAGCGAGGAACAACTTGAAGAGTGGGAGGCGACATCGGAGCGTCCGGTCAAGGTCATTAATTATCTGCTCGTCTCCTATATCGAACCAGCAGTCTCAATCGACGAATTGAGGGATATGGGTGTCATCAAAGGGCATCCTCAACAGTCGATCTATAAGCTCTCTCACGAGCTGATCGATGGCCTCGTCGAACGAGCTGATTTGAAATTTGAAGTATGAGCCAACGTATCGTCGCATTTACGGGTATTTCGGGTGTCGGGAAAACGACTTTTCTGAGGAAGTTTGCCAAACTGATGGTGTTTCAGCATGTCACTGGCGGCAGCCTCATTGCTGCGGCTAAGAACGCCGTTACGGACGGCCGTGATAACCTGCGTTATGCCGATCTTGATAAGAACCAACGCCTTTTAATCGAGGGCTTTGCTCTGGCGCGTGATGCAAATACAGAAGTGGTTATTATGGATGGACATGTTGTCATAGATGACGGCGAATGTCTGACGGAAATTTCAAGCGATGTTTTTAAAGCGCTCGGTGTGATGGCCATGGTTCATCTGGAAGCTGATCCAACGCACATTGCCGAAAACCGATCTAAAGACATGGCCCGTTCACGCCCCAAGTACGACAAAGACACGCTTGGGCAGCATCAAGATATGTCGCGCCAGTGTGCCCGTTCTATCGCGGAGAAACTCCGCATCGGTTTCCATATAGTTACGCACAATGATGTCGCTCACTTGGCCACTCTGCTGGAAGCCATGCCCTCGGATTGAACGGTTCTCTTTAGAGGCCGCATGTTCCGCAGTGCCGCCGTCTGACCCAGAAAACTGCTGCGCGCTTCTCGAAGGTCCGTTATCAGGAAGCTGCACTGCAGCACGCGATAGCGCGCTTAACGTCCACAAAGGGCCGTTTGTGTCGTTCGACACAAAGGGCGGGAAGCGGAAGTTCGCTACAAACACCACGAACGGCCGTTTTAGTAGGCTCCGCAGCAGTGTTTAAAACGCTTTCCACTTCCGCATATGCATACCGAGTTGCGACTCCTGCTGGTGTCAATTGCCCGCGATGTTCGGCCTTTTCCCTTCATTGTCATCATTAGGCTGCCTCCTCCGACGCCAAATGTCAGCCCACCGTTATCGGCCACAATGGCGGCAGTACCACCAACAAAATTGAGTTCTTGAGCACATTGAGTATCCCCCCCCCCCGGAAGACGTATGTATAAGTCTCCGGATTCAAGCCAGAACCTATAGCCTTCGATGCTCATGTCCATTCGGTCAACATACAAGTCACCAGGAGGTTCAGTGCGGATAACAAGCGCTATCTCACCTGGCCCGTTTCGGATTGTTGTTATCTTGCCAATTACCTCGACATCCCAGCTTTCGTTTCGCACACGCCATTCATTATCAACAATGCTGAAAATCAATTCTCCTTGCTCATTTCTCATTTCAGCCCCAATTCGGACCGGTCCCCCGACTTCTTCAGGAGGGTGGACCCACAGAACTGGCCTTGTGTTGACCAGAATAATAGATTCACAATCTTTTACACTCATAGGACCAATATGAATTGTAGGAGCAGTAGAGCCGACATCCAAAGCCTCAAAAGAAAACCCTGTTTTTAAAGCAGCGGGTTCCATCATCGCATTCTTTACGCTTTCCTTAGAAAGTTGTCCGCGAGTGACCTTCCCGTGACAGCGAATGCATAAGAACGTCATACAGCTGGGGTCGTGTATTTTGGCGTTGGCATATGTAGGATCAACGTGCTCGTAATCACCAATAGCCAAGCCGCAAACCACACAACCAAATCCCGAGTTTTGTCGGATTGTTCTCCGTACATCTGCATCAGGACGGCGCTTCAAACCAAATTTGTTCACCTTGTTCATTCTTGACTACCTTCGTTTGTGCATCACCGAGAAACAGTTTGTCCGCCTAGCCGACCTTAGTGCCTCGTAAATTCTGCGGCAACGGTTCAATGTCTGGAATGGCGGGTTGCATCGCGGCATTTGAGAGTGTCACCAAAGGCAGGTTTGGGCCGTTCGCTACACATCTTTCAAATCAGCCCCGCCACAACTTCTTCGCTCGAGATAATCAGCTCTTGTGCTTTGCCACCGGATTCACCTTTGGCAATCGTGTAGGTGAGTCGCACCTCATCGATGTGGAAGGGCGCGAATATCTCTCTGATTTCGGGGGTGTCGTTGATAGGCTCGGTCGGGTGTATTTTGAATTATCTTCTAATCACCCGATTCGGGAAAGTTATCCCGCTTGTTATCATATGCTTTCCGATGCTAACCGTAAGTTGACAAACAACACATTGTGAATCCATGTTACCAATATGTCAAAAATATGCTGATTTTGCAAAGTAGCACTAGGGGCAAATGTAATTTTGCTAGAAAATTAGCACTTCACCACATGTAATGCATTGTTATTTAATGTGTATTTTTACTTGCAATTGACCTCATGATAATTATTGTGTATTGTTACATTAACCTCACTAGGGACATATTATTCAATTATGAACTTAATCAGTGTATATTGCAAAAGTTGCTTTCACGACCTACATACAAGTAAAACCAACAGTGGCCGACTAGAAACATCAAAAAGTCCGGCGGCTACGCAAAAGAGAGAGAGGCTTCATGATCCATTCTATAAAATTACTGCGCGAGGGTTGGGGATAACAACCACCGCGCGGCGGTTGAACTAATATGATCGCTCAAATAGTAAACTTTTTTGTAGGCCTCGGCGCATCTGCCGGGGCCATTCTATTTTCAGCGTTCCTGGCTGGTATCTACGCATTTGTCACTCTGATGTGGAACCGTAAAACGGTACGCGATCGCGAAACAATTGTATTGTTAAACCAAACAAGCTGGGATCACGATTACATAAAGGTCCGTAACCTCTTCGCAAAGCATCGCGATAACCACAACGGACTAACTACATGCTGCAATGATACTGAGACTGAGGACTACAAATCCATTATTCAATTTCTCAATTACTATGAGCTAATTGCTATCGGCATCCAAAACGGCATTCTTTCTGAGAGCGTTTATCAAATGTTTTTCCTTACCCGCTATGTTAAGGATTGGCAAAAATCCAAAGCATTTATAGCGCAGGTTCGCATCAATTCTAAAAACGAACTGATATTCATCCAGTTTGAGGCCTTGGCCAAAAAATGGGAAAAAAGTCACGCAATTTCAAGCGACGAGTAGCATCAAGCGGCTTATTGGGCGTTTGGCTGGTAGTTAACGACCTAAACAAACCCCCGTCATCCGCGCATCCAGCAGATTAATCCACTGCACCACAGCCAGCGGGGCCTGCACCAACACATCGTCCGCTGGCATTTTCAACCGTTCCTCGGCGTAGGCGTTACATCCCGCCCCAACGCCCGTCGCGCCTGCGCATGCGGTCAACAAGAGCGCGGCTATCATCCCCTGCGCTCTCAGCTTGTTCTTGTGCGACAGCTTCACGGCCCCGCTCCTCTCGATCTGCTTTGTCCTGCAGCGTCTTTGCACCTGCCTTGGCCTCTCCGGCATCGAGCAGTTGCTTGTTGGTGATATATTGCAAGAGGGCAACCAGCCCCCTTGCAATGAGTTTCAGCCAGTTCACGCGGCTTTTTCAGGTGCGGCGATGGACCAGCCGACGCCAACGAGGGTGACAATCGCACCGATAATTTCCGGCAATGCCGCTTCATTAATCCAGCCTTGGGCAACGACATAGCCGCCGCCAAAGGTCAGGCCATGCCGCAGCAGGCCCATAATCCGTTCTTTGTTCATCTGTAGTCTCCTTTTGTGGCGCGTTTTGCGCCGGTTAATAAATCAAAGTTTCGCGCGCTGAAAATGCATGGCGTCAGCACCCCACAAGCGCAGGGCTGGCAACCAGCCGTGGCCTTCCATGATGTCCAGAAACGGCTTGTATTTCGGCCCGCAAAACAACGCCTTTGGGCAGCGCGCGCGCAGGCCATTGGGGGCGGCAAAGAAATCAATCGCACAGCCGTAGGCATGCATCGACCACTTGCTGCCACCGCGCATTTTGCGGTGGTTGTAGGCCCCCGCATAGCGATCAATCCCGAGGCGCTTCATTTCGTCAGGGCCATAGTGCCCGTGAACCGCGATCAGCGCCATTTTCAGTGACGGCGCGGCTAGTTCGTGGACCCGGATTTTGTTGGTTTGCTGGCGAAGGTTCCAATCAATCCGCAGCTTGAACGGTAATGTGATTAATTCCAGCTGCCCCGCAATATCCGGCCCTGGGCGACCGTATAAACCCGCCACATCACCTTGATGTGGAATGTTTATGTCGGCATCCGGCAAACCAACGGGCGCGCGCTCAATAACCAGGTCTTGCCCTGTGTTAAACTTGTGCAGAAATGCCTCGAGCGCATTGGCGGTGTTGTGCCCCCACCACCCATCAACCACGCCAGCCTCATGGCCCAGCTGGTTTAGGCAGGCTTGAACAACCGCAAGCGGCAACCGCTTGCTGGAATAACCCGCCAATCGGAAAAGGTTAGCAGCTGCCTGAATGGCAGCCTGTGTTTTCGGGCCTGTCTTTCCGTCGATAGGCCCGGGCTGAAATCCCGCAGAGGTTAGCACTGATTGAATGTGACCGATATTCATAACTTTACCTTTCGACTTTCCATGAAAAAACCCGCCATAAAGCGGGCCGAATTAAATTGATGGCAGGCTGGTTCGGCCTATTTCTTACGAAAAGGCAACAGCGCCAAAGGATCCTTTGCAAAGATATCCCCGAGCTTGAACAGCCCGCGAATAACGTCTGGCCCGAAAGTTCCGGCCAGCATGCCGATGCCGGTGACCGAGGACACAGACAGGTCGTAGCGCTCCGCCATGGCGGGGGCGATGTACCACATGATAACGATCATGGTGACGGCGTTGAGCGCAACAATCCAAAATTTAATATTGCGCTTGTACATCCAACGCATAAGGCTGCCAACGATGACCGCCACGGCCACGCTGCCATCTTTTGAATGCAACAGTTGCTCGAAGAAACTTTGCGGCATCACCCAAACCGCCCAGCATTCTCTGCCAGATCAGTCGCCAGCAATTTGGCTACATCCGCGCCGGACACGCCCAGATCGTCGCCCCATGCGCGGTATATCGACCCCTCCCAAAATCCGTTCAGGCCAGTGGTAAGCCCGTCACCGAGGGATGGGTAGCCCGGCGGTGCGGCTATCGCCTGAACGGTGGTGTAGGCCGATGCGGAACTGTGGGTCACGACACCATCGACGTAAACCCGCTTCTCAAAGCTGTTATCGGGCATCTTGACCCATGCCATTGACAGTTGATGCGGCAAGTTATCCTCAAACAGCGCACGGTCCACAGTGACCTCCTCACCATTGATCATGGCAAGGTATTGAGGTGCCTGATAACGCAGTCCCCATGTACCCTCGGTCACGTTTCTGTATCCGAACACATGCCCTGCAAAGGCTTGGGATTGGGTTTCATGTGTGATCCAAACAGTAACGACAAACCCGCCCGTGCCGGCAGTCAGATCAGCTACAGCGGGAAGCTGGATCGACTGAAAGGTTGTGACTGTGAAATCAAAACCGCCTCCCGCGAAGGTCAACGCATTCGTGGCTGTGGCATCGCCGCCGCCAGAGACCAGATTGATAAACGTATCATCAAGCACTGCGCTAGATTGTGATGGCCAAACAACAGGGTCTAGGAAATCAAAACAGAACACACTCCCTGTGGTCATCACTGCGTCACCGTACAGAATTGGCAATGCGGTGTCACTGAAGGTCGCGTCAGGAATTACAATATTTAGGGCCATGGTTTTACCATCCTTTGTTGTCGAGGAAAATTTTCACAAACAGCGCAATCAGCGCATAACCTATGTCGTTGAAGTGAATTTTGTCGCTCCGCAGTGAGCCGGGCGGAATGTCGTTCGCCGCGTCCGCCACGTCAGAGGGCAGGCCAGAATTATGGGCCTGTATCAGCAACGCGCGCACGTCCAAATAATTGCGCGGGTATTTGACCTTCAGGCGTTTGTTAAACGCCATGATCGCATCATAATATGCCGAGCCGATAGGCTCATCATCGGCATTCAAAACGCTCATGATGACAAAGCGAGGGTTGACAGGTGTCAGTCCTTCCACCATTGCCACCACGCTATCAAATGCGGCATCGGCACTGGTAATCAGGTTGTCATTGCGCCCGGCCCATATGATCACTGTCCGGTCAGGTAACAGCGCGGTATCTATTTCAAACACGGCCTCTTTCGGCAACGGGTGTGGATCAGCAACTGCAACCGCGCGCTGGAATGAATAAACATCCGAATTGTCCTTGGATAGAGTGCCATATACCCCATCCAGCCAACCATTCGCAGCGCGCGCAGATGTGGTGGCGGGTGTGGTCAGAAAAGCATTGGTGTTTGCGGTAACAATCGCGGTTGCACTTGCGGGTATTTCCCCGCCCGACAGATCGATTAGTACAGGATCGGCACCTGAACGCGCTGCTATTTGCGTTGCGATCTGACCGCCAATACCCGCATTTAAGACTGATCGACTCACTCCCAACAAACCTGACAGGACGGATGGGTATGTCAGGTTTGAAGCTGTTGATCCCGCCCCCTCGGTCAAACTGTCACCCAAGCACCATACATCATCATTACTGTCCAGTACTGTTGAAATCGCCGTAAACTGCCCCGTAATGTCAGTGCGTAATAGCGAAGTCAGGTTGATGCCATCAATGACCACATGGCCGGCTTTGTTCACCCCAAAACAAATGCGCAGAAATTCGTCCGTGATCGCGAACAGATAACCAGAGCGACCCGTGATTTTCTTGAATGACGACAGCAGTGACACAATCCCTGCTTGGTTTTGGAAAAAATCGGTAACATCAAAGCCGGCAATCCAAACGTGACCCTCACGATCAACGGATAAAGCCATGCGTTTGGCAATCGCATCCCTTATCGCAAACAACCAGCCTGAGCGCCCCGCCGCGTCTAGTACCAACTCTGTGCGCAGCTTGTCAGCCTTGGCCCCTTGTGCGGCGGTGGCAAATGCCGCGGCATCCTGCAACGCATTGTCAGCCTTGGCCCCTTGTGCGGCGGTGGCAAATGCCGCG
>JAJRPO010000085.1 GCA_024280735.1 Alphaproteobacteria bacterium | reverse complement strand
AGCAGGATCAAAATCGCGGCCACAGCAACCGCGCGCAGGGTGATCGCGGGTTGATCCACCAGCACCGCCACCAGCATCACCATCACCATCACAAACGCCCGTTGCGTCGCCACATTGGCCCCGGAAATCACCAGATAAGCCAGCCCCGCCAGCAGCGCCAGCACGGCGGCGATTTTCTTTGTAGGCAGACGCAGGGCGACAGGGGGAAACAGCGCCATGGAATAGCGGATCACTGCAAAGATAAATCCCGTCAGCAACCCCATATGCAGGCCGGAAATCGCCAGCAAATGCGCAAGATTCGAGCGGCGCAGGTTCTGCATCATTGCCGGATCAATCGCCGATCTATCCCCCGTCACAATCGCCGCCGCAAAGGCCCCGGGTTGACCGTCAATCGCGCCGCGTATCGCGTCGGCCACCGCCATGCGCAGGGCGAAAACCCGCAAAGCAAAACTGCCCCTATCAGCTGGATGCGCCAACATCACCGGCAGACGGGTATAGCCCACCGCGCCCAGACGTTGAAACCAGGCCTTGCGCTGAAAATCAAAGCCCCCCGGCTCTACTGGTCCCGCAGGGGGCGACAGGCTGGCGGTGAGCATGATGCGCGCGCCGGGGCGCAAATCAGTCCCGAAAAACGCCGAATGCAGCGAGACCCGCACCCGCGCAGGCGTTCGGTTTGGGCTGATTCGCGCCAACAGCGGATCAATCAAGGTAACGCGCAGCTTGTCAGAGGAGGAGCGGTCAATATGGGCCACCGTGCCCTCCACTGCGCCATAAAAATGCCAACCCAGTTTGGGGGCGGAAACCAAATTACTGCGGGCTGAAGCCACCAGAAAACCCAATGAAATCAAAACTGGTATCCAGAATAAGGCGCGCCAGATGCTATACCAGATCAAGGCAGGAACAAGGCAAATCAACACAACCAGAACCACCCCCACATGCAGACTGACAGGCGGTTCAAACCGCAGCGAAAAATAGCCGCCAATGCCACAGGCCAGCCAGATCGGGATCCACAGGAACAGACTTGCGCGCTGTTTGTCGAATATCTCTGTTACATCAAATGTCACCTGTCTTGTCACGCCCCCGTCAACCGCCTAAGAGTGGCGCAACACTAGCTCCATCATGGTTTCCAGAAGGTTAATTCTTCATGTCCGACCCCCAGATTGTCACCCGTTTCGCCCCTTCGCCCACCGGTTTCCTGCACATCGGCGGCGCGCGTACAGCCCTGTTCAACTGGCTGTTTGCCCGCGCCAATGGCGGCAAATTCCTGTTGCGAATTGAAGACACGGATCGCGCACGCTCCACCCCCGAGGCTACTGAGGCGATTTTTGCAGGGCTGGACTGGCTGGGCCTCGATCACGACGGCGCGGCGTTTAGCCAGTTTGAAAATCAGGCGCGCCACCGCGAAGTGGCGGCAGCCATGCTGGACAATGGCACCGCCTATAAATGCTATTCCACACCCGAAGAAATCGAGGCATTCCGCGAACAAGCCCGCAGCGACGGCAAACCCACCCTGTTCCAAAGCCCTTGGCGCGACAGTCAGCAAACGCCCCCCGACGCGCCCTTTGTTGTGCGCCTCAAGGCCCCATTAACGGGCGAGGTCCAGATCAAAGACGCGGTGCAGAAAAAGGTGCGCTGGAAAGCGGAAACCATGGACGATCTGGTGATGCTGCGCTCTGACGGCACACCGACCTATATGCTGGCGGTGGTGGTGGACGACCACGATATGGCTGTCACCCACATCATTCGCGGCGACGATCACCTGATCAATGCAGGCCGCCAGTCGCTGATCTACCGCGCCATGGGCTGGGATATTCCGGTGTTCGCCCATATCCCGCTGATCCATGGCGAAGACGGCAAAAAGCTGTCCAAACGCCACGGCGCGCTGGGGGTCGAGGAATACCGCGATATGGGGTATCTGCCCGCCGCCATGCGCAATTATCTGGCCCGCCTAGGCTGGTCACACGGTAACGACGAATTGTTCAGCACCGAGCAGGCGATCGAGTGGTTTACCTTGCAAGGCATTGGCAAAGCCCCTGCCCGCCTCGATTTTAAAAAGCTCGATAATGTCAGCGCGTTTCATATCAAGAATACAGCCGATGATTTGGTGGTTGCCGGATGTGAAACCTATCTTTCTGCCACAAACCAACCGCCTTTAGACGCAACACAGCGCGATAAATTGCTAGCAGCCATGCCGATTCTCAAGGATCGTTCGAAAAAACTGCCTGACATCCTTGAAAAGGCTCATTTCGTGCTAAGTAATCGTCCCTTCACCCCCAATGAGGCCGCGGAAAAGCTGCTGGACACTGTATCCCGTGGTATACTGTTTCGATTGACGAAACCGTTGCAAGATGCTAGATGGACCCATGAAGGATTAGAGGCCTGTTTGCGCGACTTTGCAGAGACCGAAAACCTAAAACTTGGCAAGATTGCGCAGCCTTTACGCGCGGCCCTGACCGGGCGCACTGTATCCCCATCTGTCTTTGAGATGATGGCGCTGCTGGGCAAAGACGAAACGATAGGCCGCTTGCAGGATCTGGGTTAGCCAGAACCACAGCGGCCCAATCCCCGGGCACCGGCGCATCAGCCGGCGAGGCACCGCCTCGTTGCCCCATTGCTATGTCGGAATAACCGATAAAGAAAGAGGAATTGATGACAGACAATACACGCAACGCCACCCTGAAATTCGGCGACACAACGCTTGAATTGCCAATGCACTCGCCCACAATGGGGCCGGATGTGATCAACATTACCAAGTTATACGCGCAGGGCGACGTGTTCACCCATGATCCGGGTTTCACCTCCACCTCGGCTTGTGAATCCAAGATTACCTTCATTGACGGTGAAAAGGGTCAGTTGCTGCATCGCGGCTATCCCATTGATCAGTTGGCAGAAAACTCTCATTATCTGGAGGTTTGCTTTCTGCTGCTATACGGCGAGCTGCCAACGGGTGATCAGCTCGAAGATTTCGAGAGCCGCGTGACCAACCACACCATGCTGCACGAGCAGATGATGAATTTCTTCCGGGGGTTCCGCCGCGACGCCCATCCGATGGCCATCATGAATGGCGTGGTCGGTGCGATGTCGGCTTTCTATCACGATTCAACCGACATCGGCGATCCGTGGCAACGCGAAGTGGCCTCGATCCGGATGATCGCCAAAGTGCCTACCATCGCCGCCTATGCGTTCAAATATTCCATGGGTCAACCGTTTGTATTCCCGCGCAATGATCTGGATTATGCTTCCAATTTCCTGCGCATGTGCTTTTCGGTCCCTGCCGAAGACTATGAGGTGAACCCGATTTTGGCCCGCGCCATGGACCGGATTTTCACCTTGCACGCAGATCACGAGCAGAACGCCTCGACCTCCACCGTGCGCCTTGCCGGTTCATCCGGTGCCAACCCGTTTGCCTGTATCGCGGCCGGTATTGCCTGCCTCTGGGGGCCAGCGCATGGCGGTGCCAATCAAGCCTGCCTTGAAATGCTGGAAGAAATCGGCACGGTTGATCGCATTCCGGAATTCATCGCGCGTGCCAAGGATAAAAATGATCCTTTCCGCCTGATGGGCTTTGGCCACCGCGTTTATAAAAACTTCGATCCGCGCGCCGTGGTGATGAAAAAATCTGCCGACGAAGTGCTGGGCCTGCTGGGTGTAGAAGACAACCCCAAACTGCAAGTCGCTAAAGAGCTGGAGCGCATCGCACTGGAGGATGATTATTTCGCCTCCAAGAAACTGTTCCCGAATGTGGATTTCTATTCCGGCATCATATTGGAAGCGATGGGCTTCCCCACCTCGATGTTCACCCCGATCTTTGCCGTATCGCGCACGGTGGGCTGGATTTCCCAGTGGAAAGAAATGATCGACGAGGGAAACGTGAAAATCGGCCGCCCGCGCCAGCTGTATACCGGCGCCACCGAGCGTGATTACGTGGATGTTGAAAACAGATAACCACTCTTTATCTTCGAATTCGCTAAAATATCCCCGCCGGAGGCATTATTACTTTTATGCCTCCGGCGGGGATATTTTTTTACGAATTCGAAAAGACTTAACGCCCCTGATATTTCGCCGGTCGTTTGTCCAGAAACGCCATCACACCCTCTTTGAAATCATAGGTCTTGCCCGCTTTGCCTTGCAAATGCGCCTCGGCTTCCAGTTGTTGATCGAGTGTGCGATCCAGCCCGCCGCGCAGGGCCATTTTGGTCAGGCGATACCCCTCGGTCGGGCCTTTGGCCAGTTGCAAGCTACGCTCGGCAATTTTATCGGCAAAGCTGATGTCCGGCTCATATTCCCAGATCATCCCCCAGTCCGCCGCCTGTTTGGCGCTGACAGGCTCGGCAAACAATGCCGCCCCCATGGCGCGCGCCGAACCGATCTGGCGCGGCAACCAATAAGTGCCACCGGCATCGGGGATCAGGCCAATGCGCGCGAAGGCTTGCAGGAAGATGGCCGACTCGGTGGCGATCACCACATCGCAGGCCAGCGCGAGGTTGGCCCCGGCCCCGGCAGCGGCACCGTTTACAGCGGCAATTGTGGGGATTGGGCAATCAAATATGGCCCGCAACATCGGCTCGTATTCGTCGCGCAAGGTGCCCTCTAGATCAATGTCGGAAACACTTTTCGCATCGCCCAGATCTTGCCCGGAACAAAACGCCCGCCCTGTGCCAGTCAGCACCAAAACTCGGCCCTCATTCGGCGCGCGTTTAAAGGCATGCAACAACTCGCCGCGCATCTGGGTGTTCAGCCCGTTCATCACGTCGGGGCGGTTCATCGTTACCGTGACGACATCATCTTTCACGGCATAAATAAGGGTATCGTATATCATCGCATATTCCTGTCAGGTGACTTTGACAATAGGAGTGCGCGGCGATTTGAAAAGGGCAAACGTGGCGTTATTTACCCAATAATTCATCGAGCCGATGTTGCTCGTCAACAGACAGCCCCGCGACCTGCACACGTGGCCTGCGCCGAATGAACAGAATCGCAACCCCCGCGCCGATAATCAAGGCCAGCGGTCCCATGCCCCAGAGCAAGGCATTCGAGCGGTCGAAACGCGGTTTGAGCAAAACATATTCACCGTAGCGGTCCACCACAAAATTCACCACCTCAACGTCATTATCCCCCGCGCTCAGCCGTTCACGCACCAACAGGCGCAAATCACGAGCCACCTCGGCGTTAGAGCTGTCGATATTCTCATTGCGACACACCACGCAGCGCAATTCCTTGGAAATAACGCGGGCACGGGATTCAAGCACCGGATCAGCGAGGATTTCATCTGGTTGCACCGCCAGCGTTGGCGATGCAAGTAGCATCAGGATCAGGAATAACCGTTTCATATCAATCACTCCGCCGGAACTGCGTCAGGTTCTTTACGCCGCGCAGTTGACGCCACACGGTAACGCCGATCTGTCATAGACAACAGCCCCCCCAGTGCCATGGTGATCGAGCCGATCCAAATCCAGACGGTGAACGGCTTGATATAAGTCCGCATCGCCCAGCTTCCGTCCGCCTGACGATCCCCCAACACCACATACAGATCGCGGGTCAAGGTTGTCTGAATCGCCGCCTCGGTGGTGGGCATCCGTTGCACCGGATAAAACCGTTTTTCCGGATACAATTGCGCCACGACCTTGCCATTTTCAGAGGCCGTCACATGGCCCAGATCAGCCGAATAATTCTTACCCTGAATGCGATTGACCGACTTAAACTCGAAGTCATAGGCCGCAACGGTAAAGCTGTCGCCCACATTGACCACGCGAATATCCTCGACCTCCCAGGCGGTCACCGCAGCAATGCCCCAGATGGTCAGGCCAAAACCTATGTGCCCCACAGACTTGCCCCAGTCAGAACGCGGCAGGTTGCGCAGGCGGCGCAGCACTTGGGCAAACGGTATTTTGCCAAACCGCACCCGCACACCAAGATCAACAAGCGTGCCAAACACCAGCCACGCGGCCAGCGCCAGCCCCACAGGGGCCATCATCCGGCCACCGGTTTCGCGGCTCCAGATGAAGATCCCCACAGCCGAGGCCAGCGCCATTGCCCCGCGCAGGTGCTTCACGGTTTTGCCGACCTGCGCCCGCTTCCATGACAGCATCGCACCAATTGGCAGGAACATCGCCAACAGGACCATAAACGGGGTAAAGGCCAGCTCAAAAAACGGCGCCCCAACCGAGAGTTTCCGCCCTGTGGTCATTTCCGCCACCAGTGGCCAAATGGTGCCAAAGAACACCACGGCCGCAGCCACCACCAGCAACAGATTATTCACGACAAGACCACTCTCGCGGCTGACTAAGCTGAAAGCCGAGTTGGACTGCAACTTGGAGGCACGCACCGCATATAAGGTCAGCGCTCCGCCAATGGCCACGGTCAAAATACCAAGGATGAACACACCACGTTCCGGATCATTGGCGAAGGCATGCACCGAAGTGATGACGCCGGAACGCACAATAAACGTGCCGATCAAGGAAAAGGAAAACGCCAGAATCGCCAGCAAAACAGTCCAGCTTTTCAGGGTTTCGCGTTTTTCCACCACAATGGCGGAATGCAGCAAGGCGGCAGCGATCAACCACGGCATAAAGCTGGCGTTTTCAACCGGATCCCAGAACCACCAGCCGCCCCAACCCAGCTCATAGTAAGCCCACCAAGACCCCAGCGCGATGCCGATGGTCAGCGTCACCCAAGCCAGCAACGTCCAAGGCCGCACCCAACGCGCCCAAGCGGCGTCAACGCGCCCCTCGATCAACGCAGCGACCGCAAAACTGAACGACATCGATAGGCCAACGTACCCCATATAAAGGAACGGCGGATGAAAGGCCAAACCCGGGTCTTGCAACAGCGGGGTCAAATCATTGCCATCAAGCGGCGGATTGGCAAGGCGCCAAGACGGGTTTGAGGTAAAGATCAGAAACCCCAAAAACGCCGCAGAAATCATGGCTTGCACAGATAAAACCCGCGCTTTCAAGGGCGCGGGCAGATTGCCGCCCAGCACCGCCACAAGGGCACCATAGAACACAAGGATCAATATCCACAGCAACATTGACCCCTCATGATTGCCCCAAACACCGCTGACTTTGTACAGCATCGGTTTCAGGGAATGGGAATTCTCCGCCACCAGTTGCACCGAGAAATCCGAGGTGACAAAAGCCCAAGTCAAGGTGCCAAAGGAAAATGCGATCAGCACGAATTGCAAAATGGCCGTGATGTCGGCCAGCTGCATCCAGCTGCTCCAGTTTTTACTGGCCCCGATCATTGGCACGCTAAGTTGCACCAATGACAGGCCAAAAGCCAGTAAGACTGCGAAGTGACCGAGTTCGATTATCATGGCAACACCTGTGTAAGTTCGCGCCACTATAGCGACGTGCGCCGCCAGATGAAATCACTTCATTGTAATTGAGGCGTTTTGACTTACTTTGGATCAGAATCATCTGAAACCACCCACTCTTAGGGTAATTTCAGATTCAATATTAAGTCAAAACGCCGTTGACCGATATTGCTGTTATTCACCCCTCTGCCAACCAATCCGCAACGGCTGCATTATCATCCGCTTGCGCCGCCCCGTCGCTTATTTCCAACAGGCGCGCTGGCTTTTTCTGCGCCCGTTGATGGTGCAATTCGCGCGCGCCAAAATAAAACGACACAATAGCCCCCAGCAACCACCACAATTCACGCGGCACCGCGTCGAGGCCGATCATCCGGCGGGCAAACCCTTCCGGCTCCACCATGGCAAACACAAACAGCCCGACAGTTCCCAGCGCCATCACCGGGCGCGGCAGGCGGTTTAACCCGTTCACCAGCTGATTAAACCAGCCTTTTTGCACCAGCTGGTATTCCTGCCCGTATTGCGTCAATGCCGCCGTTTGCTCCAAATGCTCAAACTCCTGCGCTTGAGTGCGGTTGGGCACAAAAACCTCCGCCACCTCACGCGCCGCCTTGCCAAGCCCCAAGATATTGCCAATCACGCCCATTTTGCGCATCTCCTTTTATGTTCTTTTAGGCTCAGGTGGTATTTCGGCGAAATAAACTCCTCGGCGCGACTTATCCAGCCGCCTTTACCGCCGTCGCGTCGCCGCGCATATTTGCGAGAGGCGCTGCGCCGGTCCGCCAGCGCATAGTAATAGTTGCGCCGCGCAATACCGTAAGCGTCCGCAATATATTTCGGTGCCATCGCCGTGGCTTTTTCCACTGCACGCAGGGTTTGCGGCCCAAGACCGCCGTCCACGCTGACAGGTTGATCAAACTCTGCCAGCATCCGTTGCAGGATTTTCACCGCATTGCTGCCCGCGTTCACATACATGTCAAACACGCTGGCCTGCAAAACCCGCGGCAATTCGCCAATCCGTGGCCCGATGAAATAATGATCTTTGAAAATCCCGATGGCCTGCGCCTCGCTCAGCGCCTGCACATCACGGGCATCCACCTGCCCGTCGCGGGTTAAATCCAGCCCAAGGCGGCGCATGGTGTGAATGGTCACACCGTATTTAGTTGCCCCGCCTAGGTCATTCGGATCATTCACATAACCGCCTTCGCGGCGCACAATTTCGCGTGCTATCTGGTCTACCGACTGCATATTCCACCCAATCATTTAATAAATTGGATGGATTTTTAGCCGAATTTCCCTAAAATTTGATGGATCGACCGTGCGCTACTCGGTTGAAGGCTTGTAAACACCCTGCGCCTTGAGCGCATCCGCCACCTCTTTGGGCAGATACTCCTCATCGTGTTTGGCCAGAATTTCAGACGCAACAAAGGTGCCATCGATCAACTTACCGGTGGCAATCATCCCCTGCCCTTCGTCAAACAGATCCGGCAAAATCCCTTTGAACATCACCGGAATAGACGCGCCACCATCCGTCACCACAAAGCGAATATCGGTGCCAACCTTGACCAGTGTGTCCGTCTCGACCAAGCCCCCGATGCGGAAAACCTCGGATGAGCCCGGGGGATTTTCGGCCACCTGTGCGGGGCTGCGAAAAAACTCTATCCCGTCCTGAAAGGCAAACCCCATCAGCGTGCCCGCCGCCGCCATAAACACAAAGCCCGCAACAATCAGTTGAATGCGACGTTTTTTCTTCAGTCCGGCCATCTAGATCTCTCTTTCAAAGTGCAGTTTCAGGGCTGCATTAAACTCTGCCCCAAAGATAATGATCCCGCCAGAGAAATACAGGAACAACAGCGTGATCACAATGCCCGCCAGCGCGCCATATGTCACAGTGTAGCTGCCGGCGTAAGCCAAATAAATCGACATGCCGGTGGCCATCAAAACCCACAGAATTGTGGAAACTAGCGCGCCGGGCCACAGGGTAAACCCGCGCGCATGGCTGTTGGGCAAGAACCAGTGCAGGCAAAACAGAAAACAGTATAATACAGTAGTTCCAATGGCATAACGGGCAATCAGCAGGTTTTTTGGCAACTCATGCGTGGTGAAAGCCTCCACCAGATTAATCAACACTGGTGCAAACAGGATCGACAAGCCCAACACCACCGCAACCAACGCCGCACCGATGACCGCCACCAGTGCCTTGCCTTTGCGCAAGATCCAGACGGCCCCCTTTCGCTCCCCATAAATCCGGTCAAACGATTTGTTAATCGCCTCAACAGCCCGCATGGCCGCCCAAAGCGCCAACACAATAAACAAGGTGAACAGATTATGCGGTTGGTCCAAAACCTCCGCCAAGACAGGGGCCAGAACCTCGGCCAGATACTCCGGCGCAAAATCAAACAACACCTGAACCGCCCGCGCGCTCTGCTCCTCGCCCACTATTAATCCAGTCAGGGAAACCGCAAATATCAGAAACGGGAAAATAGCCAGCATCATCGCATAGGCGACATACCCCGCCTGCACATCATCATCGCGCGCCACAAAAGCCAGGATTGCCGCCCAGAACACCGAAAAGAAACCCAATATCCCCAAAATTGCGCCCCTTCCATTTCTTTGTTCTGTTAAATATCCCCGCGCGGAGCGCATCAAAACTCTTTAAGCCGCCTCAAACCGCATGGCTTTACCCAAAAACCGCGTCGCCGCCACGCTCACATCCTTGGCATCCCCTGTGGTCAGACAGCGGGTTTCCCCTGCCGCCCCAACCATATCCGGATGCCTCTGCAAATAATCCTCAAGGCTCGCCGCAACCAGACGCCCTTGCGAATACACTGAAACCTCCGGCCCCAATGCCTCCTGAAACACATGCTCCAAAATCGGGTAATGGGTGCAGCCCAGCACGGCGGCCTGCGGTTTCGGCATCCGGCGCAGCAAAGCCGCCACATGGGAATGCACCATGGCCTCGGCCAATTCCAGATCGTTCATTTCCAGCGCATCGACCAAACCACCGCAAGGCTGCGCCTCGACATCCACGCCGACTGCGCGAAAAGACAACTCGCGCTGAAACGCCCGGCTGGCCACGGTGGCAGGGGTGGCAAACAGCGCCAATTGCTGCACCGCCACTTCGCGCGGGGCGCTGTTATCGCCCCAATTGCGTTCGCTCACGGCCTCGATCATCGGGACAAACACCCCCAGAACCCGTTTATCACTCGGGATCCAGCTCTCTTGCATCCGTTTCAATGCCACAGCCGAGGCCGTGTTACAGGCGAGGATCACCAGATCACAGCCCTGATCAAACAGATATTGCGTATTTTGCACCGTCAGATCGTAAATATCCTGCGCATCGCGCACCCCGTAAGGCGTGTGTTTATTGTCGCCAAGATACAAAAGCGGCAAGTCCGGCAGACGTTTTTGAACCGCATTGAAAACGGTCAAACCGCCTAAACCACTATCAAATATTCCAACCGGCATCAGTCCCACTCCTCAAATTCAAACCCATAGTCCAGCTTTTTAAGCGGCTTGGGTGATAAATCATAGGTCGACTCGCGCAAGAAAACCATCAGCTCACGGGGTTTGGTGCGATACTCGGCCAAGACTTCCGGCGACAGGGGTTGCCCCACAACCAGGCGCGCAGGTCGTTTAATTGCGCGGCGGAACTCGTTGATTAACATGGATTTTCGCAACACATCACTGTATTGACTGACAATCTGGAACAACCGGCCATTGGTCCCGTCAAAAAAGATCGGCACCACAGTTGCGCCCGATTTTGCCACCAATTTCGCCGTGAACCGTCGCCAGCGCGGGTCCATCGGCGTTTTGAAAGGGCCGTTTGATGTGGACACAGATCCGCCCGGAAAAATCCCGATTGCGCCGCCCTGCCCTAAATATTCCAGCGCCTGCTTGCGGGTGTTCAGATTCAGGCGCAGCGCCTCTTTGGTTTGGTCAAAACTGATCGGCAGGATCACCCGATTGATTTCCTCGGCGCGCTGAAACACGTTATGGGCCAATATGCGGAAATCGCCCCGGGTTTGCGCCAGAATATGCCCCATCACCATGCCATCCAGAATGCCGAACGGGTGGTTCGAAACCAGCACCAACGGCCCGTCGCGCGGGATATTTTCCAAAGCGCCGGCGATGATTTGCAGGTCAATGCCGTATTTCCGGATCATCACCGCCCAAAAATCTTCGCCCTGCGCCACATCCTGTTCATAGCCCTGCACCATGCGGATCAATCGGGGCCGTCCGGTCAGGTTTTCCACCACCCGCACGAGCGCGCGCCCACCTTTTGATTTGATCGAGGTGGCGTAACTGATTTCTCGGGCGATTTTGGCGTCGGTGTTCATCTGTTTCCAAGTGTACAAGCGTCGTATAACCGAAAAAGGCCCTGCATCTGCAAGGCCTTTTTGAAATAGTATTTCCCAGCCAAACTTAACGTTTGGAGAACTGGAAGCTCCGACGCGCTTTGCGACGGCCGTATTTTTTACGTTCCACAACGCGCGAGTCGCGGGTCAGGAAGCCAGCGGCCTTCAATGCGGGACGCAAGGATGGCTCATAGATTTGCAGAGCTTTGGAAATCCCGTGCTTAACCGCACCAGCTTGACCAGACAGACCGCCACCTTTTACAGTTGCCATCACGTCGAATTCGCCAACAACACCAGCAACTTCAAACGCTTGGTTCAAAACCATGCGCAGAACCGGACGGGCAAAATATGTCTCGATCGGGCGACCGTTCACAGTCACTTTGCCGGAACCTGGTTTGATCCAGACACGGGCAACCGCATCTTTCCGTTTGCCAGTAGCATAGGAGCGACCCAGCGCGTCACGCACAGGCTCGCGGGTGATTACTGGTGCGGCTGCAACTTCTACAGCTTCTACCGTCTCGACAACATCTTTGAGGTCGTCCAAGGATTTGATTTCATCAGTCATTGATCTCAGCTCCGCGTATTTTTCTTGTTCATGGACTTAACGTCCAGAACTTCAGGGTTCTGAGCCTCATGAGGGTGGTCAGCACCCGCATAAATCCGCAGATTTTTCATTTGCGCACGCGACAGAGGGCCGCCCGGCAACATGCGTTTGATGGCTTTTTCCAACAGACGCTCGGGGAATTTACCCTCAAGGATTTGGCCAGCAGTACGCTGTTTGATGCCGCCCGGGTGGCCGGTGTGCCAGTAATGGATTTTGTCGCTGCGTTTTTTGCCAGTCAGTTGAACATTGGCCGCATTGATAACAATCACGTTATCGCCCATATCCATGGACGGTGTGAAGGTTGGTTTATGCTTGCCACGCAGGCGCATCGCGATAATCGACGCCAAACGGCCCATAACGATGCCTTCGGCATCAATAATGATCCATTTCTTGTCAATATCAGCAGGTGTTGCTGAGAAGGTTTTCATGTGTTTCGTCCCATAAGGTCGGTTAGGCGCAAGCGAAAAGCCTGCGGGAATCTGATTTGGGGGTTATCTTGGATTTCTCAGGGTAAGTCAATTCCACCTTTTGCATTTTAATACCATAAAAACAACGCCTTACAAATTAGGTATAATGATACCCCACATTTTTCAGCGAAACCAAACCCGCCACACACCGGCTCAACCCTAACATGTAGCCCTCAACCCTCAAGCCTCTTGAAATTGTGGGACGATATTATTACAAAATACTGCGACCACATTTATTAACCAAAAAATACAAGGAAGCCATAAGACATGGTAGGATTTCTGGGAACCCAATCTCTTTTAAGCGCAACTTTTCTCGGGGCCAATGTTGAAGAACATTCAACAATTACCTTAAAAAACGGCACGGTCATTACCGGCTATTACGCCTCCAACAGCGGCCCAATGGTGCTGTACAGCTTCAACCCTAAAACCCAGGAAGCCACACACATCGGCGGGTTCGGTGATTTTTCTTCCTCTTTCGGCGACCCGCATCTAGTTGCCACCGACGACGGCGGATTTCGGGTTGTCTATAACCTCAAAGCAGTTGATGGCGGCCTGTTCTATAGCAAATACGACGCCTCTGGCACTGAACAAGGTAGTGTCAAGACGCTTCTGCCCGGTTGGATCGACAACGCCCAGACCTATGAAACGGATACGGGGTTCTTTGTGTCCTACCGAGACCGCAGCGCAGACGCAAAAACCGAATATGTCGGGGCGTTTTATAGTAACTCCGGCAAGTTGCTGAAAACAATAGATTTTGCCGAAGGAGCCAGCGATTTTGGCTTTCGCCACCCAGAACCACAGGCAACCCTGCTGTCAAACGGCAATCTGGCGGTTGTCTGGCAGAAAACCAACCTCGACGGCTCGGTCTTGCAGATATTCAAACCCAACGGCAATAAGGTCGGCGGTGAAAAGGCCTTGGGGAACATCCCCCTTACCATCCATCCACAAGTGATCGACGCCCTGCCGGGCGGTGGGTTTGTCGTGGCGCACGCGCCGTTTGGCACAGACATAAATACCCCAAACACCTATGGTCCTATCATCATCCAGAAATACGCCAATTCGGGCAAAAAACTGGGCAAGGAAATTAGTTTTGACACCGTCGGGGATATCGGCGCGCGCCTCAGCTCCTCCAATTTTGATGTTGCCTATACGACGGACGGGCTGATTGCCGTAGCGTGGACCGGATGGGGGCAAAACCCCGCAAACGGCACGGATGTTTATTTTGCCATGCTAACCGCAAGCGGCAAAGTCATCGTCGGACCGCAAGTCGCCGACGTGACGCTGGACGATAACCAATTGGATGTGCAGTTCAACCGGCTCAAAAACGGCGACCTTTATCTGACCTTCAAAGACGACGACACTTTGCAATTCAACTATGTCTCGTCAATTCAAGGCCGTTTCATCGTCAAGCCTGATTTCCTGTATGAAGGCGACGGCAAAGACAACAACCAGAATGGCACAAATGGCGATGATGTGTTGCTGGGCTTTGGCGGCAAGGACATCCTCAGCGGTGGTAAAGGCGAGGATTATATCAAAGGCGGCAAAGGCAATGATGTGCTGTCTGGCGACGACAAGGCCGATGAAATCTATGGCGAAGACGGGGCTGACACGCTTAACGGCGGCAATGGTGCCGACGTGCTTTATGGCGGCGGTGGTAACGATGTCATTAATGGCGGCGCGGGCAGCGATCAGGCCTACGGGGGGGCCGGCAATGACACGATAAAGGGTGGCGCTGGATCGGTCACACTGTATGGCGGTGACGGACGGGACAAAATCACCGCCGGCACTGCCAACAGCACGCTTTTTGGCGAGGCAGGTGTGGATCGTCTGTTTGGTGGCAAAGGTAATGACGCGCTTTGGGGCGGCGATGGCAACGACTATCTCGCGGGTAAAGGCGGCAATGATGTACTGGATGGCGGCGCTGGCAAAGACAAGCTGATCGGGGGCGATGGTTTCGATGTGCTGCGCGGCGGCGAGGGCAACGACAAATTGTTCGGTGGTGATGGTAACGATGCGCTGAATTCCGGTGACGGCAACGACCGCGAATTTGGCGGCGCGGGCGATGACCAATTCCATGACAGCGAAGGCAATGACAAAATGAAAGGCGGCGCAGGTGCCGATAGTTTCATTTTCGCCAATGCCGATTTCGGCCATGATGTAATTACCGATTTCGAGTTTGGCGTTGACACGCTCGACATGGGGATAACCGCACGCGGGTTGGATGCAAACGGCGGCGACATCACCCTTCAGGAACTCACCGCTGGCGTGCGTTTTAAGGTGGACGCTGACAACTGGGTATTGGTCAAAAGGGCCACATTGGCGGATTTTGAGGATGGCGATTATATCATCGAGGATCCCTTCGCCTGATCTAACATTTTCGGCGCAAGTGGGTTTTCATCAAACCAGCTCACGCGCGCCCAAAAACAATACTGGTTTGGTATTTATGGGAGCATACAAATGACAGGTTTTTTAGGCAGTCAAATCGTTTTATCATCCGAGATATCGGGCGCAGAGGCGGAGGATTACAGCACCATCACCTTGAAAAACGGCACGGTGATCACTGGCTATGTGGCAGGACGTGGCGGTCCGCTGACGTTTTATTCCTACAAACCTGCCTCTGGTGACAAGGCCCTTGTGGCGACCATCACCGGCAATGGCACCTTGACCTTGCTACCCAGTGACGACGGCGGCTTCAAAGCCTTGGTACATGACGTCAGCGGCTTTCAAAATGGCACGCCCGGAATTGTTCTGTTCAAATTTGATGCGGCAGGCAACCAGATCGGCAGCGCCAAAACCATCATCGACGTCAGTTTGAACACCGACAGCTGGTCCTCGGTTGAAACCTCCAAAGGATATGGTGTCACGTATTACGATAACACCTCTGGCGAGACCGGTTTCAAAGCGGCATTTTTTGCGACAAACGGCAAGCTGCTGAACACCTTTGACATGGACCCAGCGATCACCTCCAGCGATACGGTGCGCGCGATTGAATTGGCAAACGGCAACACCATCCTGTCTTGGGCCGAGGGTTTCACCCAAAAAACCTACTTTCAAATTGTCAAACCAAACGGCACTGCCGTGGGCGACAAGGTGGCAATCAATGTGCCAACAACGGGTGGCATCAGCCATTTTGACACAGAAATCGCCACCAATCCAGCAGGTGGATTTGCGGCTGTCTGGACAGAACCCGGCGATCCGCAAACCCTGCACATTCAACAATTCACCAACACAGGCAGCCCCAAAGGTGCCGAGTTCACCTTTGACGCCCGCGTTCCCGGTGCTCGCGACACCCTGCCCTTTGGCGATATGAAAATCACCTATCTGGCAAACGGGGCCATGGCACTGGCATGGGCTGGATTACCCACTGATTTTGGCAATGCCTATGATGTGTTTTTCGCCGTGATATCCAAAACTGGTAAAGTCATTGTCGGGCCACAGTTGGCCGGGCAGCGGGTCAGCGATTTTCAGGAGGATGTTTCCTTTACCACCCTGCGCAACGGCGATCTGCTGCTGACCTTTCGCGACGATGGCTTCAAGAATTTTGGCTATCAGGATAGCATTCAGGCCCGCGAGATCATCCAACCGGATTTGATCTGGGAGGGCAACAACAAGGCCAACGCCAAAGTCGGTACAGACGGCAATGACGTTTTGCTGGGCCTTGGGGGCGACGATTCACTTGACGGTGGCAAAGGCGGTGATTTCATCAAAGGCGGCACTGGCAACGATAAGCTGTTTGGCGGCAAAGGCGATGACGACCTGCAAGGCGAAGGCGGCGCGGATCAGATATTTGGCGGCAGCGGAGCGGACACGTTGGACGGTGCCGCAGGCAGTGACACGCTCAATGGCGGGGCGGGCGACGACCGTATGGATGGCGATGACGGCAATGATCTTGTGATTGGCGGGGCGGGCGCTGACCGGATGAACGGCGGCGAAGGCAAGGATAAGCTGAATGGCGGCGGTGGCGACGACAATATGGACGGCGACGCGGGTGATGACATCCTGAAAGGCCAAGCTGGCAACGACTTTATCAGCGGCGGTCTGGACAATGATAAATTGTTTGGCGGCGCGGGCGGAGATATTTTGCACGGTGAAGGCGGCAATGACCTGCTTAAAGGCGGCGGCGGCGATGATTTCATCTTTGGCGGCGATGGCAATGACAAAGAATTTGGCAATGCCGGCAATGACCAGTTCCACGATTCCCTTGGCGATGACACCATGAACGGCGGCGGCGGCGCAGATGTGTTCAACTTTATCGGCGTAACCTTTGGCCATGACGTCATTCGGGATTTTGAATTTGGCATCGACACGCTGGACATGGGCCAAGCGGCAATTGCGCTAGAGAATGCAAATGAACCGGCCATCAAGATGACAGAACTGGCAAACGGTGTACGCTTTAAAATTGACGCCGATAACTGGGTTTTAGTCAAAGGGGCCACTCTGTCCGATTTTCAGGACGGTGACTTTATTATCGAGGACCCCTTCCCGATTTTGTAGTCGCTAATCTTTCGGGATGGAGTAGGTCAGGTTCGCGTGGGCCACCGGCCTCTCCATCCCTTCAGAATACAACATCACATCCCCCACACTCAGCGCTTTGCCGAGTTTCAAAACCCGCGCTTTGCCGATCAGATTACAGGGCGCAGGTTTGCGCATGAAATCAATCGAACAGTTGGTCGTCACCGTCAGCGCCTTTGGCCCGATACGCGCCAAGGTCGCCAGATAAAACGCCACATCCGCCAGCGCAAACATCGACGGGCCGGAAACCGTGCCACCCGGGCGCAGGTGTTTTTGGGTTACATTCAAGCGGACGGTCAATTCATCCTCGTCCAATGCCAGCACGGTGAATTCGTTACAAACCTCCGGAAACACTTCTTGCAAAAACCGGTGCATCTGCTCGATTGTCATTAACAACGCCATTACTGCTTCCTTCTTGTCGGTTGTCCGATTAAGTTGCTAAAAATCCAACAACAAAACAAGAGACAAACATGGGCGACGACATCCTGTTACGCAACGACACAGACGCAATTGCGACACTGACGTTAAATGCACCTAAATCCTTGAATGCTCTGTCGGATGCGATGCTGGCCGCACTCCAATCCCAGTTTGAATCGATTGCAGCTGATAAATCCATCCGTGTGGTGATCCTAAAGGGCGCAGGCAAGGTTTTCTGCGCGGGCCACGACCTGAAAGAAATGACCGCTGGCCGCCAGGCAGCGGACGGCGGTAAAGCCTATTTCGCCGACCTGTTTGATCGCTGCGCCGCCGTAATGCTGATGATCCGCGCCCTGCCCCAGCCGGTAATTGCCCAAGCCCATGGCATCGCCACGGCGGCGGGCTGCCAACTGGTTGCCACCTGCGATATGGCGGTTGCTGCGGATGACACAGGTTTCGGGGTCAACGGGGTGAACATCGGGCTGTTCTGCTCCACGCCGATGGTGGCACTCAGCCGGAATATCCCGACAAAACAGGCGTTTGAGATGCTGACCACAGGGCAATTTATCACCGCTGGCAAGGCTGTTGAATTGGGGTTAATCAACCGGTCCGTACCTTTGGCCGACCTCGATACAGCCACGTTTGAGCTGGCCCAAAAAGTCGCCGAAAAACTCGGCGCTGCGGTGCGTATCGGCAAACAGGCCTATTACAACCAAATCGAAATGCCGCTTGAAGAGGCCTATCAGTATACTGGCACTGTGATGGTCGAAAACATGATGTTTCGCGACACCGCCGAGGGGATCGCCGCCTTTCTGGAAAAACGCAAACCGGATTGGGGCTGAGGTTCTGGGCTAGAAACCAGACAGGCAAGATTGATTTTCCTGCATAATTATACTATCATCGGGCAATTCAACCAACAATTTGCAATGTGTCCGGCTCGATATGTTGCGGTATTTTATATAAAGGAAATAAAATGAGTGCCTTACTTGGATATGCAGACATCGTAATCGACTATTATAACTCCGGTGCGGGGCCAATCGATGACGGCCCGTATGGGGGCACTTACCCCGGGAGTTATCCGGTAGCAGTACCCTTAAGCCACGTACTTGGGAATGATGGCCCTATCGTTGATTTTGTCTCACTGCCAACCGGTTCGTACATCACCGTAGGGTTCAAAGACGAAGTTGTTATTGATGGCGTTGGCGACGATATTTTCATTACCGAGGTCGCAGCCAGAGGCGAACGTGCGGAAATATATGTGCGCGCAGGCAAAGGCGCCTTTACCCTGTTGGGCGTTGCCGATGGCGGCAGCACCAGCTCATTTGACCTTAGCGATATTAATTTCAACGGTTTTGTCAGCGAGGTCAAGATTGTAGGACTCGACAATAATGGCGGCTCACCGGGGTATGACGTTGTCAATATACGCGCTTTGACAGCTGGCCTTATCGATCTGAGCGAGTCAAACACACTTGACGGCTCCAGTACGGGCGACATCATTTCACTGGGCAAGGGAAAAGACAATTTTCACGGCTTGGGCGGTAATGACCAAGCCTTTGGAAACCGGGGCAATGATAAGTTATTTGGCAACAAAGGCAAAGACTTGCTGGACGGCGGCAAAGGTTCTGACAAACTGTTTGGCGGCGCGGGTAACGATGAAATATACGGCGGCGCCGGTAAGGACCGGATCGTGGGCGGCAAGGGCGATGATATGCTTTATGGTGGCAGCCAAGCAGATGTTTTTGTCTTTGCGGGTGCAGACGGAAATGACACCATTTTCGATTTTGAAGTCGGCCTGGACATGATAAAGATCAAAGGCAAGACAGCGCAGTTTACCGATTTGACAATCAGCCAGAGCGGCGACGATGCGATTGTTGACTATGACGCTACAACAATTACCCTAACGGACATTAACGCATCCGATTTGAGCGTGACAGATTTTATTTTCCAGCCAAACGACAAAGATAAATTTGACCGGATAACCTGTTCTTTGCCGTTATTGTTGCCAAATTGTCAACAATAACGGCCTTCCCGCGCCGTTACGCCCCATTATTGCCCAGATTGACGTTCAAAATAACCAAACGCCAACCGTAGGGGTTTGAATTCAGAACATAGCCGATTTCCCGCATGTATTGGGAAAACGGAGGGAGTGGCGCCCCGGGGGACGAATAAGATGGCAATAGCAACAGAGCTGCCAATTGATACCGGTGCCACGGCGCTGGACATGGCAAACGAGATTTTTGGCGCAGGGATTACTGTCAATTCCGCGACCTATTCCGGTGACAACAACTCCTCGGGCATTTTCACCAACGGCGACACTGTCAGCAGCGGCGTTACGCCGTCAGACAGCGGTGTTATCCTGTCTACCGGCAATGCGGTGGATTTCACCAACTCAAGCGGTACAACCAACACCAATACCTCGGGCGGCACATCAACGAACACGGCGGGAGTTAATGGCGACGCCGATTTCAACGCAATTTCAGGTGGCTCAACCTTTGATGCCTCTTTTCTGGAAATAAATTTCACCCCGACCGGTTCGGTCTTCACCATCGACTTTGTGCTCAGCTCTGAAGAATTCCCAGAGTATAACGCCTCTTTCAACGATGCAATCGGTGTATGGGTTAACGGAGTTGAGGCAACAGTAAACATCGGCAACGGCACGGCGGCGGTTTCCAATATCACGCCCAACAATTCGCCCAACCTCTATAATGATAACACAGCGGACCAGTACAACACCGAAATGGATGGCTTTACAGTCACCCTGACTTTTTCCGCCCCTGTCAATGTCGGCGTGGTCAACACCCTAAAAATCGGCGTTGCGGATGGCGGCGACAGCTCCTACGACACTAATCTGTTGATCGCAGGTGGCAGCGCTCAAACTGTGATTGTCGCCGAAGACGACACCGTCACGGTTTTCAACAACTCGGAAACTGTTGATGTTCTCGGCAATGACAGCACCACGGCCCCGGGTGGCCTGACCATCACCCAGATTAACGGAATTCCGGTGATTGCCGGCGACACGATTGTTTTAAGCAATGGGCAAACTGTGACGCTGAACGCCAATGGCACCCTGTTGATTTCCTCCAATGGTGCGACGGAAACCATCTATTTTAACTACACAATTGAAAACAGCCTTGGCGAAACCGACATCGGTCTGGTGCAGGTTAATAACATTGTTCTGCCCTGTTTTGTTGCCGGCACCGAGATCCTTACCGGGTGCGGCGCTAAAAAGGTCGAGGATTTGAAAATCGGCGATATGGTGCTGACCTGCGACAACGGCTTGCAGTCAATACGCTGGATCGGCAATAAATCTGTGCCCGCCCAAGGTGCGCTGGCCCCTATCCAGATCACCAAAGGCACATTTGGCACCAAGGCCGACCTGAAACTGTCACCGCAACATAAGGTCTTGTTGTCCGGCGCCTGGGCCGAATTATTGTTTGGCGAGAGCGAAGTTTTGGTGCCGGCAAAGAATCTGATCAACGATCAAACCATTCGCCAAGTGGAAAATGACGGCGACGTGCAATATTTTCATGTGTTGTTTGATGCGCACCAAATAATCTGGTCCAACGGACTCCTGACCGAGAGTTATCACCCCGGCCCCGACTCCATGGCGGGCTTTGACAGCGCCGCACAGGCTGAAATCCTCGGGCTGTTTCCTGACCTTGATGTGGAAACCGGCGCAGGCTACGGCCCGACCGCGCGCCCTTCCCTAAGTGCGACGGAATCCAAAGTGTTGGCATTGCACCTTAATACCATTTGAAACCGCCCCAACGCAGCTCCGCCCCGCGGCAGCGTTTCGCTGGCAGGGTAAAGCCGTATTTTGATGAATAAGAAAGGCGGGCCCGCCATTGCTTGCTGACCTGCGCCCCAAGTATCTTCCAACTTTATGGAGAGTCCTTGAGGTTGAATTGATGGCGTTAAGCTGCCAGTTTGTCCAATGCTTTCCTCTCTGCAAATTCCTGAGGTGTCAGGTTTCCCAATGATGAATGT
>JAJRPO010000084.1 GCA_024280735.1 Alphaproteobacteria bacterium | reverse complement strand
GCCGGGTATGCGCCCGGCAGGATAGCGAGTTCCGGGGCGGGTGCGCTCGCCCCCGACGCGGATCAGGCCGCAGGCAAAAAACAAACCGGGCGGTACAACGACGAGCCTGATCAGCGAAACTGGGGAGCCTTCGGGTTCCCCTTATTTTTTGGGAAACGGGCTAGCCGTGGGTTTGCTGAACGGAAAGGCGCGTCAGTGCTTCGCGCTCTTTCGGGCTTAGTTGCTCGGGGTTTCTGGTTTTGTCGTGCAGTATTTCCAACAAACCACTGATTTCCGAGATTTCATCATCAGTGAAATTGCGGTCCCCGCGCGCAAAGCTGCTGACGGATCGCGAGCCTTCGGTCTCAATCGCCAAAACGAATCCGTATTTCAGGCCATATTCAGCGGATTTTTTGAAAATCCCTTGCGTGTCGCTTTCTTCCAGCTCGTGCCAGTGAATTGTGCCTGTATTCTGGAATCCCCAATGAATCGTCGGATCCTGCAATACCCAGCCCCTCTGCGAATAGTATTCAATCCATTCTGTTTTATAGGTTTGAAACAGATAGGTCGGAGTTGTAAACTTGATATGGAGCGCGATTGCATAGCCTTCGGGGCAAAGGGAATCCAGCGTCTCCAGAATTGTGCCAATTTCTGCTTCAGGTGTCATGTTTCACTTTGCTCGCATTGTGGTTGTTGCCCAGACTAACTATAACCTAGACATATCTGTTTTATATATCCATATATTTTTAAACAGATTCGCGTTAGAGTAGCTGGCATGAGGCACAACAACCTATGAAAGATTTTGATACCTCTTCGGTATTTTCTGATTTCGCGCTTGCAGGCTATTATCTGGCCTTGCGGGTCGGGTTTGCATTTCCTGTGCTCGAGCTGAACAACTTACCCAAAGAATGGGTTAAAATATATACATCTAAAGGGTTTATGCTGCATGATCCGGTGATGAAATGGGTCTATACGAACACTGGTGCCGTGCGCTGGAGTGACATCGCACAAGATGATCCAATGGGTGTTCTGGGCTTGGCGTCAACCTATTCCCTGCGGTTCGGTGTGGCAATCTCTTGCGTTGATAACGACCAGACCGGGCAGCGCAGTTTCGGGTCGTTTGCCCGATCTGATCGCGAGTTTTCAGACGAGGAAATCGCACGCCTTTCAGAAGAGATTGTCCGCCTGCATATTGCGACAAAACCGCCTAGCAATTTAACCAAGGCAGAAAAAGAAGTGCTGGCCATGGTCAAGAACGGCATGTTGCTAAAACAGATGGCAGCCGAACTGGGGGTGTCCCAGGGGGCGATCAAACAGCGCCTGAAAAACGCCAAGCTGAAGCTGAATGCAAACAACAGCGCACAGGCAGCAACCAAGGCGATGGAGTTCGGTTTGATCTGATTATGGCCGTTTATTGACCTGAAAATGTCAACAATCAGGAAAAATTTGGCCAATTTGAAGAAAAGCAGTTAACAAAAGCGTCAGATCAAGTTCTAATTAATTCTCCATAAAGGAGAATGAAAATGGAAAACATCACCTTCAACATGTCCGAACTGCACAATCATGGTACAGCGTTTTTTGACTATCTGTCCCTTCGCAAGCATTTCTTTGTAGATACGCTTAACTGGGACATCCCTCATAATGATTCATATGAAATGGATCAGTATGACAATCCGCTTGCCTCTTACTCGCTGGTTTTGAAAGACGGCAAAGTGGTTGGCGGATCGCGGGTCATGCCGACCACATCTTCGTGGGGGGAATACACCTACATGCTCAAGGATGCTGTGAACGGAAAACTGGCCGATATACCGGATGGTGTTCTCGACAAGGAAATCAAAACCCCCAAGGTCTGGGAATGCACTCGGCTTGTGATCTCGGATGACTTGACAAACCACGCCGAGCGCAGCGAATGCCTGTCGCTTATAGTGGACGGGTTGGTCAAGTTGACAAAGCAGGGCGGCGGTAGCGAACTGATGTCTTTGTCGCCAATTTCCCTGATGCGTGCTTTGCGTCAACTGGGTTACAAGGCCAGCAGAATTGGCGAGCCTTATTACAACCCGGGTGACGGGCGAAAATACGCGGTTCTCAGCATGCCGGCTATTCCCTCGACCAAAACTAGGCCGGTTGCAAAGCCAACGGCCAAAGTCCTGCCGATCCGCAGGGATATGGAACTGCGCCAATCTGCATAGGCTCAGGAAGCCATGTCCTGCAACAGCGTTTCCACGGCCCTGGATTTGGGCAAATCCAGATCCGCGCGCAATTGCGCGCGGGCGCGGGAAATGCGGGACATCACGGTTCCTATAGGAAGGTCAAAGGTTTTGGCAATCTCGGCATAGCTGGTGCCCTGCATGACAGCCATGCGCAATAGGTCGGCCTGATCCGCTGGCAGGCGGGTTATGGCGTCGTTAACATCACCACAGGCAAAACGGCTCCAGACTTCGGCCGGTTTGCCCGGGGTGTTTTGTTCGGTCAGTTCCTGATGTTGCTGTGCCGGTTTGGTGCTGGCGTTGCGCAGGGTGGTCATCAGGTAGGGGCGCAAATCCTCGATTGTGGCGCCGTTTTTCATCCGTGCCCAGACGCGCAACAGGGCTTCCTGGGCCATGTCTTCGGCCATGTCGGGGCTGGGGGCCAGAATACGGGCCAGCCGGATCAGCGAGGGCATTAGATCGGTCAATGTTTGTGCGTCACTTGTCATATCAGCCTCCAATACTATGTCCGGCAATCTGGCTGTGGCCTATGCATAGGGCAACCCGGGGGATTGTTGCCGGTTGGGGCAAGGGGGGCTTTTTGGGCAGGTTCTTGCGGGAATGGTGCATTGGCGTCGGCAGGGGATCGCGTGTTTGGCGATGTTTGGCGCAAAGCGGAAATGTGGCGGAATAATCCTCTGATTTTATCCTCTTGTTGGGTGAAGGCGCAACAACGCACCTTCGGACGCAACGGGCATAACGCCCTAAGGAGAGTAAAAAATGAAAAAGATCGTAACCTATACCGCCACCGCCATCGCTCTGACACTTGCCGCCACAGCCGTGAGCGCCCAAAGCGAAATTGACGCGGATGGTGACGGGCTATTGTCGTATAACGAGCTTCTGGCGGCCTATCCGGCCATGACCGAGGAAAACTTTACCGCGATCGACACCAATTCGGACGGTGCCGTGGATGCGGATGAATTGAAGGTTGCCACGGACGCCGGCATGCTGCCGACCAACTAGGGAAGAATGCCTGATGCCGGAACTCTCTATGACCCCAGGCTCCCCTTTTCGGCATTAGGTAGTTATTTCCCCAATTATTTCCCAAGTCTCCCAAAACTTGGGAAATGTGAAAGAGGCCCCGCCCCAGTGCCTTCAACGGGGCCTCTTTTATCAATATGGCGTTATGCTCCGCGCGACATCGCCGCCACACCGGTGCGGGCGGTTTCAACCAGTCCCAGCGGGCGCATCAGATCGGCAAAGGCGTCGATCTTTTCGCTGGTGCCGGTCATTTCAAACACAAAGCTTTCCAGCGTGCTGTCCACCACATTGGCGCGGAAAATATCGGCCAGACGCAGGGCTTCGACCCGTTTGTCGCCCGTGCCCGCCACCTTGAACAGCGCCAGTTCGCGTTCGATGTAGGGGCCTTCGACTGTCAGGTCATGCACCGAATGGACCGGAACAATGCGGCCCAGCTGTGCCTTGATCTGTTCAATCACCTGCGGGGTGCCGGTGGTGACGATTGTGATGCGCGAGGTGTGGTATTCCTCGTTGATCTCGGCCACGGTCAGGCTTTCGATGTTATACCCGCG
>JAJRPO010000083.1 GCA_024280735.1 Alphaproteobacteria bacterium | reverse complement strand
TGCACCACCATCAAAACGGTAACCATCGCCCTTATCAATGGGCGTGCCGCTCCCAATTCAGTTCGCTGAAATGGGAGCGGTGTCAGATGAAGTCTGAACTAATACATTTTATTGAAGCCGTCTATGCGACGCATTCCAGTTTTTCAAAGAGAGCAACCTCAATCAAAGCAACACTTGGAATTACTTCTTATTGATTCCAAAGATTGAAGGTTTATCTCGCTCGCTCAACCCAGCCCTCCCGCCCGCACCGTCGGGCAGCGCCTGACCTTCCCCCCGGGAAGGCGCATTGCGATATTGCGTTTGATTGCAAGGTTTAGGAACGCGGTGAGGGAGTGCCAAGCATCTTTTGGAGCGACGCCTTTCCAAGGTCAGGCGTTGCCCAACTATGCTACTCCCCCTGCTCCACAGGCAGCGGATCGCCTTTGATGCCGCAGCCTGAAACAGCCAATCCACAACACATCAACAGCACAATGATTTTCCGCATCAGCCAATCTCCTTGCGCCAGCGCGCTATTTGTTTGCGCACGTTTTCTGGGGCAGTGCCGCCGTAGCTTGTCCGGCTGGCAACCGAGTTGTGGACGCCGAGGACCTCAAACACCGCTTCAGTGATTTCAGGGCATTCGGTTTGCATTTGCGCCAATGTCAGGTCTGGCAGGTCCACCCCGCCGTCCTCTGCCATTTTCACCAAGGCACCTGTTACGTGATGGGCGTCGCGGAACGGCATGTTCAGGGCGCGTACCAACCAATCGGCGAGGTCTGTGGCCGTTGAAAATCCGGTGGCGGCGGCGATTTCTAGCACTGGTTTGTTGGGGGTCATGTCAGCGACCATGCCAGCCATGGCGGCGAGGGCCAGCATCAGACTGTCGGCGGCGTCAAACACCTGTTCTTTGTCTTCTTGCATGTCTTTGGAATAGGCCAGTGGCAGGCCCTTCATCACGGTCAGCAAGCCGACGAGTGAGCCGTTGATGCGTGCGACTTTGGCGCGGATCAGCTCTGCCGCGTCGGGGTTTTTCTTTTGGGGCATGATCGAGGAACCGGTTGAGAAGCGGTCTGACAGGATGACGAAATTGAATTGCACGGTGGACCAAATCACCAACTCCTCGGCAAAGCGCGACAGGTGGGTGGCGCAGATGGAAGCGGCGGAGAGGAAATCGAGCGCGAAGTCGCGGTCTGATACGGAATCGAGCGAGTTGGCGGAGGGGCGGTCAAAGCCGAGCGCTGCGGCTGTCATCTCACGGTCCAGCGGGAAGGAGGTTCCAGCAAGGGCTGCCGCGCCAAGCACACATTCGTTCATCCGCGCGCGCGCGTCGATCATGCGGGATTTGTCGCGGGCCAGCATCTCGACGTAGGCCAGCATGTGGTGGCCCCATGTGACAGGTTGCGCAACTTGCAGGTGGGTGAAGCCGGGCATGACCATATCGGCACCGGCCTCTGCCTGATCGAGCAGCGCGGCAGTTAGCGCGTCGATGCCTTGAATCGCGGCGTCAAACTGATCCCGCACCCACATTTTAAAATCATTGGCCACTTGGTCATTACGCGAGCGGCCCGTGTGCAGACGCCCCGCCGGTTCACCGATGATTTCTTTCAGGCGGGATTCCACATTCATATGGATGTCTTCCAGCGCGCGGGAATATTTGAACGTGCCACCCTCGATTTCTGACAACACCGTGAGCAGGCCTTCCCGAATGGCATCCGCATCGCTATTGGTGATGATACCCTGTTTGGCGAGCATTGCCGCATGGGCGCGGGATGCTTCTATGTCTTGACTGGCCATCCGTTTGTCGAAATCAATAGAGGCGTTGATCGCCTCCATGATGGCATCGGGACCAGAGGCAAAACGACCGCCCCACATTGCGTTTGATGACGATTTGTCGGACATGGTACACGACCCTTGGTATTGGAAAGGCCAATTATGACCCTGATGAAAACACTTGTTGGCGCGGCAATCCTGTGTGCCGCGGCAATCCTTGTATATGTCGCAGTGATGCCGGGTGCAAACCCTGTGTTAAAGGGCGGCGTGGATATTGCTGCGCTAAACGACCTGCGCGCTGGCGATATGCGCAAGCTGGCGTTTCATTCGGTGGCCAAAGATCCAGTGTTGGTTACATTTGTCGACAAGGACGGGGTGGAAATGGATATTTCTGCCTATAAAGGCAAAGTTGTTTTGCTGAACTTCTGGGCCACATGGTGCGCGCCATGTCGCAAGGAAATGCCAATGCTAGAGGCGTTGCAGAATGAGTTGGGCGGCGATGATTTTGCTGTTGTCACCATGGCCACTGGGCGTAATCCAGTGCCGGTGATCGAGGCTTTTTTTGCCAAGATCAACGTGTCCAACCTGCCGATCTTACGGGATCCGAAACAAGCCTACGCGCGGCGTATGGCGGTGCTCGGGTTGCCAATGACGATGATACTGGACCGCGAGGGCCGCGAGATCGCGCGACTGCGCGGGGATGCGGAATGGGATTCGCCAGATGCTTTGGCAATATTGCGAGCGGTGATTGGGGCGGAGGTTGACGTGGCGAACTGATTGACAGAATGGCCGCCGGCTTGCACTCTGGTTTGGACGAAAACCAAGGCTGCTTATGCCCCTGCATTTATTACTGCCGATTGTTGTACTGGGAATCCTGGGGGTTGCCCTGTTGCTGCACCTGTTGGGGAAATCTGAACGAATTGAAATTGTGGACGTGGATCAGGTGCGCGACCTGTGGCACCACCAATACCCTAACGCGATGGTTTTGGCGGTTGAAATTGCCGATGGTGGCCATCAGGCGATGGTGCAAACATCTGACGGGCCGGGGGTTGTTTGGGCGATGGGCGCGGATGTGGCTTGTCGGTTGGTTGGGGACGCGGGCGTCAGTGAACACAGCAAGGGGTTGAAAATTAGGCTGGGTGATTATTCTGCCCCGATTGTCCGCATCAAATTGAGTGATCCCAAAACACGGCAGCACTGGCTTGCCACCCTGACAGGAGCCTGAAGATGATAGACTTCCCTGATGTTGTGCAATTGGCGGTGCCGTTGTTTGTGGTCGCAATCCTGCTGGAACTGGCATGGATCACAATCAAGAAACGCGGCGGGCGTTATGAAACCCGCGATGCGCTGACATCATTGGCGATGGGGGCGGGCAATGTGGTGGCGGGGCTGCTGCTGGGGTTTGTGGCCTATGGGTTTTATACTTTTGTGTGGCAGTTTCGCATTTTTGATCTGGGAACCAGTGTCGGGGTAATCTTCCTGTGCTTCATCCTCGATGATCTGCGCTATTATTGGGTGCATCGGTTCGGGCATCGCATCCGCTGGGTCTGGGCCTCGCATGTGACGCATCATTCCAGCCAGCATTATAACCTGACGACAGCCCTCCGCCAGACGTGGACCGGAACTTTTACCCTGAAAATGATCGTTAGTGTGCCGCTGATCCTGCTGGGGTTTCATCCGGCGTTGATGATCTTTGTGGCGGGGCTGAACTTGGTCTACCAATTCTGGATACACACCGAAGCAATAGATAAAATGCCCCGCTGGTTTGAGGCGGTGATGAACACGCCGTCCCACCACCGCGTGCATCACGGGCGCAATCCGCGCTATCTGGATGTGAATTATGCAGGGGTTCTAATCATCTGGGACAAGATGTTTGGCACCTTTGTCGCTGAGGAAGAGAAGGTCGAATACGGGCTGGTGTTCAACATCGGCACCTTCAATCCGCTGCGGGTCGCGACGCATGAGTGGGTTGGGATATTCAAGGATGTATTTCAGCGGGGCATAACGATGCGGGACCGTCTGATGTATATGGTCGCCCCGCCGGGGTGGAGCCATGACGGATCGCGCGATACGGCCAAAAAGATCAAGGCGGATCATTTGGGGCGGCATCCAGAGGATATGGGGAAATCTGGATTTTAGAGCTTGTATGTCTGTGCGCGGGAAATCAGGAAATGTAATTTGTCTGTATCGATTTCATGTTGATTGGCAAAATGTATCGCCCTATTCCCCTCGACCTTGAACCCCTCTGGAAACATCCGCACAAAATCACTCATGATTGTTGTCTGGCAATGGGCATAGATCGCAAATCCGCCAGTTTTGGGAATGCCAAGGCGCAGGGTAGAGCCGGTTTTGCTGAGGTAGGCAGGTTGCCCCCAGCGCAGAGCCTCGGTGATTGGAGTGACTGTTTTTGAGGTTTTGGCCACGGTGAATATTTGTTCGCGCAGCAGCAGCAAGCCCTCCCTGACATCATCAGGGAAGGTATTGAAAACAGCCTCGACGGCGGGGTCTTTGAACGGGGTCATTTTGGATACATGACTTGTTTTCCACGTTCGGCGTAAGCCACCAGTGTCGGGAGTTTTTGGACAGCTTCGTTCAGAAGTGTCGGCCTAGGAAAGCAGGTGATGTTGTTCAATATAGCAACAACACTGGCGTCCGCTGCGGTTGGTTTGTCGCCAAACAGGAAGGGCTTATCCGCCAATAACGCCGCAATTGCCGCGAGGTCTTTGCTCACCCGCGCTGCCTGTTCTGCCTCGGAATGACGCCCCATGCCTTGGCCATAGACCATCGTGACAGCACCTTTGCGAATCTTGTTGGTGACGAATTTTCGAACCAGCCTGGGAATCATGCCAAAGAATTCTTCGCGTATTATCGCCCAGTTTTCATCGCGCTGCCAGCGGGTGCTGACGATGGCGAAATAGATGTGTTCCTCGGCCATGCGGATAATGCTGCGTGATACGGCGCGTTGCTCGGCATTTAGGCCCGCATCAAAATCCACATTGAACTGCATTTCCAGATAATCGCGAATGTCATCGCTATCAGAAATGATTTTGCCATCATGTTCCAGCACAGGCAGTTTTTTCTTGGGGGCTTTGCGCGGGTCGCCTTTTTGGTTCAGCGTATATGCCTGCCCTGACATTTCCAGCAAACATATCGCTTTGACAGAAAAAGGGCTGGCAGAGATTTCGCCAAACCCGGGGGCGAAGGTGAACAGTTTTAGCATTTTGTGGTCCATTGTTAGATGCTGTGTCTTTGACATAGGGCTACTGTCAAAAACTGGCAACAGGGTGTAGTATAATTTGACTATGGCCCGAACAGAACGACTCTTGCAAATGATGCAGCTGCTGCGCAGCTTGCCGCCGCCGATCAAGGCTGCACGGTTGGCGCAGGAGTTGGCGATTTCCAAACGCTCGATTTACCGCGACATCGACAGCCTGCGGGCGACGGGGGCGGTGATCGATGGCGCGGCCGGATTTGGATATACGCTGATCGAGGACCCTGCCCTGCCGCCAATGATGTTTAATGCGGATGAAATGGAGGCGTTGGTGCTGGGATTGCGGGAGGTAATCGCCGTGGGGGATCCGGTTTTGGCGGCCTCGGCGGTGGATGTACTGGCCAAAATACGTGCCTGTCTGCCGGAACGGATGCGCCTGCAAATGCAAAATGCTGTGCTACATGCCAAGCGATTCCATGTGCGGCCCGAGATTGCGATTGACGTGGCAGCCCTGCGCAAAGCAGCGCGGGAGGAACGGGTAGTTCACATTCATTACAAAGATGTGAAGGGTATGGTCAGCGAGCGGGATGTTTGGCCCCTGTCGATTGTGTTCATGGACCAGACCCTTGTATTATTGACCAAGTGCCTGATGAGAAATGATTTTCGGGTATTTCGCATTGATCGAATTTCACATATGGAAACCCGCGAGAAATCCTTTCGCCCACACCGCGTTGCTCTTTTGCGGGATTGTCTGGATCGGATCAAACACGATGCGGCGACCTATCGCGCACCAATAAAACAAGGTTGATTGCCCCTTTTGGCGCGGCGGAAATACGGGTAGACTAGCAAAAAAAGAACGCAATTTTGAGCAGGAGCGTCTTATGAAAATCACTACCCTAATAACGGCTATCGTGGCGGTCGCCATTGGCATTGCCAATCCTATGCAGGCCGCCGAAGATACCCGACAATCCATTATCGTGGCACAGACCGAATCAGGTTTTCAGCGCTGGGTACAGGGCTTTAAGGCTACCGCACTGTCCAATGGCATTTCTGAACGCACGTTTAAGCGCGCCTTTCGCGGGGTCAAACTGAACCAGCGGGTTGTGGCGCTGGATCGCAAGCAGGCAGAGTTTTCGCGGCAAATCTGGGACTATCTGGATACGGCGACGTCCCCTAAGCGGGTGAAGAACGGTAAGGCAGCGCTGAAAGAACATCGGCGCGTGATGAAGAAGATCGAGGCGACGTACAAAGTGGACTCAAAGATCGTTGTGGCCATTTGGGGGCTGGAATCCTCCTATGGGTTCAACATGGGCGACATCAATATCATCGAGGCCTTGGCGACGCTGGCCTATGAAGGCCGTCGAAGCAAGTTTGGCACCAGCCAGCTGTTAACCGCCCTCAAAATCATTCAGCGCGGTGATATTACCCCCAATCGGATGATGGGATCATGGGCGGGTGCCATGGGGCATACGCAGTTTATTCCGACCAGCTATCAGGCCTATGCACAGGATTTCACCGGCGACGGTAAGCGGGATGTTTGGGATCCGCGCAATCCGGCGGACGCGCTGGCCTCTACCGCTAATTACCTAAAGAAATTCGGCTGGATTCATGGCCAGCCGTGGGGAATCGAGGTCAAGCTGCCTAAAGGGTTTAACTATGGCAATGCCAGCCTGAAAGTGAAAGCAACGGGCGCACGCTGGACGGAATTGGGTGTGCGCACTGTACGCGGTGGAAAAATGCCAAATCATGGTAAATCATCGATTTTCCTGCCGGCTGGATCAGACGGGCCGGCCTTTGCAGTCTACAAAAACTTCTTTGTTATCAAGCGCTACAACAATGCCAATTCCTATGCCATGGCGGTGGGTCATCTGGGCGATAAGATCGCTGGTGGTGGTGAGTTTGTGCGTGAATGGCCACGTGGGCCGGGCGCGCTCAAGCTGAAAGAGAAGATCGCAGTGCAAGAATTGTTGAACAAGGCGGGGTTTGATCTGGGGGATCCTGACGGGATTATCGGGCCGAAATCCATTGATGCAATCAGTGCGTTTCAAACGAAATACGGGGTGCCGCTGACAGGTAAGGCAGATCAGGATTTGCTGAAATTGCTGCGACGGAAGGTGCGTTAACCGTAATCGCGCGCGCCAAATATTGCGGAACCTACCCGCACATGGGTTGCGCCCAGCGCCACGGCGCGTTCAAAGTCGCAGCTCATCCCCATGGACAGGCCGGTTAGATCGTTACGGGCGGCGATTTTGGCGAGCAGGGCGAAATGTAAGGATGGTTCCTCCTCTGCGGGGGGGATGACCATCAGGCCGGTGATTAGCAGGCCCATCGCGCGACATTCCGCTATAAAATCATCGGCTTGCGCGGGTAGCGCCCCGGCTTTCTGCGGCTCCTCGCCTGTGTTGATTTGAATAAACAGCTCCGGCGATTTGCCCTGTTTTTGGATTTCATCGGCCAGTTTGCGGGCGAGTTTCACACGATCAACCGAGTGGATTGCATCGAAAAGGCTCACGGCTGCTTTGACTTTGTTGGTTTGCAGCGGCCCAATCAAATGCACCTTTGCATCTGGAAATTCTGCGCGGAAATCTGGCCACTTGCCCTGTGCCTCTTGCACCTTGTTTTCACCAAACAGACGGTGGCCCTGTTGCAGAACAGCAAGCACTCGTGAATTTGGTTGAACCTTAGAGACAGCAATCAATTGGGTGCTGCCGGTGGGCCGATTGGCCAGTTCCTCGGCCTTTGATATGCGGGTGATGATTTCTTGCAATGACATGGAAACACTTGTGCCGAGTTAAGGGGAATTCGGCAAGCCCCAAAAGAAAAAGAGCAGGCACAAGGCCTGCTCTTCTCAATAAGACGTAAGTTTACGTTTTCCTTAGAAGGAGAAACGAATACCAAAGTCAGCCATGGTATCTGAGTTGTAGTTGCGAGAAATACCACCGGCCAATGTAGCGCCGCCCAAAGAATGGGTGAAACCAATGCCGTATTCCGTGTCGGAACCAGCTGCGCCGATACCAGCAGAACCTACAGTCTCTTCGCTTGTGTTTGCAACGAATGCAGTCACTTTAGTATCACCGAAGTTGTAAGAACCGCTCAGAGTTACTTTGGAGCCTACAGTGTCACGGTCGGAGTAACCAAGACCTACACCGAAGTCGCCGATAGCACCAACAGCTGACAGAGACCAGATGTCACCACCATTTGCAGCGTCGCTTGCAAAACCAGCGGCTACTTTCCAGTCACCGAAGTTATATGACAAAGCGATGGAATCTTCGTGATTTGCGCCAGAAGCTGCAAAGTTACCACGATTGTCAGTAGACACGGAAACTCCGAAGTCACCAACGTTGAAGTCCAAGCGAATTACTTGACCAGCGTTGGCGTTGGAAGAGTAAGTAGCGATGCCCCAACGGTTGCTACCGATGTTGAACGATACGTTGGCATAATGCAGACCAGTCAGGCCTACGGAGCCTTGGAAATAACCAATACGGTTAACCATCGCGCCGTCGGTGTTACCAACAGTTACACGCCATGTGTCGTTGCCGACATAGATGTTACCAGAGCTAAGTGCTGAGCCAACGTCGCCTTCGTTAGAACGCAGACGGATGCGGCCACCAAATGACAAGCCGCCATCTGTTTCGCCGGAACCGTCGACATTGATGGTAAGACGTTTTTCAAAGCGAATTGAGTCGATGCCAGCGGCTTTGCTGCCGTCATACAAAAGACCAATACGGCCAGAACCGCCAAGATTGATGTCTGCAGATGCCATTCCGGCAGTTGCGATCAGTGCTGTTGTAGCAAAGAGAACTTTTTTCATAGTTTACCCTCGTTTGAGATTAAAAGGTGCACCTCATTCCGAGGTTCGGAAAGAGTAGGGGTACAATCACGTTACAGAGACCAACTTTCAAGCAGTTGTCGCAGGATTGGAATCAATGGAACTAAATTGATGTATTGATGCCACAGTGCTTTTGCACCTGCCTTATATAATATTAACTTGTCCAAAATCGCTGCAAACGATAGATGGGGATAAAAGCAGTGGATTCATGGGGCACCCTACAATGTTAAAGACGCTTTTCAAAGGAATGGTGATTCTATCTGTCACTTTTGGCCTGACAGCCTGTAGCGGGATCGGTCAGAGCAGTGGGGGCGGTCTATTTAGAGCCAAAACCAAGGTGTCCGATGGGACAAAACTAAGACGCGCCCAGAACCCTCTTGATGGCGCGCAAGCTGCTGCGACCGGCGAAGGAACTGCCAAAAAACGCAATACCATATGGGATTTGTTCTCCACACCAGATCAAAATATTAATGTTCGGGTAAACAAGTACCTGTGGAATGCAGCGTTAGAGACATTGAGTTTCTTACCCGTCGAATCAGCTGACCCCTTTACCGGTGTTCTGGTGATGGGTTGGGGCCGTGCGCCGGGCGGCAGCCGCCAATACCGTGCCACTGTGCTGGTGCAAGATCCAGCCCTTGATGCCCGTTCGTTAAAACTGGCTATCCAAACGCGGGGTGGCCCAGCCAGCACAGAAACGATTCGTCAAATTGAGGACGTAATTATGACCCGCGCCCGCCAGTTGCGGATTCGCGACAAGAACCTATAACGGCTGAAATAGTGCCCGTAATACATGAACGCCGGGCACATCGCTCGGCGTTTTAGTTTGTAAGGAAGAAGATATGTCCCGTTATAATGCCCGTGTGGTAGAGCCGAAATGGCAGCAAGCTTGGGAAGAGGCGCAGGTTTTCAAAGCCGAGCGTGATCCGACGCGGGAAAAGTATTACGTGCTGGAGATGTTCCCCTATCCATCAGGGCGCATTCACATGGGCCATGTACGCAATTATACTATGGGCGACGTGGTAGCGCGCTATAAATCGGCGCAAAGGTTTAATGTGCTGCATCCGATGGGCTGGGATGCTTTCGGGATGCCTGCGGAAAATGCCGCTATGGAAAAGGGTGTACACCCCGGCGATTGGACCTACCAGAATATCGCCGACATGCGCACGCAGATGAAACCGCTGGGCCTGTCGATTGACTGGGACCGTGAATTGGCGACCTGTGATCCGGAATATTACGGCCAGCAGCAAGCAATGTTCATTGATATGATGGACAAGGGTTTGGTGTATCGCAAGGAGGCCGTGGTCAATTGGGATCCGGTGGATATGACAGTTCTGGCCAATGAACAGGTCGAGGGCGGGCGCGGTTGGCGCTCGGGGGCGCTTGTTGAACGCAAAGAGCTGACGCAGTGGTTTTTCAAAATTTCCGAGTATTCCGAGGATTTGCTGACCTCGCTGGATGATCTGGACGATTGGCCGGACAAGGTTCGCCTGATGCAGAAGAACTGGATCGGCAAAAGCCAAGGCCTGCAATTCACCTTTGAAACGCTGGGCGCGCCGGAGGGGTTTGACGGGCTGGAGGTCTATACGACTCGCCCTGACACCCTGTTCGGGGCCAGCTTTGCCGCGATTTCTGCGGATCATCCAATGGCCAAGGCGCTTGAAGGCAATCCTGAAGTAGCTGCCTTTAACGCGGATTGTCGCCGAGGCGGCACCACCGAAGAAGAGTTGGAGAAGGGTGAGAAGAAGGGATTCGATACCGGCATCCGAATCAAGCACCCCTTTGAACCCAGCTGGGAGCTGCCGGTTTACATCGCCAATTTTGTGCTGATGGGTTACGGCACGGGCGCGGTATTTGGCTGTCCGGCACATGACCAGCGCGATTTGGATTTCGCACGTAAGTACGGCTTAGTGGTGACGCCTGTTGTTTGCCCGTCAGAGCAGGACCCAGACACGTTCACCATTGGCAAAGAGGCTTACATCGGTCACGGCAACATCATCAACTCTCGTTTTCTGGACGGGATGAATGTCGAGGATGCCAAGGCCGAAGTGAACAAACGCATTGAGGCGCGTGGCATGGGAGCGGCAAAAACCGTTTACCGTCTGCGCGATTGGGGTGTTTCGCGGCAACGCTATTGGGGGTGCCCGATTCCCGTGGTGCATTGTCCGGCCTGTGGTGTGGTTCCCGAAAAGAAAGAGAATCTGCCGATAGAGCTGCCCAAAGATGTCACGTTTGATCGCCCGGGTAATCCGCTGGATCGCCATGATGCTTGGCGCAATACAACTTGCCCGAAATGTGGCGGTGCTGCGCAGCGTGAAACCGATACGATGGATACATTTGTCGACAGCAGCTGGTATTACGCCCGTTTCACTGCGCCGCGTGCTGAAACGCCGACGGTGGCGGATGATGTCGATTACTGGATGAACGTGGATCAGTATATCGGCGGTGTGGAACATGCGATTCTGCATCTGCTGTATGCACGGTTCTTTGCCCGTGCGATGAACAAGACGGGGCATCTACCCAAGGGCGCGATTGAGCCGTTTAATGCTCTGTTCACCCAAGGCATGGTGTGCCACGAGACCTATAAAGGCCCCGATGGCAAATGGTTGACACCGGATGAAATCAAGCCGGTTCAAGGCGGCTATATCACTCTGGCTGGCGATCCGGTGGTAGTTGGCCCCTCTATCAAGATGTCCAAATCCAAAAAGAACGTGGTCGATCCTGAGGATATTATTGACCAATATGGCGCCGACACGGCCCGCTGGTTTGTGCTGTCAGACAGCCCACCGGAGCGGGATGTGGAGTGGACGGCCTCCGGTGCCGATGCAGCCTGGAAACACATCAACCGCGTTTGGGCGCTGTGTGACCGAATTGGCGAAATGGACAAGGATGCAAAGGGCAATGGTGACGAGGAATTGTTGCGCGCCTTGCACAAGACCATCTTTGACGTAACGCAGAATATCGAGAGTTTCGGGTTTAACGCGGCCATTGCCAAGCTGTATGGTTTTACCGCCACATTGACCAAATCCAAGGCCAGTGCCGCCGCCCAACGCGAGGCGATTCGCACTTTGGCGCTGTTGATGACCCCCTTCACCCCGCATTTGGCCGAGGATATTTGGGCACATCAAGGCGGTGAAGGGCTGGTTTCACAAGCGCCATGGCCTGTTGCTGATGAGGCGATGCTGGTTGAGGATACGGTAACGCTGCCGATCCAGATCAACGGCAAACGGCGTGACGAAATCACCGTTCCAAAAGATATGCCCAAGGAAGAGGTTGAAAAACTTGTGCTGGCAAACCAAACTGTGATTAAGGCGCTGGCAGGCGGCCAGCCCAAACGCTTGATCGTTGTACCGGGGCGGATTGTGAATGTTGTTGTCTGATCGCAGAGGTTTCTTGTTACTTGCTGGCGGCGGCTTGCTGACGGGCTGTGGTTTCACACCCGTCTATAGATCCGGCACCGCCGCCAGCGATCTGCACGGTAAGATCGAGATCGGGCTGGTAACAGGGCGCAACGGGTTTGAGTTGCGCGAACGGCTGGAAGAACGCCTTGGCTTTGCCAGCGATACGCCGCTTTACAACCTGACTTTCACCCTGAAAACCACGGCCAAGGGGCTGGCGGTGACAGCGGATGAGGGGACAACGCGGTTCAATCTCGAGGGTGTTGCGAAGTTTGTGATCAAGAATGCGGCCACAGACGCTGTGGTGTTTACTGATTCTGTGAAAAACGTGACCGCCTATAGCGCCACGTCGGAAACCTACCCGTCACGAGTGGCAGAGTTGGATGCGAATGTGCGCCTCTCGCAATCACTCGCGGAACAAATCGCCAACCGAATCGCGATTACTGCCAAAGGCTGGCACACGTGAAACTGGGCGGCGGGCAGGCGGCGGCATTCATCACGCGGCCTGACACGGGCAAGGCGGGCGTCTTGCTGTTTGGTATAGACGCCATGCGGGTTTCCCTAAAGCGCCAACAATTGATTAAAGCGATGGTCGGCGACAAAGCGGATGAGGAAATGCGCCTGGAACGCTTGACCGGGGCCGAGTTGCGCAAGGAACCAGCGCGGGTGCTGGATGGCATCAAGGCGCAGGGGTTTTTTCCGGGGCCGCGGGTGGTTTTTGTTGAGGAAGCGGGCGACGGCAATGCGGCGGTTTTGGCCACAGCACTGAACGAATGGGCCGCCGGCGACGCCACAATTGTGGTTACGGCTAAATCTCTGAATGCACGCTCCAAATTGCGCAAAGCGTTTGAGAGCCACCGGAATGCAGTTTCTATTGGAATTTACGATGACCCGCCGTCACGCGATGATGTGGAGCGGAACCTGAAGTCAGCGGGCCTAAAGGACATCGGCAAGCTGGGCATGGATGGGTTGATGGCGCTGGCGCGTGATCTGGACCCCGGGGAATTCGCGCAGACTGTGGAAAAACTGGGCCTGTATAAATACGGCGACGACACAGCTGTCAGCGCCGAGGATATCGATGCCTGCACCCCAGCCACCACAGACGCGGCGCTTGATGATGCGATTCACATCATTGCCGAGGGGCGTACCTCGGATGTGGTGCCAATGCTCAAACGCCTCGCTGGGCAAGGGGTGAACCCCACCGGCCTGTGCATCGCCGCCACCCGCCATTTTCGCACCTTGCACGCGGCCAGCGGCCACCCGCAAGGGGCAGATACCGCGCTGGCGCGGGCAAGGCCGCCGGTGTTTGGCCCGCGCAAGGACCGCATGGTCCGTCAGGTTCGCGGCTGGGGCGGGATGCGGTTGGAAAAGGCGCTGACGGTCTTGATGGATACGGATTTAGCGCTACGATCGCCCAAACCCGTGCCGGACATGGCAATGGTTGAACGGGCGTTTATACGAATATCAATGCTACGGCCAAAATAGGAAAACTTCTATGTACAGACTTATCGGATCCCCCAAAACCCGCGCCTTCCGTGTGGTTTGGATGCTAGAGGAACTCGGGCTGGAATATGAGCTGACGCCAGAATATCCACAAGGCGAGGAAACCCGCCGCCTGAACCCGACGGGCAAGGTTCCTGTGCTGCTGGTCGACGACACCGCAATCATCGATTCAGTGGCCATTATTCAGTATCTTGCGGATAAACACGGCCAGTTCACCTTTGCCGCCGGAACGATTGAACGGGCACAGCAGGATAGTATGCTGCACATGATTAACGACGAAATAGACGGCTGCCTGTGGACCGCTGCGCGCAACAGTTTTATTCTGCCAGAAGATAAACGAGTGCCGGAAATCAAAGAAACCCTGATTTGGGAGTTTTCCCGTTCCATCGAAGCCTTGGAAAAACGCCTTGGCGACAACACCTATCTGATGGGCGATGAAATGACCGTGCCCGACATCGTGCTGGCCCATTGTGGCGGCTGGGCGCGCAATGCGGGGTTTGATGTGGGGGACGGGCCGATACGGGCGTATTTCAAGCGGATGATTGCACGGAATGGGTATCAGCAGGCACATAAGATACGAATGGAGTCTTAGGGGCTATATGGGCCGTTCATGCCGTTCAATTGAAAAGGTGATTATTCTTATTGTGAAATGGATCATTTTAAAGCGACTGGCTGGATAGAGCCCAAGGTGACTATTGCGACATAATCGACAGACGTCCGCTTCTCGAAAGTTTTCCAGCTACGGGCGGACGCCTTATGCTCAGGCCTCGCTAGTCAGAAAAACACAGTTTGTTTCCATCAAGATCTCGTACATATGCGGAGAACTTTGGCCCCCGCTGATTCGGCGCGCCTTCACAGGAGCCGCCGAGTTCTATGGCAAGTGAATGGAGCCTTTTGACGTCGCCTTGGGTTCCAACACAAAAGCCAACCATCGTGCCATTGCCATGGGCGGCTGGTTTTGTGTCAAAGGGTATCGCAGTTGCAAAGGCAAAACCCTCTCCGAGCCAGTACGTCATTCTGTCTGATGGCGAAACGCATTGGAGGCCCGACTGCGCAAAAAGAGCACCGTAGAAAGTGTTTGAGGCGTGCATGTCGTTTGTTCCGACAACAAAGTAATTCATTTTCATGTTTTGATTTCCTGTAAGCATATTTCGTACCACCAGGCATCGGGTGGTTATCCTAGGTTGAAGGGATGAGGATCAGATGGTGATCTTCTTTTGGTTTTCGTGTCCTCCTACTCATATTGATTAATATGACATTTTGTGTCCTATTTGATTCATGGCCCGGACAAATGCGAATGAGAGACTAAGGCGAATGGACATGCTGGCTGTGCAGCTGAAGCAGGGCACGCATTGCACAGTCAAAGATCTTGCGCTTCAACACGGTGTCAGCACGCGCACGATTGCGCGGGATCTGTCGCTCATGCGGGAACAAGGCATGCAGAT
>JAJRPO010000082.1 GCA_024280735.1 Alphaproteobacteria bacterium | reverse complement strand
AATGTGTTGCGGGCGCACCCCGTTTGAGACCATGATAGAGGGCAAGGAGATTTGGAAGGAAAAGTTCGTGAACTAAATTTGACCTGACAAATGCCGCCTAAAAAACGGTAACTGTCAGATCAGGTCTGAACCACTACACATAATTCAAGAGCCTGTGGACAATCGTGATCCTCAGGTAGAAACAGACGCCATGATCCAGACCACCCCGCCTCCACCCAGTTTGTGGCAAGATGTTAGCCCATCCATTGCGGCTACTGCCATTTTGCAAGGGGACAACTGCTGTGACATCACCGTTATAGGCGCGGGATTGACCGGATTAAGTGCGGCCCTGCATCTGGCCCGGGCAGGCCATAAAGTGGTCGTCCTAGAGGGGGCGAACGTCGGCTGGGGCGGGTCAGGGCGCAACAATGGACAAGTGATTCCCAATCTTTCCGGGGCGGAGCCGGATAGGATCAAGCGAGACCATGGCGAGATCGGAACGCGGTTTGTGGACCTTCTGCAAAACAGCGCCGACGCGTTGTTTGAACTGGTGCGCCGCGAGGATATTTCCTGCGAGGCCGAGCAATCCGGCTGGTTCCAACCCGCCCATTCCGCCACCCACATGGCCCTGAGTGCTGCGCGCTGCAAGGCTTGGGCCAATCGCGGTGCGCCAGTGCAACTGCTTGATTTCAACGAATCGCGCGGCCTGCTTGGCTCGGATCAGTGGTTTGGCGGTTACCTCAACACCTCCGGCGGCCATATCAATCCGCTAATGCTGGTGCGCGGTCTGGCGCGTGTATGCCAGCAGGCAGGCGTTGTCATTCACGAGAACAGCCCCGCAAAAAACATCAACCGTAAAGGCGACCGCTGGCAGGTGGACACACCGGAAGGCACGGCGGTATCCCGCGGCCTATTACTCGCCACTAACGCCTACACAGGGCCACTCGCGCCCGCCATTCAGCGCTCGTTTGTACCGATAACCTCGTGGCAACTGGCGACTGAGCCGCTGACTAAAGACCAACAATCGCAGATCATCCCCGGTCGTCAGGCCGTGTCTGATACCCGCGGTGACCTGCAATTCTTTCGCTATGATGCGCGCGGGCGGTTGGTGACAGGCAGCGCATTGATGTTCAAAGCTGGGGCACAAAACCGCCTACCCAGAATGGTTGCCGCACGCTTGCGCCGGGCGTTTCCAGCATTGGGGCAAGTCCAGTTTAGCCATATCTGGTCTGGTTTTGTCGGCATCACCACTGATTTTTTCCCGCGCTTTCATCAGCTTGGCCCCGATTTCATCGGCTTTACCGGCTATAATGGCCGCGGCGTGGCGCTCAGCATCCCTGTCGGGCAGCAATTGGCAATGGCACTCACGGGCACACTTTCCCAAGACCTTGCCATTCCATTCACCGCCCCTCGTGAAATTCCATTCCACACGATTGCCAGCCGTGTTGCCCCAGCGATGCTGGCCCGCTATCGCTGGCGCGATACCCAAGCACCCAAATTGTAAGGACACCTCTATGACTGACCACATCCCAATGATCGAAAAACGCCGGATTGAGGCGGCAATCCTCAAAGAAGTTTACGACGTGATCAAGGCACGCCACGGCAAAGACGAGGCACAAGAGATCATTCGCGATGCGGTTGCCCAATCAGCCATTGCGCAGGGTCGCGAGTTTCGCGCCCACCATGACCACGCGCCGGATCTGGCGGATTTCACCAAACACCAACACCTGTGGGAAAAGAACAATGCCCTGACCCGCGAAGTGCTGCACAGCTCGCCGGAACGGCTTGATTATAACATCACCAAGTGTGCCTATGCAGAGATGTATAAAGAAATGGGGCTGGCGGAAATCGGCCCTTTGCTGTCGTGCAACCGCGACGCCAGCTTTTGCACCGGATTTTCCGAGGACATCACGCTTGAGCGCAGCCAAACAATCATGGAAGGCGCGTCACATTGCGATTTCCGCTATACAATCAAGAAATAACTAGGGTCTGCTACTGTCGCAACAACCGTGCTTGTGCCGCGTCTTCAAACGCCCAGGTATCCAGCGCCAAAACCACACCGCGCACCACTTTCTCGCGCCATTCCAGCGTCAACAGGTTATTCAGATCAGAGCGGTTCGACATAAAGCCCAACTCGACCAAAACCGACGGAATATCAGGCGCTTTGAGCACGGTAAATCCAGCCGACAAATGTGGCCGCTTGCGGATACGCCCCACAGATTGACCAATCCCCGACACCAGCATCTCTGCTAATAAGTCAGAGCGTCCAGTGGTTTCCAGCCGCGCCATATCCATCAGAACTGCGGCAATCAGGTCATCTTGCTGCGCCAAATCAACCCCCGCCAGTAAATCGCTACGATCGTGCTGGCGTGCCAACTCTGCCGCCGCCCCGCTTGAGGCCTTGTCGGACAAGGTATACACGGTGGTCCCTGTCGCCTTGCCCTCGGACAACGCATCCGCATGCACAGACAGGAACACATCCGCCCCCATTTTGCGCGCTATCGAAATGCGGTCTGGCAGGGAGACAAAGCTGTCACCGGTGCGGGTCAGCTGTGCCTTATAGCGCCCGCTCAGAATCAGCGCCTCTTTTAACTCGCGGGCAAATTGCAGCACCAGATGTTTTTCCAGATAGCCCTCATGTTCCGCGCCGGGGTCAATACCGCCGTGACCCGGATCAATCGCGATCAACAGGGGCCGGTCACCAATCTGGCGGGTTTTGGGCTGCAACCCTTTATCCCCTTGCGGCAAAGCCCATTCTTCGGAGCTGAACGCCCCCGAGAATGCTTTAAACTCCGCAATCGAGGCATTGGCGAGTTTAATGGACAATTTCGCAGATCCCGTTACATGATCCGTCTCCATCACCGCCTGAAACACACTGAGCGGTTGCTTGAGATCCACAACAAGGCGCGACCAACCGGGGCGGAAAATCCCGAAGCGCAAATCGGCGACTTGCTCGCTGCCCTGCACTTTCGCTTCGTCAAAACCTTGCCAATCAACCTCGCGGAAATCAATCACCAGACGCATTGGCTCCGCCAGGGTAAACAGGCGATAAGGCACGGGCTGCGTTAAGGAAAGCCGGATTTCCACACCGTCGCCCACATCCTCTATCCGCGAATTTTCCACATCCACCCGCGCAATCGCCTGCAATTGCTGCGCCATAGCGCCCGCCGCACCCATAGAAATCAGCCCTACAGCCACCAAAATCCTGATAAACATCACTGCTCTGCCTCTTTCCCAGAGATCATTAGAGCGTTTCGGGAAATACCTGATACATTTGTTATCGCCAAAAGCCCAAGAGCGCAGTAAGGTTTTGGCGATTCAAGTTTTTCCCGAAACGCATTAATACTCCTGTACATCCTATATTAAGTAAAAACTGATTGATATTCCTCAAAGCGCCACTTAGAATGTTTTTATGGCAAGCGGAATATCTCCGCCTGCCGGACACAGTTTCGCCGACACATTCGCGCGACAGGCCAACAGGCCAAAGTCGGGTTCGAGTATGTAGGCAGGCCATAAGGCCAACCCCGAATTGCCCTGAGGCGATTGACACCGCAACGGGCCAGAACTTAGCGTTTTGATACCAAAACGCTGGAGATAACCGCGATGACACGCGCGCAACGTAACAATTTTGAACGGGCAGCCTCTTTGGCTGTACCCGTTTTGCGTGCGTCCCCTATCGCCATCAAACAACACGCAAACTCCTCGTTGCCGCCCCCCGGGTGGAAGCAAGCGGATGTGCGTGCAAAAGAGTATCAATGCCAAAGAAAATGCTTATCGATGCCTCCCACGCGGAAGAAACCCGCGTTGTGGTGGTCGACGGAAACAAAGTCGAGGAATTTGACTTTGAATCCGAAAACAAACGCCAGCTTGCTGGTAACATCTATCTAGCCAAGGTTACGCGGGTCGAACCCTCGTTGCAGGCGGCCTTTGTGGATTACGGTGGAAACCGCCATGGCTTTCTGGCTTTCTCGGAAATTCATCCAGATTATTACCAAATTCCGGTCGCTGATCGCGAAAAACTGCTAAAGGAAGAGGCCGAATACGCCAAAGCCATGGCAGAAGAGGACGCACGTCGCGCAGAGCGGACCAAATCCCGCCGCACCCGTCGCCCCGCGAAATCAGAACCCGCCGCAGATGGCGCGCCCAGTACTGAAGACAAGATCATCACCAGCGATGTCGTTGATGTCATGGATATGGACGACGTAGACGACAACGGCTTGGTGGATGTGCCAGAGGCCAGCATCGCTGACGCGCCTATCACCGAGGACACACCACAGCCGGAAGTCATCGAGGTTGAACCTGCCCCAGTGGTGGATGCCGAGGCCGCAGCCGCAGACCAAACCGCCGAAGCTGACGAATCCGATGACGAGATCGAAGAAGACACCGACGATTCCGACGACGAAGTCATCGCTGAGGTCCGCTCCGAGGTTCGCCCTCGCAAACCTCGCCCAAGGCGCTATAAAATTCAAGAAGTCGTCAAAGTACGCCAAATTCTGCTGGTGCAAGTGGTCAAAGAGGAGCGCGGCAACAAAGGCGCGGCGCTTACCACCTATCTGTCATTGGCCGGTCGTTATTGCGTCTTGATGCCCAACACCGCGCGCGGTGGTGGTATCTCTCGCAAGATCACCAATGCGGTTGACCGTAAGAAACTAAAAGAAATTGCCGGTGAAATTCATGTGCCGGAAGGCGCAGGCCTGATTATCCGCACCGCAGGTGCGAAACGCACCAAGACTGACATCAAACGCGACTATGAATATCTGTTGCGCCAATGGGAACAAATTCGCGACCTGACCTTGAAATCCATCGCACCTGCGGGGATTTATGAAGAAGGCGACCTGATCAAGCGTTCCATCCGCGACCTGTACAACCGCGAAATAGACGAGATTCTTGTCGAGGGTGAAGGCGGCTATCAAATCGCCCGCGAATACATGCAGATGTTAATGCCAACCCGTGTGGACCGCGTGAAACATTACCGCGAATCCGTGCCGTTGTTTGCCCGTTTTCAGGTGGAAAACTATCTCGACGGCATGTTCAATCCGGTGGTTCAGCTGAAATCCGGCGGCTATATCGTGATTGACATGGCCGAAGCTCTGGTAGCCATCGACGTTAACTCCGGTAAATCGACCAAAGAAGGCTCGATTGAGGATACCGCCGTGCGCACCAATCTGGAAGCCGCCGAAGAGGTGGCGCGCCAGTTGAAACTGCGTGACTTGGCGGGCTTGATCGTCATCGACTTTATCGACATGGATGAGCGGCGCAACAATTCCGCCGTTGAAAAACGCATGAAGGATCGCCTGAAAAACGACCGCGCGCGCATTCAGGTTGGCCGGATATCCGGCTTTGGCCTGATGGAAATGTCACGCCAACGCCTGCGCCCCGGCATGCTCGAGGCCACAACCCAGCCCTGCCCATCTTGTCATGGCACCGGTCTGGTCCGTTCCGCCGACAGTCTGGCGCTGGCCATCCTGCGCGAGTTGGAAGAGGAGGCAGGGCGTCGTCGTTCCCGCGAGGTTCTGATCACCGCACCTGTCGCGATTGCCAACTACCTGCTGAATGAGAAACGCGAGCATATCGCCCTGATCGAGAGCCGCCACGGCATGTCGATCCGCGTCATTGGCGACCCGCATTTGATCACGCCGGAATATAAGCTGGAGCGGTTCAAAACCTCTACCCGACGTGTCGTAAAGGCCCCGCAAGCGGCCCCTGTGACCATCGACAGCGTTGAGCAGATCGCCATTGAGGAAGAGGTGGTGGTGGTAACCGAAACACCGGAAACCACGCCGGAATCGGGCGAAGAGCAACCCACCAAGAAACGGCGGCGCCGTCGGCGGCGGCGGGGTGGTGCAAACCGCGACAAACCCGAGAACGGGTCAAATGAGGCACCAACAAGCGACGATGACACCCCTAAAGAGGAGGTTGTTGCCGAGGCAAGTGCTGCGGAACCCGTAGTAACGGCTGAAGCTCCGGCCCCGGTTGAAACTGTAAGTGAAGCACCCGCTGAACCTGCCAAGAAGCCGCGCAAATCACGCACAACAACGCGCCGCAAAAAGGCCGATGAAGAGGCACCAGTAGAAGCGGAACCAACTGCTGAGGTTGCGGTTGAACCTGTAGTCGAGGCTCCTGTAGAGCCTGAAGCGGTTGAGGAAAAACCCAAGCGCAAGCGCGCTCCGCGCAAACCACGGGCCAAAAAGGTTGAGACCGAGGAAAACGCTGACACAGATGTGAAGGCTGAAAAACCTAAGCGCAAACGCAAGACTGCCGCGGAAAAGGCTGCCGAGGATGGCGAAAAGCCAGCTAAGAAACCACGCGCTCCGCGTAAGAAGGCTGTCAAAAAAGAGGTGGCTGAAACGCCAGTTGTTGTAGAACCTGTTGCTGCACCTGAACCTGTCGTAGCACCCGAACCCGTTGCAGCACCCGAACCTGTCGCAGCACCCGAACCCGTTGCGGAACCTGCGCCGGTAAAAGTGAAGCCAGAACTAAAGCCTGACACACCAACGGACCCGAAAAAGCCGAAAAAAGCCGGTTGGTGGTCCCGCGCTTTGGGCAAGTAAGCCAAGACACGCTGACAAAATCAAAGGCCCTGACATCTCGTCAGGGCCTTTTTTGTTAGCGCGCAGCCATGAATACCGCGAGCCGGCGCAGCCCCTCGACCATATCAGTCGTTGAGCCTGCATAAGAAAACCGCAGGCTCTGGTGCCCGCGCAGAGGGTCAAAATCCAGCCCCGGCGTCACCGCCACCCCTGCCTGCATCAAAATATCACGGCTAAGGGCAAAGCTGTCCTTGGTCAGTTCCGACACATCCGCATAGATGTAAAACGCCCCGTCCGGCGGCGCGATCCGGTCGAACCCGATCAACGGCAGTTGTTCCAGCATCAGGCGACGATTTTCCGCGTAGACCGACAGGTTGGCCGTCAACTCCGGCGCCGCATCCATCGCCGCCATTGCTGCCACCTGACTGACATGCGGCGCGCAGATGAACATGTTCTGCGCCAGCCGCTCCACTTGGCGCACATGTTCAATCGGCACCACCATCCAGCCAATCCGCCAACCGGTCATTGAGAAATATTTGGAAAACGAGTTGATCACATAAACATCATCGCTGATTTCCAGCGCGCTGACTGCCTTACCCTCATATTCAACACCGTGGTAAATTTCGTCCGAAATGAACGAAATATCCCGTTCAGCGCAGCCGTCAATCAAGGTTTTCAAGGCGGGCCTGTCCAGCATGGTTCCCGTCGGATTGGCGGGTGATGCCACCAACAAGCCGGAAATATCTGGCAATTTATCAATGTCTTGCAAGATGGGTTGAAAGCGGTTCTCCGCAGTGGTTTGAATGCCAACCGGTTGCAGGCTCAGCGCCTTTAGGATGTTGCGATAACTCGGATAGCCCGGCTCGCCAATCGCCACCCGCTCGCCCGTTTCAAACAGGCTGGTGAACGCCAACGCAAACGCAGCCGAGGACCCCGCCGTCACCACAATCCGTTCCGGCGACACAGTCACGCCGTACCAATCCACATACAATTGCGCGATGCGCTCCCGCAGGTCAGGGCGCCCCAGTGCCACCGTATACCCCAGTGCATCCCGCTCCATTTCCGCCACTAAATGCGCGCGCGCGGCGGCGGGTGCAGGCGTGCCCGGTTGGCCGACTTCCATGTGAATGATAGAGCGCCCCGCCGCCTCTTCTCGTGCGGCGGCCTGCATCACATCCATCACGATGAAAGGATCAACGTCACTGCGGCTTGATATTCGCATGATTTCACTCCAAGTATGGCGGTCAAAGTTAACGACTTTGTTTCAGGCAGCGGCCAGCGGGTCAATCAACAAAGAGGCCAGGTTTTGATTTTCAGGAGTATCACCTTGCGGCGCGCAATCGGGATTTTTATGGCCGCCGCGCTGGCCCTCAGTGCCAGCACCGCCACAGGCGCGGGCCTGATCCGTGATGCAGAAATCGAACGCACCCTCAAATTTGTCATGCAACCACTGCTCAAGGCGGCGGGGTCGTCTAGTACGCGCATCAAGATTTACATCGTCAATGATCGCGCGATGAATGCTTTTGTGGCGGGGGGCCGCAATATGTTTTTGAATGCGGGCCTGATCCGGCGGATGAAAAACGTCGAGATGTTGCAGGCGGTTATGGCGCATGAGCTGGGCCATATAACGGGTGGCCACCAATCGCAACGCGCGGCGCAAGCGGGGGCAGCTAATACTGCTTTGGCGCTGGGTCTGGCGCTTGGTTTGGCCGCCGCTGCCGCTGGCGGTGGTGTCGGTGTCGCCGCTGGTTTCACCGAGGCCGCGCGCCGCTCGCAGCTGGGTTTCAACCGCACACAGGAGGCCAGCGCCGACGAATCTTCCGTGCGTTACATGATTAATGCAGGCATCAACCCGCAAGCGGGTGTTGACGTGCTGAACCTGTTTCGCGGTCAGGAAGTACTGAACATCACCCGACAAGACCCCTATGTTCAATCGCACCCGCTGACCACTGAACGCCTGTCGCGGATGAAGGCCTATGCGCAGAAATACAAAGATCGCCCCAACACTCAAGTCAAAGGCATCAATTACTGGTACGCGCGGATGGTGGCCAAGTTCAACGGCTTTACTGGCAATCCAACCTATAACCTGCGCCGAATCAAACGATCTGACAAATCCGAAATCGCCACCCTCGCGCGGGCAATCAATTACCACCGGCTGCCCAACCCCAAAAGGGCGCTGGCAGAGGCCTCCCGACTAACGAAAATGCGCCCCAAAGATGCCTATTACCACGAGTTGCGCGGGCAAATCCTGCTGGAAAACGGCAATGCGCGCGGTGCCGTCGGCTCCTACCGCACCGCCGCGCGTCTGGCCCCCAAAGAAGCCCTGATAATCGGCGGTTTAGGGCGCGCGATGCTGGCCAAAGGCTCTGGTGCGTCTAATAACGAAGCTTTGAAGGCGTTGAAAAATGCCTATGCGCGCGACCCGCTGGATGGTTTTATGCTGCGAAATCTGGCACTTGCCTATGCGCGCGGTGGCGACAACGGCATGGCATCTGTTGTCACAGCTGAAAGATATGCCTTGCAATCCAACTTTAAACAGGCAGAAATCCACGCCAAACGGGCGCAGCGGGTTTTGCCGCGCGGCACTGTAGGCTGGCTCAAGGCTGATGACATTCTGGGCGCGGTGACACGCATCAAGCGCCGGAAGAAATAGGAGACTACCCGATGGGGATACTAAAAACACTGGCCTTTGTGGCCGCAACCTTGCTGCCATTCAGCGCGCAAGCCTTTGATATTAAGGCGATGAATGATGAGGAACGCAGTATGTTCCGCGCGGAGGTACGCGCTTACCTGCTGGAAAACCCGCAAGTATTGGTCGAGGCGATGAATGTGCTGGAAAACCAGCAACAGGTGGCCGAGGCACAGGCCGATGTGCAAATGTTGGCAGATAATGCCAGCGCGTTGTTCGAGGATGGCATTTCCTATGTGGGTGGCAACCCGGATGGCGACATCGTCATGGTGGAATTCCTCGACTATCGCTGCGGCTATTGCCGCAAGGCCCATAGCGAGGTCGCGGAGTTGTTGAAAATCGATGGCAACATCAAGCTGATCGTCAAAGAATACCCCATTCTTGGGGATGATTCGACCACCTCCTCGCAAATGGCCATCGCCACTTTGCAAGCACTCGGCCCCAAAGCTTACGCCGCCCTGCACGAGGAGTTGATGGTTTTCAACGGCCCGATGAACGAGAAATCAATCCGCTTGTTGGCCCATAGGGCCGGTCTAGACGGAGAGATCATTCTAGAGCAGATGAAAAGCCCGAAAGTTGACGCACACATCGCGCAAATGCACGACCTAGGCAATAAAATGCAAGTCACCGGCACGCCAACCTTCGTAGTCGGAAACACCCTTCTGCGCGGGTATGTGCCGCTGGCCAGCATGGCCCAGATCGTTGTGGCAGAACGGGCGGCGGCGCAGTAATATCCTTGGGAGGAACCCAAAGGATAGCCTATGCCTCTGTTCCAAACCTCGACAGGACCTGTAGAAGTTGCAAATTGGGGTTATCAGTTGCAAGACAGCGATGGCTTGGATGCCGCCGCTTTGGCGCAGGCCAGCCATGACCTGATAGTGATGGATTTCTCGGCCGACGGCGACGGTGCCAACAAATTCACCGCCGCCGAAATATCCGCTATCAAAGACGGCCCCGGCGGGCGCACAGTGGCCGTGGCCTATATGTCGATCGGCGAGGCGTCGGAATTTCGCGACCATTGGGAAACCTCCTGGACAGTCAACGGATTGGCCAGCGGTGCCCTGACAAACGCAGCCCCCGATTGGCTGGGTGCCACCAACCCCGATTGGCCCGAGAGCCGCAAAGTGCGGTTCTGGGATGGCGATTGGCAAGACAATATTTACAATGACGCGGGCACTGGCTGGCTCGATGAAATTGTGGCTCAGGGGTTTGATGCCGCCTATCTCGACATTGTTGACGCCTATTATTATTGGGCAGTCGAGGTGCCAAACAGCAACCGGCAGATAGGTGATCCCGCCAAGAATGACGAATTGGACGCGGCCCAGCGGATGATCGATTTTGTGGTCGAAATGACGGCGCATGCCCGCGAGGCCAACCCGGATTTCTTTGTCATTCTGCAAAACGGCGCTTTCATTATGGACGCATTGGAGGGCACGGACGCCACCCGCAAGGCGGCCCTGCTCGACGCCACCGGCGCGATCGCGGTGGAGGATACCTATTACACCGGCGGCAAGGACCAAAATAACAGGCTAAATGTGGACAATGACACCGTGAAAATCTTGCAGAAAGATTTCCTCGCCAACGACATTCCGGTGTTCGTGGTTGATTACGTCAACAAATCCGGCAAAATCAATGGGCTGAAAGCCAAAGCGATTGCCGACGGTTTCATCCCCTACGCCGCGCATGAGCGCGACTTAACGACAATGGACGACACGCTTGGCGGCGGCACCCCCACGAGCAAGGCGGATTACCTGACCGGCAACAGCGGTAATAACCGCATTAATGGCCTCAAAGGCAGTGACGTGATTGAGGGGTTTGGCGGGCGTGACATCCTCAAAGGCGGGCTTGGCCGCGATCATCTGTTGGGCGGCAAAGGCAATGACAGGCTGCAAGGGGGCGCTGGCAAAGACGTGCTGCGCGGCAATGAGGGGCGGGACAGGTTGGCAGGTGACAAAGGCGACGACCAACTGACAGGGGGGAAAGGCGCAGATACCTTTGTATTCCGCAAGGGAAGTGACAAGGATAAGGTGCTGGATTTCAAAGATAACCTAGACACAATCGCCCTTGATGATACCCTGTGGCGTGGTGTTAAAACCGCTGAACAGGTTCTCGATCAATTTGGCTCAAAGATAGGAAATGCCTTTGTGCTGGATTTTGGCGAGGATGATATCCTCACGATCAAAGGCGCAACCAAAGCACAGTTACTGGATGATCTGGATATTATTTAGAGCGTTTCGCGAAACGCTCTATGGCCGAAGGCTTTGATGCCTCCGGCGGGGATATTTAGCACGAATTCGAAACAGGGCGGGTTATTTGCGCCCTTGCGGATGCAGCGTCTTGCCCAAAATATGCGCATCATGGCCAATCACATGATTGGCGGATCCCACAATCAACGGATCCGGTTCCGGCGCGTTTTCCGGATCGCGGTTAGGATAGGGAATATTTGCCAGAAAATGCCGCATGGTATTCAAACGGGCGCGTTTCTTGTCGTTCGATTTGATAATCGTCCACGGCGCATCTGCGGTGTCAGTATAAAAGAACATCGCCTCCTTGGCCTCGGTATAATCATCCCATTTATTCAGGCTGGCACGATCCACGGGTGACAGTTTCCACTGCTTCAACGGATCGGTTTCGCGCGAATCAAAACGGCGTTTCTGTTCTTCCTGGGTCACCGAAAACCAATATTTGAACAGATGGATGCCAGAGCGGCGCAACATGCGTTCCAACTCGGGCGTTTCACGCATAAATTCCAGATACTCAGCCGGATTGCAGAAATCCATCACCCGCTCGACGCCCGCCCGATTGTACCAACTGCGGTCAAACAATACCATTTCACCCTTGCTGGGCAGATGCTCGATGTAGCGTTGAAAATACCACTGGCCACGCTCGCGGTCCGTTGGTTTATTCAACGCCACAACCCGTGCAGCCCGTGGGTTCATATGTTCCATGAACCGCTTGATCGTGCCGCCCTTGCCCGCCGCATCGCGACCCTCAAACAACAACACAACCTTGGCTCCCGTATCCTCGACCCATTTCTGGACCTTTAACAACTCGACCTGCAATTTGGCCTTTTGCTGCTCATACTGCGCGCGTTTTATCTTGTCCGCATAGGGGTATTGCCCCTGTTCAAAGCGAATAGCCGCCGCCGGTGGTGCCGGAAATTCCACATCAGAATCCATTTTTTCAGGCATAACATCCCCCATCATTTTTGCATGCAATATTCCTATCAAATGCCGCGCCAAAATGGATTGATATGGATCAACATTTTGGCAAAAATCACCGGTTATTGCCAATGATCAAAATCCACACTCCGCCCTTTAAACCTGCCACGAAAACCCATATACATACCCCTACGCTTGGCATCACAGTCAGGCCGCGACAAACTGAGGTAGCAATGTCTAACAAAACACAAGACGCGGATGTCGAATTCATCAAGGCCCTGTCCGAGATGCTTTGCGATAATGATCTCGCGGAAATTCGGGTCAAACGCAAGTTTCAGGACGACGGCCAGATTGATGTGCGCGTCACCCGCAAAATGGCCTCTGCCGCACCGGTGGCCATGGCCGCACCCTATGCGGCAGCCGCTCCGGCCCCCATAGCCGCCGCCGCCACCGCGACCACTGATGCGGGCGATCCGGCAGAATTACCCGGCGCTGTGACCTCGCCTATGGTGGGCACGGTCTACCTTGCCGCCGAACCAGACGCGCCTGCGTTTATCTCCGTTGGCGACAGCATCAAAGAGGGTCAGACCATTCTGATCATTGAGGCCATGAAAACCATGAACCAGATTCCGGCCCCCAAAGCGGGCACGGTAAAACGTATTCTCGTGGACGATGGTGCGGCAGTTGAATTCGGCTCACCACTGGTGGTTATTGAATAAAACAGGGGGCTAATCGCCATGTTTTCCAAAATTCTGATCGCCAATCGTGGTGAAATCGCCTTGCGGGTGATCCGCGCTTGCCGCGAATTGGGCATCCTGACTGTTGCCGTACACTCGACTGCCGACGCCGACGCCATGCATGTTCGCATGGCAGACGAGAGCATTTGCATCGGCCCGCCCAGCGGGACACTCAGCTACCTCAATGTGCCCAACATCATTTCCGCCTGTGAAATAACCGGCGCAGAGGCCGTGCATCCCGGCTATGGCTTCCTGTCGGAAAACGCCAATTTTGTGCAAGTACTCGAAGACCACGACATCAAATTCATCGGCCCAACCGCCGAACACATTCGTATCATGGGTGACAAAATCACCGCCAAAGACACCATGAAAAAACTCGGCGTGCCCTGTGTGCCCGGGTCTGACGGCGGTGTCCCCACAATCGAGGAGGCCTTTAAGGTTTCCGACGAAATGGGCTTTCCTGTGATCGTCAAAGCCACCGCTGGTGGCGGTGGGCGTGGCATGAAACTGGCCAAAACCCGTGATGACCTAAAGGACGCATTCTTTGGCGCCCGCGCCGAATCCAAGGCGGCTTTTGGCAATGACGAAGTTTATATCGAAAAATACCTGACCCTACCGCGCCACATCGAGGTGCAGGTTTTTGGCGACGGCAAAGGCCGTGCGGTGCATTTAGGCGAGCGGGATTGCTCCTTGCAGCGTCGTCACCAAAAGGTATTCGAGGAGGCACCAGGCCCCGGTATTGACCCCGAAACCCGCGAACGCATTGGCAAACTTTGCGCCGATGCGGTGGCAGGTATCAACTATGCCGGCGCTGGTACAATCGAATTCCTGTTTGAACGCGGCGAGTTTTTCTTCATCGAAATGAACACCCGTTTGCAGGTGGAACATCCCGTGACCGAGGCCATTTTCGGCGTTGATCTGGTAAAACAGCAAATCCGCGTCGCCGCAGGCGAGGAAATGACTTTTCGCCAAGAAAACCTGTCGATCAAAGGCCATGCCATCGAGGTTCGTATCAACGCGGAGCGGCTACCGGATTTCACCCCCTGCCCCGGAAAAATCACCACTTTCCACGCGCCGGGCGGCCTTGGGGTACGGATGGATTCAGCCCTTTATGACGGCTATACCATCCCGCCCTATTACGACAGCCTGATTGCAAAACTGATTGTCACTGGCACCACACGGCAGGCCACCTTGGCCCGTCTGCGGCGCGCACTGGGCGAACTGATCGTAGACGGCGTTGACACCACCCTGCCCCTGTTCGACAGGTTGCTGGATGAACCGGACATTCAATCCGGTGACTATGACATCCATTGGCTGGAAAAATGGCTGGAGGCCCAAGCGGCGGAATAGATGCGCGACGGGCCGGATGAAATAACGCCAGAACTGCTATTGCGTGCCTATGCGAACGGGGTTTTTCCGATGGCAGAAGGCGCGGACAGCAGTGAGGTTTTCTGGGTTGATCCAGAACGCCGTGGCGTGTTTCGGCTGGAAGATTTTCATATTTCCCGCAGTTTACGCCGTAAAATCCGCCGCCAACCGTTTCAGATCACAACGGACCGTGATTTCACCGCCGTTGTACGCGGTTGTGCTGACCACGAAGAAACATGGATCAACGCCGAAATATTTGACCTCTATAGCCAATTGCACGACATGAACTGCGCGCATTCTCTGGAAGTGTGGGACGGGGCTGATCTGGTCGGCGGCGTCTACGGTGTGGTTCTGGGCGGCGCATTTTTCGGCGAAAGCATGTTCTCGCGGCGCAGCGATGCGTCAAAAATAGCGCTGGCCTACCTTATGTCTCGCTTGCGCTTTGGCGGGTTTACCCTGTTTGACACGCAATTCCTGACCGACCATTTGGCCAGTCTGGGAGCGGTGGAAATATCACACGGAAAATACCACCGCGAGCTGACCAAAGCATTGAAAATACGGGCAGATTTCAATGCCCAGCCGGCAGAGGTTCAGCCCTCGGATGTGCTACAGGACAGCAACCAAACATCATAGCGCGGGTGATCCATTGCTGATAGCGCCGGGCTAGAGGCGATCATCCACCCCTCAAATCGAGGGCTGTCCTCTCGCACGTCATTGATTACCAGATAGGCAAAGGCATCCCCTGCCGCATTGGCAACCGGAAAGCGGCACTCATCAACTTCGATCGTCAAACGCTCATAAGCCAGCGTTTCGCCTACTTTGATTTCCAGATCTTGCGCAATGCCTGTGATAATATCAAGTGCGCGCAAATGCACCGTGTCACCCGATTTAGTTTCGACGTTACTTTGCGCATTCAGAGGCGAAACGACCAGCATTCCAAGCACCAAAATACGCAGAAACGACATCATTCCTTGGAGCCGGTAACGAATTTCAGTAATAGCGTAATCAAACTGACGGCACCTTGCGTGTCCAGAAACTCGTCGCCGTCCTCCAGATTGAATTCAGAACCGCCGGGAACCAGTTCAACAAAATTCCCGCCAAGCAATCCCTCGGATGCAATAACAACGGCGCTGTCTTCCGGCATTATAATGGATTTATCTACCGAGAATGTTGTTTCAGCCCGAAAAGTTTGCGGGTTCAGATACAAGCCTGTCACTGTGCCCACCTTGACCCCTGCCAGCCGCACATCGGTGCCAAGGCTGATCCCCTCAACCGAGCGAAAATTGGCGTGTAATTGATAGCTGTCAGTCGCGCCGGAAACCCCGGTGGTATTGGCGGCATAAGCCAAAAAACCTGCGGCGGCGGCCACAACCACCGCGCCAATCACTGTTTCTGCTGCATTGTTAGACATCGGTTATTACTACTTTATTCTGGTTGCCAAGCGTCATAATCCGAACGATCCGCCGGATTGGCCTGCCGCAATGATCCCAGCGGCGCATAGGCAGCGGGGCTGCCTGTCAGGTTTTCCTGATGTGGTTTTTCCCACGATTTATGGGCCAGCGGTGCCTCTGTTGGCGGGCTGTCAAAGGTGTGGTGCAGCCAGCCGTGCCAATCGGCAGAAACGCGCGACGCCTCACACTCGCCGTTATACATCACCCAGCGTTTCTTGCCGTCGCGGGTTTCATAATACGTGTTACCGTCACCGTCTTCGCCCACTTTGACGCCTTTGCGCCAAGTGAAAAACTGGGTGCCCACAGTGGAATCCTGCCACCAGATGAAATATCTCAGGAGTTTTTTCATAATCATCACCTATTCGCGAAAATCACTGCCAGCCCAGAACCCCGCAGGGTTCAGCGCATTCAAGCAGAAGCTTCTTCTTCCTCAGCATCTGCATAAACCATCAGCGGCTCTGCCTCGCGGCTCACGGCTTCCACGTTGACCACAACCTCGGCCACATTTTCTTGGCCTGGCAGATCAAACATGGTGTTCAACAAAATGTCTTCCATAATGGAACGCAATCCGCGCGCCCCAGTTTTACGGCCAATCGCCCGTTTGGCAATCGCACTCAGCGCGTCCTCGGTAAAGGTCAGCTTGGCGTCTTCCAGCTCAAACAAGCGCTGATACTGTTTTACAAGTGCATTTTTCGGCTGCGAGAGGATGGTAACAAGCGCGTCCTCGTCCAGATCAGTCAAAGTGGCAATCACCGGCAGGCGCCCGACAAATTCCGGTATCAGACCGAATTTCAACAAATCCTCTGGCTCCAGATCTTGCAGAACCTCGCCGACGCCACGGTCTTCCTCGTCTTTGACATCCGCCCCAAACCCGATGCCGGAACCGGCACCGCGTTGGCCAATAATCTTCTCAAGGCCGGCAAATGCACCGCCACAGATAAACAGGATATTGGTGGTATCAACTTGCAGGAATTCCTGCTGCGGATGCTTACGGCCGCCTTGCGGAGGTACGCTTGCAACCGTGCCCTCCATGATTTTCAGCAAAGCCTGTTGCACGCCTTCGCCCGATACATCGCGGGTAATTGACGGGTTGTCGGATTTGCGGGTAATCTTGTCAACTTCATCAATATAAACGATGCCGCGCTGCGCCCGTTCCACATTGTATTCAGAGGCTTGCAGCAATTTGAGAATGATGTTTTCGACATCTTCGCCCACATAACCGGCCTCGGTCAGGGTGGTTGCATCCGCCATGGTAAACGGCACATCAATGATCCGCGCCAGCGTTTGGGCCAGCAAGGTTTTACCGCAACCGGTTGGCCCAATCAGCAAAATATTGGACTTCGCCAGCTCTATCTCGGAATTCTTTTCAGCGTGATTTAGCCGTTTATAGTGGTTGTGAACCGCCACAGACAAAACCTTTTTGGCCATTTCCTGACCAATCACATAATCGTCCAGAACCTGACAGATTTCGCGCGGTGTCGGCACCCCGTCAGAGGACTTCACCAGCGAGGTTTTCGCCTCCTCGCGGATAATATCCATGCACAGCTCGACACATTCGTCGCAGATAAAAACGGTCGGGCCAGCAATCAGCTTGCGTACCTCATGTTGGGATTTACCACAAAACGAGCAATAAAGCGTGTTTTTGCTCTCACCAGTACCTGAATTTGCCATTGTTTACTCCGCTCAAAACAAGGTCCGAATCCGGCGATTCAGACGTAATTCCACGCCTATTCAGGCTTTCTCTCAAACACTATGGCAGAATGCCAACAGGCACAATGCCATAAGTGCAGACGCGGGCTGCGTCCTTCTCTTGATAAAAAGGGCACCCCGTCGATCACGGAATGCCACAATTTCATGAATAATCCATTGCAATCGCGACAGAATTTATTCCGTTTCTTCCGTACGTTCTTGCACGATTTCGTCCACCAGACCCCATTTTTTGGCCTCTTCCGCGCTCATAAAATTATCGCGATCCAGGGCTTTTTCCACTGTCTCCAGATCTTGACCGCAATGTTTGACATAGATTTTATTCAAGCGGTCTTTCAGGTCGGTGATCTCTTTGGCGTGCAGCAGGATATCCGATGCCTGTCCCTGAAAACCACCCGATGGCTGATGCACCATCACGCGCGAATTGGGCAAGGTAAACCGCATCCCCGGCGCGCCAGCCGCCAACAGCAACGACCCCATAGAGGCCGCCTGCCCCACACAAAGCGTCGATACCTTGGGCCGGATGTATTGCATCGTGTCATAGATCGACAAGCCAGAGGTCACAACACCGCCCGGGCTGTTGATGTACATGGAAATATCTTTCTTGGGGTTTTCGGCCTCAAGGAACAACAGCTGCGCCACAATCAGGGTCGACATGCCGTCATGCACAGGGCCGGACAGAAAAATGATCCGCTCTTTCAAAAGGCGCGAAAAAATATCGTAGGACCGTTCGCCGCGTGCGGTCTGTTCCACCACCATCGGCACGAGGGTGTTTGCGTAAACTTCTAGGGGATCTCTCATCGGGTCAGCCTGTATTGGTTCGTTTTCTCTACTAATACTAGTTCGACCATGGAGGGGCTTCAAGCGCGCAATTGTTTTCAAGAGTCTCCGAAGCTCAAATTATTGAACTTGACCCTGAATCATCTGCTTCATAGGCTGTGACACTTCAACCTCTGGTATTGTTCGGAATTTTCAAACAAAGGCATTTAAATGGGAAATAAATTCATAAGCAAAGAAGCATCTAATTTTTCAGGCCGTTCCGTATCCTCTGCAGGCGATGTGGATGGCGATGGCAATGATGATCTGCTGATTGGGGCCTATTTGGGCACTGGCGGGGGCACCCAGTCCGGAGAAGTATTCCTGATTACAGCCGCAGACCTTACCACCGCTGACTTGGCGGATGGCGCGGCGGACGGAGTGATTGATCTTGGTAATGTAGCAGCGCAAATAACTTCCTATAAATTCATCGGAGAAGACCAAGGTGATGAAACAGGCCGTTCCGTTTCCTCTGCTGGAGATGTGGACGGTGATGGTAAAGATGACCTGCTGATCGGAGCCTATTTAGGCGGCGACCGCTATTCTGGCGAGTCATACCTTTTGCTAGCATCAGAACTCGCAAGTGCCGATCTGGCAGATGGTACAACCGACGGCCTTATCGACCTATCCAACTTTCACCCTATTTGCGCCAGCGCCACTTTGATCGGCACAGCAGCTGCCGATACCTTGCGCGGCGGCGGCTGTGCGGATTCCCTCAGCGGTGCTGGGGGCAATGACTACCTTTATGGCAACAAAAGTAATGATGTGCTGGCGGGCGGAGTAGGCAAAGATCGCCTTTACGGCGGCAAGGGCAATGACCGCCTAAATGGTAATAACAACAATGACACACTGGACGGTGGTGCCGGTAAAGACCGCCTTAATGGCGGCAAGGGCAACGACACGCTGAAAGGAGGCGCCGGTCGGGATAAGCTGAAAGGTAATTCCGGCAATGACACTCTCGATGGCGGCAAAGGGCTGGACAAGCTGACAGGTGGAAAAGGCAGCGACGTGTTTGTATTTACGGCCAACGCCAACCGCGATACGGTGACGGATTTTCAGGACGGATTGGACAGCCTGCAAATCGCCGGTCACACTGGCGGATTTGGCGCACTGGAAATAACGTCGATCCGAACAAACCTCGAAATAACCCATGACGGCGGGGTGATTGTGTTGCAGGGAATGGCAGGTAGTATCTTGACCGACGCGGATTTCGATTTTGTTTAGGATAGAGCGGTCCGATTCTATTGTTGAGCCATCAATCTACGCAATTCAATGCCACATCAAATTGCTCTAGCCGTTCAATTTCGTCCACTTTACAGAATGCCAAAATTCAATATATCAACGGATTTTATCCCATTTCTCAAATAATTCCCTACCTGTAGCGCAATCTGCGCAATCGCTTTCTTACCGACAATACATGCTTGATTTGGCTGAAAATTGTATCGGCCAATACCATCTCGTACAGCTCACCTTGGCCACCACATACAGCGTGCCGCTCTGCGGGGCCAGTTTTGACACCACTCAGGCTGCACTGCATTCGCAGCCGCATATTTCTATACCCCACCCAAACTTGCCATTTGCTTGGCCTGAAAGGCATAACCGCGCCGAAGGACTAAGGCGGCCTACCCCACAAAAAAGGGCGCCCAATTGGACGCCCTTTGTAATTCGTTAACGGATCTAAACTATTCAGTTTCCAAACCTTCAACTGCTTTTTGCAGCTCGTCTTTAGAAACTTCCTTGTCGGTCACATCGGCCAGTTCTGCAATGTAATCAATCACTTTATCCTCAAAGATCGGTGCGCGCATTTGCTGTTGCATTTGCTCGTTCTTGCCCAAGAACTCAAAGAATTCACGCTCTTGGCCGGGGTATTGCTGTGCTTGCTGCATCGCTGCCTGCTGCATTTCCTGCTCGGTCACGTTGATTTCCTGGATCTTGCCAACCTCGGCCAGCAACAGGCCCAAACGCACGCGGCGCGTCGCCAGTTTGGTATGCTCTTCGGTGGTCTCGATTTCCGGATGGTCATGGCCCTGAACCTCAGGGTTATCCTCATGCCACAGCTGATGCGCGATTTGACCGGCTTCTTGCTCGACCAAAGTTGGCGGCAGATCGAAATCAACCAGCTTGTCCAGCTCGTCCATCATTGCCCGCTTCATCACCATACGCGCGGCATTGCCATATTCTGCACCCAGACGCTCGGAGATTTGGCTTTTCAGATCATCAAGGCTCTCTGCGCCGAATTTCTTCGCCAGTTCGTCGTCAATCGCAGCTGCAACAGGTTTCTTGACCTCGTTCACAGTACACTCAAAAACCGCATCTTTGCCGGCCAGATTTTCCGCGCCATACTCGTCAGGGAATTTCACATTCACCACAACATCTTCGCCAGCTTTCGCGCCAACCAGCTGTTCCTCGAAACCCGGGATAAAGCTGTTGGAACCCAGAACCAGCGGATAATCCTCCCCCGCGCCGCCTTCAAACGCCACGTCGTCAACCTTGCCGAGGAAGTTAATCACAACCTGATCGCCGTCTTTGGCTTTGGAACCCTTCTTGCGGTCCTCAAAACTCGTCGCCGTGCCGGCCAGATTTTCCAACGCCTCGTCAACGTCTGCGTCATCTGTCTTAACAACCAAGCGTTCCAGCTTCACTTTGCCAAAATCAGGCGCTGCCACTTCCGGCAGACATTCATAGCTTAGCGTCACTTCTACATCATCGCCGGGCTTCCATTCGGAATTGGTCATCTGAACATCTGGCTTCATCGCGGGGCGATCGCCGGAAGTCTCGAAATGTTCGTTCATCGCGCCGTCAACAGTTTCCTGCATTGCTTCGCCCATCACAGAATCGCCATGCTGCTTTTTCAGCATCGCCATTGGCACTTTGCCTTTGCGAAAACCCTTCATCTCGATGGTGGGTTGCGCCTCGCGCAGCTTGGCATCCACCTTATCGGTCAGTTCTTTACCAGTGATAGAGATCGAATAGCCGCGCTTCAGGCCTTCGTTGAGCGTTTCAGTAACCTGCATTAGGGCATCCTTTTAAGCATTGTCGGGCCGTGCACAAACACACGGGCAAAACCTGTGAAATCAGGGGTCCTTGTATGGGCGCGAGGGCGCGCTTGCAAGGGTAAAAATGGCCTGTTTCTCTAGCGCAGAGAGGGACACGCCCGAACCTGGGGGGGCGTTGCAACATCAACAGCAAATACCGCCCTAGCTTACCCAACAAACCTCAACTCTACTCGCAACATCGCAAAGCGCCCTCCCGGGGGGAGGTTCGGGCGCGGCCCGGGCCAAGCACCCGTGCCTGTCTGGCTTGGCCAACACCCCAAATAACCGCTAGCGCAAACGAAACCTGTTGCGCAGACCAAGGCCCAGCAGGAACAGCAGAATAAACCCTGAAACCGTTTGCACACCTGCAAGAACATCATACCAATTCGAGAGCTCACTCGAAAATAACCGACGGAACCCAAAGAACGGGAAAATATTGGATATACTCCAACCTGCGCTGGAGAAGACGATACTAAAATCCTTTGACGTTCTGACCAAATTCCCAAGCATTGGAATCCAACCTGTCAGGAATAACAGAAATAGATAATAGGTAGGCCTTCGCACATCCCAGCCAAAATCGGAAAAATTAGCATAGGCCCATAGTACAAACTTATCGAGTTTAGTTGTCGCCAACGCCTGCTTACAGCGCATTTCTTGCCGATGAAAAAACTGCTCTTCATCAATCTGCAAACTCTTGTTCATAAACAACCGCAATCGATTATAGGCGCGTTTTTGTTCGGCGGCGGGCATCACGTCCTCCCCCTGCAACGGCGGCCAATTATCGCGAAAATTGGGCAGTAGAGTAAATGTTGTGTGGTCGTATAATTCGGCGGCGTGGAAAGTTGGTACAAATTTTAGGAACTTAGCTTTATCAAAAACTGTTTTTGAATTGAAAACAGCAGAACTAAAGTTCGCAGCTCCCCCAAAAGTCGCGTCCTCGAAAAGAGTAAATCCGTTGAAAACAACGTAATGAAAATCAACTGAACCGTTGAAAATTGCGGAAGGGAAATTGGCATTCCCGTAGTATTTCGCTTTATAAAAGTCGGTGTTGCCGTTGAATGTCGCTTTACAAAAGCAAGCGTGCTGGCTGAAAATCGTCTTATGGAATCCGACGTCCTCGCAGAACGAAGCCTCGCTGAAATTGGCATACCCACTAAAAACTGCTTCGCGAAAATCGCTTTTCCTACTGAAAGTCGCTTCATGGAAACAAGCGCGTTTCACAAAAGCATATTTTTTAAAACTAACCGGTTTAGAAAAGTAATTTTTTGAGAATTTGCAGCGCTCAGTGGTTTTAGGCGGCTCAATACCTGGCAGGCGGAGTTGAAATGCTTTCCTAATTGCTTTCCGGTCAACATTTTTCAGCACTGTCATTTCATCATGAGTAAATCCAAAATCCTCGGCAAAACTCCCTTGCTTTTCGCGGCTCAGATTTTGATAGACCCAGCCATTCCAAGCCTGTTGGTTTTTGACTTCCAGATCAGTATCCCAATCCCCGCCCTGCTCGCGATAAATCGTCGCCAGCACATACCAAATATTGCTGTTCGCTGCCGCCAGCTCCAGCCCGTCATTGCGAACTGCGCTGCAGTCGTCATTAACTTTGAAAATCGCCTTTGGTGGTAAATTTGGATCTTTCAATTCGCTCAAATCTAATCCTCCCAGATCACACCCAATCTGGCCCGATTTCCCTCACAACTTCAAGTTAAAAGCGAATTCGTTAATTTCTGCCGCCCGCAAACTTGCGCACCAATGCGTCCCACAGGTCCGACACCCGTTTCAGGCCCAAAGCCCCAAGTGTTAACGCGTCGTGCTGCCCGCCGCCTCGACGCCGACAAAAGCACCCTCGGGGGAGGCCAAGGCCACCACAGTAGACAGCGCCAGCGCCGCGACACAGGTCCATAAAACAATTCTAGGCATGATATTTCCTCTCGCTACAGAGGGTACATAATGTCGGGGTCCCGGATTAAAAGTGACAATCGTCACTAATCGCAAGCCCTTCAAAAATAAGCCAAATTCCGCCTAGACCCCATGCCCGCGCGAATATCCGTTCAGCGCCGGACTCTGCCAGCCTTTCAGCGCGCCCACGGCTGGTTTCCAGATTTCTACCTGCAAAGGATAGCATTTCGCCGCGTCCGAGGAATGCCCCGAACTGCAATCCCCGCCCGGGCAAGCGGACAGCCCGCCCAGCAAATCAATCTCGGCAAAAAACTCCAGATAATCGCCGGGTCGCACCGGGCTGGCCTTCATGAAATATTGTTTAGTATCAAGGGTAAAGCCCGTTAGCATGAAGACATTACACACGTCATGAACCAACCCCTCCGCCGCCGCCAAATCCATCTTTTGATGGTCCGCCAAGGCCCGCGTCAGGTTGGAATGACAGCAATAATGATAATCCACCCCCGTCAAAACATCGTTGCTATAAGGATCGCACCGCGTCCCGATCACATCATGCACAGACCCGCCATCGCTGTCCCAGCCATACCAATCCAGCGTATCATAAGAAATCGTCGCCATCACCCGCATCGCCGGAAAACTGCTCCACATCCGATCGCCCGTGCTTAGATGTGTCCCATGCAGCGCCCGTGTTTTGCCAGAATAGAACCGCTCGTTCAAATCCGCTGCATTCCACAGGTTCAAATCGCCAACCTGCGGCCCCTCCACACTGACAATCCGAAAGAAATGCCCTGCCGGAACCTCGAAACAAGCGGCATCGCGCGGCGGTACAATCACCGTATCTATCAACGTCATATCCAGGCGGGCTTGCGCCAAAACCGCCATATCCGGTTTGGGCAAGGTTTCGGTCGGATAGCAAATAACCGGCTTAAGGCTGCGGCGGTTTTGCGCATCGGTGGGGGCCGGATTTTCAGGTTTCGACGGTTTCATAAGCGATCCTTTTGAGAATAATACCGTGTCATCAAATCAACATATCGCCCAAAAGGCCAAGCATAAATCCCAGCACCACCCCCAACGGGGGCGCCCAGTCATTTTCCAAAGGAACATTCGGCGCAATATCCTGAAAGATTAGATAAAGAATACCGCCAGCCGCAAACAACATTATCGCCCCTAAAACGGCGGGATTGGCAGTCAGAAAGGTAAAACCGACCCACGCGCTCAGGGGGCCAGCCAAGCTTATCAAGGCAAAAAAGCCCAAAATACGCGGCGTGCCCATATCACTGCCCGCACGGATTTCGCGAAAAGCGTTAAAGCTCTCTGGTAGGTTTTGTAGGGCTATCATCACCGCCAATAACAGTGCAGTGCTTGACTGCGTGGTAAACAATGCCCCCATGGCCAGTGCCTCGGGGACAAAATCCAGCGCCATGGCGACCAGCATCGCACCAGAGCCACCGTGCAGTGCCATCCACCTGCGAAAAGCGAAAAACGTCAAGCCGCCGCCGCCAAAAGCCACAATAGCGGCGAAGGGTGGCAGCGCATCGGCACCGCGGGGCACCAACACCAAAGCCACCGCCGAAAGCAAGGCACCGGCACCAAAGGCAAGCACTGTATGGCGCAATTCCTGCCTCAGCCACTTGCGTCTGATATGTTCCATACTGGCCAACAACCCGCCGAGCGGTATCGTGATGCCCCCAAGGAAGCAATAGAGCATCGCTGTCACCAAAGGTGTCATCTAAAACACAACATTCATCATGGTCAGCGAGACCACCAAAAACAGAATGGTCATCATCCCGCCAGTCTTGACAAAATCCATCACGCGATACCCTGCCGGCCCCATAATCAGGGCGTTCACCTGATGGGTCGGGATCAGAAACGAATTCGAGGTGGAAATCGCCACTGTCATCGCAAATATCGCAGGGTCACCGCCGGAAGCCACCGCAATCGACACCGCCAGCGGCACCAGTAAAACCGTGGCCCCGACGTTCGACATTATTAGCGTCAGAATAGTCGACAGGATCGCCACCCCCGCCTGCAAAGACCAGATCGGCCAGCCATCAAGCACTTGCAAGATCAGCTGCGCCATCCAGGCGGCAGTCCCCGTATTCTGCACCGCCTGCCCCAGCGGGATCAGGCTGGCCAGCAAGAACACCGTGTTCCAGCCCACCGCCGAATAGGCTTCGTCCACCGACAACACTTTGGTTACGATCATCCCCGTCGCGCCCACCAACAAACACAACGACAGACGGACATCGGTGAACAGCACCAGCGAGATCGCGATGAAGAAGAACAGTAAGGCCCAACCGACCTTTTGCGGGCGCAGTTCCTCTTGGGGGTAATCCGACGTCACCACCACATAAGAACGCCGCTCGTTGACCCGTACCAACTGTTCCCAGGGAACATGCACCACCAATGTATCACCGGCTTGAAAGGGTTCGCGCCCGATCAGCGATGCTTTGTGGTCCTCGTTTTCCACATGTGACAGCGTGTCTCCACCACGGTGAATAGCCAGCATCGACATGTCATATATTTTACGCAATTCCAATTCTCGTGCCGTTTTTCCAATCGCTCGGCTGTCTGGCGGGATCACGATTTCCGCAACGCCGGAATGGGATGAGGCAAAATCCTCAGCAAAAACGTCCAACGCGGGATGCACGATCAAATCGTAATCCATCGCCAGTTCGTCCACATCTTTACGATGTCCCAAAACTGCAATTCGGGCGGGTGTTTGAATCTTGGTTTTCACCGGAGGCGCAATTTGGCGGCGATTGTCCATTTCGCTGCCAATAATGTAAATGTGATTGGCATCCATGACATCGGCAATGGTTTCACCCAGCAAAATATTACCCGCGGGCAATTCTACTTCATACAAATCTACGTCCAGTTCGTAAATTCTGTGCATGTAGTCTTTCACGGAACTCCCTGTCACCGCATCCGCCCGTACCGACTTGCCCGGCAGGACCCAACGACCAAAGAGTACGAAATACAGAATACCAGTGGCAATCAGGCTCAACCCGATTGGCGTCACCGAAAACAACCCAAAGGTTGCCATCTTCTGATCCGCCGGCAGGGTTTCATTGGCCGCCAATATCAGCTCGTTCAGCAGGATCATCGGCGAGGAACCGACAAGCGTCATGGTGCCGCCCAGAATGGCGCAAAACCCCATGGGCATCAGCAGGCGTGACAGGGGAATTTCCGTGCGCGCCGAAATCCGTGACACCACCGGCAGAAACAGGGCCGCCGCGCCCACATTTTGCATAAAGCTGGAAATGATCCCCACGGTACCGGAAATAATCGGGATGATCCGCTGCTCGGTAGAGCCGCCGTATTTCAGGATCACAGCTGCCACCTTGGACATCAACCCGGTTTTATCCAGCCCCGCGCCAATAATCATCACAGCAATGATCGACATCACCGCATTAGAGGCGAAACCGTCAAACAGATGGTTAACATCGGCCAGATTTGGCAGCAGGGGATGATAACTCAGCCCCCCCACCAGAACCATCACAATAATCGCGGCCAGATCAACGCGCACTATTTCAGAAACAAACAAAAATATCGTGAATGCCAGAACAGCAAGGACCACCATCATCTCCAGATTCAAGGTAATGGCTTCCATGTATTCACTCCTGTAGATTTCCCCTAACTCTTATTGGCGGTACTCGGGGCAGGTGTAAACTGTTCTTGACGTATTTGCGTCATATTGGGGCGGGTCGCACCTGGCGGTGTCATCAATTACTGCATTGCGGTCAGATTCAAGTTTGCATGAATACGCAGAAAGCACTAAAAATTGACCAATTGGAGAGGCTGACATGGCAAAAACGATTGTGATTACCGGTGCAGGCAGCGGTATTGGGGCGGCAACTGCCCAGCGGTTTTTAGCGGCTGGCTGGAATGTTGCGCTGATCGGGCGGCGTGCTGAGCCTTTGCAAACGGTGGCAAACAACAGCCCGCAGGCATTCGCGCTGCCCTGTGATGTCTCGGATGAAACCACGGTAGACTCTGCCTTTGACCAAATCGCCAGCCGTTTTGGCCGTATCGACACCCTGTTCAACAATGCCGGTATCGGTGCCTTTGGCGGCACTATAGACCAGATTTCCGTGGCCGATTGGCGCGCCTGCGTTGACATCAACCTCACCGGCAGCTTCATCTGCGCCCGCGCTGCATTCCGTATTATGCGCAGCCAATCCCCGCAAGGGGGGCGCATCATCAACAACGGTTCAATCTCCGCCCACGCCCCGCGCCCCGGCTCCGCCCCCTATACCGCGACCAAACACGCCATCACCGGCCTGACAAAAACCATCGCGCTGGATGGCCGGCCCTATGACATCACTTGCGGGCAAATCGACATTGGCAATGCGGCAACCGACCTCACGGCAACCTTTGCTGATGGCATCTTGCAGGCTGATGGAGATATCCGCCCAGAACCAACAATGGACGTGGCGCATGTGGCACAAACAGTGTTGCAAATGGCGGAACTGCCGTCAGAGGTTAACGTGTTAAGCATGACGATAATGGCCAGTAAAATGCCTTTTGTCGGGCGGGGATGAGCTGACCAACCCATCAAAGCACCCGCGAAACGGATGCTTGAAAACTTCAATTTGGTACGAGGCCACACTCACATTGAAGACGCAACCGTTTGATTAGGTTAGTGGATATTAATTCGATCCTTCAACATACCCCCAATCATACCCCCAGATCGAATTCAAACTCATTTAGATCGCCTTATTTCACATTCTAGGACTGCCAACGCAGCAACATCTCGGCTTGTGAAATAACTGTTGAAATAGCATTAGCCGCAAGGTCTGGTGGATAACCGTATTTCTTCAAAATTCGTTTTACCAGAACTCGTAATTTGGCGCGCGCACTATCTTTGAGATGCCAATCCACAGTTACATTCTTTTGCAACTGCTCAACGAGCACATTTGCAATTATGCGCAGTTGTTCGTTGCCCAAGACTTCAACGGCAGAATTGTTATCTGACAACGCATCATAAAAGGCTAGTTCTTCGGGGCTTAGTCCAAGGTCCTCTCCCCTTTGAATGGAACTCTGGAGGTCCTTAGAGAGGTTAATCAGTTCTTGAATCATCTCCAAGCTGGTGATTGCGTTTGAATGATATCTGGCAATTGAAGCTTCAAGCCGTTCTGAAAACTCTTTGGCTTCAACAATGTTTTTAGTAGCCCGGCTTTTGATCTCTCCATTCAACAGTTTTTTCAAGGCTTCAAGGGCAAGATTTTTTTGCTCCATCTCTTGAATTTCCGCTAAAAACTCATCCGAGAGGATCGAAATATCAGGTCGATCAAACCCTGCGGCTCCTAAGATGTCTATGATTTCTGCATTGGCAATCGCTGCATCAATCAGTTGACCAATGGCCATTTCTTTATTCCGCTGACTTAATCCGCCTTTTGCCGTTGGTTTAACCATCGCCGCACGCACTGCCTGAAAAAATCCAACCTCGTTTTTAATCTCACGCGCCATATCACTCGCCGCTGCCAATGCAAACGCCTTGCCCAGTGCCAAAACCAAATCTTGAAACCGGCTCAATTCTTTCCTTTTACCATTTTCATCCGCAACCGTATTTGCGGTGACTTGTTGTTGGCCTAATATCCAATCAATCGCGTTTGCCAGCGCAGTTAAACGCTCGCCCGGTTGTCCTTCAACCCCAGCAGAATAATCATGTCCAGCAAACATCTGCTGTGTTAGCTCAAATTTTTCAACCATTATCGCAACGGCTTCTTCTTCACTAATCCCAGTTTGCCCTTGATCCGATGCCGTGTAATTTTGCAGTGCCTTTTTTAGGTTTTGCCCAATGCCGATATAATCCACAACCAAGCCCGCTGGCTTATCCTTAAACACACGGTTCACCCGCGCAATCGCCTGCATCAACCCATGCCCGCGCATCGGCTTATCTACATACATTGTGTGCATACTCGGCGCATCAAAACCCGTCAGCCACATATCACGAACAATTACCAATTTAAGAGGGTCGTTCACATCCCGCGCACGCTTTGCCAAATCATCTCGCCGTTTTTTGTTGCCAATGTGCTGCTGCCATTCCGGCGGGTCAGAGGCCGATCCCGTCATCACCACCTTAACCGCCCCCTCCATGTCCGAATCCGAATGCCATTCAGGCCGCAACGCAATAATTCGAGAATACAAATCTACGCAAATCCGGCGGCTCATGCACACAGCCATGGCCTTACCGTCCAGCGCCTCCAGCCGCGCCTCAAGGTGGCTCACGATATCGGCTGCAACCTGATCCAAACGCGGGGCGGAACCAACCAGCCGCTCAACTGTACTCCAGCTCGCCTTGGCCTTTTCCTGCTCTGAAAGGCTTTCATCATCAAACAGTGCATCCACCGCCGCGTCGATCTCTGGCTTGGCCTCTTGGTCCAGCTCTATCCGCGCCAAGCGGCTCTCGTAATAGATCGGCACTGTGGCCTTATCCTCCACCGCGCGGCTAATGTCGTAAACGTCGATATAATCGCCAAACACCGCCCGCGTGTTTACATCTGCTGCATCAATCGGCGTGCCGGTGAAGCCCGCAAACGAGGCGTTGGGCAAGGCCTCCCGCACATAATGCGCATAGCCATAGCGCCGAATACCGGTGCCTTTGTTGAGCTTCACATCAAAGCCATATTGGCTGCGGTGCGCCTCATCCACCAACACAATTATGTTGCGCCGGTCCGAAAGCTCGGGGAAATGCTCCTCGCCTTTTTCCGGCGAAAACTTCTGCAAGGTCGAGAATATCACCCCGCCCGATTGCCGGTCCAAACGCCTGCGCAAATCCTCGCGGTTCTCCACCTGCTCGGGGGTTTGCCGCAGCAGGTCTTTGCACATGGAAAACGTGCCAAATAGCTGGTCATCCAGATCATTCCGATCTGTCAAAACCAAAACCGTAGGGTTGCCCAGCGCCTTGGCCCGCACGACTAGCCCCGCGAAAAACGCCATCAAAAAGCTTTTGCCCGAGCCTTGTGTGTGCCAAATCACCCCGATCTTGCGGTCGCCGCTTGGCTCCACCGCGTCCACCGTGCGGGCCAGCGCCTTTTGCGCGCCGAAAAACTGGTGATACCCCGCCACAATCTTGAACACCCCGTCGCCCTTATCGCCAAACACCGTAAAATCGCGGATCAGCGCCAGAAACCGCGCCTTGTCAAACACGCCGCGTATGAGCGTGTCAGATTCCCTCGGCCCGCTCGGCGTAAAATCCCCCTCGGCCCCCGTTACACTGCGCCACGGCATAAAGCGGTCCGCCGCTGCCGTCAGCGAGCCTATCCGGCCAAACAGCCCGTCAGAGGTAACCAGCACCGCGTTGGTGCGAAACAGCGAGGGGATCTGCTCTTTGTAGGTCTGCAACTGCTCATAAGCTTTTTCAATCGTGGCCGAGGCACTCGCCGCGCTCTTTAGCTCCAGCACCGCCAGCGGTAGGCCGTTTACAAACACCACCACATCGGGGCGGCGGTTGTGGCCGCTTTCCACCACGGTAAACTGGTTGGTGACCATCCAGTCGTTGGCGTCGATATTGTCAAAATCCAGCAGCCAGACCTTGTCACCCTTAAGTGATCCATCGGGGCGCTTGTATTCCACATCCACCCCGCGCGTGAGCAAGGTGTGGATACGGCGGTTTTCCTCAATCAACGACGGCGTTTCAGACACCGTGATTTGCTTGATCGCCGCCTCAAGGGCCTCGGGCGGGATGTTGGGGTTCAGCCGCGCCACGGCCTCGCGCAAGCGGCCCAGCAGCAGCACCTCGGCGTAAGCGGCGCGTTCCTTTTGTGGGGCATCGGGGCCGATCAGGTTGGGGTCTCCAAAGGCATATCCCATGGCCTTAAAGCTCGAAAGCACCGCCTGCTCGACCATATCCTCGTTAAACATCATCCCCCCTCCCGCAACCGGATTTCACCCGACATTAATTTTGGCAACAACAAATCCCGCATCTCGGCGAGGGTTTGGTTTTCTTCTTCGTTCTGGAAAATTTTCTTGTGAAATGAACTTACAACCTCTGAGAACTCTCTCTCAAGATTAAATAAAGGGCCAGTAACCTGAATATTTCCAAATGTAGTTTTATTCATATTGTGAAAAACAGATCCTCCGCTGCCTCCAACAATAATGTCTGATGATATTTGCTTGCACACCCAATAAATGAAATAGGTTTGCGTCATATCATACGGAACTATCGTGTTTATTTGCTGATTTGTCTGAACTTCACGATGGTTGATAACAACCAATCCCGGCGTAGCTATGCAGCTTACTGAAATGCTCCCAGCGGGCATTTGCTTGCGAGGCTGGGATTGAGAGCCTGCCAAACTCAGATTATCAGTCGTAGCCAATACATACATTTTCCCATGCATGTCAGGTATTTTCAAAAACGGCGTATCAGTGCCATAAAATGTCTCGTTTTTCTTGCTTGGGGTTTTCCCCGTAACTATGTCCCCAGTATCCTTGAGCGGCTTTTCCGCCCACCCCTCCGGCAATCCGTTTTCGCCGAGGCGGTCGGGGAACAGGGCGGCGGTTTTTTGGGCTTGGGCGGGGGGGCGGATGGCCCCGCCGAGGATTTTGACGGGGTTCCCCTCCCCCGCCATTTTGCGCCGTGTCGGGCCGAAATCCACAAACCAATCCCGAAAAACCGCCCGCGCCATCCCCTCCAACACCTCATTCGTCCGCCGGTTCAACTCGATTTTCGAGCAAAGGGCAAAATGTAAGCCTCCAATCTGTTCCTGATCGGTGCGATTAGGCAAGGGGAGAAACAGCTTGTCGAAATCATTCTTTTTGAAGTGAGGAATTACACTATCAACGTTCAAGTTTTTTATCGCGCTTTGAACTGGTTGAGATCTTAAAGCAGCAAAAAGATATAGAGGGTCAATTTTTGTTTTGTCCGCGCGAAGGGCCATCATGTCTTGGGCAATACAGAAATCTACGACTTCTGGGACCAAGCAGATTGCACCGTTCTGACTACCCTTATTGGTAAGGATGATATCAAATGGCTCGGGGTGCGCTCGAAACCATTCGTCATAAGTATCCTGAGAAACATACCGCAGGTTTTTGTAAGTCGGGTATAAGTTTGCATTACTAATGCAATTGGTTGCAATGAGTATGCGTCCAGATTTGACGGTTGGAGCTGTCCTGCCACGATTGTCCACAATGAAACTCAGAGCATCCTTTAGAGAAATCTGATTGGTGGCTTCATCAAACATCGCTAGTTATCCGTCCCAAAGCATCTTGAACATTCGCGCCTAGCTTCCGCCCCTCCTCAAACTGCCCCTCCAATTGCGCCCGCAGCGCCGCGAACTTGTCTTCAAACGGCACGCCGTCATCCTCTACCGCTGCCGCGCCCACATAGCGGCCCGGGGTCAGCACATGGTCATATTTGCGGATCAGCTCCAGATCAGCCGATTTGCAAAAGCCGGCTTCATCGGCATAGGCCGCCAGCCCGCGCTCAACCAGTGCCTCGGGTTTTGAGCGCCAGCGGTGGTAGGTTTCGGAAATTTGCGCGATGTCCGCATCGCTAAACTCGCGCCGCACGCGGTCTGCCATAAAGCCCAAGTTTCGCGCATCAATAAACAGGGTTTCGCCGCGCCTGTCGCGGTGGCCATTGGCGCTTTTGTCCCGCGCCAATATCCACAGGCACACAGGAATTTGGGTGGAGTAAAACAGCTGCCCCGGCATGGCGATCATGCAATCCACGCGGTCGCCCTCAATCATCTGTTTTCTAATCTCGCCCTCGCCACTTGTCATGCTGGACATAGAGCCATTGGCCAGCACCACCGCCGCCGTGCCGCGCGGGGCCAAGTGGTGGATGATATGCTGAAGCCACGCAAAGTTGGCGTTGCCCTTGGGCGGCACCCCGTAAGCCCAGCGGGCATCCTCCGCCAGCTTTTCGCCGCCCCAATCCGAGATATTAAACGGCGGATTGGCAAGGATGAAATCGGCCTTCACCTCGGTCAACTCGTCTTTATGAAAGCTGCCTTGGGAGTTCCAGCGGATGTCGGCATCTATGCCGTGCACGGCAAGGTTCATTTTAGCCAGCCGCCATGTGGTGTGGTTAATCTCTTGGCCATAGACCGCGATATCATCAGGCCGCCCGCCTTGGCTTTGGATGAACTTTTCAGACTGCACAAACATGCCCCCCGAGCCGCAGCACGGGTCATAAACGCGGCCCTTGTAAGGCTCCAGCATTTCAACCAGCGTGCGCACAACCGAGCGCGGGGTGAAAAACTCGCCGCCCCGCTTGCCCTCGGCCCCCGCAAAGCCCGAGATGAAGTATTCATAAACGCGCCCCAGCAGATCGCGCGCGCGGTCGTTATCGTCATGCAGTTTGATGTTGGAAAACAGGTCCACCAGCTCGCCGAGCATGGTTTTATCCAGCGTCGGGCGGGCATAGTTTTTGGGCAGCACGCCCTTGAGGCTTTCATTGGTTGGGATGGCCTCGATCGCCTCCATCGCCTCGTCAATGATTTTGCCGATGTTTTCCGAGCGGGCGTTATCTTGCAGGTATTGCCAGCGGGCGGATTCGGGCACCCAGAACACGCTTTCGGCGAGGTATTCTTCCGGGTCTTCAGGGTCGGCGAATTCATCCGCTGCAAGTTTCACATGTAGCGAGTTGAACGCCTCGGAAATATATTTAAGGAAAATCAGCCCGAGGGCGACGTGCTTATATTCGGACGGTTCCAACGCGCCGCGCATTTTATCGGCGGCTTTGAACAGGTCAGCCGCGAAATCAAGGTCGGAAGTGCGGGTTTCGGATGATGGTTTTGACATATAATGCTGACCCTTTGAAGCAATTTACCAATAGCTACCGTTAATGGTGGAACGGTAAAAGGTAAATCGCAACCAAAACGAGAATTTCAGCACGCTAGCCCTTTTATCAATTCCCCTTGCCGTTCCACCGAAATCTGCAAATAGGCGCTGATTGTGGTGTCGATGCTGTCGTGGCCAAGGTTCATAGACCAAGCCTTGAACTGTTCGCGGGTGTCACACATATGATCGCCGTGTTTGGTTAGGGTTTTGCGGAAACTATGGGGGAAAAACGGGTGCAGGCCAGCGGTGACGAAAGTTGATTTTATCATGTCGCGAAAGGTGCTGGCATTGGCGTAGATTTCGCCTGAAAGGCCGGTAACTTGAAACCCTACGCCCTCGACCACTTCAATCTTGGGCTTGGGAAACAGGGCGTCATTTGGCCCGAACAGCATTTCCTTGCGCAGATGGTTCACCCAATCGGTGAAGCAAGTCAGATAGGCGTCGCCCACCGGATAAAACCAAGTGTAGAAGGTTTTCGAATTCTTGGTGCGCACGTCGCGGGCGTCCTGAAATATCTGGTTTTCGATCAGATCAACATGTTTCAGGCGAAAGGATGTCAGAGCGCTGTCACGCGCGCCTGTCAACATCAGCAGGGCAAACCCCGCGCGGTTGCGTTGTTCAATCAGGGTTGCGCTGGGCATCTGATCGAACGCATGGGCGCATTGTTCCATCGAGGGATAGGGGATTTCCCGCTTGGCATGGGCGACGCGCGCATCCTTGGCGTTGTTGTTGAAATAGGCCGCATCAATATAGCTGATCCGCGATTTATAGCCTTGCTGGGATGCAAGCCAAACAAAGAAGGCTTTAACCATCCGCAAGATCGCATCAACAGTCGCCTTGGCCAAAGGTTCGCCCGCACGGGTTTTCTCTTTGGAAAGGTTCTTTTGGAAGCGGTTCGCATGCTCAAGGTGGAACTTCTTGAACGACTTGAAATTTGTCGATTGCTCATAGCGCAGGATTGCCGCCGCGACCTTGTCCAGCGTGGTTTCGCTCTTGCCTTCAAGATTGCGCAAATAATTGAAATAGCCACGTTTGATGCGTTCATTTTCAGGGTTACGGTTTGTCATTGTTTACTGTTCCTTATGAAGTGTTAATTTAGGTAGTGTTGCTTGGTATCGTTTAGGGTGCGCCGCCGCCGTTGAAGTGAATCTCGAACAGCTTGGCGAACGCGGGCAATTTAGCGTTGCTGATAATGCGCGAACATTTACCGCCACAGGTGCCACAGCCCCCGCACAAGCGCCCTGTCTTGGCCGTTTGGGGCGTATAGGTTACGGCATCATTCAGCGGTTGGCGGCCAGCCTTGCAGGCAAAGCAATTCAGCTCATTTTCCTGCAAAGTGAATTTCCGGGATTGGGCTTTGACTGTGATAAAATCGCGCAGGTCGGTGCCGTAAATCAGGAAAGGGCGCTGGCCTTTTTCAATGGACAATCCTTGCTTGATCCAGTTTCGGATTGTGGCAATCGAGATACCCAATTCCTCGGCGGCCTCGACAATCGTATAAGTCAGGTTCTTTTTGATCCGGCTGGAATTGATGCGTTTAGCCATCGTCTTGCGCCTCAAACAAAGCGCGGATGTCCTTAACCAACCAAACGGTTGTTCGCGGGCCTAGCTTTTGCGGTTTCGGAAAACGCCCGTCTTTGACGCCCTGCCACCAAGTAGATTTGGAAACAGGGATCGGGCCTTTGGGGGCAAGTATTTGTGATAGGCGTGCAAAACCTGTTTTGGGGAAGTCTGGATAGTCCATTGCTGCTCAACCTCGAATATTTACGTTCGAGGTGAACTTGCGGCATCCAATAGTATTTGTGGGGGAATGGGACTATTCCGTTTGGGATTCCGTTAGTTTTATGTTTCGTCGGGTAAATTTTTGGTGGCTTCTCGCAACCATTTAAGGATCGTTTTTTGATCAAGGCTTAGTCCAAGGAAATCCAGATCACTTTGAATATCCTTTGTAGCTGTATTTCTTGACGATGCTGGGTTGAAAGAATATCCCCGAATAGCCATTGCCGCAATCAATTTTAATAGCGTCTGTTTTTCCAAACCGGAAAGTTCCATCTTATCAACATTATTATTGTTCAAAGGAGGGAGACCTTGATATTTATGAACGGCGTCAGGCAAACTAACGGGTATTGAAAACTCCATTCTGATTAGCCATTCCAGTATCTCAATCGGATTCCAGCCGTTCAACAGATGTCCTGATTTTCGTGCCGCGTAAAACAACTTTAACCTGTCTCTATAGGCTCGAAGTAACCCGCAAACCCCCAAGCTTCTGTCATCAAGATCACTATAAATTTGTTGCAAACCTTCCTCTGGCTTCAAGCCTAGCGAAATTAGTATTGCCTCTGATGGTTCCCAGTATGTTTTCCGTACTGAAAAAGAAAAATCAGAAGAGACAAGTTCGGTTGGAGAAAAAGTGCCTTTTTGCGGTCCAATTTTCTTGCACAAACTATCTGTGGACAGCAGCGACAAACTCTTAAAAACGGCATGGACCGCTGCGAACTCATAGTATTCGTGCAATGGCAGGTATTTTGAAAAATTCGCCTCGAACTCCTCTTCATTCTTGGGAAGTCTGGGGAAAGTGAACGTATTATCCTTTTCTATATCGTCGTATTCCCACCCAGTGGCTTCTTGCACGAGACTATCATTTTGAATCAAAGAAAAAACTAGTTTTCGAATATATACTGTTCTCATTTAAACAAAATGGATTTTAAGAGTAAGAAAAGCAAATGCTATTTATCGTTACCTGCCCGCATTTCCCCCAAAAATCCAGCCCACCAATCCGCAAGCCTCACCCGCTCATCCCAATGTTCACCCCTAGCATAGGCACGGCGCACCTCGTTTTTCTCCACATGCGCCAAGGCTCGTTCAATTGCATCAGGGTTCCACAGCCCGCTTTCATTGGCCAGAGTTGAAAAACTGGCCCGAAATCCGTGTGCGGTCATTTCTTCACCAGAATAGCCCATTCGACGCAATGCGGCGTTCAAGGTGTTTTCGCTCATAGGGCGCTTGGAGGAACGGATTGACGGAAATAGTAGCGCACCGTAACCGGTGATTTCTCGCAATTGATTTAACAGTTCGATAACGCGTTTGGTCAGCGGTACTTTATGCGGCTTGCGCATTTTCATACGCTGAGCGGGTATAGTCCAAATATTTTCTTCAAAATCAAATTCACTCCACACCGCGTGGCGCAGTTCGCCGGGTCTAGTCGCAACGATAGCCAACATCTCCAAAGCTATTTTTGTTATAGCTTGGCCCTGAAACCCATCAATCGCTCTCATAAGCCCGCCAAGTTTCTTTTTGTCAATAATTGCGGCCCGTGAAACGACCGTTGGTCTAATCAGCGCTCCCTGCAACGCAAATGTTGGATCGTTATCAGTTTGGCCGATAGCAATTGCATGACGGAAAACTGCACCGATTGATGAGCGCAACCGACGCGCGGTTTCATAATGCCCCCTGCCCTCGGGTTTTCTCAAACACCGCAAAACAATAGGCGAGGTTATTTCGCTGAGGGGCCTATTGCCGAAATCAGAAATAGCCATATCCAGATACCAGCGGTTCTTTTTCATTGTTGCTTCGGCCCGCCCCTCCTTCTCGATTTTGTTTAGATACATTTTTGCAACTTTTCCAAATGTCCGGTTTTGTAAGTCTTTGTCTGCAAGAAAACTTTCTCGTTTGAGCTGACTTGGATCAATACCGCTGACAACCTGAATTCTTGCGTCATCGCGCGCCTTTCGAGCAGTTAAAAGGCTGACCGCAGGATATATCCCGATTGCCAACAACTTCTCTTTTCCTAGGATTCGATATTTAAAGCGCCACAGTTTTGAGCCTTTGGGCGTTACATGAATATACAGCCCGTCAAAATCAGCGATTTTATATGGCCGATCTTTGGGTTTCAAGTTTCGAATCTTGGCATCAGTCAGCGCCATCTGGGGGTATCGCTTTTCTCGTTTTCATCCGATACCCCCAAAGATACCCCCAATTCATCAGGATGTACCCCCACGGGGTCGGATTGTACTGGACAAACTAATTCCTTAATCCCCTTATATATAAGGAAATTAAGGATGTCACTGGATGTAAGAAAACTTCTTTTTGGTACCCGAGGCCGGACTCGAACCGGCAAGCCTTGCGGCGGGGGATTTTGAATCCCCTGCGTCTACCAATTCCGCCACTCGGGCAACGCTTGGGTGATTTAGCGGCCTCTTGGCTGGCCGTCAACGGAAATCCCGCAAATAGTCTCAGAATTATTTAGCTCCTTGGGGAAATGTTGACTTGCAGCCGATGAGGCCTACTCTGAAGCCTAAACAGGAGCATGCAATGAGCAAACCTTACACTTGCTATGGACACCCCTTCAGCTATTTTTCAATGAAACTGGAGGCGGCGCTGAATTTCTATGGCCTGCCGTTTGACAAAGTGGAAATCATGCTGGCAACCGAGCTGGAACCCATTCGCAAGCGCGCCGGCACCCATATGATCCCCGTGTTGGAAACACCTGAGGGCTGGGCGCTGTGGGATACCACCCCGATCATGTTCCTGCTAGATGGCCGCGCCCCGATGCGCCCGATGTTTGGCGCTGGTTTGAACGGGTTGCTGGTGCATGTGATCGAGAATTTCCTTGATGAATGGCTGGGGCGTACCATGGTGCATTATCGTTGGCATTATCCGGAATCCGCCGATGTTGCCGCGCCGGAAATGGCATCTGGGAACGAGCAGCTTGCAAAAGGCATCGCCGCTTGGGGGCTAAAGGCTTGTCGTGCGACGGGGGTAGAACCTCCCCACCAGCAGGAAATGGCCGAGGCAGAATACGGGCGCATCCTGACCGCTGCCGAGGCGCAATTGGCGAAAACGCCCTATTTGATGGGGGATGCCCCCTGCGCAGTTGACGCCGTGATCTTGGGGGGCTTGCGCGCCCACACCATGCGGGATGCAGCCCCTGCCCGTTTGGTTGCGGGTTTCCCACGGGTGGTTGAATGGGCGAACAGCGGCGCGGATATTTGGAATGGCACGGGCGCATTGGCGACCAGCGACAGCCCCACCGATTTTGCCGTTGCAATGCTGGCAGAGATGAAAACAGCCTTCACGCCGTTCATTTCAGGCAATCGAGCAGCACTGACGGCAGGTGAAAAACTGTTCTCGGCAGATATTTTTGACGAGCAAGTCACCTATCTGGCACGCCCCTATCCCGAGGCCGCTTGCCAGATGGTTGTGGATCACATCCGCCGCTTGGAAACCGAGGGGCACGCAGCCAAAGCGTTTATTGCAGGCCATGGTTTACAGCGGTTATACAACATTTAGCCTCAGCCAAAAGTATCGCAAGCCGTCAGCTTGGCCGCGTTATAGCCTTTGGCGAACCACTGTTGCCGCTGCTTTGAGGTGCCATGGGTGAAAGTATGCGGCATCGGAGTGCGCCCCGCATTTCGTTGCAAAGTATCATCGCCAATCTGGCGCGCCGCGTTCAGCGCCTCGCCCAGATCGCCGCGTTGCAAAGTGCCCAGCTTTTCCTCGGCATAACGCGCCCAGATGCCGGACATGCAATCGGCCTGCAATTCGGTTTTTACCGACATTTTATTACTGTCAGCCGCGTTCATGCGCTGGCGCATTTTGTTGACCTTGCCCAGAATGCCCAATTCATTTTGCACGTGATGGGCGACCTCATGGGCCACCACATAAGCAGCGGCAAAATCGCCCGACGCGCCAAGGCGTTTTGAAAGTGTGGTGAAAAATGCCGTGTCCAGATAGGCCTTTTTATCCGCCGGACAATAGAACGGCCCCGACGCGCCGGATGCGCCACCGCAAGGCGATGATGTCGTGCCTTTGAACAATACCAGCGTCGCGGGTTGATACGTGCGGGCCAACTGGCTTTGGAACACATCCGTCCAAACGGTTTCGGTATCGGCCAAAACCACCGACACAAACTTGCCCGCTTTTTCATCGGCCGCCGTGATTTCTGCGCTGCCCGTGGTTTGCGGTGCATTAGTAGAATCCAGCAAAGGCGTCACATCGATGCCGAGGAAATACCCGATCACCAAGACAGCAATCAACCCGATGCCGCCAATGCCTCCGGCCTTGGCTTTGCCAGTGCTGCGGCGGCGGTCCTCGATATTGCGGCTGGCGCGACGTCCTTGCCATTTCATCTTAACAGTCCCTACTTGTCTGTCCCTAAAGTAAGCAAAGCCCTGCGACCTTGCAAGGCTTGACGTAACCCTTGCCTTTGCGGCACATAGAGCAAAAAGGCCAAAGCAGTGATCCGCAAACTCTATGACTGGACTTTATCGCTCGCCGCCTCGCCTTATGCGCTGTGGGCGCTGGCGCTGATTGCCTTTATCGAAAGTTCGATATTCCCGATTCCCCCCGACATTCTGTTGATCCCGCTGATCATCGCCGCGCCGACCCGCGCCTTTCGCATTGCCGCGATTTGTACGGTGTCGAGCGTTCTGGGCGGCGCTTTGGGCTATTACATCGGTGCGGAACTGTTTGATGCGGTGGCGCGACCGATCCTTGAGTTTTACCACAAAATGGATGCCTTTGACGTGTTCAAAGAGCGTTTCAACGCGCAGGGCCACTGGGCGGTTCTATTCGCGGGCGTCACGCCTTTTCCGTACAAAGTGATCACCATCACCTCCGGCGCAACCGACCTGAATTTCTGGACCTTCATGATGTGGTCCGTCATCGCGCGGGGCGCGCGATTCTTTATCGTGGCCGCTCTGTTGTGGAAGTTTGGCACACCCATTCGTGACTTTATCGAGCGCCGTTTAGGCTTGGTATTTTTGGCGCTTATGGTACTGCTGCTCGGCGCGTTTTTTCTGGTGAGGTATCTATGACACGGCAACGTTTGGTTCTGATTGCGGCCCTTGGCTCTGCAATGATGTTGATGGGGGCCTTTGCCTTTCAATATATCGGCGAAATGCCGCCCTGTAAGTTGTGTATCTGGCAACGCTGGCCACACGGTGCGGCGGTGGTAATCGGGTTGGTTGCAATGTTACTGCCATGGCGGGTGCTATCGTATTTGGGCGCATTGGCGGCGGCCACCACGGCTGCAATTGCGCTGTATCATTCTGGCGTAGAGCTGAACTGGTGGGAAGGCCCGACGAGTTGTACCGCTGGTAGTGTGGCCGGAATTTCCGCCGCTGAGCTGATGCAGCAAATCCTGGCCGCGCCGGTAATCCGCTGCGATGAAATTCCTTGGTCATTGGGCGGCATTTCCATGGCAGGCTGGAACGGGATTGCCTCCGCCGGGTTAACAGTTATCTGGTTGATCTCGGCGCGCCGATAGGGGGGAAAGGGGGCTGTCTGCCCCCTCTTGCGCAAGCGCAATTCACCCCCGAGGATATTTTTCAGAACAAAGAATATGTTAAGAAGGGGCTTGTGTTGTGAAGGCTTGCGCATAAATTGGGCCAAACTTTTGAAAGGTCTGATCATGAGCACCCATATTGGCGCGAAGCCCGGTGATATCGCTGAGACTGTCCTGTTGCCCGGCGATCCCTATCGCGCCAAATGGGCGGCGGAGACGTTTTTGGAAGACGTTATTTGCGTGAATGAAGTACGCGGCATGTTGGGGTTTACCGGAACCTGGCAGGGCAATCGCGTGACCATTCAAGGCAGCGGCATGGGAATGCCGTCGCTGTCGATTTACGTCAACGAGTTGATAAGTGAGTTTAACGCCCAGACTTTGATCCGCATTGGGTCTTGTGGCGGCATGCAGGATCATGTGGCGGTGCGCGATGTAATTATTGCAATGACGGCCACGTCACGCGGCAACCCATCCAGCGGGATTTTTCGCGAGCTGAATTTCGCACCCTGCGCCGATTGGGGGTTGCTGGAGGCAGCAGTTAAGGCAGCGCGGGCAACTAGCAGCCCGACGCATGTGGGCGGTATTTATTCATCCGATACATTCTACGACGAGCGGCCCGACCTGATGGGCGAAATGATGCGTCACGGGGTTTTGGGGGTGGAGATGGAAGCGGCGGAATTGTACATGCTCGCGGCGCGTCACAAACGCCGCGCCTTGGCGATTTTGACGGTTTCGGATCACCTAATTACCGAGGAAAGCCTGCCCTCGGATCAACGGGAGAAAAGCTTTGGCGATATGGTGGAAATCGCCTTGCAAGCCGCGTTTGCCTGAAATGAAAAGGCGACCCACGCGGGCCGCCTTTTGCAATTTTGTTACCGTATCCCTTAGCCGAACATGTCAGCAGTGATGCCGTTATACCAACCAACTGACTCCTCGTAAGTTGCCTTACGGGTGCCTGCATCTTCGCCATTTTTAGAGATGAAGCCGCTGGTTTTCTTGATCTTCTCGTCAGTCGCCTCGTAAGATGCGCCCACTTTGATACCGTCGTCGGTTTCAATCAGAGACCAGCACGTGTTGGAGAACTTGGCCGGGAACACTTTGGATCCGGTCAGCGCGCCGCGCACTGCATTGGCGCAGACTTTGGCTTGTGAATTGGCCGAGAAGCCGGATTTCGGCATGTCACCTTGCTGGGATGAATCGCCCAAGATATGCACGTTTTCATACATTTTCGAGGACATATCATGCGCATTCACCGGCGCCCAACCTTTGTCGTTGGTCACGCCGGCGATGTCGGCGATTTTGCCGGCTTTCATCGCAGGGATCACGTTACAAACGTCAACTTTTGTGACTTCGCCGTCGATTGTGACAGTCATCGCGTCTGGATCAACAACCGGATCTTTGCCGCCAAATTCCGGGCCGATCAGATCGATCATACCGTCATAGTGGCGATCCCAACCATCGGTGAACAAGCCTTGCTTGGAAAACTTTGGCTTTGGATCAATGATCAGGATTTTGGCGGTCGGGTTGTGCATTTTCAGCGTATGGGCAACCATGGAAATCCGCTCATACGGGCCTGGAGGGCAGCGGAACGGATTTGGGGGCGCAACCATTGCATAGGTGCCGCCCTGTGGCATCGCATCAATCTGCGCTTTCAGCAGTTGCGTTTGCGAACCGGCCTTATAGGCGTGCGGCATTTTATTTTGCGAGGTAACATCCCAGCCTTTAACCGCGCCGTCACGGAAATCAATGCCCGGTGACAGGATCAAACGGTCATAGGAAATGGCATCGCCACCCGCCGTTGTCACGGTTTTTGCATCGCGATCAACGCCGATCGCCCAATCGTGCACCACGTTTACGCCATATTCGGACGCCAGTTTGCCGTAAGTATGACCGATGGAGCCAAAGTCACGCACACCGCCCAGAACCAGATTGGAAAAGAAGCAGGTGTAATAGGTGCGCGACGGCTCAATCAAAACGACGTCAATCGCGCCTTTGCTGTCTTTGGCAATGTAACGCGCCGCAGTTGCGCCTCCCGCGCCCCCGCCAACGATTACAACACGAGGGCGCGCAGCCCCCATAACACTCGGTGCTGTAAGCGAAGCGGCCGCAACCACCCCTGCACCAACGAAAACCCGTCTATTGAATTTCATGTTATTCCTCCCTTTAACACGTTACCCATCCCGATCATCGCTGAAAGGATGGTCCCGCAGAAGGACCAAAGGCCCTTCAATTGACGCCGCATATGGTCATGAACCCCTAGGCGACGCATGTAAGCGTTACTTGGTAACGCCAGCAAAATATGCAGCCAGGGCCGCAATCTCTTCGTTGTCGAGCGCACCGGCCTGCTGTTGCATAACCGAGTTCTCGCGATCTTTGGTCTTATAGGCGTGCATGGCGGTGGCAAATATCGGCGCGGGCCAGCCGGTGATTGAGGGCAAGCCCTGATCCGAACCATCCGCCTGATGGCAGGTCGTACAACCGGACGCCAGATATTCGCCGTATTCCACATCGCCCACCAGCGCCAGAACCGCATCCGACAGTGTAGGATCCTTTTTCACCGGCTTTTCGCCAGCGCCAAGGTTTTGGAAATAGGCAATCAGATTGGCGCGATCTTCGTGTTTTTTCAGGCCAGAGAATTTCATCTTGGTTTTGGGAATTAATGCCTTGGGTTTACGCAAGAAAATTTCCAGCGTTTTCAAATCCCACTTCATGCCCAGCTCGCCGGCGCGTTTCAGGGCCTTGGAAGCCTTGTCGCCTGACAGGACACCCGCCTGCTGACCCATCAAATTGTTGAGTGCCGGCCCCACCTTATATTTCGCGTCCTCACCTACCTCATGGCACGAGCGGCATTTGCGAAATACCCGTTCGCCTTTGGTCGGCGCCCCTGCATGATCTGCAACTGCGGCAGAAGAAAACGTAAGGGCGATGGCTGCAAAGGCAAGTTTTTTCATCCGCTCAGAGTAGCTTATTTTTCTTGATAATCAAACAAATTCGCATATATAGATATATTCAGACAATTCAAATACTTAGTCATATTTTTAGTTAACAAAAACAGTATACTAAGGTATATTTTTCGGTTATTCTTCTAGTTCCGCATCCCAATATAAGAAGTCTACCCAGCTCTCATGCAAGTGATTTGGCGGGAATTGCCGACCCATATTTAGCAGCTCTGACGGGCTTGGGCGGGCTGGTTTCTGACGCAAATGCATCTGCACTTGCGCCAGATTACGCGCGCCTTTGCGCAGGTTGCACGGGCTGCAAGAGGCCACGACATTTTCCCAAGTTGTGCGGCCACCACGCGCGCGCGGGATCACATGGTCAAAGGTCATATCCCCTGTTGACCCGCAATACTGACAGGTAAACCCATCGCGCAAAAATAGATTAAAGCGGGTAAAGGCGGCGGCCTTCTTTGGGCGCACAAAATCTTTCAGCACAATCACAGAGGGGATTTTTATCTCGGTAGAGGGTGACCGCACGACGCGATCATATTGTGCAATCACCGTTACGCGGTCCTGAAACGTAGCCTTTACCGCATCCTGCCAGCGCCACAGCGACAGCGGGAAATAAGACAGCGGGCGGAAATCGGCATTCAACACCAGCGCGGGGCAATCATTCAACGACGCAGGGCTGTTCACAAAATTATCGGAAAATTCGGTATTCATCTGACAAATACAATCCCAATCTGTTGCAGTGCAGCAGAACGGGAACATCCGTTCCGAGCTTTAGGCATTTCGACTTACTTTTGAACTTAATGCATTAGAATTCATCCACCCTTAGGACGATTTCTAATTCAATATTAAGTCGAAATGCCCTTGCAGGAACTATATATAGGTGTCCACAGGTGGCAACCCTCTATATTCAGATGCTGCGCAGGGCCAAAACCGCGTTTAGCCCACCAAAGGCAAAGGCGTTGGACAGGGTTGCCGTCACCTTTTGCTGACGCGCGGTATTGGGTACAATATCAAGGTCACACGCGGGATCGGGCGCGCGGTATCCTACCGTTGGCGCTATCATGCCATCGCGCAGGGCGGCAATACAGGCGAGCAACTCCACAGCCCCCGTGCCACCGATCAAATGGCCGTGCATGGATTTGGTGGCGGAGACCATCAACTTATCCGCCTTAGACCCAAAAACATCCACAATAGCGGCAGTTTCCACCTTGTCATTCGCCGTGGTGCCGGTGCCATGCGCATTGATATAGCCGATATCCTCAGGGTTCAAGGACCCGTCCCGCAAGGCCCCGCACATGGCCCGCGCCGCGCCCTCGCGGTTGGGCATCACAATATCGCCGGCATCGGAGTTCATTGCAAAACCAGCCACTTCGGCCAGAATATCCGCACCACGCGCGCGGGCATGTTCAAATTCTTCAAACACAAAAACCGCGGCCCCTTCGCCTTGAACCATGCCATTGCGCGTGGCACAAAACGGGCGGCAGCCGTCTTTGGACATCACCCGCAGCCCCTCCCAGGCTTTGATGCCGCCAAAGCTGAGCATGCTCTCGGACCCGCCCGTCAAAACCACAGACGCCCCGCCGCCGCGTATCAAATGGAACGCCTGCCCCATCGCGTGATTGGACGAGGCGCAAGCGGTAGACACACTATAACACGGCCCCCGCAAACCAAATTCCATCGACAGATGCGAGGCCGCCGAACTGTGCATCAGGCGCGGCACCACAAAGGGGTGAACACGGTTTTTACCCTGCTCAAATACCGCGCGGTAATTATCCTCTTGGGTCTGCAAACCACCGCCCGCACTGCCCAGAATGACACCGCTTAGATCGCCTAACGCGTCGTCAATTTCCAACCCCGATTGCGCCATCGCCTCGCGGGCTGCAACCAATGCGAACTGGGTGAAACGGTCATAAAGTGACAGCTTATTCTTCGAAAAATGTTCAGCGGGATCAAATCCTTGCACCTGCGCACCAATCTGGATCAGCAGTCGCTCCACATCCACAATATCCAGCGGCCCAATCGCGCAAACACCGCGCGACATGGCGTCCAGCGTTGCGGCCACATCCAGACCCAGCGGGTTAACTGTGCCTTGTCCGGTAATGACAACGCGGCGCACCTCAGGCCTCGCGTGCGGCCAACAGGCCCTCGACCGCCGTGACAATCGACGTCACCGAGGAAATATCAAACCCCGCCGCCTCCGGCTCATTGGCGTTAAACGGTATTTGAATGTCGAAACTTTCCTCTATGGCAAAGATAATTTCGACCAGGTTCATGCTGTCGATGCCCAAGTCTTCCAACGTGGCTGTCAGCGGCACCTCATTTGGTTCCAGAACGGCCTGTTCCGCCAGAATTTCCACGATTTTTTGGTGTACCGACATGGGAGTCAACTTGTGTGAGGAAGCGTGCAAGGGCAACTACTCATTTTCATCCGCCTTGGAAATAGTCTTTTCCAACGCGGCAACCCGCGCAACCAGACGCGGCAGGCGGCGCAAGGCCTTATAGGCCTCGACATTCAGGTCCATCCGCATCGCCGGACTGCCCATCATCACCCGCCCACTTGGCACATGACTGGAAATCCCCGACTTGCCAGCCGCAATCACATCCGAGCCGATCCTTAGGTGATCCGCCACCCCGACTTGCCCCCCCAAAACCACACGATCGCCAATGATACTGCTGCCGGCAATCCCGACTTGCCCACATAAAAGACAATGTTTCCCAACAGTTACATTGTGACCGACATGCACAAGATTATCCAGCTTGGTGCCATCCCCAATCAGCGTATTGGCGATGGTGCCGCGATCAATCGTGGTGTTTGCGCCCATTTCCACGCTATCCCCAACCACCACAGACCCCAGCGAGTTGATCCGCGCAAAACCACTTGTCTGGCTCGCTTGCGTGATCTTGCCAGTGGCGCGCGCTTCCTCGACCGCACCCGGTTTTGGTGTCACATAAGAAAACCCGTCAACCCCCACAACCACGCCCGCCTGCGCAATAAACCCGTCGCCAATTTGGACCCGCGCACCAATCCGCACCCCTTGGTACAGCAGTGCATCATTGCCAATCACCGCATCTTCGGCCACGGAACTATGGGACAATATCCGCGCATTTGCCCCGATCTGCGCCCGCGCGCCAATCACCACAAACGGCCCAATGGCCGGATTTTCACCAATCACCGCCGTCGGATCGATCACCGCGCTGGGATGTATTCCTGCCGCAATTTCCGGCTTTCTTTCAAACACATAGGACACGCCTGACAAAACATAACGCGACCTTGGTGCAAATATCGCAGCCTTTAGCCCCAAGCCTTGCCAATCAGCACCAGCCCACAAGACCGCCGCCTCCGCCCCGCCAGCTTGCAAAGCCTCGGCATAACTCTCATCCATCGCCAGCGCCAACGCATCCGGCCCCGCCAGTTGCGGTTCTTGCACATGGTCAATCACCAACGACAGGTCCCCAACGGCCTCTGCCCCCAGCGCCGCCGCTATCGCGTCTATTGTAAAACCTGCCATTCACTGGCCTTTCATACAAAAAGGGCGCCCGGATAGCGGACGCCCGTAAATTCTGATCCGTTGCGGTTACTTACCCTTGAACCGCCTGCAAGACCACCCCAGCTTTGGCCAGCGCATTAAACACCTTTTTGTCGCGACCATAGACATCTGGGCGATAATTCATCCGGCCTTTCTGGTTAAAGAACGCCGTGCGATAGGTCAGGTAAATTGGCACCGGCGTATCCAGATTTACATATTGTTCGCGGTTGGTGTCGAGCCAAGCCTTAAACGCGCCTTTGGGGTTAGAAGTTTGCTTTTCCAACAGCTTATAGGCCAGATCAAACGGATTTTTCACCCGCACACATCCGTGGCTATAGGCCCGCGCCTGTTTTTCAAACAGATTTTTGGACGGTGTGTCATGCAGATAGATGTTGTACTTATTCGGGAAAATAAACTTTACCCGTCCCAACGCGTTGCGGCGGCCAGGCGGTTGTTTAATCGAAAACGGAAAGTTTTTGGCGCTGTATTGGCTGAAATCCACATTGGCCCCATTCACCTTTTTACCATTGCGCGCAATCAACGTCAGTCCGCGTTTGCTCAGCGCGGACGGATTGCGTTTCAGCATTGGCAGATATTCTTTGCCGGCAATCGATTTAGGCACATGCCACGTCGGATTAATCACCATATAGGTCATTTCGTCGTAAAACTCCGGCGTGCGGCGATCAGATGTGCCTTTGCCGACCACGACGCGGGTTTTATGCGACAATTTGTTGTTGTCATAAATCTCGACAGAAAATTCCGGAATATTCACCAGGATATGACGCTTACCGCGCTCGAAATTCAACCAGCGTTCGCGCTCTAGATTAACCAGAACCTGTTGCAGGCGCTGTTTGGCCGACACATTCAACACTTTAATCGTGCCCTTGCCTGCAACCCCATCCGCAGACATCCCATGATCCAGTTGGAAAAACTGCACTGCTTTTTTGACTTTGTCATCATATGCAGGCGAATTGCCTAGCTTGCCATAGCCCAGACGGGCCAAGCGTTGACGCAAAGCCACAACATTCTTGCTGGATGAGCCGGGCTTAAGTGTGGCGACGGGCACTTTATTGCCAAAATCTCCGCCCCCAACCAAACGCTCGAGCCGTTTCTTTTCGCCGAGCAGTCGTTTGTATTCCGTGGTTTTAGGTGCCAATGCGGCGAGGAACCCCTTGCCGGAACTCTTGGCCATCGCTGCCAGCAACGCTTGTTCTGCGCGTCGCGGCGGGTTGATTGCCATTTCTTTGTCAACTTTTTTCGGCTCCAGAATACCCGAAGACAAATCATGTGCATAAGCGAGGAAAGCTGCCGTTGCGGCCACCTCTGTTGCGCCGCTGTTTTTACCCCGTCGCGCTGCATTCAGGGCTTTTTTCAGCTCCACTGCGCGATAGCGGCCAGTTGGCAATCCGTGGGTGCCAGCCTGCGTTAGTGCATTAATCAATGCTTTGGCCCGACCTGAATTCTTTTTACCTGTCCAGATAGCTTTATAGCCGACCGATTCATAATATGCTTTAGCCGCCGCCGATAACTGTTTGGAAGAACTAACCGAATTATAAATTGCTGCGTCACTGACAGTTTTGGCAAATACCGGCTGACTTCCGGTTAGTGAGGCTCCCAAGACAGCAATCGCTATCACGAAACCCCTTAATATGTTGCGTAATTGTAACATTGTACCCTCAAAAACACGATTCCCCTATCGAAACCAATCCATACGATACTGACAGGGATAAAAACATAGTCCAATCAATTTTTCGGCAAAGTTTTGCCCAAATTAACATTTATACGTCACAAATAGGCAGAACAAAACAGGATCGGCAGTTTCTTTAGGAGTATCGGCTAAGCTCAGGTGGCATAAGCAAAAAAATGCTTACGACAAACTTACAACTTGGTTGATGAAAATAACTGTGACATAAGTCACTCCTAAGATTTGGCCGGGGACACGAAAAACGAGCTTTGCTTAAGCAAGGCCACAAGGAACGAGACGGGTTTGAATATGACGAGCAAAACGAGTGTAATACCAACGCGCCGCGCGTTGTTGGGCGCGTTCGCTGCGACCATGATCACAGCAGCGCCGGCAATGGCAGGCGTTTTCAGCTATAACAAAGGTGCCGGCAGTATTCGCCGTGTAAATTTGCGTTCAGGCCGCACCGGTGAAGCTATCGACATTATCTATTGGATCGAAGGCGAATATATCCGCCCCGCGCTGGATGAGGTGAATTACTTCATGCGCGATTGGCGCGAAAATCGGGCCACTAATATGGACCGCCGCAATATTGATCTGATCGCAGCGGCGCATAATCTGCTGGAAACCGATGAACCTTTCCACATGCTGTCAGGCTTTCGCACCCAGCGCACCAACAACCTGCTGCGCTCCCGCTCGCGTCGTGTTGCCAAAAAATCGTATCACATTCGGGCCATGGCCGCCGACCTGCGTCTTGGGTCGCGTTCCGTCAGCCAAATTTCCCGGGCCGGCCTGTCCTGCCGCGCTGGTGGTGTTGGCAAATATTACCGCTCTAACTTTGTACATTTGGATTGCGGTCCGGTACGCACTTGGGTCAGCTAGGACCCGCTTCAAAACAACCCGCCAACCGGCGGGTTTTTTTATGCCCTTTTGCGAACCAAAGCCGCGGCAAATCCTGACCCAATCAATTGAAAATACACTAAGGGTGCAAATTGGGACCCAAACGCCATGCGGTAAGCGACGATCAGCAACACCATTAACATGCCAAGAGTAAAGCGGGACCACGCCAGAAAATAAGGATTAAACCCGGGCCCCGTCACCAGCAGTTTACCAATCCCGTCGCCAACGGGAATTAACGACATGGCAACAAACATAAGGGGTTGACCCAGATAACTACCTTAGATGATGTCTAACCCATTGTCTTAGCTGTAATAACTGATCTGAAGGGTCACTGTTGTTAAATCTCCACTCACACTCCTTCAAATATAACCCGAATTGAGCTTTTGGGATACCGTTGAATTT
>JAJRPO010000081.1 GCA_024280735.1 Alphaproteobacteria bacterium | reverse complement strand
TGGCACACCACGTGGTTTGTTCGGCAGTAGTGGCTTGATGTTATTGAATTGTTCTTGCGTTAACCAAAATGTCCCAGACATGAAATTCTCCCTGTTTCATACCTTGAATCACAATTCCGTTTATAGGTCTACGCCCTAGAAAACCACCTGCTTTGATGGCTTGTGAATAGTCGGCGACCAGTCTGGCGGGATAGGGGCGTGCGTAGGCGACTATCTTTAGGGGGCGCTTGAAGTCTTTGGTCGCATTTTTTAAGCGCCCAGCTGGAAAATTTGCGAAGAACTCGGACGAAATGACGCCAATATCACCCGGAATATTATTTGCCCAGTCTGCCCTTTCCGCCCACGCCTTTGTTCTTTGTTCTTTGTTCTTTGTTCTTTGGACCGAGCGTCATGGCCAACTTACTTGCGTTCAACTCCGGTTGTGGCACAAGTTTTATGGTGCTGTCCCAAATACGGTGTTTCAGCGCCTGCTGAATAGAGGAGGTGCCGGTTTTTGGGTCGCCGATGTGGAAGATGATCATGTTAATGGGGTTCCAAAGAATACCTATGAGAAGCGCCGAATCTGGCGCGTGATCCTATTATAAGTTGAAATGCAGCGCACCAACAACCTGCAAATGGCGGCCCTTGAAACACGGAAACCACAGTCGTCAGATGTCACATGGTGGCAAGTCGGCCCCCAAAACGCCCCCAAATGAGTATGCTTCTGCCACTGTTTCGGCAAAGTTGAGCATCACAAAGCAAGGAACCAAAACGGGGCCTTGTTATGTTTACGCGATTTTTCCTGATGATTTTGCTGGCGTTGCCAGTGATGGCCCAAGGCCAGCAATCCATGCGCAAGCTGTTGTCGGCGGATGAGGCGCGGGCGTGGCAGGCGGTGGGGCGGATCAATATGGCGGGGGCCGGTTTTTGCACCGGCGCGTTGATTGCGCCAAATCTGGTGCTAACAGCGGCCCATTGTATGTTTGACCCCCAAACCCACGAAAAACTGTCGCCGGATCGCATCAGCTTTCTGGCTGGGTGGCGCCAAGGTCGCGCGGTCGCGCATGGTCAGGCGCGGCGCACAATTGTGCATCCGGATTATCAACATGGCAAGTCTGCCGAAGTGGAACGGGTTGCGGTTGATATTGCGGTGATCGAGTTGGAACACCCCATTCGTAACGCCGCCATTGTGCCATTCGAGCGCTATCAACGGCCCAATATCGGTGATCAGGTCAAGATTGTATCCTATGCTAAAGAGCGTTCCGAAATGCCGTCATTGGAGGAGGCCTGCGAGGTCTTGGGCAAAACCACGCAAGTTATGGTGATGTCGTGCAATGTGAATTTTGGCTCCTCCGGCTCGCCTATATTTGTGATGCACAATGGCGTGCCCAAGATCGCCTCGGTGGTTTCGGCCAAGGCAAATTGGCAGGAACAGAACGTGGCGCTGGGCACATCCTTAGGGGCACCGTTGGATCTATTGTTGGCTGAATTGGCGATGGGCAATGATGTGTTTAAATCCAAAAAACCGGGGCGTTTGAGCCTTGCTGAACAGCTGGGGCGCAAAAAGAGCAGTTTTTTAACAAACTAGCCTTGAAACCCTGATCAATCAAACCAATATCAATAACATCGGATGCCCAAACGGGGTTCGGTGTTTTATTGGTCTGTCCATGATGGAAGGCTAAAACTGAAACGTATCGCTTCTAGAAGGATATGATATGCGTAGCTTTGATTTTGCCCCCCTTTACCGTTCCACTGTTGGTTTTGATCGCTTGGCAAATGCCATGGATCGCGCTTTGACAAATGATGTCAGCGCCAATGGGTACCCCCCTTATAACATCGAGAAATCCGGTGAGGACAAATACCGTATCTCAATCGCTGTGGCCGGATTTTCCGATGACGAGCTGTCGATTGAAATGCGCGACCACCAGTTGTTTGTGTCGGCCAAAAAGGCCGAAGCCGAGACTGTGGAGGAGGTTACATTCCTGCACCGCGGTATTGCCTCGCGGGCCTTTGAAAAACGCTTTCAACTGGCCGACCATGTGCGCGCCGTTGGGGCGAGCACCGAGAATGGCATCCTGCACATAGAGTTGCTGCGCGAAGTTCCCGAGGCGTTGAAACCACGCCAGATCGAGATTGCCCAAGGCAAAACGATCACCACCAAGCGCACCCCGAAAAAGGTCGCCAAGGCGTAAGCCCTGACACCTTGATGCCCGTCCCTACCGGGCATCGGCTGGCTGCTCATGCTTCCCCAAATTGGGCGGCCAGTTCGCTGTTATTCGGATGTTCTCCCCCCTTTAATGTCTTTGAATAACCTGCCTATGGCAGATCCCCCGGCAAGCGCTGGGGGATGGCTTTTTGGGAGACGTAATATTTACCGCAAAGATTTTGCGAGTTGCATCAACCGGATAGCTTCGGCGCGATAGCCGAAACGGTCTTCGCCTTTGTTGTCTTGCGCCAGAGTTGCCGCGTCCGCCAATGTCCATGCGCCTGTGTAGTCGCTTCCTTTGAGCAATTGCCCGAAACCGGCGATTGCGGCGGCGAAATTGGCCTCCGGGGTGATGATCCGCTCGCCTTGGATAATTGGCATTTCCAGCAATTTGCTAACCGCTTCGCCGGGGTTTTTATAGCGTAGTTTAACAAATCCCATCTCGCCGACTTTAATCAGCGCGGCAGGCGCCTGTTTGGCATAACGCAGCGCATCGTTGCGCAGGGCGGGGGAGCCGACGGGGGTGATTTCATAGAGCGCGGTGACAGAATGCCCTGCGCCGATTTCGCCAGCGTCCACCTTGTCATTGTTGAAATCCTCACGCCTCAAGGCGCGGGTTTCATAGCCGATCAGACGGTATTCGGCGATCAAGGCAGGGTTGAATTCCACCTGAATTTTCACATCATTGGCAATCGGAAACAATGCGCCGGAGACCTGATCAACCAGTACCTTTTGCGCCTCGGCCAGCGTGTCGATATAGGCAGCGGTGCCGTTGCCGTTTTGCGCCAGAACTTGCATCATGTCGTCGCGGTAATTGCCTTGGCCAAAGCCGAATACCGACAGGTAGATACCGCTGTCTCGTTTCTTTTCGACGAATTTTTTCAGGGCGTCAGGGTCGGAAATGCCGACGTTGAAATCCCCATCTGTGGCCAGCAATACACGGCCAATCTCACCCTCTGAACCCATCTGTTCAGCGAGGGCGTAGGCTTGTTGCAAGCCTGCTTGTCCGGCGGTGGAGCCGCCTGCGGACAAGCGGTTCAGGCTGGCGAGGATGGTCTTGCGATCCGAGGCGTTTGTCGGTTCCAACACCACGCCAGCGCTGCCCGCATAGGTGACAATCGCCACTTGATCTGTCGGGCGCAATTCCGACAACAACAAGCGGAACGATTGTTTCAGCAGCGGCAATTTGTTGCGATCTTGCATGGAACCGGAAGTGTCAATCAGGAACACCAGATTAAGCGGCGGACGGCTGTCCAGCGCAGGTTTCGCGCCTTGAATGGCGATGTGAACCAGTTGGGTGTCGTTGTTCCACGGGGTTTGTATCACGGATACGGCGGTGGAAAACGGGGCCTCTGATATGTCGGGGGCTGTGTAATCATAGGGGAAATAGTTCACCATTTCCTCGATCCGCACGGCGTCCGCGTCTGGCAAATGGCCGTCCATAATGGCGTTGCGGATGTAGGAATAGCTGGCTGTGTCCACATCGATGGAAAAGGTGGAAACGGGGGATTCGGCGGTGGTTTTGACAGGGTTTTCCGGTTCGCCTGCGAATTGGTCACCGCCCTCTAGGCTCGGGGCTGGCTGAATAATGTCGTAGTCCTGCGGGGCAATTGCGCCAACAAAACCACCCAAGGCCTGGCCTTCGGATTTCATCATGGGAGGGGCAGAAGGGGCGAATGCCTGCTTGCGCATCTGCTGGCCTGCTACGTTTGTTTCGCTGCTTCTGGTCAATCCCGCAACAGGTTGGTTTTGGATACTATCTTTTCTCTTCTTGGTGTCACCAACCACAGGCTTGGCAATCTTGACGCGCACATCAGCCGCGGCAGTGCTTTGTTCGGCCATTTCAACCACCGGCATTTCGTCTTGCACCAACACATCCGGCACCACAGGCCCGCCGCTGCCCCATGGCTGATAGGTCACAAAGGCCGCCCCCGCCACCACAAGGCAAGACGTTATATAGAGCGCAGGTTTCAAGTTTATCTGGGCTATCATATCTTTTAGTCCTCTCCAAAATGCCGCCGATTTTTTCGGGGCTTCGGGAATAGGACGCGCGGGTTTGGCCGATCCTTGGATTTGTGCGAAAGATTTTTGTGCAGCGGCTATTGCGGCCTTGCGCGCCGTGTCATCCGGTTCCGGTGTCGCAGCGTGCAAAACGCTTGCCAGTTTTTTCAGCTCGTCGCTCATGGGGTACGCTCCTCTGCTTGCGCCACGGCGCGCAGGTTCTTTTTTACTTCGCTCATGCGCCAGGAAATTGTGCCCTCGGAAACGCCCAATGCGGCGGCAGCTTGGGCGTGGGTTTGATCCTCGCCCAACACCAGCGCCACGGTTTCACGCAGGTCATCCGATAGGGTGGCCATGGCCTGATGCAACCACTGTAATTGGGCTTTGTACTGGGCGGTTGCCTCGCGGCTCATGGCCTCCACCTCGCCCCAACCCTCTTGGGCCTTTTGGCGGGTGGTGCGTTTGCGCAAGCGGTCTTTGGCGGCGTTGATTGTGATGCGGTAGAGCCATGTGGTGAATTTCGCGTCGCCACGAAAACCCGCCAGTTTGCCCGCCAGCCCCGCACAAACATCCTGCGCCAAATCCTGTGCCTCGGATTTATTACCCAGCATCCGAAAGCCAAGGCGGAACACCAGATCATAGTGGCGCGCAACTAGGGTGCCAAACGCCTCCGCGTCGCCGCCCTGCGCCCGTGTCACCAGAAATTCGTCGCTTTGCATCATCTTCATACTGTGGTTAGACGAGCGGCAATGGTCAATCCTTGGCGCAATTGTGAAATTAATCGGAGCAGGTCCCCCTGCTCCAATCCTTTATCAGATAAACGTACAGATATACTTCATTTCCAGATAATCCTCGGTGCCGTGGTGCGAGCCTTCGCGCCCGATGCCCGATTGTTTGACGCCGCCAAAGGGGGCCAGCTCGGTGGAAATCAGGCCGGTGTTCACCCCGACCATGCCGTATTCCAGCGCTTCTTGTACGCGATGAACGCGGCTTAGGTCGTTGGAGTAGAAATAGGAGGCGAGGCCGTAGATTGTGTCATTGGCGGCTTTGACCACTTCTTCCTCGGTCTCGAACTTGAACAGGGGGGCGACGGGGCCGAAGGTTTCATCATTAGTGACCATCATGTCGGAGGTGACGCCCGTCAGAATTGTCGGCTCAAAGAAGGTGCCGCCAAGCGCGTGGCGTTTGCCGCCTGCGGTGATTTTCGCGCCTTTGGATACTGCGTCGGCGATGTGTTCCTCGACTTTGGCCAAGGCATCCTCCGAGATCAGTGGCCCAGCGGTGACGCCATCATCCAGCCCATCGCCCACTTTCATGGCGTTTACAGCGGCGGCGAGTTTTTCGGCAAAGGCGTCGTAAACTGCTGACTGCACGTAAATCCGGTTGGCGCAAACGCAGGTCTGACCGTTGTTGCGATATTTAGAGATCATTGCCCCTTCAACCGCTTTGTCTAGGTCCGCGTCGTCAAACACAATGAAAGGCGCGTTGCCGCCCAATTCCATCGACATTTTCATGATCTGCTCGGCCCCTTGGCGCATCAGGATGCGGCCCACTTCGGTGGAGCCGGTAAAGGTCAGTTTGCGCACGATTGGATTGTCGCAGAATTCCTTGCCGATGATCGACGCGCGGGAGTTTGTGACCACCGAGAACACACCCGCAGGCACGCCGGCGCGTTCAGCCAACAGGGCAAGCGCCAGTGCCGACAGCGGGGTTTCTTTGGCGGGGCGGGCAACGAAGGTGCAGCCGACGGCCAGCGCCGGGGCGACTTTGCGGGCGATCATGGCGTTGGGGAAATTCCACGGGGTAATCGAGGACACCACGCCGACAGGTTGTTTCAGCACTGTAATGCGCGCGTTGGGCATATGGCCGGGAATAGTCTCGCCGTAGATGCGTTTTGCTTCCTCGGAGAACCATTCGATAAAGCTGGCACCGTACAGCACCTCGCCGCGCCCTTCGGCGAAGGGTTTGCCCATTTCGGCGGTCAGGATCATGCCAAGGTCATCCGCATTGGCAACGATCAGATCGAACCATTTGCGCAATATTGCGGCGCGGTCTTTGCCGGTACGTGCGGCCCATGCTTTTTGTGCGCCGTTAGCCGCGTCAATGGCGCGGCGGGTCTCGGCCACGCCCAAATCAGGCAGGGAGGCCAGCACGTCACCGCGCGCGGGATTGGTCACATCAAAGGTCTCGCCGCTGTCGGCATTGATCCATTCGCCAGCAACAAATGCTTGGCTACACAGCAAGGATGGGTCGTTCAGCAAGGATTTCAGGTTGGTATGATCGAGCATGGCGCGGGACTCCTGTGGGATAAAATGTCACAGAAGCTCTGACACAAGGGGCGAACCCCTGCAAGCCTTTCCCGAACTGGACTCAGAACGCTTCTAATCAGGCTGCGCGGTCGTCGTCTTCAACACAAGCACCGCTGCGGATGTCGAGCATACGCAGCGGTATTTTTCCCGTGTTTACGATACGGTGGCGCGTGCAGGGCGGCAGGGTGGCGCTGGCGCCCTCGTGCAACAGGCTGGCGGCATTATCGCGCATGATGGCGGCGCAGCCCTCCATCACCACCAGCGTTTTACTGGCGCTAAGGTGCAATTGTTCCGGCAGACTGTCGCCCGGTTCAAGCGTCAGCAGTACAACGCGGTGGCGGTCTGCATTTAGCAATTCTTGCGGGTTGGCGACATGGTGGTTGTGCAGGGAGTGTGTCAGATCATGGGCAGGGCGAAAACTGTGGTCATTAGGGGCAGCGTGGTACATTAGGGTTCCCGTCATCTTGGTTACTTATCCCTTAACGCTACGCCTAGATGCTTAACGAAACCTGAATCAACCCCGTTTCAGCGGATACAAGGCTTGTCGTCGCCCGCAAACGGTACCGCATGCCAAACCCCGCGGGCAATGGCGCGGGACAGGCAGACACTGGCGGCGTGGCAAATGTCCATCAACTCCAGATCGCCGTTTTGCAACGGGCGCTTGCCGGAACTGGCAGCAAAAACCAGATCGCCGTCAAACGGTGTGTGCGCCGGATAAACCGCGCGGCCTATGCCGTCATGGGCGGCGGTTGCCACACGGTGCGCCTGGGCTTGGGTCAGGGCTGCGTCGGTAGCGATAATTGCAATGGTGGTCGCGGTGTTGACCTGCGCCACTTTGGTATGAAACGTCTCGGCAATTGGGTCAGGGAGGGCAGAGATACCCAAGCCGCCGAACTCACCGTCCATTTCAAACGGGGCGGCATGGAAATGGCCCTGTAAATCCAGCGCCGACCCCAGCGCATTGACCCCGACCAGCGCCCCCACGGTCACACCGGAGGGCAACACCAATGACGCAGACCCAAGCCCGCCTTTGTGCCGCGCCGTATTGGCCCCTGTTCCGGCACCAACAGACCCCAGTTCGAAATCCACAGCAGCAGCATCCAGCGCTGTAATTCCGAGCGCTTTATAAGGGTTCTCTGCCCAGCCCTTTTCGCCGCCATTCACCAGATCAAACAGAATTGCGCTGGGCACCACCGGAATGATCGCCGGCCCCGCCCGCAAGCCGATGCCGCGCGCCGCCAGTGCATCCGCCACGCCGCTGCCCGCATCAAGCCCAAAGGCTGATCCGCCCGACAAAACCAGCGCATGCACTTGTTGTACGCTTCGGTCGGGCGCTAGCAGGTCGGTTTCCCGCGTGCCGGGGGCACCACCCATGACGTGGACCGCCGCGGTAAACGGCTGATCGGCGGTGAAAACCGTGCTGCCGGTCTTGATCCGCTGGTCCGTGGCATTGCCAACCCTAAAGCCCGCAACATCGGTAATCAGGTTTTTGGGTCCGGTTTTCATGGTATTTCCTTGGGTTTTGGGCGGTTTCCCCCATATTTCGCAGAAAACCGCTGACCTCTGTGTTTAAATCTGCAATAACAATCCCTAAGTATACCGCATGACAATAATATTTGGGGAGTCGCTACATGGCCGATTTTGGTGCGCAAATTCATAAATCACAAGAACAAGTCGCAGCCGCGCAGTCGAAAATCTCGGAATTGACCAGCAAACTGGAAACAGCACAGGCCAAAATGGCCTCTGGCAGCGACATTTCGATTGATATTGAGAATGCGTCGCTCGACGATGTGCATTCCCACACCGAGTTGATGAACGCCAATATCGCCGAGCTGATTATGGGTTTGGACGATGTAACGGCGGGTTTCAGCGCCGATTTTGACCAGATGCGCAATAAGACGGGTTGGGAGACGTTTGTCGGCATATTCTCCGGCGCCCGCTCGGAAAGCCTGCGTCAGGAACGGATGCGCACCGCCAGCATTGACGACAAATTGCAGGATTTGATTTCCAAGTCCGATACCATCGTACATCTGCTGGAAACCCAGTTGGCGACGTTGAATGAACATAAAGACCGCGTTGGCACCAACCTGACCCAAACGCTGGATGAGCGCGAAGGTGTTGTTGGCGCGTTGGAGCAGATCAAGATGGACCTGCTGGCGATGGACCCCAAAATCATCGAGCTGGAAGGTAAAATTTCCATGGAACAAGACGCCGCCGCGCGCACCAAACTGGAGGGGCAGTTGGCCGCGATGAACTCCGCCTTTAACGAGTTGGCGCAGATGGAGCAGGTGAAACTGGCGAACTCGCAGACGTTAGAGCGCTACATCGAGAAGGGCAAGACTTGGGTCGATAGCCTGCAAAATCAGGCGGCGACGCAGATGGTGCTGATTAACAAGCTGCAAACCGACACCAAACAGCGGGTTGTTCTGTATGACGCCCTGACCAAATCCCTGAAGACCGCGCAACAGCAAGATGTGGCCCATAAGATCAATGAAATCGGTGTGCGCACCGACCAAGAAGCGCAGTCAGCGATGGCGGCGATTGGATCAGCCACCAACCAGCGCATGGCAGAGATGATGGAAAAACACGAGGACCACATGGTGTTCGCCCGCAAGGTGCTTGAGGAAAAGGCCAAGTCGGACGAGCGGTTTGCCCGGCGGTTCGAGAAGATCGTCGAGAAGCATGATAAGAACTTGTATGGGGCTTAGGAAGAGATTTTTTGGAGCTGTGTTATAGGTAAAGGGTTGACTTCTCGTAATATTCGACTCGCCCGCACCGTCGGGCAGCGCCCGATCCTCCCCCCGGGAGGGCGCATTGCAACTGTGCAGCAAGAACCGACGTTCTGGTGGACAGCAAGATTGTATCAAGCGTTTATTGTTGCAACGCCCACCCAGGATCGGGCGCTGCCCTTTTCACTTTCCTTCAACCAATAAAGAATCCCATGAGAAACGACCTCACCATCGACCACAAAGCCCTGCAAGGCGCCTATGAAACCCGCCGCTATTTCGCCAAGTTCGAGCGGATCATCGGGCATCTGGAACGGGTCACGGCAATGACCGTGCAGGAGGGCACGCTGGACGCTGAAGAAGGCAAGATCGTTACCGCCTACTTGCGCGCGCTGGCGGGTACTTTTACCGCGCTGAGTTACAAACATCTGCTGTCGGGGCGGGTATCGGATCAACTGCCAAGCGGCCTCAATATTGATCGGACCGACAGCGGTTTTCCGATTTATCAAGAATTGCTGCAACTGGCCAATGACGCGCTGAACGCCGATAAACATCTGGCCAATCTGCCGGATCAAACCCAGCTCAAACAGGATATGGTGCGCCATATTCTGAACGAGCATTCAACCCCCACCCGCCTGCAATTCGCCCTGTCACAGCGGATGTACTATGAGCAATTGCAGGGGCGCGCCTTGTTTTGGGCGCAGAATGATCCACAAGCCGTTTGGCAAGGGAATAACAGCGCTGGGCGCGGCCGCTATCTGGTACATTGGGCCAGTTATGACAGCCAAACCAACGTGCCGGTGGTCTATCTGCTGGAATTGGAAGACAGCGGCCGCCATGCCCTGCCGCGCGACGGTGAACGCTGGCCACGGGTGCAAAGCCATCTGATGGCGCAGGCGATTTCGGCGTTGAAACTGGTGACGATTGGCACAGGGTTTGACAAGGATTTTGACGACCTGCACCCAAAGAAACTGCGCCGGATTTTCCTCGGCCCGATGTATTCACATTGGTTCACCGAACAAAACGGCCCCTTGCGGGATGTGCTGGCTGAGGCCAGCGGCAAAGAAGGTCTTGATTGGGCCTTGTCCTGGACCATGGAAACCCTGTGGTCGCGCGAAGTGACCACCGAGAAAACCGGATTTTTCAGCAGCTCGGACCGCGAGATTTTCAAGCTGGCCAAGATGGGCGACAAAGGCGGCAACTCAGGGGCCAGCCAAGTGCGCCGGTCCTTGATCCTGCCGCAACGCGCCTATCAGGTTTTAGAAGAACGCGACCCGCCGGGCATGCAGGGCGTGCGCAAATATGTGCTGGGGTCTGGCGACCGGATTTTGAGTTATAAATAGGGATTTGACATGACAACTTCACAGAACTTAATGGAACTGAAAGAGGACTTAATCCGCGCGCAATACAATGCGGCTGTGGGCATGCTCGACGGCTTTGACCACACACCGCGCATTGCCGCCAAGCGGAACGCAGAACCCGCGCGCGAGCGGTCCAGCGGCATCGGTACACGGCGACGGTTTCGCAGCACCACGCCGGGGTTGGTGACGCGGTCTACCGCACGGCCCGAGGGGGTGCATCTGATTGACCGGATTGAAGGCGCGGATGCGGATGACCCGCTGACCTCCCCCGTGCAGGCCAATGTTTTGCAGGCCCTGCGCCGCGCGCTGGCGGTGGCGCATGTGGTTTCGGATCAATACGGTGAGCAGACGGGGTTGAGTGAACTGCTCAAGGATAATCTCGCGGGTAATCTGGCGCGCAGCAAGGCGGCTGAATTTGGTGAGTTGCTGGCCGCCTCGGCGCTGATTTCTCTGCATGTTTTTGCCAATATGACCAGCTACTTGCTGGCCTCTACCACGGAAAATTCGGTGGAGATTGGTGCGGTTGAGGAAGTCCTGACCGACAACCCTTCCATTGCTCTGCACGGCGCGTTGTGGGAGTTGGATCAGGACTTGTCCTTGTTCGCCAAGAATGAGGAACAGTTAACGCAAGTCATCCTCGCTTATTGTGAAAAACTGATGGAAAAGGTCGCTTTGCGCGCTGCAACCACGCCGCGTTTGGAACCGTTTAGTGCCGTGAGTTACCGCGTTGAGGCGGATGATTTTGACATTAACGGGTTCAGCCCTGCCAGCCGTGGCAAGTCTACCAAGCTGACCATGACCTTCAAGAAACCCAATGAGGTGGTGGGCAATCACATTGCCAAATATCAGGCGATGAAGCTGTCTAAAATGCTGATGGCCTATGATTTTGAGCGGCAGTTAAATCCATTTGCTGATTTGGGCGGTTTCATCTTTACCTTTATGGGCGACGGCAAGCCGGGCACCGGTAAAACCACGTTGATCCAGATGATGGCGGGGATGATTAACGAGTATTGTCTGAACGCGGGCTATGCGTTTCGCTATCAGAATTTGGGCACCGATAGCATCGACAGCTATCAGGGTAAATCGGCGCAGAATGCCAAGGCTTTTATCAATAATATCATTGATCCGCGGGTGATTGGCTTCGGCACGATTGACGATATTGACCAGCTGGCAGGCAAGCGCGGCGATCGGCAATCTTCGGCGGGGCAGTTGGAGATTACAGCTGTGCTGATGGAGAGTTTTGCGGGTGCCAATACGGTGGTGCGCGGCAATTGTACCTTTGGCATGTTCAGCAATTACCCCGAAAACGTGGATGACGCCTTGCGCCAACGGGCGGGGGCGCGGTTCTTGGTGGATGGGCCGCAAACGCGCGAGGATTACATTGATATTCTGCATCTGCTGATGGGTAAAAACCACGATATCCCGCTGGGCGATCATGAATTATTCGCCGCCCAGCAGATTAAAACGGCGGTTGCAGCGAGTTACGCCAGCCACGCGCGGCCCCATGAAGCGGGGTTGCTGGAGGTGTTTGATCGGGTTAGCTCCGAGATTGGCGAGTTGGACACGATTGCCAAGATGGGGGTCTATTTGAAAGGCATCCAGCAGGCGGATGATCGGTTCACGGGGCGCGCCATCAAGAACATCACCGACGCGGTGAAAGTGCGGGCGATGGATTTTGAATTGCCGGATGAATGGATGGAAAATACCGAGCTGTTCTTGGCGCGGGATTATGGCACCAAACGCTCGATGATTGCCGAGCTGGCGCAGCCGATTACCGTTGAAATGGTGATCCAAGAAATCAACCGCTATGCGGATAGCGAGTTCCGCTATGCGGATAAATCCGACGAGATCGCGATAGAGACTATGGTGCGGGAATATGGGCGGCAGGAAGCGGCTAAGAAGCGGTATTTGGGGGGGAGGGGTGATTGATTGTTTCTATTTTCTGGGGGTTAATACTCTTATATGGCTGGTTTGCTTTGCGATTTCATTTAAATGCGCAAAAATTGTTGCTGATAAATTGCAATCATTCGGTTTGCTTTCTTTTGTTGTTGCGGGCGGAATGAGTTGGTTGGTTTTGGTTTTGACGTTATTCCCTCTGTCGATGCTGGCTATGCTATACGGAGGTCCAAAACCCGATTACAGTTGCTCTGAGTCTGTTGATGGTGGCATGGTGTCAAGCTATCTCCTGATTTTGCCAGCTTATTTTGTTTCTATCGTTTGGTTGTACCTAAAGCAGAAGAAAGCTCTGGAAAAATCAGTTTTATTGGGTTCAGGAGATAAAGAATGACCGAGTTATTTTGCGGGTTGGTTCAACAGCTTAAAACACCACCCCCTCACCAAATCCTACTCGCCCGCACCGTCGGGCAGCGCCTGACCTTCCCCCCGGGAAGGCGCATTGCGGTGTTGCGTCTGATTGCGAGTTTTTGGCGTGCGGTGGGGGTGCGTCTAGTATCTTTTGTTCCGACGCCTTCCCAAGGTCAGGCGCTGCCCTTGTTTATTTCTGCACCGGAGGAGTTCCACCCATGATGCGCCTTGTTCGCCGTGGCCTTATGTTCGGCAATCTCTTTGAAGTCACCTCGCCCTCGATGATCGAGCGGTATAACCGTGCGCTCAAACATCTTACGGGGCGGGAGACTGCGCAGACGGAATTCCATCTGGATATTTCCGGTTATTCGCCGGAGATCGGCGATGAGTTCGGCGATGACCTTTACCTCAATCCCAACGGCTGCAACCGACAGTTTATCCTGCTCTCGACCGAGCAGAAAACCGCGCCGTTGCTGAATGCGCAATTCTCGACCTCTAAATCTATCCTGCGCAAATGGATTGACGAAAACGAGGATCAACTGTTTGCCCTAACCGCGCGCGACGCGGTGGCGGGGGAGCTGGTGAACTCGGTTTTCAGCGTGGAGGACCCGCGCGATCTGCTGTCAATCCGTGAGATTGAGGTGGAAGCGGACACCACCGAGAGCACGGTGGAGGACGGGCGCAAGCTGCGTAAGATGATTGATCGGTTCATGAGCGAGCCGGACGCTTGGTGGGACGATGTTCTGACAGCCGATATGATCGAAATCGGCAAACGCACCGGCGATATTACCCGTAATCCGGTGGTGTTCACTAATAACCAATACCAGCAGAACAATTTCTACACCGCGCATTTTGGCGGGCTTTATGTGTTCCGCGATCTGGATGAAACGGCGGTGGTCTCGGTTGATCCGCGTGATGACGTGGAGGATTGGGACATTGAGTATGTGATGGATTTTGAGGAGCGCAACGATATCGCCACCTTCCTTGCGGCCAATGATCTGGTCGAGCCGATTACCAGCGCCAAACACACGGACATTGCGGCGATCTTGCAACAGAAACTGGATTTCATCGTGGTGGATACGGCGGCGGATGCGGGCGAGGAGTTTGGCGATCTGTCTAGGCGCGAGTTGCGCAATATGGCGCGGCGACACCTCAAAAACCTGCCGAAGGAATACGAGGGGCTGTATCAGCTGTGGCGCTGGGCCAGTGGGCAGGGGAAATGGCCAAGGATCAGCTCGGAACATCCGGCGTATTTTTATACGCTGCGTTCAGCCGATCATGGCGACAAGGATCTGGTGAATATGTTGCTGGCAGAATTGGCCCCGATGGATGTGCGGCAATTGTTCATCTGCCATAAGGCGGCGTTTTATGCAGCTTATCGCGGTTGGTCGGATGCGAAAAAAGAATTTGTCGCGGAATTCTTGGCGAGCGAGTATATGGTGGATAAAGCGGGTGCGCGGGCGGCACTCTATGGGCATGAGCCTGCGATGGCAGAGGAGCCTGTGCGGATGCGCGGGCCTTGGGAGCAGCAGGTGGTTGAGCCGAAGACGAAGCCGCAAAAGGATTTGGTCACGCGGGTTGGTCCGTGGGGATCATTGAGGAGATAAGATGTTTGGATGGATTCGCCTTGGAGTGATGGGGTTGATTGCCCTGACGGTGGTATATGCCTGCGTCAGCTGGTATTCTAAATCTGTGCGCCGCGAGAAGCTGGAAGTGGAATTTGATGCGGGTGGGTTTGACGGCACGCGCGCCGATTTTGTGGCCAAAGGGTTGAAAGAATACGATGGATCGTTACGTCGTAAGCTGATCTTGGGGGTTTATGTGGTGCCGATCATTGTGGTCGGCTCCGTGATATACTTGACGAATTTTTAAAGGACCAGCCAGATGAAATATGTGAAATGGGGTTTGATCGCGATTGTGGTGCTGCTGGTGGCCAGCGTGTTCCATTATACCTTGCCGCAACACGATGTGGTGCGGGTGGCGGATACCTATGAAAAGCGGATTGATTTCGGTGACAACTCGCTGTTCTGGGCGAAATCCGATACGGGTAATGCCGACGGCACGGTGAACCGCGATGTGTTCTTTATTCAGGCGTTTTACCCTAATGGCGACACTATGGTTTTTCGCAATGAAGATACCGGCTGGGGTTGGCCGCCTTATTTCAAATTTGACACCTCGAATTTGCAGGCCGAGGCGACTGATTTAAAATCCACCAAAGCCGCGCCGCAATGGGCGGTGATAAAACATTATGGTTGGCGTAATGAATTTATGTCGATCTATCCCAACGCGGTGAATATCTACGCGGTCGACAGCCCTGATGTGTCAATATTTCCGTGGCTGAACATTACTATCCTTGTCCTGCTGGCCCTGTTCATCCTTGGGTTTTATCGTCTTGTGCAGCGGTTCAAACGCCGCCGCATTGACCCGCTGATTGACCAAGCAGAGGAGCATTGGGATTCGGTGGAGGCCAAAGCCTCCGAGGTGGGCGAGGGGGCAGATGCGGCGCGCGGCTGGGTGCATCGTTTGTTCAAGCGCTGGTTTGGCTAGCGTGGCCTCGTGATCAAGCTCGACAATATCGACCTGAAGATACTGACGGTATTGCAGGGTGAGGGCCGGATCACCAAGGCGGCGCTGGCGGCCAAGGTGGGGCTGTCGGCCTCGCCCTGTTGGGAACGCTTGGCGCGGTTGGAAAAGGCGGGGGTGATTTCCGGCTATGGCGCGCGGATTGCGCTGGCCGAGATCGGGCCGTTCGTAACCGTTTTTGTGGTGTTGGAATTGGACAGCCATAAGGCGGGGGCGTTTCAGGCGTTTGAGGCGGCAATCGCTGGTATTGATGAAATAACGGCCTGTCACGCCATTGGCGGCGGGTTTGATTATATGATGCAGGTGGTGGCCCGAGATATTGCCGCCTATCAGCAGGTTATTGACCAGTTGCTGACCGCCGATGTCGGTATGGCGCGGTATTATTCTTATATTGTGACCAAGGTGGTCAAGCAGGGGGCGGAGGCTCCGCTGCATGTGTTGGGAATATTGCCGAAGGAATGACTGAATTTAGGGTATTTTGCAGACGATCCTTCTGGCGTTGGCCTGAACTCGGTTACAAATTCTGCTCAATCCGGCATATTCCTATCGTGACATAATCAAGGACGATAGCAATGCTGACAAACGATCAATTGGCACAGTGGGACCGCGACAATTTTTTCCACCCCTCAACACATCTGGCACAACATGCGCGCGGTGAAACACCCACCCGCGTTATCAAAACGGCGTCGGGTGTTTACATCGAGGATCGTGATGGCAATCAGTTGCTGGATGCTTTTGCGGGGCTTTATTGTGTGAACGCCGGCTATGGCCGTTCTGAGATTTCCGATGCGATTGCGGCGCAGGCCAAGGAATTGGCCTATTATCATTCCTATGTGGGCCATGGCACCGAGGCCTCTATCACCCTATCAAAGATGATCCTAGATCGCGCGCCTGCCAATATGTCCAAGGTGTATTTCGGGCTGGGTGGATCGGATGCCAATGAAACCAATGTCAAACTGATCTGGTATTACAATAATATCCTGGGCCGCCCTGCGAAAAAGAAAATCATCTCGCGGTGGCGTGGTTATCATGGCTCTGGTCTGGTGACAGGGTCGCTGACGGGGCTGGAATTGTTCCACAAGAAATTCGATTTGCCGTTGCCGCAAGTGATCCATACTGAAGCGCCGTATTATTATCGCCGTGACGATCTGGACATGAGTGAGGCGCAGTTTACCGCCCATTGTGTGGCTGCGCTGGAGGAGATGATCGCGTGTGAAGGGGCCGATACCATCGCCGCCTTTATCGGCGAGCCGGTTTTGGGAACGGGGGGCATCGTGCCGCCACCTGTGGGCTATTGGCCTGCGATCAAGGCGGTTCTCGAAAAGCATGATATTCTGTTGATACTGGACGAGGTTGTCACCGGCTTTGGCCGTTTGGGCAGCATGTTTGGCGCGGATCATTACGGGGTGGAGGCGGATATTATCACCATCGCCAAGGGCCTGACTTCTGCCTATGCGCCGCTGTCTGGGTCAATTATTTCGGATAAAGTCTGGCGCGTTCTGGAACAGGGCACCGATGAAAACGGACCGATTGGCCACGGCTGGACCTATTCGGCGCATCCCATCGGGGCGGCCGCAGGGGTGGCCAATCTGAAGCTGCTGGATGATTTGAACCTGATCACAAATGCGGGTGAAATCGGTGGCTACCTGAAACAATCGCTGGTGCAGGCGCTGGGGGATCATCCCAATGTGGGCGATATTCGCGGCGAGGGGCTGCTGTGTGCGGTGGAATTTGTCGAGGACCGCGCGGACCGCAAATTCTTTGATCCGGCGCGCAAAATCGGCCCGACAATCTCGGCTACCATGTTTGCACAAGACAGGGTGATTGCGCGTGCCATGCCGCAGGGGGATATTCTGGGGTTTGCACCGCCTTTCTGTATTACCCGCGATGAGGTAGACAAGGTTGTGGCCGCCACGGTTGCGGGGCTGAAAACGGTTTTAGGGGGGTAATGGGCTGAATGGTTAGGAGAGTTGTTTTTTGGCTTACACTTCTGGCGCTGGCAGGGTGTGACGACGGGTTGGACACACAAGCACCCCCCCGCGCGCAACAGGTGACGGCGGCAGAAATTGCGTTTGTCAAAGCAACTCTCAACAATCTGCAAGCACGCTCCATCGCCGAGAACCGCGAATATTGTGGCTATATCGGGCTGACAGCGGATGGTTCCCTGGCGGCCACCGAGGCACGGCGCGGCAGCCGAAACACCTGTGTGCCGCATGCCGCGCCTAACGCTATGCGCGTTCTGGCCTCCTATCACACCCACGGCGCAACGTCGGAGGCCTATGTGACGGAACTGCCCTCGTTTGAAGATATGTACCAAGATATTGTCGGCGGCGTGGATGGATATATCGCCACGCCGGGCGGGCGGATCTGGTATAACGAGGTGCGGGCGCAGCGGACAAATCTGTTGTGTGGCTTGGGGTGTGTGGCCGCAGACAGCAATCACCGTGACAGGGAATATTTGCTTGTGGGGGTATCTTATACGGTTGACGAAATGCGGGGCGGCTAGGGCAAGAGAGCCGCTGCCCAAGAAACTATTTTACATTTAAAGCATCCAATGTTCTAGTGCGTTCAACACTAGCCAGGGACCTGTCATGATCAACAATACAACGCTTGCAGAAATCCGCATTTCCACGCCAGAGGTCCGCGATGACCTGCCGTTTTTCACCCAAAAACTGGGATTCCGATTGGAAAGCATTTTTCCGGCGGATGATCCATCGGTGGTGGTTCTGTCTGGCCACGGCGTGCGGTTGCGGCTGGAAAAGGGGGCGGTGGAAAACCCCGGGACCTTGCGCATTCTAACCGATGATCCGGCTGGTTTTGCAGAGGGTGAAACGGTTTTGACGGCCCCTAACGGCATGCGGATTGAAATTGTAGACATTAACCCAGCCGTGCAAACACCGCCAACCGAACACGCCTTTGTGGTGCGCCGCCTGCGCGATCAGGCGCCTTGGGTGATTGGGCGCGCCGGAATGCATTACCGCGATTTGGTGCCCAGCCGTTTGGGCGGGGCGATCATTGCCAGCCATATCCGCATTCCCGACGGGGGTCCGGTGCCCGATATGGTGCATTATCACGCGGTCGGGTTTCAGTTGATATTCTGCTATAAGGGCTGGGTTGATGTGCTTTACGAGGATCAGGGCGATGTCATGCGCCTGCAAGCGGGGGATTGCGTGATCCAGCCGCCGGAAATTCGCCACCGCGTGATGTATGCCTCGGAAAATATCGAGGTGATCGAGATCGGTGTTCCTGCCGAGCATGTAACCCTGATTGACCACGAAATGACGCTGCCAAATGGCACAGGCGATCCTGAACGGCGCTGGCAGGGACAGAAGTTCGTGCATCACATCAAGGATAAGGCCAGATGGCAACCGTTCCGCGTGGCCGGTTTTCGCTGTCGTGATACGGGCATTTCGGCGGGTACAAACGGGGTGGCTGGCGTTCAGGTGGCGCGTTTTGAAAACGGTACCCCGCCGCCGGTGCGCCACAATTGCGACATTCATTTTACCTTTGTGATGACCGGCACCATGACGCTGGAGGGCGGGCAGGAAACCCGCGATCTAGAGGCCGGCGACGCCTTTGTGATCCCGCCCGATATGGTCGTGCGTTACACGAATTGTTCGGATGATCTGGAGTTGTTGGAAGTGTCTTTGCCGGGGTTTTTTGACACTACGGCTTAGGGGTATTGAGGGATTCTAATATCAATGCGCCAAATCTGGCGTTGGCGTGCAGCGTGTCTTTGACAGGCTGCGCCCTGTCCAGATTATGCAGGGTTGTCGCGCCGGCTGTGAATTCCAGTTTTGTGTAAACATTCTGCGCAATCGTATCGTCTGGCTGGGCAATCACTGTTACATCCGTAAAACCTGCTGCAACATCCCGCACGGCTTGCCGAAATACGCGATAGGCAAACGGGGCGTCTTTGTTTCGGATCACCCGCTCAAACTGCGGCCCTTTATCCGCTTGGCCAGCCATTTTTTCCGAGGGTAGCGGCTGCGGGATAATGATAATAGGCAGATCGCAGTTGGCCCGCAGGCTGGCCACAAAATCAACATGCGTCGTGGCGCGTAGAATATCGGCAATGAGGGTGCGAAACAACCGAGCGACAACATCGGGTTTTTCAGGGTCTTCCGCAATCTGTTGTCTTTGGTGCGCGCTGACGGAGAACTAACCACGCTGTATTTGTTGAAAATTGACAGCACTGGATACAGACTGAGGCCACAGCCAACGACCGCGATAAAGTCGAACTTGGTTAAGTCATAGTCCAAAGCGCAGTCGGTTTTTTGCAGAAACTCAACCAAACTGAATTCGCGCGCCTGAATTTGGTTGCGCGAAAACACCACCCCACGGGGGCCATTGCCGGGCTGCGCCAGAAATTCCAGATCAAGCAACGGGTATTGTTCCGGTTTTTCCCACCATGCCTTGATGATCATCGCAGCGTGCGAGTCGCCGATGACCAGTCCCTTTTTGATCTTCTTTGCCACTGTTTTCCAATCCTAGAGCGTTTTCAGTTTACATTGAAGCTGTACATCACCTTGTTTTGCCGAGACAGCCCTTGCTCACAAGGGCGTTTGGCAGAGCAGGGTGATTCAGTGTTAACTGGAAACGCTTTATCTGCCTACAGGCTTGTCGGGATCGAAACGGCATTACGACAGAAGAATAAAAGGTCGTTCAAAATAGCCTAAATTTGTTGCAAAAAAGCCCCCCCGAAGCGCAGGTTTTGTTAAGGCTCGGGCGCTAACCCTGATGATATTTCCACAAGAGAGGTATCAGGAATGGGCACACCGATTTATATTCTGGCAGGTCAAAGCAACGCAAATGCGATGAAGGATGAATTTTCTGCAGCGCTGGCCAAGGCCGTGCCATCCGGCGATTATCACGCCGCACTGGTGGCCACTGGCGGCTCCCCTTTAACGCGGCAGCGCGAGGGCGATGATTGGTTGAACGGCGGCGAGTTGCGCGCGGACCTGTACCAGACGATCAAAAAACTGCTGCAACAAGACCCCGATGCCCACTTAGGCGGCATCATCTGGGTACAGGGGGAGGCCGACACCTATGCTATGGGCCGGCCCGATAAATACTCTGAAATGATGCAAGATTTGCTAGACGAGGTTGGCGATGCTTTGCGGGATGATTTTGCCGGCCGCTCTGTGGTGGATGGTGACATTAATCTGGTTATCTCTGGTCTGTCGGATTATGCACCGGATGCGCCGCGTCGGGTCAACTGGCGGGAAGTTCAGGACCAACAGAAAAAACTGGCGGCAACTTCGGGTGAAATTCAATTAATCGACCCGGATAAAATTGCCACTCAAAACGGATATAACCGGCAAGAGATGTTCAAAGACGGTGCCCATTACAGCAATGATTTTCAGGTAACCTATATGAACGTCTTGGTGGGATCCCTGACCGCCAATGAAAACGTGACTCCGCCGGACAATTTTTACAAAGGAACAGGCGGGGCGGATCGGTTTGTCGGGACGCGGGGCGATGATACATACCTGATCAATCATTCCCGCGACAAAGTGCTGGAGGCTGCGGGGCAGGGGTTTGACACTGTGGTTTCAGACGGGTCTATTCTCCTCAACCGGATTGGCGCAAATATAGAGGCCGTGATCCTGACGGGTGACAACAATACCAAGGGCTTTGGGAACAGGCAGAAAAACGATTTGCAGGGAAATGCCGGTAACAACACCCTAAAGGGCAATCTGAATGATGATTACTTGAATGGCAACGCGGGCAACGACCGCCTGTTTGGCGGATCCGGAAATGACACCTTGGTTGGCGGGCTTGGCTGGGACCAGTTTTCCGGCGGTGGCGGGCGGGATGTCTTTGTGTTCTCTGACGAAGACCGCCGCTGGAGCGAGCAGATACTTGATTATAACGCGACACAAGACATAATCCGTTTTGACACGGCGGCGAACCTGTCTTTTGATAACCTGCGCATATTTGATGATGATCTGGGCCGTGGCACAGTCATCAACTATCGCAGCGGATCAATCCTGTTGCTGGATGTGGATAAATCCGAATTGAGCGCCGATAGTTTCGATTTTATCTAGGCGGTGTCATCATATACCGCTTCGCACTGGCGCAAACGAATTTTGTTGCCCGCGCCGCGACTTTGAGGGCAGCGATTGTCCAATTGTCAGTGAAAATTTGCAAGTGGGGAGCAAAATTCGTTGCGTCCCTTCGGGATTTCACAAAAATCCGCCACTTCGGTCCAATTTCGTTTGAAAGGGGCGGCCCTGTCTGCACTCAATTGACACAGAATTGACGGATTTTTGGTTGAAACCAGTGCGAAGCGGTAAATGATGACACCGCCTAGGTGTATAGTCCCAGCTTGTGATGGGTTGGATTTAGAGTGAACCTTTCCGGTTCAGATGTCCAGATTTTGCAGATGTATTCAAATGGCGTGAGGCCGTT
>JAJRPO010000080.1 GCA_024280735.1 Alphaproteobacteria bacterium | reverse complement strand
GTATGAAAACATGCCCTGCCAGGTGACAGGCGCGAGGATATTTCTCGACCACCAGCGGGAATGTCACGGACGATGTGATACTTCAGTATCTGGAATTACATTCCAAACGGGAACCTACCGGCATCAGCCGGTAGCCGTTCAGTGTCCAATAGCAAACGCGCGCCATCGCTAGTGTGGCCATGGCGCGCGCGAAGGCTGAGTTAGGCCGGCATCCAGGGCGCATTGATGTGTTGATACGCGTCACCAGATTTTTCGACATAACCAATGCCAGGGAAATCAATGTGCATCCCTGCAACCGCCATGCGATCGGCGCTGGCGCGATCCAGCATAGCGCTGCGGGTTTTGGCCGCCATTACCGGGTCAGTGTCGAAAACCACGCCCCAGCCAGGGTTGGCGAACTGCAAGGCGGAGAAATGGATCACATCGCCCCAGATCAGCAGGCTTTCGCTGCCTGAATGAATGGCATAGCCCGTGTGTCCCGGCGTGTGGCCCGGCAGGGGTACAGATGTAATCCCGGTGAACAGCTCTTTCTCTCCAGTGAATAGGTCTTTGCTGTCGGTATAGGGAGCCACAAATTGCCGGACCAAATCTATCATGCCGCGGAATTCCTCTGGGCTGGCCATTCTGACTTCGTCGCTGTGAGTAAAGCCCCAGTCAGCCTCGGAGCAGATCAGAGTAGCGTTCGGAAAGGCTTTGCCGCCCTCCGCGTTCAGTAACGCACCGATGTGGTCAGGATGAAGGTGGGTGAAAAGAACCGTGTCTATGTCGGCGGGGTTAAATCCGGCGGCGGCTAAGTTACCCGTCAGCCCCCCAAGAGTAGGAGAGACAAGCGATGGCGCTCCGGCATCTAGCAAAATCAGGTTGGAACCGGTGTTGATGACATAGCCATTAACCGGAATATTTACCATCCCGGGGGTAAATCGGCGATAGCTTTTTGCCGTCGCCTCCCGCGCGGTGTCTTCGTTATAACCAATAACGAAACCTGATGGCATTGCTGTATACCCGTCCAACAGGGCAGTGACTTCAATTTCGCCAACGCGGTAGCGATAGTATCCGGGAACTTGTGCGCCAGCCATTGCAGGTTGCGCGATTGCTTTGCTTGCGCTGGTAAGCATCAAAGCAGGTGCGGCCAATGCAGGTATCACTGCAAGGCCTTTGAGGAGGCTTCGTTTGGTTAAATCCATGACATTTCCTTTTGTGTTCGAGTCTATGTGGGTTGATTATGATCAAACTTACACTTATCTTAAATCCAATATTTCTGGATATAAGGCATAAGTTATACTTATGGATATACTAGGTGCATTCGAAAGCTATGTGTCGGCGGTGCAGTCGGGTTCTCTGTCTGGCGCAGCCCGCCAGCGCCGCATGACACAACCCGCAATTAGTCAGCAAATAACCGCGCTGGAGCGCAAGTTTGACACCAGATTGCTTTCTCGTAATCGAAATGGCGTCCGCATGACGCAATCGGGTGAGATATTGTATAAGCACGCTGTTACCATGCTGGATGAACAGTCAAATCTGCAATCCGCGTTGGAAAACCTAACCGGTAAGGTGGAGGGGCAGCTTGTCATGACCACCAGTCTGGCGTTTTCACAACATATTGTCGGGGAAGTTATTGTTGAGTTGACCAAGCAACTCCCCGAACTGCAAATAATATTGCGCGCCGAAGATGGTATTGTGGATTTGGCGGCCGAGAATATTGACCTCGCCCTTTGGTCCTGCACTGTGGGCAATGGTAATGGCGTGGTTCGAAAAATCGGCACCATGACGACGCTGCATGTTGCGACGCCAGAATATCTGGATACGAACGGGCGGCCGCAAACGGCTGATGACCTGATAAAACTGGATTACATTCAGTACAAAAGCACAGATGACCGCATCGCTACGCCGCTGGTTTTTGGAAACGAGACCTTTCAGGCCTCCATTAAAATCGGATTGACTGCGCAGTTTCCCGATATGGTATTTCAAGCGCTTTACGGCAATTTGGGTTATGCGAAAATACCAGAATTCCTTGTGGCGGAAGCGGTCAAAAGTGGCAAGCTTGAAGTTGTATTGCCGGACTGGAAAATACCGGAAAAGGAACTGTTTGTCGTCTATCCCTCTGGTGAAAATAAATCACCGCGGGTTATTGCATTGATGCATGCCCTGTTGAAGCGGCTGGAAGTGACGGAAGGCGTCAATCTCGTTGCTTCAGCCAAGCAGTTATTCCTGAACCGGTAAGGAATATAGCGGTGTATCGCGTTCCAAAGCCCTGTTGACTATGCTTCACCTGCGCTTATAAGCCTCCTATCCGCGCAAGCGGGTATTGGTGTTGGTGGCCCTCGCAAGAGGATGCCTGTCTCCCGCAAGGGGTAGGACAACGCCCTTCAACGGTCCATTTTGGATCACATACAAACGAAGGAGAACAGTCGTGACTAAACGTACGTCTGCCAAATACAAACTTGACCGCCGGATGGGCGAAAATATCTGGGGTCGCGCTAAATCCCCTGTTAACCGTCGTGAATACGGCCCCGGTGTTCATGGCCAACGCCGCAAGCAAAAGCTGTCCGATTTTGGTACACAGCTGCGCGCCAAGCAAAAGCTTAAAGGTTATTACGGTGATCTGACCGAGAAGCAGTTCCGACGCATCTATGCGGAAGCGGAGCGGGTTAAAGGCGACACGGGTGAAAACTTGATTGGTCTGCTGGAACGCCGTCTGGATGCAGTTGTTTACCGCGCCAAGTTCGTGCCAACAATCTTTGCTGCACGTCAATTCGTAAACCACGGCCATGTCACCGTGAACGGCAAGAAGGTGAACATCCCGTCTTACCGCGTGAAAGAGGGCGACGTGATTGAAATTCGCGAAAAGTCCAAGCAAATGGCGCTGGTGATGGAGGCTATGGCTTCTAATGAGCGTGATTTTGCGGAATACATGCATGTCGATACTGGCAAGCTGACCGCAGAATTTGTGCGCACCCCGGGCCTGAGCGATGTACCTTATCCGGTGATGATGGAGCCAAATCTGGTGGTGGAATTCTACGCGAAAAACTAAGTCACAAGACTGGTATTCGCCAATCCACAGAAATTCAAAAGGCCGCGTCATGGACGCGGCCTTTTACGTTTATGCCTCAGAGAGTTCTTTCTCGTGCATCCATGCGGCATGTCTGGGGGCTTTTTTGGTTTTGGACCATTCTTCCAGCATCTCCCATTTCACGGCATCCAGTTTTTGTAGCATTGCCTCCTCTTTTGGGTCGGGGCAGGCCAATTCCAAACGGTGGCCATTTGGGTCGAAGAAATAGATAGAATGAAAAATTGAATGATCGGTAACGCCCAGCACCTCGACGCCTTGCGATTCCAAATGCTCCTTGAAATCTAATAATTCGGCGCGGTCCTTAACCTTGAACGCCAAATGCTGTGTCCAGATTGGCGTATTCAGGTCGCGGCTCATCTCAGGCATGGTGGGTAGTTCGAAAAAGGCCAGCACGTTACCGGCGCCTGCGTCAAGGAAGACGTGCATATAGGGATCTGGGGCGTGGGTTGAGGGGACGTGATCCTCGGCGATTGCCAGAACAAAATCCATGTTCAGCATTTTGGTGTACCATTCTACCGTTTCTTTGGCGTCTTTGCAGCGGTAGGCTACGTGGTGTATGCGGTCAATCTTCATGAGGTTCTCCATTCGTTGCATTTGCAATGATATTGTGAGTTGTTAGCTGATTCCTTGACGTAAATCAAATCGTTTCATTTACAACGATTGTAAGGTAGGTTCATGGCTTTGGGGGACAAAATGAAATTAGAGGATTTGCTGGCGTATCGACTGGCAGTCAGTGCGGATAATGTGAGTCGTCAGCTGGCACAAATATATGAGAAGAAATTCCATTTGGCGCGGGATGAATGGCGCTTGCTAGCGATGCTGGGAGAGTCGGGCACGGCAAGTTCGCTGGAGGCAGCGGCCAGCACCACGATGGATAAAGTTCAGGTGTGCCGCGCCGCCAATCGGCTAGAGTTTAAAGGGCTTTTGACGCGGGAAGTTCTGTTGGATGACAAGCGGCTGCGGGTTTTCACGCTGACGGATGAGGGGCAAGAGTTGTTTAAACAGATGGTTCCCGAGATCTTGGCACAAAATGCCAAGATGATTGCCTTGCTGGACATAGGCGAGGTTGAAAATCTGAATGTCGCCTTGGCAAAGCTTTCGGTTTCTGACGGATAAGTCAAAACCATTTGTTGCGGGTTTTTCCCGCCACTCCTTTTCGCTATCCAAATGGTTTTTAACAGGTTAACTGGAACAATGTCTGTTTCATCTGTAACCATCGAAGATGCGCGCGCGTTGCCGGTTTGGCGACAGCCGATCACCTTGCTAGCGGTGATGGCTTTTGCCTTGCCGATGGCGTTTTCCACATGGATGGCTTTGCTGAATAATTTCGTCATCGAGGTGGCGCATTTTGATGGCAAAGATATTGGCTGGCTGCACAGCTTGCGCGAGGTGCCGGGGTTTATGGCGATTGGCGTTATTCTGGTGCTGATGTTTGTGCGTGAACAGTTGTTGGCGGTGGTTGCCTTGCTGACGGTCGGGCTGGCGGTTTGTGTAACGGCCTGGTTTCCGAGTTTCACCGGATTGATGATTACCACGTTTATCGGCTCTGTGGGGTTCCATTATTACGAAACAGTCAAACAGTCGCTAGAATTACAGTGGATTGATAAGTTGCGCGCGCCACGCATTCTGGGCTGGATGGTGACAGTTGGGTCTGCCGCGTCGCTGATTTCTTACGGTGCCATCATGCTGGTATGGAAGATTCTGCACTGGGATTACAATACAATTTATATGGCCAGTGGGGTGATTACCATTGTGCTGGCGTTGTTTTGCTGGGCCGCGTATCCAAGGTTTAAATCCCCCGTCACGCAACATAAAACCATGATTCTGCGCAAGCGATATTGGCTGTATTACGCGCTGCAACTGATGGCAGGGGCGCGGCGGCAGATTTTCATGGTGTTTGCGGCGTTTATGATGGTCGAGAAGTTCGGCTTTCAGGTGCATGAGGTCACGTCGCTGTTTCTGATCAACTATATCGCCAATATGATTTTTGCCCCGATGATGGGCAATATGGTGATGAAAGTGGGCGAGAGGAATGCGTTGATCTTTGAATATGTCGGGCTGATTGTGGTGTTTCTGGCTTATGGCGGAATATACTTTTTTGGCTGGGGCGTGGTGCTGGCCTCAACGCTCTATGTGATTGACCATCTGTTTTTCGCGCTGGCCTTTGCCTTGAAAACCTATTTTCAGAAAATCGCGGATCCGGCGGATATTGCGCCTACAGCGGCAGTGGCCTTTACCATCAATCATATCGGCGCGGTGATCCTGCCCGCGCTTTTGGGGTATCTGTGGCTGTTCTGGCCCGGTGCGGTGTTTATTGTGGCCACGGGGTTTGCGCTGACGTCGCTGATTTTGGCGCTGATGATGCCACGCCATCCGGCACCGGGGAATGAAACCGTATTTTCGACCGGTAAAATGACAGAGGCAGGCGCAGTAGGTGAGTAATAAACAACGGTTTCTGACTGGCCCGACCATGCACCACGTTTTGGTAATGACCCTGACAGGGTCGCTGGGGTTGGTGTTCATGTTTCTGGTCGATGTGGCGACCCTGTTCTGGGTGTCGGTGCTGGACCAAGAACGGCTGATGGCCGCGCTGGGTTTTGCCTGGACTGTGCAATTTTTTACGATTTCCGTGGGCATTGGTTTTATCATTGCGACCACGGCGCAGGTGTCACGCTCGGTGGGGCAGGGGAACATCGAACTGGCCAAGAAGCAGACGGTCAGTGCCGTAATCTATGCGGTGGCGATACAGTTGGTTCTGGCTGTTCTGGTGGTGGTTTATCGTCGTGAAATTCTGGCGTTTGCCGGGGCAGAGGGGGAGACCTTGGACCTCGCAGCGATGTTCCTGTCGATCACCATTCCGTCGTTGCCGGTTTTTGTGATTGGCATGGTTGGTTCTGCGGTGCTGCGATCGGTCGGGGATGCTATTCGGTCGATGTCGGTAACCCTTGTGGCGGGCTTGATTGCTGTTGTGGTTGATCCGTTGCTGATCTTTGGTTTTGATCTGGGCCTAGAAGGTGCCGCTTGGGGCGTGGTGATTTCGCGCGGCGGGTCCGCCTTGTTGTCAATCTGGTTTGTGGTTCGCGTCCATCACATGTTTGCCCGTATTTCGCTGGCAGAATTGGGCGCGATGTTCCGGCCCTATTTGATGATCGCCGCCCCTGCTGTTCTAACGCAGCTTTCCACGCCGTTCGGCAATTATCTGTTGACCAAGGTTATCGCCGGATACGGGGACGCGGCGGTTGCGGGCTGGGCGGTTATCAGCCGCGTTGCAGTGTTGGCCTTTGGCGGAATATTTTCCCTGTCGGGCGCGATTGGCAGCATTATCGGGCAGAATTACGGTGCTGGCCAAATGGACCGCGTACGCCAGACCTTCAAAGATGCGTTGCTGTTCTGTTTGATTTATACGTTGATTGCGTGGGCGCTGTTGGCGGCGTTTCATCGGCCCATTGCGGAACTGTTTGGCCTTGGCGATGAAGCAACGGAAGTATTTTCGGCCTTTATGGTTGTTGCTGCGGGGGGGTATATATTCTCTGGATTTTTGTTTGTGTCCAATGCGGCGTTTAATAACTTGGGGAGGCCGTTGTACTCGACTGCTTGTAACTGGTTTCGTGATGGTATTCTGATTTACCCTTGCGCCATTGCCATGGGTATTGCGATGGGCGCGCCGGGCGTTGTTTACGGGCAGGCAATTGCGGCGTCATTGGCGGGAACTGTTGCGGTCATTTGGGCTTGGATGTTTGTTAAAAAACTTGCCAACAGCGCGGCTGAAAGTAGCAATGCTTGACCTTTGCACCTGCCTGACTTATCGCCGGATCATCCCTTATCATTGATGGAAATCTGATGCCGACATTCACCGCCCTGACCACATTGACAGACAAAACCCAAGCGCAGGCCCTTGCGGATGCCATTGAAACGCTGACGCCGGAACCTACCGGTGTCGGAGTGTTCGAGGTGGAGGATTGGTCAGGCACCTTTGAGGTTGGCAGTTATTTCATCGAGGCACCGGACGAGGTTGCACTGGCGTTATTGGCGGCGATGCACGGCGCGCGGCCCTTTGCGGTGTCCAAGCTGCCGGAAACCGATTGGGTTGCGGCCGTTAAACGCGAGTTGTCGCCCATCATTGCAGGGCGGTTCTTCCTTTATGGCAGCCATGATGCGGATAAGGTTCCAACCGATTGCGTGCCTTTGTTGATTGAGGCCGCGATGGCCTTTGGCACTGGGCATCACGGCACCACACAGGGCTGTTTGACGGCGCTGGATACATTGGCGAATCAGGGGTTTGTGGGCGAGAATGTAGTTGATGTGGGTTGCGGGACAGCGGTGCTAGCGATGGGCGCTGCCAAAATTTGGCCGGGCGTAATGCTGGCCAGTGATATTGACGAGGTGGCGACGGACACGGCCAGCGCCAACATTCGCTGTAATGATCTGGGTGGGCGCATTGAAGTGGTGACTTGTGCGGGGTTTGACCATCCGACGCTGCGTGCCAAAGCACCCTATGATTTGATATTCGCCAATATCCTTAAGGCCCCTCTGGTGGCATTGGCCCCTGATATGGGCGCAAGTTGTTCGGCGGGCGGTTATGTTATCCTGTCTGGCATTCTAAATGAGCAGGCAGCGGATGTGCTGGATGCCTATGCGGCGAACGGATTTGCCCGCGCGGAGCCTTTGATTGTTGGCGAATGGTCAACACTGTGTTTACGCAAACAGGAATAATTTGCCACAAACCGGCCCTATTTGGTGGGTATTTTGACCTTGCGTAATGAGTATCAGAGTACCCGGTGTTCCGGCTTATCTTGGATCCTAAAAATTGCTGTTTGCCCGTGTTCGGGGCTGAATTGTGATCACTCGATAAGCCGGACCGCTTAACCAAAGGTGGTTCCCATGTCCGAGAATATGAAAACGTTTACCAAGCGTCTGAAGAAGATTGATAAAATTCAGAATGGCGGCATGTTTAGTGCCAAACGGCGTGAAAAAATGGGACGAAAGCCGCTGCGCTTGCCGGTATTCCATTTGCTGCTGTTCTTTGCCCTGACCTATTGCGCCTTGACCGGTACCAAAATCTATCTGGCAAAAGGACTGGGCGAGCAGGGTTATACGGCGCATCTGGCCAAGCTGGCGGATGGCGGAGAAGGATCGCGCATGGCGGCAAAACTGCTAAGGCGTGACCGCTTTATGATTTTTGTTGAGGACAGTCTTTAGAATCCATCTGCTCAAAAAGAAAGGCCACAACACGTGCGTGTTGTGGCCTTCTGTTCAGGGAACAGTCCGTTTTTAGAAACGGGCCATGTTCATAACGTCGCCACGTGTCAGGCCGATGTCGTCCAGACTGCGGTCGCTCAAGGCGGTCAGCGCATTTTGCGTTTTGCGTGTTGTGTTCCACTCGGAAACTGCGTTCAGCAGTGTTTCGAAACGAGTCACAACATTGAGTGTTGTGATGGCCCCAAAGGGAGCCGGGCGGGTGTAAGTAGCCAGGGCCATGAAAGTAATCCTTATATCAAGCGCATCCTCGGCGATATTGCCTTGCGCTTAATCTGCCGTGTAGGGGCGTTGTTGCCCGAGTACAAATGAGATTCCTGCATGCCTGAAGTGCGCGTTTTGCATAGCGGGGGAAAAACGTCGAAAACAGAATACTTCGCTTCGCAAACAGACCTTTTGGCGTGAATTGTGGCGGGATTAGGGCATTATTTTTATGGGAAAATGATGTGAAAATCGGCAATTTTTGTTTGGGCTGGGCTTGGGGTGCCAAAATCCTCGAATCAAAAACCACCGAATCAACCGAAGCCTTGCCAGCAAAAGAAAAGGCCACAGCACCGAGTGCTGTGGCCTTTCAATCTTGGAATGCACCGCGTGTTAGATGCGGGTCATGTTCAAAACGTCGCCGCGCGCAAGGCCGATGTCGTTCAAGCCGTTGTCTGTCAGCGCGGTCAGCGATTTTTGCGTTTTGCGTGTGTTGTTCCACTCGGAAACTGCGTTCAGCAGTGTTTCAATACGAGTCACAACGTTAAGCGTTGCGATGGCCCCAAAAGGAGCGGGGTGGGTGTAAGTAGCCAGGGCCATGGTGTTAATCCTTATCTCTGGCGCATCCTTGGCGATATTGCCTTGCGCTTGATTTGCTATCTAGGCTTGGTGTTAGCTGTTTACAAATGCGATTATTGCATTCCCGCAATGCAGGATATGCATAGCACAAAAGTTCACTATATTTGGTGTGCTTTGCATCAATGCTTGGCCTGTGTTCTTGTTTCGTGCTACGGCTGGTGCAAACAACAAGGGCAGGGGCGTTATGCGCGTTATAGGCATTGATCCGGGTTTGCGGAATCTGGGCTGGGGGATCGTCGATATGCAGGGTTCCAAATTGCGCCATGTAGCGAATGGGACCTGCAAATCTGTGGGCGATGATTTGGCGCAACGGTTGCTGAGCTTGCATGTGCAACTGGAGCTGGTTTTTAAGGAACATAGGCCGGAAACAGCGGCGGTGGAAAAAACCTTTGTCAACAAAGATGGCGCAGGCACCTTGAAACTGGGGCAGGCGCGGGGGATTTGTATGCTGGTTCCGGCGCAAATGGGGCTGGATGTGGCGGAATACGCGCCCAACACGGTGAAAAAGGTTGTGGTTGGTGTCGGCCATGCGGATAAACGGCAGGTGGAACATATGGTGCGTTTGCAATTGCCCGGTGTGATACCAAACGGGCCAGACGCGGCGGACGCGCTGGCGATTGCCTTGTGTCACGCGCATCACGTGCAGTTTAGCGGGCGATTGGATGCAGCAATTGCGCGGGCAGAGGGGGCAAGATGATTGGCAAGATAACTGGGCGGGTGGATTACACAGCTGACGATCATGTGCTGATCGATGTGCAGGGGGTCGGCTACCTGGTGTTCTGCTCGACACGCACGCTGGCAGCCTTGCCACCCAAAGGGGGCGTTGCGGCGCTATATACCGAATTGCTGGTCCGCGAGGATAACTTGCAATTGTTCGGCTTTATGACTTTGGCGGAAAAGGAATGGCACAAGCTGTTGACCTCGGTTCAGGGTGTTGGGGCCAAGGTGGCGCTGGCTATGTTTGGTGCGCTGGGCACGGAGGGTGTTTCACGGGCAATAACGCTTGGCGATGTTGCGGCACTGAAGGCAGCGCCCGGCGTAGGGCCAAAACTGGCACAGCGCATAATTGTGGAGCTGAAAGACAAAGTTGCCAAGATTATATCGATGGGGGCCGCTGGTGCGGAACAGGTGCAAGCGGACGCGGATGTGGTGATTGATGCGCCGGTTGCAGTTCAGCCTAGGGCCGCACCGCAAGCCTCGGCGTCTGCTGGTTCCGCCGCCGCGCAGGCGGATACACTGTCGGCTTTGGTTAACCTGGGTTATGGCCATGGGGATGCGGCGACTGCTGTTGCCGAGGCCAGCGGTGCCACGCCTGATCTGGATAGCGGCGGATTGATCAAGGCGGCGCTGCGGTTGCTGGCACCTAAGGGATAGATGATGAGTGAACCCGACCCAACCCTGCGGCCTGAATTTCGCCCCGAGGACATGGACCGCGCTTTGCGTCCGCAAACGCTCGATGAATTTACCGGACAAGCTGAGGCGCGGGCCAATCTGAAGGTGTTTATCGAGAGCGCCAAGATACGCGGGCAGGCGATGGATCATGCCCTGTTTTACGGGCCGCCGGGCCTTGGGAAAACCACGCTGGCGCAGATCATCAGCCGCGAGTTGGGGGTTAATTTTCGCATGACGAGTGGCCCTGTGCTGGCCAAGGCGGGGGATTTGGCGGCGATCCTGACCAATCTTGAGGCGCGGGATGTGTTGTTTATCGACGAAATTCACCGGCTCAATCCCGTGGTAGAGGAGATCCTCTATCCGGCGTTGGAGGATTTTGAGCTGGATTTGGTGATTGGTGAAGGCCCTGCGGCGCGCACGGTTCGCATTGACTTGCAGCCGTTTACGCTGGTCGGGGCGACGACGCGGTTGGGGCTTTTGACGACACCGCTCAGGGACCGGTTTGGTATTCCGGTGCGGCTGGAGTTTTATTCCGTTGAGGAATTGACCCACATTGTAGAGCGCGGTGCGCGCCTGATGGGGGTTGAAGCCAGCAAGGATGGCGCGGTTGAGATCGCACGACGCGCGCGGGGGACGCCGCGTATTGCTGGGCGTTTGCTGCGCCGCGTGGTGGATTTCGCGATTGTTGAGGGGGACGGTAAGGTCAGCAAGGAGTTGGCGGATAATTCCCTGACCCGTTTGGGGGTGGATGATTTGGGGCTGGATAGCGCCGACCGCCGGTACCTGCGGATGATAGCCGAGAATTTCAACGGCGGCCCGGTGGGTGTGGAAACCATGTGCGCCGCCCTGTCCGAGGCCCGCGATGCGGTGGAAGAAGTGATCGAGCCATATTTACTGCAACAAGGCCTGATCCAGCGCACGCCGCGTGGGCGCATGTTAGGGGATAAGGCGTGGCGGCATCTGGGGATGGCGGTTCCCAAAGCACCCGGGCAGGCAGATTTATTTGAGGGGTAGGTAATGCGTTATTTGTGTTTGTTTCTTTTGTGGGCGACGCCGATTTGGGCTGAGGTGCGTTTGCCGCAATATGACAATTTGCAGAGTAATCTGGGGCCTGTGAGCGTTCAATATGTGAACGGGTTGCAGCAAGTATTTGTGGGCGGTACGCCGATCCCTTCGATGGAATCGGAATTTGTAACATTGCACGGCCTGTATAATCACGCAGCCGACGGATCGCAGACGGTTTTGTTATCGTTACGCCATCGCGGCAACGGCTGTTTCGACGATTGGGCGGTGATCCGCCTTGTCGCGGGCCAGATCAAGCCAAGCACTCCTTTTGGTGGGTGTGGGCGTACTGTGCGAGCCTTGCGGGCGGATGCGCAGGGGTTGGAACTGGATATGGGCAGCCGTGATTTGACCCATGATTTTATCACCTTTCGGTTTAGTGGTGCGGGTTTTACGGCCACGGCAACGCTGCGCGATGATACAACCGTTGCTCCGGCCAATGGCGGTGCATCCGCGACCCGTTGGGTTGGCAGCCACCCGTCTGATATTTTTCGCGACGCGGCTGAACGGGGGCGGTTTCGGGCCGTCATGGGGGATGATTATCTCAATGATTTGCGCAATGCGGTTTCAGTGGCCAATCGCGTGATCCAAGAGGGTGGTTTTGTGTATGGCAAAGGATGTTTGCCCCATGCTTGTAACGCCGTAGCCGGGGTCTGGGCTATACGCATTTCAGACGGGGCAGTTTTTGCGGTGATCTGGACTGAGGGGTTGCCCGCGCGGATTGCGGGTGCACCGCTTGCGGGCCTGCCGTATCGATTGCAGAGTTTTGCGCTAAGTGGTAGTTTCTAGGGTGTGCGGATAGAGCTTGCACAAGTCTAGCCAAACAGGGGTTTCTCCATTGAATATTGATGCTGATTGGGTTTCGACCCTGTTCACCCAGAAAGACGGTTATCGGTTTGCCCGTTGGGGGCGCCCGATTGTGCCGGTGGTTTTTGGGGTAGATGACGAAACGCTGCCCCCCCTGAAAGACGGAATCGCCCAGACGGTTGGGGTGACGGGCGGTGTGATTGCGGAAACAGACCCAGAGCTGGGCGCGAATTTCATGTGGTTCTTTTGCCAGAACTGGGATGAGTTGAAATCAATCCCCAATCTGGAAAAGCTGTTTCCAGACTTTAACGACACGGTTGACCATCTGCAAAAAACCGGTGCCAACCAGTATCGCCGTTTTGCCTTTGATAATGATGGTGGCATTCAGTTGTGCGTGGTTTTGTTGCGTATGGACGATGCTTTGGCGCAGATGTCCATTCAGACATTGGCAACCAGTGAAACGCTGCAAGCTTTGCTGGTCTGGGGCGATCAGGCATTTGCCGAGGTATCACCGATCGCAATCGTTAAGGAAAACGGTATCTGTATTGTGAAGCCGGAATTTGCCGCCGTTGTGCGCGCTGCTTATGCGGATATGATGCCAGTGGCGGCGGATGATGCCAGTCACGGCCTGCGCTTGGCGGCGCGGGCGGGGATGTTACTTAGGGATATGAATGATGTTTCATGAACTGAAAGTCCGGGTGTTCTATGAGGACACCGATATGGCAGGTATCGTTTATTACGCCAATTACCTGAAATATATCGAACGCGCGCGCAGCACCATGGTGCGCGAGGCGGGAATTTCGCAGGGGCAGATGAAAGATGAAGGGCTGGTTTTTGCGGTCTACCATGTGGATGCTACCTACAAGCGGCCTGCCAAGCTGGATGATGAACTGACAATTACTACAAAAGTGCAACATTTGAGCGCGGTCAAGATGTTGTTCCTGCAAGACGTGATGCGCGCAGATGAAGTGCTATTCACCTCCAAAGTCACAGTTATCTGTATGACCACGGCGGGTAAACCCGTGCGCCTTCCGGCAGAATTTCGCGCAAAAATGGGGCTGTTTGCCGGGTAATTGACCATTGCTGGCATTGCTCTGGTTTTTTGCAGATTTTATGCCTATTGTATGTCTAACAATAAAGCTGCCGAAAAACGGTGGCGTCAGGCAAAGAGCGGACCTATGGAAACAGAAACACTCGCAGCGGTGCAATCCGTTGATTTTTCTATGCTTGCGCTTTTTATGCGCGCGACATTGACCGTACAGGTGGTGATGATCATGTTGATCTTTGCCAGCATGTGGTCGTGGGGCATTATCATTCAAAAATTCATCAATTACCGCGTGGCGCGCAAAGATGCCGATCTGTTTGATCGGGCGTTTTGGTCTGGCGATCCGTTGGACGAGTTGTTTGAGCGGTTGGGGCCAGAACCCAAGGGCGCATCGGAGCGGATTTTCGCCTCTGGTATGACGGAATGGCGGCGTTCGCATCGCAGTGACGGGGGCTTGATTGCGGGGGCACAGGCGCGGATTGACCGGTCTATGGATGTGGCGATTGGGCGAGAGAGTGAAAAGTTGAACAACGGCTTAACCTTCTTGGCCACAGTGGGATCAATTGCACCGTTTGTGGGATTGTTCGGCACGGTTTGGGGCATCAAGAACGCCTTTGAGGAAATTGCAGCACAGCAAAGCACCAATCTGGCAGTTGTGGCCCCTGGTATTTCCGAGGCTTTGGCAGCCACGGCGCTGGGCCTTCTCGCGGCGATTCCGGCGGTTATATTTTATAACAAGCTGTCATCAGATGCGGATCGAATTATCAGTGGTTACGACAGTTTCGCGGATGAGTTTGCGACTATTCTTTCACGCCAGTTGGACAGCTAGGAGGGCGCGGAGATGGGTGCAGGAGTTGTGGAACGGGGCGGCGGTGGCAAGCGACGGCGCGGTCATGCCAAACGCAAGCCGATGTCGGAAATCAACGTCACGCCGTTTGTCGATGTGATGTTGGTGTTGTTAATTATCTTTATGGTGGCGGCCCCGTTGATGACGGTGGGCGTGCCGATAGAGCTGCCCAAAACGGCAGCGACACCTTTGCCGGGCGAAGAGGAAGAACCGCTGACTCTGGTGATTTCGGAAGATGGGGTGCTGTTGTTGCAGGAAGTTGAAATTGAGCGAGATGCCTTGGTGCCAAAACTGCGCGCAATCGCGGCAGAGCGGCAGGATGACAAGGTGTTCTTGCGCGCGGATGCTAGCGTTTCATATGGTGAAGTGATGCAAGTGATGGGCGCGCTGAATGCCGGTGGATTTCGCAATATTGGGCTGGTTACTGATGGTGGCGGCCCAAAGCTTGACGGACAAGGTCAGTAAGGCGCGCGCGTGGAAACCGGCACCAAAATATCCCTTGTTGCCCATGCCACGTTGATTGGTGTGGCGATGTTTGGTGGGCCGTTTTTGAATTCGGACGATACGCAGGCAATCCAGATCTCCGAGGTATCGCTCCTGTCGAGCGCGGAATTTGAAGCGATGTCTTCACGCCCACCCGCGCCAGTGGTGGAGCAGCCGGAGCCGCTGCAAGCAGCCTTGCAAACAGATACCAGCGTGATACCGCCAAGCAGCGAGGCAGCGCCGACTTTGCCCAGCCAACCGGTTGGAGAGGCAGCACCGTCGTTAGAGGCAGCGCCGGATGTGTCTGGTCTGCAAGAACCGGGCCAGCCGGAAATTGAGGTGGACAGCCCCAATATTGCGCCGCTTGCCAATGACAGCCTTGGCACCACTTCGGTTGCGCCGGATAGTCCCGTTTCGGATAAGCAAACGGATGGTCAGCGGCAACCGGACCAATTGGCGATGGTGAAACCTGTTCCGCGACCCGCACCAAGAATTGACAACACAGTGGCGGAAAAACCGCCGACGGATGCAGAGACAGCGCAGGAAACGCAGGAAACTACTGCGCCGGATGCAAGTGCTTCGGAGCAAGTGGAGCCGGTTGAAGAACAGGCCCCCAAAGAATCCGCTACTGAAATTGTAACGGTGCCGGAAATTGACCCTAACTCTGCCGCACCAGCGAAATCCAGCCGCCCGCGCGGGCGGCCACGTGACATTGCGCAAAAAGCAAAGCAAGCTAAGGCCAAAGCGGCAAAGTTAGCGGCGGCCAAGGCTGCCAAGGAGGCAAGACAGGCGGAAGCGGAGGCGATCAGGGATGCGTTGATTCAGGCAACATCCGAGGCGTTGAATACCGCGCCGAGCGGGCCGCCGCTAACGGGTTCGGAAAAGAACGGGTTGGTATTGGCAGTGCAACAATGCTGGAATGTGCCGGTCGGGCTGGAAAATGCGTCTGGTTTGGTTGTGGTTTTATCGGTTGAATTGTCACGCGATGGCAAATTGACCAGCAGCCCTAAGCTGATTGATCCGGCAGGCACACCGCAGGGCACGACACGGCAGGCATTTGAGGCAGGGCGCCGCGCATTGATCCGTTGCGCGCCCTATGACTTGCCACAAGAAAAATACGAGCAATGGCGACAGCTAGAAGTCGTCTTTAACCCCAAATCAATGGTGGTAAAATAATGAGACTAACAAGAATACTGGTACTGGCTGGCCTGATGGCCGTTGGAATGGTTGCAACCGCACAGGCGCAGAATAAGCCGTTGAGGATTGAAGTCACTCAAGGGATCATTGAACCGATGCCTTTTGCCGCCCCGTTGTTTGTAGCAGAAAATGCGGCAGCGCAGGCGTTTGCGGCTCGGTTGACACAAGTGGTGACGGCAGATCTGATCGGCTCTGGTCTGTTTCGTGAAATTCCCGCAGCAGCGCATATTTCCAAGGTTAGTAATTTTAACGCGCCTGTGCAGTTTTCCGAATGGAAGGCCATAAACGCGCAGGCACTGATTACTGGCGCGGTGAGTGTGACCTCGGATAACCGGATGGTGGTGAAGTTCCGTTTGTTTGATGTTTTTGCCGAAGCCCCGTTGGGCAAAGGCCTGCAATTTGTCGCCAGCACTGACAGTTGGCGGCGCATGTCGCATAAGGTGGCGGATGCGGTTTATGTGCGCCTGACAGGGGAGCCGAGCGGCTATTTCGACAGCCGTGTGGTTTATATTGCCGAAGAAGGCCCGAAGAATGCCCGCAAGAAGCGGCTGGCGGTGATGGATTATGATGGGGCCAATGTGCGCTATCTGACAAATTCTAATGACATCGTGCTGTCACCACGCTTTTCACCCAATGCGCGTGAAATTATTTATACCAGCTATGAAACCGGTGAGCCGCGTGTTTTTTTGATGAATGTGGACACCCTGTCGCGTCGGGTGCTCGACAGTGAACCGGGAATGACATTCGCGCCGCGCTTTTCGCCGGATGGACGGCAAGTGGTGATGTCACTAAGTAATCGGGGCAATACAGATATTTACCGGTTCGACGTAGCGCGCGGTAGTAAGACCCGACTGACAAACTCTCCCGCTATTGAAACGGCACCCAGCTATTCCCCTGATGGCAGCCAGATTGTGTTTGAATCGGATCGTGGCGGCGGGCAACAGATCTATGTGATGAGCGCGAATGGTGGCGCTGCCAAAAGGATTAGTTTTGGCAATGGTAGCTACGGAACGCCGGTGTGGTCGCCGCGCGGGGATATGATTGCCTTTACCAAGATATATAAAGGACGGTTTCACATTGGGGTTATGCGTCAAGACGGCAGTCAGGAAAAACTGCTGGCTGGATCTTTTCTGGATGAAGGACCAACTTGGTCGCCCAATGGGCGCGTCATTATGTTCTTTCGTGAAACGCCAGGCGCAAATGGGGCGCCGTCGCTCTATTCGGTTGATGTAACGGGCCGGAATTTGCGCAAAGTCAAGACGCCGACTTTTGCGTCTGATCCCGCATGGTCACGGCTTCTCGAGTGAAACAAGAGGTAATTCCCAAATCAGTGCAAAGCTGGTAGGGTATCGAAAAGCGGAAAAACCGCAAACATGAGGACAAGCAGATGAATTTCAAGAAAACCGGAGCAATAGCCGTTTGTGTATTAGTGTTGGCGGCCTGTAGTAACACACCGCCCGCAACAACAAACCCGGACGCTTTCTCGACTGGAGTCGGGGACGCGGCGAATCCCAGCTCGGTTGCCTATTTCCAGCAAAAAATTGGCGATCGGGTGCTGTTCGTGGTGAACCAGAGTTCGATCACGCCCGAGGGAACCCAGATTTTGAACGGGCAGGCAAACTGGCTGTTGCAATATACCGACCGTACTGTGACGATCGAGGGTCACGCGGATGAGCAAGGCACGCGCGAGTATAACCTTGCGCTGGGCGAGCGGCGCGCCAATGCGGTGCTGAATTATTTGGTCAGCCGCGGTGTGGCCGACAACCGGATCAAGACGATAACTTATGGCAAGGAACGGCCAATTGAAATTTGTTCAGAAGAAAGTTGCTGGTCACGGAACCGGCGCGCGGTCACAGTAGTGGCTGGTGGGTTAACCAGTTAGGCGAAATGAAACGGGTGATTTGCTGATGTTTGGAATGGGTGCGATGATCGGATGCCTCCGGCGGGGATACTTTTGGAACAATGAAATGGGGCGTCCACGCGCCTTGTTTGGTTTGTTAATTGGGGCAATGTTGTTTGCGGTGCCGATGCAGGTGCGTGCGCAAGACCAGACGTTGGCAGATATTCGCCAAGAACTGGAATTTGTTTACGGCGAAATCCTGCGCCTGCGGCGCGAGTTGTCGACCACGGGGAGCGCTGGCCTGCCTGTTGCCAGTTCTGCGCCTGCCTTGCAACGGATCGATGCACTGGAGCAAGAAGTGCGGCGGTTGACTGGCGATGTGGAGCAACAGCAATATCACATAGACCAGATTGTCAAAGACGGCACCAATCGCATTGGGGATTTGGAGTTTCGTCTGTGCGAGTTGGAGGCGGGATGTGATGTTTTGACAGATCTGGATCGCACCGCGCCACTTGGCGGTATGGTGGTGCCAAAGTCTGGCAGGGTAACAACGCCGGGTAACGCGCCGACGGTTGATACATCCACCGCCACCGTGAGTGAGCAGAGCAGTTTTAATCAGGCGTTTTCTGCCTATGAGGCGGGCAATTATGCCAATGCGGCGGCGATGTTTGAGAGTTTTGCCTTGGCTTTCCCAAGTGGACCATTATCCGGCGAGGCCTATTTTTGGCGGGGCGAGGCCTTGGCCGCGACTAACAGCTGGAGCGATGCGGCGTTGAGTTTTCTGGAGAGTTTCAGTGGTTCTCCTGCTGGCGTCAAAGCGCCGGATGCTTTGTTTAAGTTAGGCGTTTCATTGGGGCAGTTAGGGCAGGTTGAGGAAGCCTGTTTGATGTTATCAGAGGTGCCTGTACGCTATCCCGCGTCAAATGTGGTGGCGGGCTCTAATGCGGAGTTTGCCGGGCTTGGGTGCTCTTGAGCGGGCAGGAATATCTTGAAAAACTGACAGCTTTGATGCGATCCGCGCCGGAAGGGCGGGTCGCTGTTGCCGTTTCAGGTGGCGGGGATTCGGTTGCCTTGTTGTTGTTGATGGACGTTTGGGCGCAGGCCAACGGGCGCGAAATTGCGGTTGTGACGGTGGATCACGGCTTGCGGCCAGAGGCGGTGGCCGAGGCTGCGTATGTGGCGTCACTTTGCGCCGAGATGAGGCTGACACATCAAACATTGAAATGGTCAGGTTGGAACGGGAAGGGCAATTTGCAGAATGCCGCGCGCATGGCGCGACGGGAGTTGATTGGCGGCTGGGCAAAAACGCAAGGAATTGGTACCGTTGTGACCGGCCACACGCGCAATGATCAGGCTGAGACATTTTTGATGCGATTGGCGCGGGGCAGCGGTGTTGACGGGCTGGCGGGGATCTATCAGGTTTCCGAAGTGGATAATGTGATTTGGATGCGGCCCTTGCTGGATATTGGGCGCGAGGAGTTACGGGGCTTCTTGCGGGCGCGAGGAATCCGTTGGATTGAGGATCCTAGCAACGAAGATACTCGGTTTAACCGCATCAAGATACGCAAAGGAATGGCGGCACTGGAAGAACTGGGTTTGGGCGTGGCGGTTCTGTCAGAGACGGCCAAACGGATGCAGCGCGCGCGCGATGCTCTGGAACAGATGACCCTGAGTTTGGCGCAAGATGTTGCTGAGCCGCGCGAAAGTGGGGCCGTCCGGTTGCAAATGGATGCGTTTCTTTCTGCGCCCATTGAGGCCCAGTTGCGATTGCTGGCACATATGATTGGCTGGGTTTCCAGCGCAACCTATCGCCCTCGTCTCAAAAGCCTTCAGCGTGTTCGAGAAGGCCTATCCAATGGGAAACCGCAGACTTTGGCCGGGTGTATTATTAGCATTGTGGGCAAAGGTCAGATTGAAATTTGCCGCGAGGTAAAGGCAGTTCTACCTAGCGAAAGCATTATTGGCCTGTTTGATGGCCGTTGGATTGTCGGTTGCACACGTGGAGGCGCAACTCTAACGTTGCGCGCGCTGGGTGAAAACGGTATTTTGCTGCGGCCAGAATGGCGGCAATCTGCCGAGAGTAGAAACACCATACTCTCGATGCCTTCAATATGGTATAATAACGAATTGATGTCCGTTCCGTTGTTGGATAAAGACGGGCCTTATACGTGCCAGCTCAACGGTGGTGTTCACAGCTTTTTTTCGTCGATTCTGACGCATTGAAAGCGTTTCAACGAACACTATGTTGTAGGTAACCAGCACATCAGAGCCGGGATTCGGTTCGTTTTAGGAGAACGCGTTTTGGGAAATACCAGAAACATTGCCTTTTGGGTCATTTTGTTCATGGTGCTTTATGCACTGGTTCAATTGTTCGGAAATGCGCCCTCGGCCGATAATGTATCCGCGCCGTCGTATTCAGAGTTTATCCGGTCGGTTGAGTCCGGTAAAGTTTTGCGGGTCACGATGGACGGCGAACAGATTTCGGTCGTCACCAAAGAAGGCCAGAAATATAGCACTGTGCAACCGCATTCGGCTATGGTTACTGACCAGTTGACCGACCGCCTGATTGCTGCAAATGTTGAAGTGGTCGTTGAACCGCAGGAACAATCTGGCTTGCTGTCGATGGCGGGCGTTTGGCTGCCGTTCTTGTTGCTGATTGGTGTGTGGATATTCTTTATGAACCGCATGCAAGGCGGCGGGCGCGGTGGTGCGATGGGTTTTGGCAAGTCCAAGGCCAAACTGTTGAACGAGCGTGCCGGGCGGGTAACATTTGACGATGTGGCCGGTATCGACGAGGCCAAGGACGAGTTGCAAGAGATTGTAGAATTCCTGCGCGATCCGCAAAAATTCTCGCGTCTTGGCGGTAAAATTCCGAAAGGTGCTTTGTTGGTAGGTCCTCCGGGCACTGGTAAAACCCTGCTGGCGCGTGCGATTGCAGGCGAGGCAGGCGTGCCATTCTTTACGATTTCGGGTTCGGATTTTGTTGAAATGTTTGTCGGCGTGGGCGCAAGCCGTGTGCGCGATATGTTTGAACAGGCTAAAAAAAACGCACCGTGTATTGTTTTCATTGACGAAATCGATGCCGTAGGCCGTTCACGCGGTGTTGGCATGGGGGGCGGTAATGATGAACGCGAGCAGACATTGAATCAGTTGCTGGTGGAAATGGATGGCTTTGAAGCTAATGAAGGCGTGATTATTCTGGCGGCAACCAACCGTCGCGATGTGCTGGATCCAGCTTTGCTGCGTCCTGGCCGTTTTGACCGGCAGATTGATGTGCCGCATCCTGACATCAAAGGCCGCGCTAAAATTCTGGAAGTACATGCGCGCAAAACACCGTTGGGTCCTGATGTTGATCTGCGTATTATCGCCCGTGGAACGCCCGGTTTTTCCGGCGCTGATCTTGCGAACCTGGTGAATGAGGCGGCCTTGATGGCAGCGCGCACTGGCAAACGTTTTGTGATGATGGAAGACTTTGAGGAAGCGAAAGACAAAGTGATGATGGGGGCGGAACGTCGCTCCATGGTGCGCACCAAAGAGCAGATCGAACACACTGCTTATCACGAGGCTGGCCATGCGGTTGTTGGTATCGAGTTGCCCAAATGTGATCCGGTGTACAAGGCGACAATCATTCCGCGCGGTGGCGCCTTGGGCATGGTTGTATCCTTGCCGGAAATTGACCGCCTGAATTGGCACCGCAATGAATGCGAGCAGAAGCTGGCAATGACCATGGCCGGTAAGCTGCCGAGATCATCAAATGGGGCGAGGACGACGTGTCGAATGGCCCGTCTGGTGATATCCAACAGGCGTCATCTTTGGCACGGGCCATGGTTTTAAGGTGGGGTATGTCTGACTTGGTCGGCAACATCGACTATCAGCAGGCCCATGAGGGTTACATGGGTAATGGTGCTGGTGGCCTGTCGATTTCTGCCAAGACAAAGGAACTGATCGAATCAGAAGTGAAACGCCTAATCGACGGCGGGTATGATTTGGCCAAGAAAATCCTGACGGAGAAAAACGAAGAGTTTGAACGGTTGGCGCTTGGGTTGATCGAGTTTGAAACCTTGACAGGGGACGAGATCAAACGTGTGATGAAGGGCGAGCCGCCCCATGTTGACGACGATGATGATCCGTCATCAGATGATGCTGCGCCTAGTGTTGCTTCAATCCCTAAGACCAAAAAGCCAAAGGCCTCGCCTGAGGGCGACATGGAGCCGGAACCGACTTAGGCTTTCCTGCTACTGAAACAATTTGAAATGGCTCGTGTATTGCACGGGCCTTTTCTTTTGCTTGGATTTGCGGTTTGTAAGGGCATATGAATGAGCCAAGGAATTTGACATGCCAGCTTTGATCCCTACTGAATTTACCGGAACGATTACCTATCTTGGCCACGTACCGGATCGTGAAGCAGCGCTTGCGTCCGCACCACTGGCGGAAATGTTTGCCAGTTTTGCCGGTGCCAAAACCGAAAGCCGAGGCGGGTTAACACGGCCCTCTTGCAGTCGCGTTTTATCGCAATACCCACGCGGCACCGAAATTCGCAATACCCGTCAGTTCAGCGTGGTTTGCCAAGAAGAACTGGCACGGATTGCAGGGGAGATGGGGATTGATCGACTGGCACCGGAATGGTTAGGCGTGTCGCTGATGATCAGCGGCCTGCCGGATTTTTCGCATATTCCACCGTCGTCGCGGTTGCAAACACAACGCGGCACTACGTTAACCGCGGATATGTTGAACCGCCCTTGTATGTTGCCAGCACCTGTCATTGAGCGGTTTTGTCCTGGCAAAGGTAAGTTGTTTAAAACGGCCGCCAAAGGGTTGCGCGGGATCACTGCTTGGGTTGAGCGTGAGGGATTGCTCTCGGTTGGTGACACGATCACGTTGCATATTCCTGACCAGCGCGCTTGGGTTGGCCCGGTTTACAGCGCCCGGAATCAGCCTTTTTAGTTCCGACTAGGCTGTGCCAAATATGAAATCCTGTTTCCGATTTGCGCCGAGAAATTATCCTAAAGACGATTACAAGCAGGAAAATGTCGGTTTTAATCCTGCTGCTCCCGACATTTCTTGGCCATAGTGCAAAATAGCATACAAGAGCGTTTCAACAGCAGGTCGAAACGCATAAGTGCATATTTGCCACCTAGAAGGGGACACTTTACATGGCCTATAAGACCGACATCGAAATTGCCCGCGCGGCGAACAAGCTTCCAATTCAGGAAATTGGCGCAAAGCTTGGCATTCCATCAGCTGATTTGCTGCCCTATGGCCATGATAAAGCCAAGGTTTCCGCCGAATTTATTAAGGCGCAGAAAGGTAAAAAGGACGGCAAGCTGATCCTCGTGACTGCGATCAGCCCGACACCAGCCGGTGAGGGTAAGACGACCACAACTGTTGGCTTGGCTGATGGTCTGTGCGCGCTGGATAAAAATGCGGCAATCTGTATTCGTGAGGCGTCCCTTGGCCCGTGTTTCGGGATGAAGGGTGGTGCCGCGGGTGGCGGTTATGCACAAGTAATTCCGATGGACGAGATGAACCTGCATTTCACAGGTGACTTTCACGCGATTACTTCGGCGCACAACCTACTGTCAGCAATGATCGATAACCACATTTATTGGGGCAACTCACTGGAAATCGACGAGCGTCGTGTGGTCTGGAAACGGGTTCTGGATATGAATGACCGCGCGCTGCGTGATACGGTTACGTCGCTTGGTGGTGTGGCCAACGGCTTCCCGCGCCAGACCGGCTTTGATATCACAGTGGCCTCCGAAGTGATGGCGATCCTGTGTCTGTCAAATGATCTGGAAGATCTGCAACGACGTCTGGGTGACATTATTGTAGCCCATCGCCGCGACCGCACACCGATTTATTGCCGCGATATCAAGGCAGACGGTGCGATGACCGTGCTGTTGCAACAAGCGATGCAACCAAATCTGGTGCAGACATTGGAGAATAATCCGGCGTTTGTTCACGGCGGCCCTTTCGCCAATATCGCCCACGGTTGTAACTCTGTTGTGTCTACCATGACGGCGTTGAAACTGGCGGATTATGTTGTCACCGAGGCCGGTTTTGGTGCCGATCTTGGTGCCGAGAAATTCATGAACATCAAATGTCGCAAAGCCGGTATTGCGCCAAGTGTGGTGGTTTGTGTGGCAACTGTTCGCGCCATGAAAATGAACGGTGGTGTAGCGCGCGCTGATCTGGGAACCGAGGATGTAGCAGCCGTCACAGAGGGTTGTGCAAACCTTGGCCGCCACATTGGCAATCTGAAAAGCTTTGGCGTGCCGGTTGTCGTTGCAATTAACCATTTTGTGACTGACACAGATGCCGAAATTCAAGCCATTAAAGATTATTGTGAAACACAAGGGTCCGAGGCCATCCTGTCGCAACATTGGGAATTTGGCTCTAAGGGTGCGCTGAAGCTGGCCGCTCGCGTTGCTGAAATTGCCGATGCAGATGTTGCGAACTTTGCACCGCTTTATCGTGATGATATGTCTTTGTTTGACAAGATCGACACGATCGCACGCCGCATTTACCGCGCCGACGAAGTGCTGGCAGACAAGAAAATCCGCGCCCAATTGCGGGAGTGGGAAGATCAAGGTTATGGCCACCTGCCGGTTTGCATGGCTAAAACGCAGTATAGCTTTTCGACTGACCCGGATTTGCGCGGTGCGCCGACGGGCCACAGTGTCCCCGTTCGAGAGGTGCGCTTGTCAGCAGGTGCTGGTTTTGTCGTGGTGATCTGCGGCGAGATTATGACCATGCCCGGCCTACCTCGGGTGCCTTCAGCAGAGGCAATCTGCCTGAACGTAGAGGGCAACATCGAAGGTTTGTTCTAGGCCTTTGAATGGTATATCTGGTTTGCGCGGGGCGAAATTGCCCCGCGTTTGAATGTTGAAAAAGGGAAATGTTATGACTGCGAAAATCATTGATGGCAAAGAATTTGCCGCGACTGTCCGCGCCAAAGTGGCGACACATGTTGCAAGGTTGCAAGCGGATCATGGCATTACACCGGGCCTGGCCGTGGTGCTGGTTGGCGAAGACCCGGCGAGTGCCGTTTATGTGCGCAACAAAGGTAAATCCACGCTTGAAGTGGGGATGAATTCTTACGAGCACAAGCTGGCAAAAGATGTGTCGCAGGATGAGTTGCTGGCGGTGATAGATCAGTTGAACAAGGATCCTAAAGTACACGGTATCCTGTGCCAACTGCCGCTGCCGGACCATTTGGACGAGCCAACAATCACCAGCGCGATTGTGCCGGAGAAAGACGTGGACGGGTTCCATATTTCCAATGTTGGATTGCTGGGCATGGGGCTGAAATCCATGGTGCCTTGCACGCCATTGGGGTGTTTGATGATGCTGCGCGATCATCACGGCTCACTGTCCGGGCTTAATGCGGTTGTGGTTGGTCGATCGAACATCGTCGGCAAGCCGATGGCAAATCTGCTGTTGAAAGACAGTTGTACGGTGACTATCGCCCATTCACGCACGAAAAATATAGAGGCCCTGTGCCGGAGCGCGGATATTGTGGTTGCTGCTGTTGGTCGCCCTGAAATGATAACTGGCGACTGGATTTCTGAAGGCGCTACCGTGATTGACGTGGGCATCAACCGCATCCCTGCACCTGAAAAAGGCGAGGGTAAAACCCGCCTTGTGGGCGATGTGCATTTTGCCAGTGTTGTCGAAAAAGCGGGGGCCATCACACCTGTTCCCGGCGGGGTTGGCCCTATGACTATTGCCTGTCTGCTGGCCAATACTGTTACGGCTTGCAGCCGTGCAAATGGGTTGGAAGAACCTGAAGGTTTGACCGCCTAGCAAATCTGTGCGGTACGGAGCAGACCCCGTACCGCACTGGTACTCACAAAACCGGATAAGATACTTAACTGAGAGGCAGAACGCGCAATCAGGAAACTGGTTAATCACCTCGCAAAACGCTGTCACGAGTGTGCAGCAGCATTATAGAAGTAGGTATCTTTGCCACGGCTGCAAGGCGCTGGAGCAGATTATTTTCACGACATAGCAGGCCCTGGTGACTTTTCCCGGCCTTACCGTGGCTTCAGTGCCAGAACTCGGTTTATGACAGCTTGTGCTAATTCGGTATTAGCACCCGTTGGGGCGGCATCCATGGCGGCCTCTACGTCTTTTTTCAGCAGGCCGATAGAATTGTCCGGTTCAATACCATCATTGGAAAATTCGATTTCCTCAAAGCCGCTGGCAAACCAGTTTTGGCCGGAACTGGTGTGGATCAGATCGAGTAGTTTTTGTTCGCCCAGTCCAGCATCCTGTGCCCAATCCAGCGCCGTTCTGGTGAGCGCAACAGACCCAGCGGCAATCAGATTATTCAGAACCTTTGCAGTCATGCCAGCGCCGGTATCACCCATATGGTGAAAGTGTCTCCCCATCGTTTTGAACAGTGGCATCAGGGTGAAAATATCCTGTTCAGGACCGCCCAGCATAAACGACAGCCGTGCTTCTTGGGCTGCGATAGCGGCACCGGACATGGGGGCGTCAATCAATTGGATATTACCGATGCGGGTTTTAAGGTCATTGATGTATCGGGGGGACACGGTTGAGCTGACGATAAGGTATTTCAACGAATTCAAACGCTTGATGAAACCTTGATCTCCAAATAGGAGGTCCTCTGTCTGCGGAACGTCGCGCACAACAGAAATCAGAATCCCTGTGTCTGTGGGAATATCCGCAGGCTGATCTGCCATGTGCTCAGCAAATTTTCCATAGCTTTCGGGGGTGCGAATATCGAACCCTTTGGCCTGAAACCCGCCGGCCAATAACGCTGCCAACATGGGTTCCCCCATCCGGCCGCAGCCTGCGACGCAGATTTTGCCGCTAGTGGGCAATTTCACCCTCGGCCACAAACAGGTTGGCCCAAGCGCGTTCCAACAGATCAATCGCCATCTTGTGGGGCAGTCCCTCATAGTCGCAGATTGATTTCATTTGGGTAATCAAGAACGGCGCGTGATAGGCGGCGTAAGTGTTTTCGGTTTGCGGGTACAGTTTGGAAAATAAGTGGATCAATACCTTTTCATCCAGCGGCATATTCATCGCCTTGGACACCAATGCATAGATCTGGATCATCTCATCGCGTGAGGGGCGATCAATCAAAACCTTATAGTAAATCCGCCGCAGGGCCGCGCCATCAAAGATTTCGGCGGGGTGGAAGTTGGTCGAGAAGATCACTAATGTATCGAATGGCACGAGGAATTTTTCACCGGATGCCAAGGAGAGAATATCTTCGCCACCCTCCATCGGGACAATCCAGCGGTTGATCAGGGTTTGGGGCGGTTCCGCCTGTCGTCCTAGGTCATCCACGATAAACACGCCGCCCGTCGCCTTGAGTTGCAAGGGGGCCTGATAGGTTTTGGAATTTGGGTTGTAATTCAGCTCCAACATAGAAAGCGTCAACTCGCCACCCGTGATGACCGAGGGGCGATTGCACAACAGATATCGATTGTCGAATAAGGTGCCGCTGCGGCGTAGGGCGTTGGGGTCGATCATGCTTTCTTGGGCACCGCTATGTACGATGGGATCGTAAACCGAAATCACCTGACTGGAGTATTCCAGAAATTTCGGTACAAAAATCCGGTCCCCTAGGGCGTCACGGATACCGTTGGAGATGGAGGACTTACCGTTGCCCGGTGGGCCGTACATCAGAATGGATTTGCCGGAATTTACCGCAGGGCCGAGTTGGGACAACAAGTCATCAGCAACAATCAAATGTCCCATCGAATTTTCCAGCGCGGCTTTTGTGATGCCCACATCTGCAACCGACTGCAATTTCACCTGCTTTTTGTAAACTTCCAGCGGAATGGGCAGGGAGCCAAAATATTCAGATTGACCCAAAGCATCCAGCGCGCGGGCCTTACCGCTATCAGACATTTGATAGCGCATCGACTTGGCGTTGCCCTCGCCTGTGCTGCCCATAACCTCGATCAAACCCTGCGAACGGGCCATTTCGATCAGCTCCAGCGCGACGGGTGTGGAACAACACAATTCGCGTTCCACATCGCGGCCAGATTCCACGTTTTTACGAAACATTGTTTTAATCAGGATGTCGCGGGCGAACACTGGATTCAATCCAGTTTCAGCCAAGGACATCGGCACCTTGGGAAGGTGGGGGATGCGCGCCTGCATGTTCATTGTTTAGCCTAACCACTGCTTTTTGGTATAGTTTAGACGGTCTAGTCGATCAAGGTAAACAAAAACTGCATTTGCTTTTGCGCATGGGTGATTTTTCCGGTAGATTTGCGAAAAAAACAACACATCGAGGATGCAAGTGGGCCGTTTATTCAGCATTTGGTATGCATTTTTCCTAATTGGTGCTTGGGCGCTGTTTACCATGGCGCGTGTCAACGACGGTGGCGTTTTGATAATGAGCTTTCAAGGCGATGCGTTGCACATGGCGCAGACGGTTTTGCGGGTGGCGGCGGGAGAGGTTCCACACAGCGATTTCCAGACGCCTTTGGGGGCGATGGCGTTCTTGCCGATTTCTGGTTTGATGGGATTTGGCTATGGCTTGGGCAAGGCCTTTGCTTACGCGCCCAGTTTGTTGGCCGCCGTAAGCCTGCCTGCGGTCTATTGGCTGGGTCTGACCCGGTTTAATCCCAAGCCAGCCTTGCTGTTCGCCACGGTGTTTTTGGCAATGATGTTTGCTTTTATCCACGGCGGGTTGCTGCCCTCGGCGACTGTTTCAATGTATTATAACAATTGGTGTTGGGCGGTTGCCATGCTTGTGGTGACAACCGCCGTGTTACGCGGGCCGGAAGGGCGCGCGAGTTTTTGGGTTGAGGTGGTAATTCTTGGCGTGGGCATGGGTTTTCTGACGCTGACCAAGGCGACTTACGCTGTGTTCTTGCTGCCTGCTGTGGTGTTGTCATTGAGCATGGGTAAAGATTGGATGAAACTGGCGGCAAGCGTCGGCACCTCGCTGGTTTTTCTGGCAGTTTTCACATTGCCCCTCGGCGGGATTACCTATTGGCTTGGCTATATCAACGATCTGCAAACGGTAATGACCTCCCCGACACGGGCGCAACCAGGGCTTGGGTTGAATGAATTGATGGTTTCCGCACGTCATTTGCCAGGAGCATTGGCCATGCTGGCGGCGGTGATTTTTCTGCGTCAGGCCAAGTTGATGCGGGAAGGGTTGGTTTTTCTGCTCCTAGGTTTTGGCTGGATGTTGATAACCTATCAGAACTGGGAAAATGATCCCCATTGGATGGTGCTCGCGGGATTGCTGCTGTTCCCCATGGCGGCGAATATCGAGCTGTATAACAATGTTGGCTGGCCGTTGCGCAGCGCCATCCGCTCGGTTGGAATTATTCTGTTGGTGCTGGGTTTGCCGCTTTCATATACGCAATTGCAGTCGGTAATTCTGCACAATGGGTTGAATGCGGACAGCTTTACCAAAACACTGCCGATCAATCAGCAAGCAGATTTACGGTTTCGTGGCCCAAAGCAGGGGGTGGTTTGGGTGAAAACGCCCCATGCCTTGCTAACGGATGAAATCACCGAGGCCAAGGTCAGCCGATTGGACGCCGAGGTACTCCCGAATTGCCGCAAAGAAAACGGCTTGTTTGCGGAAATGCAGGCCTCTGGTATCCTAATTGGTGCGATTGCAGGCACCGCCGGAAAGTCTACAATCTATGCGGATTGGGTCAATTCTTTGTGGATGTTTTCCGATTTGGAGCCGCTTCAGGGCGGTGCGCCATGGTATTACGGGGGCAGTCCCGGGTTTGAGAATGCGGATTATCTGGTGGTGCCTTTATGCCCGATGGGGCCCTCGGTTCGGCGGCTGATACTGGAAGAAATTGCCGCGGATTCTCAGCTTAATTTTACAGAAATAGCTCGAAATGAACTATTTATCTTGCTGGAAAAAACTAGCCCCTAAAGGCCTTGAGGCAGAGGTAGACAAATAGGGCCGTGCCAAGTGTTACGCCGAACGGAAATTTACGCTTTTCAGCGCTCCATGATTTCCAACCGGCCAGACTTGCCTGCATTGGTTTAATGGCCCCGATGCCGCGGTGTAAGGCGACGGTTAGCAGTGACAGAGCAGAGAGTAGAAACAGGAATCCTAAGGCGTCTTGCAAGGCAATGAACGGGGCCATTGCCGCGATGAACTTTGAATCTCCACCGCCCATCATGCCTAGTGATGTCAGGATAATACCCGCAACCAACATGACCGCCGCTTGGGACAGGCGTAGGCCATATTGATTGAGTGGAAATTGGCCGAGCGCAAACAGGACAAAACCCACGATCACAAAGGCCAGAAATAATCCAATGTTGGTTGTGTTCAGGATTTTCATTGAACGAAGGTCAGTTACCGCAGCCAACACGCAAAATGGTGTTGCCGCCAGTAAGAGCACCAAGGCGGGGCTGATGCTCATGGTGCTAACCGCTAACATTCCGGTTAAGGGCATCCAGACTGCGCACCGCATCCGCGAAGTGGCGCGGGTGGGTGTCAATTGCATCCTGAAGCAGCCCGCGGCCGATGTCTTTCTTGCCTTGTTTGACCGCGCTTAGGCCGGAAGTATACATCAATTGCGCACGCTCTTCCTCGGTCATCGGGATTACTGGCAGCGAGAATTTTTGCTGGGCAGCACGTGCGAGCACAAGGTTGTTTTTGGAGGTGAACAATCGGCTATTATTTGTGATCGCCTCAATGAACAACTTTTCCGCCGCTTTATAGTCGCCGCGCGTCAATTTTGAATAACCCCAGTTGTTCAGAACATTCGCCGGTTTGGTGGTCAGGCCGGTTGCAATTTCATAGAAACTATCGGCTTTCTTCCACTTTTTGTTGCTGTCCGCGATCATCGCTTCCAAGCGGTAGCGTTTGTATGTTTCCACAGTTGGCGGAACCCGGTTCAGCTGCTTTTCAGCCGCTTTCCATTCGTTCGTGCGGATCAGCGTATCGGCATAATCGATACGGTCCTGATCAGTGGCCCCCTTTAGCTTTAGCAACTTCTCAAAAACAGGGGCTGCCTCTGTGGCGCGTTTGGCGCGCACCAGTGATTTGGCAAGGCCACGGGTGAATTCAATGCGGGTTGGATCCTTGGCCAAGGCCGTGCGAAAATAGGTCACAGCCTCGTTCGGGTCAGCAACGGTCAGCATAATATCGTTTAGATCAGCGGCATCAATGACATTGATCGGATCAATGCCCGATGTTTTGCTCGCCTTGCCGTTTTCGCCACACGCCGACAACGCCAAAACTCCGGCGATGGCGACAATAGCCACAATTGGATTGCCCATATCTTTTGTTCCTGTACTGCCCGTTATCCCGATTTTGGTGTCGAAAGCAGCAGATACCTGCCATTTCCACGCCTCACCAATTCGAATTCTTTTATTTGATTGCCGTCAGAGTAGCTTGAATTTTTCAAAATTGCGATAGTTTTTGTCAAATTGGCTTTTATTTCATCGGAGTTTCCATTGTCCAACCCATAGGCCAATTGGAAAACCTGCTTTGCCTCGCTATATTTGCCCTGCATTTGCAGGACAACACCGAGGTTGTTCCACGCAGGAACAAAACTGTCGTCTTTCTCGACTGCGACCCTGAGCATCTCGTGGGCTTGATTGAGCCTGCCGAGTTTTAGATTTGCCGAACCAATTGCGCTGAGAACATCGGCGTTTAACCCGTGTTCACCCGCCGCGCGGTGATATGCTTTCAATGCGAGTTCGTATTCGCCACCGGCCATCAGGCGGTGCCCGACGATCAAACCATCTACGGCGTCGGTGATTTTGAGCGTCCCTGCGGGTGCTTTTACGCCCTGATGTGTCTCAATTAGTGAGCGGGAATTAACAGCCCCCGATTGCCCACAAGCGGAAAGCGCGACAGTTCCAAGCGTCAAAAGAAAACGCACAGAAAAACAATGATATGGCACACAGTGGGAGTGCATTATTTCACTACCATTTCGGTATAAATGCTAAAGACTGACGGGCCCACCATGATAACCAAAAGCGGCGGTACGGTGAACATCATGGTACAAAGGGTCATTTTTGTTGGTAATGTATTGGCCTTTTCCTCAGCGCGCGTCACCCGCTTGTCACGCATTTCACTGGCGTAAACCCGCAATGCCTCTCCCAATGATGTGCCGAAGGTCGCTGATTGGATCATCACGGTTGCAAAGGCGCTGATGTCCTGAATATCGCAGCGTTCCGCCATATCTTTCAGCACTGTTGCCCGCTCTTTACCAGCGCGCATTTCATTGGAAACCATGGTGAATTCTTCAGATAGCTCTGGGGCCGAAGGGGCGATTTCCTTGGCCACCCGTTGAATTCCCTGATCCAGTGACTGGCCGGCCTCAATGCAAACCAACATCAGATCGAGCGCGTCGGGAAATCCGTCAAGGATTGCAAGTTGCCGCTTTTCGCGTCGCTTGTCGATCCAATAGCTGGGGCCATAATAACCGGCGATCCCGGGCACAAATGTTTGGATTGCCATCCATTTCAAGTCGGCATCGCCGCCCAAAGTCAACGTGTATAATGCGCCCAACGCCAGCCCGGCAAGGCCCAGCGTCGTTTGTAAGAAATAATAAGTTCTTACCGCCGTTTTTCCCCGATACCCTGCTTGAATCAGTTTTAGGCGTCTTGCCGAAAACTCTTGCTGGTCTTGCGGTTCCAGATAGGCTGCAAATTTATCCAGATTGGGGCCGGTTTCTTTTTCGCGCAACGACATTTTCTTGGCACCGGTGGAGCTTGGCGCACTTGCTTTGATGGCGGAGCCTGCAAGACGATCAAACGGGTCCTCTTTGCGGGTTAACAGAATAGGCAGGGTCATGATGATGAAGAAAACACCCAGCACACCCATAGCAATCAAAGGCCCTGCCGGACCCATTGCGTTTGTAAGATAGTCATTGATGTTGCTCAACATTTTTACATCCTAGACTTTGATATTCACCATGGCCTTCATGACCACGTAATTGACGGCAAGTGCTGCGAAAACGCCTACAGCGGCGGGTGTATAAAACTCCGATTCCTTTACCGCGTCATAATAATGCGGGTTCATCGTCTGCACCCCCAAAAGAGCGGCGACGGGAAAGCCGGACAGGAACATACCGGACCATTTGGCCTCGGCGGTAATCGCTTTGACACGGCGGAACAGTTTAAACCGCGCGCGGATCACTTTGGATAGGCCATCCAGAACCTCGGCCAAGTTACCACCGGATTTTGCTTGAATGGCAACGGCGACCGTCAAAAACCGCAAATCAGGTACTTCGACACGGTCCGCCATGTTATGCAAGGCTGTGGCGACGTCGGCGCCATAGGCGGTTTCATCGACAATCATGCCAAATTCAGACCCCATCGGATCTGGCATTTCTTGTGCTACGATATTGATTGCATTGGCAAAAGGATGCCCGACCCTAAGGGACCGTACAATCAGATCAACCGCATCAGGCAATTGTTCCTCAAACAGGTCCATCCGTTTGCGTGCTTTGCCATTGAGCCAAAAATAGACACCGCCGCCGCCCATAATCAGGGAGACGAGAATCCGTAGTGGAAACCCGATCGAGGCGAAATAGGTGAGGCCACCAAAAGCGAATACGGCGACCAAAGCCATCACCGCGATCAAAGCTTTGGGAGAGAAGGCGATATTTGCTTGCCGTGCTTTGGTGCTGAGGATCGACATAACCGGCAGTTTGAAGCCTTTGGCGTGCTGGTCCCGCTCTTTGCGCAGCGTTTCAAATACTTCTTCGCGGTCTTTACCTTGTTCTAGCAAAGCAAGCCGGCGGTTTACCCGCGAGTTCAGCTTGATCGATTTGCCGAAGACGACCAGATAGATACCCTCGACGATCAACACGACGCCGACGAACATCAAGAGATAGATTATTGCCTGTGTGCCCATGGTCTACTCCGCCGCGCGCTGCACGTTGTAAATGCTGTTAGGCAGGTCGTAACCCCACTGAGAGAACCGCTCGGAATAGAGAGAGCGCAGGCCCGTAGCCGTAAAGAACCCGTCAATTTTGCCGTCTTTTCCTGTACCATTGACTTGATAGCGGAATATTTCCTGCAACGAGATCACTTCGCCTTCCATCCCGGCCACTTCGGTAATTGAAACCATCCGGCGGGACCCATCTTGCAGGCGTTTTATTTGCACGATCAGGTTAACAGCCGAGGCAATTTGTGACCGCATGGCGCGCAGGGGCATTTCAACGCCGGTCATCGCGATCATATTTTCCAGACGGGCAACCGCGTCACGGGCGGAGTTGGCGTGGATGGTGGTCATCGAGCCATCGTGGCCCGTGTTCATCGCCTGCAACATGTCAATAACCTCATCGCCACGGGTTTCCCCGACGATGATCCTGTCAGGCCGCATCCGCAGCGCGTTTTTCAAGCAATCCCTTTGGGTAACTGCACCTTTACCCTCCACATTGGGGGGGCGGCTTTCCATCCGGGCGAGGTGGGTTTGTTGCAGTTGCAATTCCGCCGTATCCTCAATTGTCGCGATGCGTTCATCGTCGGCGATAAAACTGGACAGGGCATTCAAAGTAGTGGTTTTACCGGAACCGGTACCGCCTGAAACGATGATGTTCAAACGGCAAGCCACAGCAGCCTGCAAGTATGCGCCCATCTCATCGGTGAAGGCACCAAAGGCGACCAGCTTGTCGATGTCGAGCTTTTCTTTCTTGAATTTCCGAATGGAAACCAATGCGCCGTCCACCGCAATCGGGGAAACCATGGCGTTAAAACGCGAACCATCGGCCAGTCGGGCATCTACATAAGGGTTGCTTTCGTCGACCCGGCGCCCAACAGCCGAAACAATCTTATCGATAACACGCATCAGGTGTTTGTCGTCGCGGAACCGCACGGCGCTTAACTCCAGCTTACCATCGACCTCGATAAAAATCTGGTGTGGGCCGTTAATCAGAATATCGTTGACGCTGTCGTCTTTCAGCAAAGGCTCCAACGGGCCAAGGCCTGTCACCTCGTCATACATTTCAACATTCAACAGGTCGCGTTCCTGCTTGTTGAGTACCATGCCCATCTCTTGCAATCCGTCAGCACAAATAGCGGAAATTTCGCGGCGCAGATCGGCCTCTGTGGCATTCTCAATCGCTGCAAGGTTCAAATCCTCGAGCAGCTTAGTGTGCATTTCCAAACGTAAATCGCGTAGTTTCTTCGCGCGTCGCGCCTCGCGGGATAGGCCATCACCCTTGGCCGCAGCGGGGCGGATTTTTACAATTGGTTTCGATTTCATCGAGGCTTTGAGCGTTGCAGGTTGCGCAATTGCCGGCGCCTCCTGCGTCACAGGTATTTCGGGCACTACTGCTGGTGCCGCCGCGGGTTCTTTTTTGTATCGTTTAAACATGTGTTATCACCCCGTTATTCACTCTCATCACTCGCTAGCTCCGAGATTGTCTTAGCGATCTTTAGAATTTCCTTACGAAGTGGGTTTTTTGCGGCCAATTCGCGCAATGCTTCGCCTTCGTCGCCGGCATTTGCCACTTGTTTACCGCCATCAGGCAGTTGAAAGCGGAATTGTATCTCTAGGCTATCGGCCATTCGCTTGACCCGAGTTTTGCCATTCATGTCTGTAAACTTTGGCGCACGGTTCAAAACAAACTGCACTTTCTCGTAAGGCAAATCCTCGGCTTTGAGTGTGCGCATGAAACGCAATGTGTTCTGAGCTGAGCGCATATCGAGTTCGACTAGACCAAAATATAGATGCGCGTGTTCTAAAACGACCTCTGACCAGCTGACCAATGCTAAGGGAAGGTCAATGATTACAAAGTCATAACTTGCCGTTGCCAGTTCGATCAAGTGATTGATCTCGTCTGCACCGACAAATTCCAAAGGCAATGCGTCTGGCGGTGAAGGTAAAATATCGAGCGTCTCTTTGTAAGAGGACATGGCCTGTTTAAGGCCTTCCGCGTCAGCGGATGCTGCCTCGGACAAAAATTCAAACGCTTGTTCTGTGCGAGGAACATCCAGATATGTTGAGATGGTTCCATACTGAAAATCAAAATCCAGAATGCAAACTTTTTTATTCTCTTTGAGGAGAAGTTGTTGCATTTCCCATGCCAAGTTGGCCGCAAAAGTCGACGAACCGACGCCGCCTGCCAGCCCATAGACGGGCAACACAATGCCATTTCGGCTTGGTACTTCGATTGGTGCGGTCGCCGCAGCAGCTGCGACGGGGGCGGCAACAGGTTCAGGAACGGCCTTGACCCGTTCTATCGCGTCGCGCAGTGCGCCTTCTGGCAGGGGGTAGGGGGCAAAATCATCTGCACCCATGCGCATCAACTGGTGCAAGGCGACGGTGTTTAGATCATGGGGAACCAGAATAACATTGATATTCTGTTCTTTGGCAATCCGGATGACATTGGCAACAGGTGCCAGATCCTTTTCGTCCTCTTGATCGACAGCAACGGCAATGAATTCGAGATTTTCAGCGATTTCGCTGGTTAAAATTCCGGGGGCATTGTCAAAGGTCAGCCCGCCCCAATCGGCGCCAAGCTCTGCTTCCATATCCTCGATTAGCAGATCGAATTCCTCAATCTGCCTTGCGACGGCACAGGCTCTTACAACCTCTGCACTCTCGCTTGTCGTTTCGCCACTCATTTTCAGCCCACCTGATGCAACTTTATGCTGCTTATTGATGCCTTACGGCACATTTCTCACTCGCTACTTTGGTGGCAAATAAATGCCACTACAATTTCAATGCTTAACAGGGTTATTTCCCGGTCAGCTTTCCTAACGCTGTCAATTTGTAAGGCGTAGAGATGTAGAGATCGTAAACAGTCTTGGCATATTTTCCGTCCAAATCTGATGCACGGCCTTTTGGCAAGAACCCGGATACTTCTGTAATTGTCCGACGATTCTCGCGATTCGGCCCCTCGGTCAGAACCAGCGGTCTGGTTTCTCCCAATGAGGCGACTGCCTGTACTTTGGAACGGCTCACGCCTTGTGAGACCAAGAAATTCACCGCAGCGCGTGCGCGCCGCAGGCCAAGCCTTTGATTGTACGCATTGGAACCTACTTTGTCCGTATGGCCATAAACCCGGAATTTGATTTGCCCGTGTGCTCTGATCCACCGTGCTTGCAAACGCAGTGCCTCGCGGGAGCTGGCATCAAGGGCCGCAGAATTAAAGGCAAAGTTGATCCTTGCCGGGGCTTCGTTGGCAAATTTGCGGGTTAGATTGGCAACCATCGTTGAGGTTAAATCGCCGTTTTGTACACCGATGTTATTTGCTGTTGCGACACCAAAGCCATCGCCAGTGATTTCTGATCCTGCCTCTGACCCGAAATAGGCCAGAGATTGGTCGGTGATCGAACATCCAGAGAGGAGGCTGGCACACAGGAGGGCGGGTATGTAATGCGTTGATTTCATTTCCTTACTCCATCACGTAGCCATAGGAGCCGCTGAAGTCTTGCGATGCGACGCTGCCTGAAGCTGCCTTGCGGCCTTTGCGTTTTCCGGCCACATTGCCAAGCAAAAATAGCTCTTTTTCATTCGGTATTTTAATGCGATCCGTTGGCAAAGTCAGCGAGTCGCCGTCAACCGGTGTCACCAGATGCGGAGTGATAATAACTACCAGCTCTGATTGCTCGCGACGATATTCCGAGCTGCGGAACAGCGCACCAAGAATAGGGACGTCGCCAAGCCAAGGAACTTGGCTGTTCAAGTCGGTAAAGTCATCCGTCAGCAAACCAGCGATTGACATGCTTTGTCCATCACGCATCTCAACCGTTGTTGCGGCCTTGCGTGTTTTGAAGGCGTTGATGATATTGCCGTTGAAATTCACAGCATTTGCAGGATCCAATTCGGAAACCGATGTTTCGATGGTTAAGTTAATCAAGTCACCGTCGATCACAACGGGCTTGAATTTCAATTCAATACCAAAGGGCTTATAGTCGATCTTGACCCCGTCGCTGTCCGCAACCGGAACTGGATACTCGCCACCCGCCAGAAACCCGGCCTCACTGCCTGATATGGCAACAATATTGGGTTCAGCCAATGTGCGAACCATTCCTTTGGTTTCCAAGGCCTCAATCAGCAATCCGATGGCAACACCACCGCTGGAAAAACCAATCCCCAACGCACCTTGCGCATTATTGCCAGAAACGATCGCGTCGCCATTGGCAAAATTCGTCATATTGGTGCCTTGGTTGTAGACCCCTGATCCGATTGTACCGCCCAAATTGCCACCCAACGTGCGGATGCCGATACTGGCGTCGAGGCTCTTGGCGACACTCCGCTGCATTTCTGCGAAACGGACTTTCAACAATACTTGCTGCGAACCGCCGATAGTCATCAAGTTGGTTACTTTGGTGGGTGCATATCTCTCGGCCAAATCCAAGGCACGGGCCAGTTTCTGTTTGCCAGAAACGCGGCCGCTTAAAACGATACCGTCGTTAGCCGACCGAACTTCAATGGTTTCGCGGGGAAGGATTTCGCGCAAGAGTTCCTTGAATTCCGCCAAATCCGGGTAAACGCGCACTTCAACATTCGTCAATAGGCGTCCGTCTGCCCCAAGGAGTGTTAATGTCGTGCGCCCCGGTGCTTTGCCCAAAACATAGATTGTGCGATCCGATAGCGTTGCGATGTCAGCGATGCCCGGGTTTGCGACAGATAGCTCGGCAAATGGTTAATCCGATTCCATCACTATGGCCCCGTTTACCGATACCTTAATGCTGCTTGTCGTCGCGCCGCGCATCACGCGCAATACATTTTGCGCATGGGCTGTCGGGGGGGTGAATACACCGCCCACGCATAGGCCAAGAAGGCCTGCTGTTAACAGGTTACGTAGTTTCATGTGATCCTGCCTCTCAAAATCACGGCTGCGCCGAATGGGCATTTTTGCCCTATTATTACTATTGATACTGCGCCAGTTTGATTTTATTTGCAAGAATCAATATTTTACAAGGTGTTCTAGATGTTGATTACCAGCAACACATTCACCCATGGCCTTATGTTTTGGCGGGTTTTGAACGGCAAAAGGGCACCGAAGCGCCCGATTTACTGTTGGATTTTTGGCTGAAGGCGTTTCGACTTTGTGTCGAAACGCTCTAATCAATTGCTACAAGGGATCGGGATCAAAATAACCTCGGCACCTTTGCGGGTTTTGATTGTACAAATTTCCTCTTTTGTCACAACGATTTCATCGCGACCCAGCAAGTCGTCTTTGGTGATTTGCACTTCGTCTGAAGTCGTCAAGTCATTCACACCGCGAAGGGAAAGTAATAGTTTACCTGTTGATTGGGCTTGAACCAGTGACGCAATCGTGCGTGCGTTGGCGGCAACTGTGACCGTGCGTGCAACCGTGGCACGGCTGCGATTGCCGCCGCCTGCTGATTGATCAATCGCGATCAAAGTCAGGCTTTCCAGGATCAATTTTGTCACTATTTCTTTCTTGTGCTTACCTGTCCAATAAACATCGACGTTGTCACCAGGGCGCAAGAATCCGGAAACACCGGATGCCACATCAACGCTGATCGCAAAGGCACGCATACCTGCGGCCAAACGGGAGGAGACCCCTGCATCTTCACCCAAACCAGTGATTTTTGTCGACATAATGAACTCACCGACATCCATGGCGCGGATGACGGTGCGGAAATCACGGTCTTGACCGGTTCCCAAAAGAACCAATTCCTCGGTGAAGGCGGTTTCCGGCGCTGCATCGAGGGGTACTTGAATGGCGCGTATGCCATCTTTGGTGAGCTGCTGCCCGTATTCCAAGTCTTCAGCTGCGACGTAAACAGTCTTCATTGCGACGCTGACAACTTGGTTTTTACTTTTGTCAGCAAGGGCTGTTTCATATTGGTTGAAACGCTCCATCGCCAGGTAAACTGCGCCACCCGCGATTGCTACGCCGACAAATAGTACCAGTGCAAATACAATCCGCATTTTCTTTCCTGTCCTTTGCTACTCTACTCGTTAGTTTCGGAATCGTTGTTCCGATTACTTTTGTCTGCTTGCTTTACTGGCAAGCTATTTGCTGTTCAGGCAAAATGCCGCGAAACAGAAAATCGTTTCACGGCACCGTTTTATTTTTGCAGTCGTTAAGGACCGCACAGTGGATGGGGTAAACCCATCAGGTGTCAACTACGATAACTGCGTATTGCTCATGTGTGTGGCAAGGTCGCCAGACAGGTCTTCCATGCCGCTACGAACAGCCGCGACAACAACTCCGCCGATTAGAACCAGAGACGCGGTTAGTACAACCCAGTCTACGGTTACAGCGCCGGACTCATCATTTGCGAAGATCGCTTTCATTTTGAACAGTTTCATTTTGTTCCCCTCCAAGGTTTACCGTGTATTGCTACACATATTCCTTAACCAGTTACTCTTCTCAGAGCAGGTGAGGGGATATGTCTATCCCCTCTTGACTAAAGTCAGCTTAGGATACTGCTTCTGCGCTCAACTGTGTGTTGATGTCAGATGCCAGATCTTCCATGCCGCCACGAACGGCTGTTACAACAACGCCGCCAACCAGAACCAGAGCAGCTGTCAAAACAACCCAGTCAACAGTT
>JAJRPO010000079.1 GCA_024280735.1 Alphaproteobacteria bacterium | reverse complement strand
TATTGGCGATTTTACCGTTAGCGGCTGCAGTTCACAGCTGTGAACTTTGTCAGTTCCAGTTTGCGACCGTTAGTTTCCATAAGCCGTCACAGGCCTGCGGCCTTTGTAAGGTTCACCCTGAACCTGTCTCTGTTGCGCTGATACCTGCGGGTCATTTCGGGCGAAGCGTGTCCGAGCTGTTTCTGGATATAGCGCTCATCAACATTGGCGGAAGTGGCAAGGCCAGCACGTAAGGAATGGCCCGAGAACAGTTTCAGGCGTTCGGCTTGTGGCAGATCAGCGCGAATGCCAGCGGCCAGCACGGTCTTCTTGATCAGGCGGGCGACGTGTTTATCCGACAGGCGATTTCCAAGGGCTTTGCGATCATCGCGGCTGACACGCTGGAACAGCGGGCCAAAGTTGATCTTGGCATAATGCAGGTATTGCTCCAGTGCATGTACGGGGCAGGTGGCATCACTGGACCCGCGCCCGATCTCGACCTCGCGCCAACCGGTCTTGCCTGTGAGCGTTAGGATGGCACCTGCATCCACAATTCCAATCCAGCCTTTGCCGTCCTCGGTATCGTCGCGGCCGAAATCAAGGCTGACAATTTCAGAGCGGCGCAAGCCCCCTGCATATCCGATCAACAGAATGGCCCGATCCCGCATATCGCGCAGGCCGAAATCCAGCGTGTCGATCATATCCAGAATGTCGTCGCGCAGGATCGCTTCTTTCTGCACCGGCGGCCGCGCATGTTTTCGTTTGATCCCAGCCAGCACGGTTGCGATGTGACGATCTTTGCGATCAAGGGCAAAGCCGCGCTGCTGGTAATGCCAAGCAAGACCAGACAGGCGCCGTTCAATGGTTGAGACGGAGAGGGCAGGGGCCCCATTATCCGGAGAGGCACAGTTGGCGATGTAGAGCCCCAACAGTTCTGGAGAAGGGGGCAGGGGCTCAGCCCCACGTCTTCGGCACCAGCTCGAAAAATGCGCCCAGTCAGTTTTGTAGGCAGCGTTGGTGTTTTCGGCGGTGGCGTGGCGCGCATAGTCTTTGGCGGTATCAACCAGCTGGTCTAGGCTTCCAGATCCGGGAACAGGTAAAGATGCAAAGGTGCCGGTGTCATCTGACTGAACGCTCTCGTCATGCTCAGCAGGTGAGGGGGCGGTCTTCGCCCCTGATGTCGATTTCTGGTGTTTTCCCGATTGTTGTTTGTTTTTCATGAGCGGACTCTAAATCATTGATTTGTGGCAGTTGGCGTTCACAGTTCATTTGTGGATTTTAACTGAATCTACGGACTTTTGGTATTTAATTATTGGACATAGACTGGAAATGAGATTGTGAATAGGATTTTGACAAGGAACATGATTTCCTACAAAGGTGTTTTGTTGAGTCCAGTGATTGAGCGCGACAGTGTCCACCGATGAAACGCGAGTTTGGGCGACGAGAGGCTTGATTCAGGGCGAATCCACCAATGAAATGAGATGTCGTTCTTGTTTCATTACTGGACTCTAAGTCATTGAATTGTTTTATTACTGGGTCACGGTTCATTGGTGGATTCTAGCCGAATCGGTGGATTCTTGATAGTAATTTGTTGAATTAGTTGTGAAACGGAGATTTCGGCGATGGATCGGCCCGACAGAGATGCCCTTGATGACGCAACTTGGGAAGACGCGGTGGCGAGGGAGGCTGTCATCCGCAAGCTCTTGACGGTTGATCGAATGGAGCGCGGCGATTTCTATCGTGCCTGTCGCGACCTTGGTGTAAAACGGAGCCGCCTTTACGAGCTGATACGGGCATACAAGGCGCACCCGGTGACCAGTTCGCTGGTGGTTCAGCCTGCCGGTATGAAGAGCGGCTCTCGTCGATTGCCGCAGGAGACCGACGCCGTCATCACCGAGGTTATTAATACGTTTTTCAAGTCCCGGCAAAAGCCCAATATTACGGGTCTCCACAAGGAGATCCGTAGGCTGTGCCTCTTGCGCAATTTGCATGTTCCCTCGTGGTATGTTGTTCGAAGCCGTATTGAGGAACTGGATCCGGCCGAATTAGCGGCGGCGCGAGAAGGGGCAAAAGCGGTACGCGATCGCTACCGTGCGGTCCCAGGGCAATACCGTGCTGAACGGGCTTTCGAAGTCGTTCAGATTGATCATACGCTGGTCGATGTAATCGTTGTTGACCGCCAGTCTCGTCAGCCCCTGCAAAGACCGTGGGTGACCTTTGCCATCGACATTGCCAGCCGCATGGTTGCCGGGTTCTACCTCACGTTGGAGCCACCTTCAGTACTGACGGTTTCGCTTGCAATTCAGCATTTGGTCCTGCCGAAGAAAGATTGGCTCGCGGACCTTGATATCAAGGCGGACTGGCCCGCTGCGGGGCTTCCAGAGACCATTCATATCGACAACGCAAAGGAATTCCGGTCGCAGGCGCTGAAACGCGGGGCAGAGGAGCATGGCATAGCCCTTAAGCATCGTCCGGTTGCTGTCCCGCATTATGGTGGCCATATCGAACGGCTGATCGGCACGATGATGGGGGCGGTGCATCTTTTACCGGGAACGACGTTCAGCAATATTCAGGATCGTGGCGATTACGATTCCGCAGCACATGCGACGATGACGCTGGATGAGTTGGAGCGTTGGATGACTCTGGAAATCTTCCGCTATCATTCAGAGATACACCGCTCGCTTGCAATACCGCCGTACGCTGCATGGCAGGACGCCCTTGCGAGGCGCACTACCCCCTTACGCCAGCCTCATGATCCGGCAAGTTTCCGGATCGATTTTCTGCCCAGTGTTGAACGGATGGTGCGCCGGGACGGCATTCATCTATTCGGGTTACGCTACTGGGATGATGTCTTAAGTATCTGGGCAGGCCGTCATGGGCGGCAATTGCGGGTGTCTTATGATCCACGCGATTTGTCGACGGTGTATGTGCGGGGTCCAGATGGCACGCGCTACCCTGTGCGGTTTGCCGATTTGCGGCACCCGCCAATTACTCTGGCAGAGCATCGTCGGGCTCAAAGGCTTCTCAAGGAGCGGGGCTTGGAACTTGTGGACGAACAGCTCATTTTTCAGACGATAGAACAGCAGCGGGCCATGGTTGATGTTGCAATGGCCAAGACGCGGGAGGCGCGGCGTATGGGTGAACGGCGCGATCGGGCGCTGTCGGGAACCATGACCGAACGAGAGTTCTATCAAGTCGAGGAAATTGATGCTGAGGATTGTGATGACACCAAAATTCTGGACTTACCGTATTACGAAGTGGAGGAATGGTCATGAGCTCAGTTCAAAAATTTCCGCATCTCGATCCTGCATATCAACGCTACGCAGAGCTTTCTGACAAAGAGCGCATAGCCTGGATTAAGGCTGACCGCTGGATTGGCTTTGCGCAGACCGGAGCAGCGCTCGAACGTTTAGATGCCCTGCTTGCATATCCGCCTCGAGATCGAATGCCTTGCCTGCTGATCTATGGCGATACAGGCATGGGCAAGACCAAGATTATCCGCAAGTTTGAACGCAACCATCCAGCAACGTTCTGTCAGGCCACCGGGGTCACACATCACCCAGTGGTGGTTGCACAGGTGCCATCAGAGCCTATTGAACGCGATCTCTATCGGGAATTGTTAGCCGCCATGGGTGCACCCGCCCTTTCTGGTGGCACGCTGGCGCGCGAAAAGGACGTCTGCCGGTCTTTGTTGCGGACTGTCGGTGTGCGCATGATCATTCTCGACGAGGTGAGTGGCATGCTGGCCGGCACCTATCGGCAGCAGCGTATTTTCCTCAATGCAATTCGGTTTCTGGCCAATGATTTGCGGGTTCCGCTTGTCTGTGCTGGAACCGATCTGGCGCGACAAGCATTGTTGACGGATGCGCAATTGGCGGAACGGTTTGAAGCATTTCACCTTAAACCTTGGAAAAATGACACCGCCTTTGCTGGACTCTTGAAAAGCCTCGGCCGCATTTTGCCGCTGCGCGAACCTTCCGACCTGGTAAGCGCCAAGGTTCGGTCGCGCATTTTTATGCTGACCTCAGGTGTAACAGCGCGGATATTTCGGCTGATCGAGACGGCTGCAGAAGAGGCCGTCCTTTCGGGTAAGGAGCGAATAGATCTTGAAAGCTTCGGGGATAATCTCGTGCTGCCACTGGTCTCAATGACCCAGGCCTCACGTCGCCGCGCAGGGCGGGGGATGCCACAACCGTCCCCACAATGAGGAAAACGGGGCGGCTTCCGATTGCGCCGCGCCCGTTTCGAGATGAATTATTGACCTCTTGGCGGGCGCGCGTTGCTTGCCGGTATGGGCTCGAAACGCGGGATTTGGCACAGTGTTTGACCGAGCGTGGGAGGGGTGAACGGTCACGGTTCGACGACACTGTTCCAGACCCGGGCCAGATTAGATTGTGGGCCCGTGCCTGTAGGATAGAGCCTAGGCGACTGCAACGCATGTCTTTGGCCCATCGCTATCCAAAACGCACGCGGCTGTGGTTTTTGGAGCGGGCAGGGCGCCCGACGCCGGTCTGTTTGGCCTGCTTTGACGCTGATTGCATGGCTGGTTGCGATAGCTACATAAGGGCGGACTGGAGTCTGGCAGAATACTTTGTCTGCCCGGTGCATAGACAGATGCTGCGCGATCGCTGCCCATTCTGCGAGGGCCACCTATACGTTTCGTACCGGATGCGAGACGGCCATGCGCGCCTAGTTTGTAGAAAATGTAATGGCCAACTCACCACCAGGGGAGGGGGCCACGTGGCGCGTATGGATGCGGATATTGCTGAACCAGCCTTCGCAGTACAACGACAGGCTGGTAAAATTATCGCCGGTGACCCCGTTTCGCGCACGCGTTTGGAGAGCCGGATTGCAACCTTATGGGCACCGCTCGACCGGTCGGGTGCTGCACGCCCGATCTTTGCCCTGTGGTTCAATCAGGCACGATGGTGCTGCCCGTCTGAGGTTCGGGTGGCTGTTGGCAACCATGCACCTCTTCGCCAATTGCCGGTACGGTGGCGCGCTTTGACACTTGTGGCATTACTGGATTTGTTTGGACCTAACCTCAGTGTCGATGCGGTCATGCCGGATGCTGCTCGCAACCTGTTCCGACGCGCAGCACTGCGGCCGGTGCGAATGTACAAAGGAGCGGGAAGGCTACGGGCCCCGGTGAAGGCGCAAAAGTGAGTCCAGAGATTGAGCAAGTGATCTGTCCACCCATTAAACGTGAATTTGCGCGACGAGAGGGCTGTTTTGTTGGCTGTCCACCTATTAAACAAGAATGACACTTCCATATCACCAGGCTATACTATGAACGTCCGATAATGCAATCTTATTGGACCCACTGAGTGGGTATAAGTTGTGGCGCTTTATCGTGAATATTGTGGTGCAAAGCGCCGTGGAGTGTTAGGTGTATTGCATGACAAAACCAGCAACTTTACCGGAAACTCTGCCCGCACACCTACCACCCTTGCCGTCCTGGATCACCCAAAACCATGGTAAAACCCCTGAATTAGAGACTTTTTTATCCGGGGCTTCCCTAGCCATGTTGCATATGCTGTTGGTTGACCCATGCCAGACGCTGCCTGCAGAACTGTTGCACAATCGGCTGGCTTTGCGGGCCGCTGAAGCCTGTCTAAAGCTGGAAGGCCGCCGCGACAGTGAAGCCGACATCCGTGATGCTTACTATTTAGCCAGGGCCGGAGATGAAATGGGACCTGCAGGGGATATGTTTGCCCGCTGGCGCAAAGTATCGTCAGTTGCATTGAAACGGAAAGATTGGCTGGCTCGGCTCAAGGCCTGTGTGCCAGGTCATGTTGCAGAAGAATTGCCTGAATGGATTGATACGGCCATGGCTCAAAGGGCGTCGCAGGGTGGCTCTCCTGTGGTGCAGGCGGCGAGGATAATCGAGCTGGTGATGAATGCATTTCCACGTGAAGAAGCCTCGGCTCTGATTTGTGGTGATCTGGTGTTGGCGCGGGCTTTAGGCTGGGCGCAGCCGGTGCCGTTGCTCGGGCTGCATTTGAAGGGCAAAGATTTGCGCGATGTTACTGTCGAGACTTGTCATGATGCGGTTGCGCGTGGGGCGCAGGATGCAGCGCGTTTGAGCCATGATCTGGTGCGACGTGCAGAGCGCTTGCGAGCGGTAGCACCGAAATTGCGCGCCAAAGGATCAGCGGAAGCAGTGGCGATGTTTCTGCGTGAGGATGCAGTGTTGCCCAGCACAATGCTGTCACCCCGCATTAAAGGCACTAACATTTCAATGACTGATCGCGCGGCGCGGCGCTTGTGTGATCGGCTGGTTGAATTGGGCGTGGTGCGGGAATTGACCGGACGCAGCACGTTCCGGCTGTATGGGGTGGCATGATGGGGGAAGCACCGCTGGATACAGAGCTGCAAGACTTGCCAACGGAGTTGCGTTGGCGGACCTGGATGGGCCGGATTGAAGCGGTGCTGTTTGCGAGCGCGAAACCGGTATCGCGAGAGGCGTTGCAACGGGTGGTGGGGCAGGGGGCGAGCGTTGATTTGTTGATTGAGGACATTCAGGGTGAGTTGCAAAACCGCCCTTATGAATTGGTGCAGGTGGCGGACGCATGGACACTGCGAACCCGCGCAGGGTTTGCCGAAGTCATCCGTGCGGCGGCTGATCTGGGTGATCAGGGCATGGAATTTACCCCCTATGAAATGACGGTGCTGGCGACCATTGCCTACCACCAACCAATCAGTCGCGCCGAGTTGAAAGAGGTGTTCGGCAAAGACATCAATCGTGATTTGATCGGACGGCTTTACGCCAAAGAACTGATCGCTACCGGGCCGCGCAGCCCGAAGCGCGGCGCGCCATATACCTATGTCACGACGCAAGGGTTTCTGGTCGCGTTTGATCTGCAGAGCTTAAGGGATTTGCCGGATATGGAGATGCTGGAGGATGCAGGGATGGGATGACAAAGGCGTCCTACGTCAAAAAATTGAAGAGTAAAATGAGATCAGAGTGGCTGGCCAAATGACAACGGAAAGAAATCTACCGCCGCGACAGATCAGTAAATTGATCAAAAGTATCTTCATCAACTTCATCAGCATGAAACACTGGCTCGTTGCGGGGAAGATGAAGCAACGTCATTTCTTGATCATAACGCTCAGACCTGATGCACATCTCCACAAGTGGCTCGTCAAACCAAACGCCTGCGGCTTGATTGATACCGTCGACAGTCTCTTGGCGAAAGTCTTGGGTCACTGCCACAGCGCGCTGAGGTAGCTCGTACATTGTATTCCGCGTCTTGATAAAGCGGCCAGATTTTAGCGCGGGTTTGCTCGTCTTGACCCAGTGTGCAAACCCCTCGTTTGAAACGACAAGCAGTGCACGGGTTTCAGTATATTCAAGCCACCGAAGAGTGGCGGCGGTCAGTGATACGCCGTATCGATCCGCGATTTTACCTAAATCATCAAAACTGGGCACTGTTTTTGCCGAAATCTGACGGCGAAAATCATGGAATGGCATCAAAAGATTGGCGGCAAACTCATCGGCCTCGTGCTCGATTTCCGCACCCTCGCGTCGCAAGACGCTGTTTTCATCGCAATAGATGCCACCATCATAGTGGTTATCTTCATCGATCAGTTTTCGATGCAGGATATAATGCCCAAATTCGTGTCCGACGGTGTAGGCTGTCCGGCCAGGCGATTGGTCATGGTGATACAGTATCGCCCATTGACGGGGTTGGCTTTTGCCATAGACAAGTGCGCCCATACAGCCCGGAATATCCCGCTTCGTCACCTGGAGGATTGGACTATCAGGTGATGTCTGGGCAGAGTATTGCAGTGCTAGGTTGATCACATCGACGGGTGCGTGATCAAAGCGATCATCGCCCAAGACTTTGTCGAGCATCATTGTAATGCGACCGGCTTCCTTGAAAGCGAGAGATTTGGTTGGCTTGGCCATTAACTGTCTTTTTTCACCGTCAAGATTTTTGCCATATCGCGAAGCTGCTTTCGCGTTTCTTCCGGCATAGCAGAATACTCGCGGAAGAACGCCTTATCTTTGGCTTCCTCTTTTGTCTGATCATCCGCACCAAAAAGGTAATCTACTGTCACGCCAAGAGCTCTGGCGATGGCTGACAGTTTTTCGGCTGAAGGGCGGGGCGGGTTCTTGTTTTCAAGTTCCCAAATGTAACTTTTGGAAGACGCTGTAGCTTCTGCGAGCTGATCCAGTGTCATCTTTTTTTCTGTGCGCAATTCTTTGATTCTCGCACCAAATTTGGCTTTGGGGGGCATTGGGTTCCACTCAAAAGGAGTTGTTCGGTGTAGACGAACCGTACCACCCTTGACTCTGGATGGCAAGTTCCTATATAAGTTCGGAGTAGCGATAGGTATTATCCGTCTTTCGTGAAATCAACTTGGGAGAAAACAATGAAAACCCGTAGCGCAACCGCTCATAATTCCAACATGGAGAAGAAAATTGAATATGATGAACCCGCCTCTTGGCATCGACCCGTTTGACGACCCTGTAGATCGTCTGCTCGCTGAAATTGCTTTTAGCATTCAACTACCACCAAGCCTTCATCAAAAGGCCGTTGACCGTTATGAAGCGGTCCGCAACCACCTTGAATCAACTTCCAGCATATTCAAGGATCAGATTGAATACTTCTACTCTCAGGGGTCGATGTCCATTGATGCCACGATTTCGACTAAAGGCACTGATGATGAATATGATCTCGACATTGTCGCCCAACTTGGCGGTCGATTTCGTTTTATGACGCCACTTCAAATTCTCATTGAGTTGGAAAAAGCGCTCAAGGGCTACCGCGGGCTCAAAGTTGTGCGTCAAACACGCTGTGTGACGCTCTATTACCAAGACGGAATGCATCTAGATATTTCACCGTCCATCCGAGAAGAAGGAACGCTGGATCGCCAGGGTCATATCTGTCACGCGAAAGGTCCGAGCGCATCTTTCGACGATCATATGGTGCCGATGAACGCCTATGGATTTGGTGAGTATTATCGTCAATGCACCCCAATCGAACAGCGCGTCGTTGATAGTTTCTCAAAGCGTTGGGAGGTATTGAACGAGGGACAGTATCGCGCCGATGCAGATGTCGATGACGTGCCAGAACCAACAGCATTTGTAGTAAAAAATACGGCCACTTTGGCACTGCAAATCCACAAGCGTTTTCGGAACATCCAATATGCAGACTATAAAGGCCGTGTCGCGCCATCGATCCTTCTGTCCTATTATGCGGCGGCGGCGGCACGTGCAGACACATCTCTGACGGACATGGTAATGCGCCAAGCAAGCTTCATGATCACTGAGATTGAAAATGCATCACTCTACCGTCGCTTGATTGATGTCAGCAATCCTTGCCATAAGTTGGATGTTTTCACTGACCGCTGGCCCGAGAATATTGGGCAGCAGGATGATTATGCTATAAAGCTCAAAGGGCTAGTTGCCGGTCTCGAACAACTCAAGCGTGGGCAAATGGCTCCGATACGCATGATGGAATGGATGCGCGACCAGTTTGGCAGCCAAGTCGTAACACGTGCTGCCGATGCAATCGCCAATGAGATCGGTCACTCGATCAAAAACAGTTCGCAGCAATATACACGATCCGGAAAAGTAATTATTCCATCTGCAGCTGCAACTACCGCAGTGGTAGGCGCGAGCAAGGCGGTAGCGTCTGGGCGCAATCATACCTTCTATGGCAAGAAAATATGATGCAACCACGCCCAATCCTCATAAGAGACCAGGTCGCTTCGATGAAAGCGACCTGGCCAGCCCTTAAGGTGCGTAAGCAAGGTTTTGAGGGTGCAAAGTGGGTGGGTGTGCTTCGCCCTCAGTACCAGAAATACAAGATGAGCATCGTATATCGATTGTTCGAGTCGCCTACTGTTAAGGTTCTGACCCCTAAATTGATCCGCTTACCGGATAATGAAGAGGGACAACTACCGCATGTCTATCCACCAGCCGAAGACCCAAGCCTGTGTTTATACGATCCTGAGACAGATGAGTGGGACGGAGCAATGTTGTTGTCACGCACCATCGTACCTTGGACCTTGGATTGGCTAAGTTGTTACGAGCTTTGGCTCATGACTGGTCGCTGGACCGGCGGGGGCCGTCACCCAACAATTGAAACAGAAGAAGCAGAGGCAATACAATGAACCAGATTGTACCAAGACGATCCGATGGAACCATCCAGAAAAAACGTTTAAAGCAACCTTGGCCAAAAGACAGATTGTTCAAGATATTGTCGATTGATGGTGGCGGCATCCGTGGGATCTTCCCTGCAGCCTATCTTGCTGAGATCGAAAGAAGATTCCTTGGCGGCGCACCGATCACAGGCCATTTCGATATGGTTGCCGGAACGTCAACGGGTGGCATTATTGCTCTCGCACTTGCGAAAGGCATGACGGCTCAAGGGGCTTTGGACATTTATTTGAACAAGGGTGACAGAATATTTCCAACGCTTAAGGGCGCAGAGCGTCTAATTCGTTCTGTAAAGTCTGTCGGGCAACCTAAGTATGATCAAGATGTGCTTCGAGCGGCATTAGAAGAAGAGTTTGGTGACGAGCTGTTTGGCGCGGCAAAAATTTCATGTGTCATTCCATGCTTTGAAGGCCTTCACGGCGAGCCATTTATTTATAAGACGCCGCACCATCCTGATTACAAATGGGATCAGCACAAGAGCATGGTTGATATCGCACTGCATACGAGCGCTGCGCCCACTGTTTTTCCTGCTGTTCAAAATGATGGTTACATCATGGTTGATGGTGGGTTGTTTGCAAATAATCCAATCATGAATGCATTGGTCGATGCCATTGCCTGCTTTGATGTTCCGTTTGAGAATATCCGAATCTTGTCAATCGGGACCGGTGAAGAGACGTTTTCACTCAGCGAAAACGCACAAAATGGTGGTCTGAAAGACTGGGCAATTCTGCTGCCGTTTCTTGCTGCGTTCCGTGCTCAATCTAAGAATGCGCTTGGACAGGCGTTTCTGCTGGCTGGCAAGGACAACGTCGTTCGCATCGATGTCCCTGAGAGCGCTAAGCAAATTGCTTTGGATGATGTTGCAAGAGCAAAAGAAGAACTACCCTTGACAGCGCGGGCTCTCGTTGAAGGATCTGGTCACTATGTGAACAGTGTCTTCTTTAACGACAAGGCTTGAGTATGTGGAAGTATTCGAATGCTGACGTTCGGCTCTAATCACCGGTCGATCAGGTGTGCCTGCCCAAAAGGTTTTATGGGCTGTCTGGCACCGGCAAGCATACGGGCTCGAGCCATGCCCAGATGTCATCCACAATTTCGGCTAGGCTGATGTCCTCTAGCTCTGTGGCCTCGGCATAGGTCGACCATTGCGCTCTTTTAGTCGCGTCCATTGCGAATTCCTGCGTGAGGCCTGGTGGGCGACCTTTTGGAATCTCAGTTTCTCTGCGCTCGAATGTGGTTTTGATCGTTTGGCGAAGCGCTTCCAAGTTTATGTCAACGGACCGGCGTATCGCCCAAAGATCGTAGAAATCCTTCATCCGGCCATTTACAATACCAAGGGCAACCACTGCCTGGAATTTCTCGGCAATGACCGTTTCCGGGGAGTAGGCCCGCACTGTTGCTGGTGGAAAATCAAGCAAAGAGGTGTAGTCGATTTCAAATTCTGGGTCGCCGACGGCATCTCCAAATCCGATATCGATCGTGATTGGTATCTTTGTGTTCTCCAGGTAGGCGGTCGTCTTCAGGCGCATCCCGCCATAGACCTGATCCTCCCGAATAACTGTCGCGGTCAAACTATCCATATCGAAAATAAGACCATCTTCAGCATTGATTGACAGGATGTCAGAGATTGCACTTTTGAGTGTTTCTTCATCGTCGGGCCCAAAGGCGAGGAAATCAACATCACGCGTGAACCGCCCGGTATCCTCAGTCCATAGCGTCACAAGCATGCCGCCCTTCAGAACAAACCGGTCCCGGTAATCCGAAATCGAAAGCCGGTATATCAACCGCTCCAGCCCAAAGGCGACAAGAACCACGTCAAAGGCTTGGCGGTCTTTGCGCGCCAGGTTGAGCAGGCGCTGTCGCACCGAGGCGGCCAGATTCTTTGAGGGCTTAGCCATTTGATGTGATCGCCTCGAGATAGGGTTGCATCTGCTTCCACGCGCCGAATTTTCTGGCGGCTTCGGCAATGGAAGAGGGCGTTGCCTTGTGCTGGCCTATGGCAGATTTTAGGGCTTCGATAGCGACAGACCGGTCTACGAGACGCTGATTTCTGAAAGCATCCGCCAGTGATTTTGAGATGGAGTAGATCCTGACGGTATGGCCATTGAGGTGATGCTCCTCAACATCGCCGGAGAAATATGGCTCGCGAAAGCGAACAACCCTGATCCGGGGGTAGTTGATCTTGGGCTCCCAATCCTTGGCGCCAATAGCGATCCAGATCTTGCGTGGCAGTTGATCTGTGAGCCCGTGGAATGCGAGCGCAGACGTCAGACAAATGACCGTCTTTGGTGCGCGCTTGGCGATCTCTATCAGGCTCTCATGGGTATCGGGTTTGCTGCCCGGCAGTGTATAGAGGCCCCGACCAATGCGCACGACTTCGCCAGAGGTTACAGCACGCGAGATTGTGGCTGCCGAAATGTCTGTTTCCTCCAGCTCTCTGGCGCGTGCCGGAGCGTGGGTTTCAAGATAAGACAGCAGGCGTTGTTTCTGTGTTTGCGTTTTCACCATGTTAGAAAACCCCAGACAATTTACGATATAGTCCGAGGTTACCTATCATGCATATTTGCCGTTGCCAACACTATGCGACAGAGAATCTCTATTTGAGATGCAGTGTGGCTATTGGTGTTTACCCAAACAGAGACAAGGTATTGCCCAACAGCCATGGCAATAACGAAAATCCTACAATAATGCATATTGCAGAAAACATATTATTGGTATATATGTAATGGAGAGAAGAAAGAGACGTTGGCAGGATATGCCAAATGTCTGCGACTTTTGTCCGAGGGGTTTGAACGTGAAGACCGGCCGACCAAAACGTTTGAAGTTAGAACAGCGCATTGAGCTTGCGCTGCGCTACCATGCTGGTGAGACCCCAAAGGTTTTGGCTGAGGCATTTGGTGTGTCGCGGAGGCATGTGACGCGGCTCGCAAAGGAAGAGCGTGGGGACGGCGTCGCAACTCGCGACCCGTCCGAGCGGGTGAGTTTTCGAGCATCCCAATCTGAACTGGCAGCCTTTGATGCTGAGTGGCAAGGGCGCGGCTTTGCTAACCGCTCCCAGGCGTTGAATGCGATGCTGCGCGGGCGTTGTGGCTTCCTCGATGTACCTCGTGATCTGGTGGAGGAATTTGCATCGGCATGGCGTCAGTCAAAGGATTTGAGTGACGCAGGTTTGGCGCTGGCAAAGGCTGTGCATCGCGGCAAGCTGGATGTGTCATCAGACGACCGTGCTCTGCTGATTGAACTTGTCGACCTAACCCAGAAGATGAGCCGCGAGCTTGGACGAATGAAGGAAGCCGCGCGGGTTCAGCGTCATCAGGGTTGGCCAAAAATAAAGGAAGAACCGAGTTCTAAACCGGATGCGGTTGTGCCTTTTGATAGGGCCGGATCAACAGCCACTACACATGATATTCCTGTGAGTTCACGGAGCACCCAGCATGGCTGATCCTCTGGCTCTCTACACATCCGTCATGGGCAAGCTCTGGGAGAATGAGAGCATCCGTGGTCAGGCGCGGGCGCGTATTAACGCCCGTCTGGCGGGCCGCAGGCAAGGCCGTAGCTATAGCCGTACCGGTTCCATGTCGGTGCGCAATGTAGCCAAGATGGCATCCGGTGGTAGCCGCGCTGCCATCTTCAAACGGATCAGGGCAGGGGGGTGCAAGACCCGTGCTTCTCTGGGTAACCAGCTTGCCTACATCAATGACAAAGCGGTCTATTCCTATTCAAACATGACCAATGCTTTGACCGATTATGCGGTCCTTAGCGAGGAGCAAAAGGCTGACATCATCGAAGCTTGGTCTGAGACTTGGCGCGGTACAACCAAGCTTGGTTTCACCTCGCATATGTTGCTGTCTTTCCCGACAGATGTCTTGGTCGATCAGGTTCAAGATATTGCCATGGACTGGTGCGAACACTTCTTTGAGACCGGCGATTACGGCGATCAATGGGACTATGTGCTGTCGGTCCATGATGATCGGGATCACAAGCACGCTCACATCATTCTGAACAATCGCGGCGTTGATCAGGGAACATGGTTCTCTTGCTGGGCGGAGGGTGTGATGTCACCGCAGCTGATGCGCGAAAAGCAGGCGGAGATCGCCGAGGGCTACGGCATCAAGCTGGATGCTACGACCCGTTTGGAGCGCGGCATCTTCGAGAAGCCTGCCGGGATTGCCGAAATTTACCGTGCCAAAGAAGAAGCCCGCCTGCCGCGCGAGATTGTGATGACGGCAGAGGAGTCTGCCATCGCGCAGGCGCAGGTGGTTGGCTTTGCCAAGGACTACAAAGCCCTCGCCGATCTGTTGGACCGCATGGATCAGCGTCACATGGCCAAGGCCGTACACGGCATGGCCGAAAACCTTGGATCCGGCACTGAGTGGAAATTTACTGAAGGAGAGATTGATATGAAGGACATTCAAACAGTCGGTGATGCGATTGATTATTCTGAACGCACCATTGAGGCTTTGCGGCTGAAAGCGGAAGAACTTGATCCGACTGAGCGCGCAAGTTTTGAGATCAAAGCTGCCCCTGTCATTGCCAGTCTCTCGACAATGGTGCCTGACCCTGATCTGCGGGCCCGGTTTGGCAAGCAGTTGGCCGAACCG
>JAJRPO010000078.1 GCA_024280735.1 Alphaproteobacteria bacterium | reverse complement strand
TCCGGTCGCCGCGCAACGCCTCAAGCGCAACCTTGGCCTTAAACTGGTCTGAAAACTTCCGTCTCTTCGTCATTTCTGTATTCCTTCGTCGTGTTGGAATACACCTTAACAGACTGCCCGATTTTGCAGGACCACTTCAGAAATCCTATCTACTCCACTCGTTTAATTCCAAGCCTGTTAGTTGCGGCAAATAGTCTACCCCAAAATGTAGAGTATCCTATCGATTCCAAGCAATGTTCCGTAAACCGAGACCAGATAATACCTTTGGTCAATAAACTGATTTTGGCAGGTGCAAACCTTAAAGGGATGGACACGCCATCCAACAAATTGAAATTGACCGACGCGTATTTTTATAGTTCGACCCTTTGCGATCAATTATTTATTTGTGGTGCCAGTTACGAATTATCACAGCCAGAGATTTCACGCGCTATCATAGCCGAAATTTCAAAATCAGATGTGATGGTCTTAAAAAGTCAGCTGAATATCGGCCGGGTTAATTCGCAATGCCTGGAATACCTTTTCAAACACTGAGAAAAGGGTAGCCGCGAGGCCAATGTCACGCCTCACGACCATGCGTCACCAAAATTTGGTGAATCTCAGCGGCCTCTACCGCCCCAACCTCCAGCGCAAAAACATAGGCCTGTGTCAGGAAAAAACACCCCGCGTCCACCTGCCCTTGCGCCAGCATAAATGCGCCCGCTTGTCGGTATAACTGCACCATTTCCCCGTGGTCACCCATTTCATGTGCCGCAATGAGGGCTTTGTCCAGCCCGGCGATCACTCTGCTGCAACCCGACGCGCCTCGGTGATTTTTCCGGCCACCCATTGGTGAAACAAATGGGTTGGACTGTCCATCACTGGCGAAAATTTACCGCCGTCGAAATACACGCCTTGTCGCCCCTTTTGCATGCCATCCACGACAAAAATATCTTCTTCCAGCACGCCATGCCACTGCGTAGAGTTTTTCTTCCGCAACTCGGCATACTCCTCCCCAAGCACAGACGGATCGGTATAGAATAGATCAACATGTTCGCGGCTTTGGCCTGTCGCGATGGGTTCCAGAATGATCGAGAACGTATGATCGCGGTGAACTCCGAGTAGGACATTGGGGAACACCGATATATATTCAGCTCCCTTATCCCACTGCGCGCTCACCCCATCAAAATCGGGGAATTTCTGGCCGTTGTCACCCACAAGCTGTTGATAAACCGTAGTGCCTTGGCCGGAAAATTCACCTGCCTGTTCGATATGATAGTGATCCTCCAGCTTTGAATAGATATTCAGCCCGGGGTGAATCCACGGCAAATGATAACTCTCGCAATAATTCTCAACCGCCAGTTTCCAGTTGCACTTGGTGTCCAGTTTAAAACTGCTATCCGCGCCGCCGTGATACACGGGGCGGTTAAATTCCGACCAGCGTTCCAAGAGGCTTTTGTGCGCCTCAGGAAACGGGCGCAGGTTTTTTGCGACATTCACAAACACCACACCCATCCACACATGACTTGGAATTTCGATCAACCCCAGCTCGGAGCGATCCACATCCTTGTGGATGTTCTGCCCCGGGCCGCCCACATGCGGCGTCGCGCGTAATTTGCCTTCCAGCCCATAGCACCATGAATGATAGGCGCAGCGAATGGTACCACGTACGTTGCCTTTTTCTTGCACCAAGATCATGCCCCGGTGGCGGCAAGTATTCTGAAAAACTGCAACTTCACCGTCTTCTTTGTGAACCATCACCAGCGGCATTCCGACAAAACTGACAGGCATCACATCGCCGGTGTTTGGCACGTCTTTGGCAAGCCCGATACCGGACCAGTTTTCAAACAACAGGGCTTGGCGTTCCTCGTCCCAAAGCTGGGGATCAATGTAATGGGCATTGGGCAGACCGCGCGCGGTTTCAATCGGGTTGATGGTTTTGGACAGATCAGTTGACATGGCACGGCTTTCGTATTGGCGTTGGCTATACATCATCCCGATTGTGGGCTGTTTTCAAGATGGAATAACTTTGTATTCAAGTGAATAATTTTCATGCGCCCCATGTATCCAGTCAAAGAAAACATCTGTCGCCGGGTTTCTGTTATTCCCTGCAACAACCAGATAGAACGCGCCGGGTGCCACCGCCGTAAAACGCGATGGGCAAACCAATTCCCCACGGTTCAACAAGGGGGCCACCAGTTTTTTCCACCCCAAAACAATCCCGCCCCCTTCGCAAGCTATTTGCAAAGCGATGGCATAATTATTCACCTTGCGCCCGCGCGCGATTGATCCTTGATACCCCATATCGACAAACCAACGCGACCATGTTGTCCAGTTTCGATCCGGCGCATCCATGTGGATCAATGGGGCCGACGCCAGATCCTGCAATGACATCTTTGCCACCTTTTCTGCCAATTCAGGGCTGCACACAGGCACAAGATCATCCCCGAACAACCTTAACAAACGGGCCTCCTTTGGGGGTTCTACACAGTACTCCATGGCAATATCGACAGAAAGTGGCCGCTTGAAACGGGCATCACTGAGGTGTTGGTTAATCGTAATATCGGGGTGTTCTTGGCAAAACCGCATAATCTGCGACGTCAGCCAAAAAGTAGACATCGCAGTTGTCGCCCCAATGAGCAAGTGGCGTTCCTGCCCGCGACGCCGCAGCCCGGATACAATCTGTGCAATATTCTGGAAACTCTCTTGCAACCCGTCAAACAGCGCTTTGCCCTCCTCTGTCAGGTCGACAATACGGTGGCCGCGCAGGAACAACGCGACCCCCAACTCTTTCTCCAAGGCTTTGATTTGATGGCTGACCGCCCCCGGCGTCACATTCAATTCCGAGGCAGCTCCATTAAAGGCACCGTTACGGGCGGCGGCCTCGAAAGTGCGCAACATGGTCATTGAGGGCAGGTTATAAGGGGAGTTTGGCATTGTCTCGCTCGAATACAATTCAACTCATCTAGGCACAAAACAGGTGGAAGCGCAATTTTTTACTTACAGATCTTTGGTATTTCCAGCGTCATATGCGGCAGCCTGCGACCGGGAATTGAATCGGAAGGAGTTTCGCCTACAACTGAAAACCCAAGTGACTGGTAAAACGGAACCGCCGCGGGGTCTGCATTCAGATGGAGATGAAAAATGCCTAATTCAGATGCCCGAGATAATATTTTTTGCCACAACAACTGTCCAATCCCTTGACGCTGACACTCTCGGCATACGAAGAACTTTTCAACTTCGGCAGAAGTTTGGTTATAGATCCGTAAACTGGCGCAGCCTTTCAGTCCGCCTTCCTCAGCGACCCAAAACTCTTGCGTCAACTGCGCAGGTATAACCGTCAGCTCTTCACGGCAAGCCAACATAAAATTGTCGTCATAGCCGTTTGATTGCTTGGATTTGAATATCAAGTCGGTCAATGCCGCGCAGGCTGACGATTGTGCGCGGCGGATCACTGTCTGCATGTCATTCACTCCTGTTGGGGCTAATCAACGACAATCATCCGGGTACAGCAAGAGGGAAAAACACCACAAGCAAACCGCCTCCTAGCAACAATGCACGCTGCCAAAGTGACCTGTTGGCGATCAGACCATAGGACAGGGCAGACAGGCCTACAGCCATTTTTACAAAGCTGAATATGGCGGCGATTGGCGTCTCGGCCAAACCTATCAGGGCCGGATTGGCGATCATGCCCAGCGGGATGACATAAAGACCGATGCCAAGCGCCATGGCGGTGAAGGCGACCTTAAGCCAATTTTCCCCGACCATGCCCGCAGCAATGAAAACCGCGCCACATACGGGCGGTGTTATGGTGGACAGCAGAGCAAACCAGAAGACAAACAAATGTGCTTGCAATGGTTCTAGCCCCAGCTTTCCAAGCGCCGGACCAGCCACTGAAATGCAAATGACATAGGCGGCGGTGGTGGGGACTTCCATGCCGAGGATCAGGCAAGCGGCGGCGGTAAGCAGCAAGGCCGCCCAGAGGCTGTTGCCACCAGCGGACAGGATGAGCGAGGTGATTTTGATGCCGAGGCCAGTTTGCGCCAAGACGCTGATAATCAGGCCGGCACAAAGGATTATTGATGCGATAACAGCGACTTGTCGGCCAGCGGACAGGGCGACACTCTCTAACCTCTCAACCGTTCGCCGGAGATCAAATGTCAGTTTCGCATCGAGTAGCAGCAACAAGAACCCTGCCAAAATGGCCCCAGAGGCAGCGTATTGCGGGGTGTAGCCGCCGATAAACATGCGTTCTAGAAGGACTGCAAACGGTATCGCGAAAAATCCGGCAGTGATCAAAACGACGCGCAGGCTTGGCTGTTGATCCGCGGCTATTGGTGCGAGGTCGTGGCGGCTGGCGTAGGCATTTATCCCGACCCAAACGGTTAGGAAATACAGCACAGCCGGCAGGGCAGCAGCGGCCATGATTTGAGTGTAGGGCACGCCCGTCAGCTCAACCATCACAAAGGCCCCGGCCCCCATCAAAGGCGGCATGATTTGCCCGCCGGAGGAGGCCACGGCCTCTACCGCGCCCGCCAACCGTGGCGGATAACCAAGTTTGCGCATGGCGGGTAGGGTTATCGCGCCTGTGGAGGCCACATTGGCCGAGGCGGAGCCGGAAATTGAGCCGAACAGGGCGGAGGAAAGCACGGACACTTTGGCCGCGCCCCCCTTGAGGCGGCCAGCGGCGGTTGTGGCGAGGTTCATAAACCCCTGCCCCGCCTCACCTGCGTTCAACACCGCGCCCATGATGACAAAGATCGCAACGATGTTCACGGAGACGCCTGTTAGACTGCCCCAAAGGCCACCCTCGGCGATGGTCATCGTACCGAGGAAGCTTTCGATTGGCAGGCCGGGATGGCCGAATTCACCGCTTAGATGGCTGCCGAATAACCCGTAAGCCAGTGCCAAAACGGTGATTAGTGGCAGCGGCCAGCCGATGGCGCGCCGTGCCATTTCCAGAACTGTGGCGATTAGAATGAATGCCATGATGATTTGCGGGGTGCCCTCAAGTGATCCGTATTGGTCGGAAAGATCACTCTCGTTGGCCACAATGTAGGCGATGCAGCCAAGGGCCAGCACCGTAATAAACCCACCGCTCCAGCGTGCAGCACGGGTTTTTGCAATAAATATCAAAATCCACGGCATCGCCAGGGCCATATGCAGCGGGCGGGAATACAGGTTCGGAATCAGGCCGCTAAAGATCAGCCATAGGTGAAAGCCGATGGACAGCGCGCCAAGGGCGACCCACAGGAAATGGGTCGCCCTTTTTGAGGATTGATCCATTAACGCAGGGCGTCTGGAACGGTGATGCCCGCCTCGTCATAATATTTCAGCGCGCCAGGGTGCAGCTTGCCGTAAATATTTGACAGCATCGCACCGGACACGCCATTCCACCACGCCGCATCCGCGCCCATTGCATCCTTTTGTGACCAATAGGTTTTGGTCAGAATATAGGCGGTTGCGTCATCCATTGCCGTGGTTGTGTGGGCGACAACGGGCAAGGAGGTGGTGACAATATCGCTGTCAACGCCGGCATAAGTGCCCGCCGGAATCACCAAACGAGTGCGTTTGGTGATTTTGATCTGCTCATCTGTCAGGGACAAAACGGTAATGCCGGTGCTGGCGGCGGCCTCGATCACGTTGGGCGCGGGATAGGAACCCGCCGTGACAAACCCGTCGATCTGCTTGTTTTTCAGGGCAGCAACAGCGGCGTTCAACTCGACGTTGGCCAGCGTCACCTTACCTTCCAGGCCAAATTTTTTCAGATACTTGGCCCCTTCACGGGCACCAAAGGACCCCTTACCCAGAAGGATGGTTTTACCCTCCAGCCCTGCGAAATCCGTCACGCCACTGTCGGCGCGCATCACAAAGTGCATGGTCAACGACGGGATCGGGAACAGCGCGCGGATGTCGTTGAACTTGGGATCCATCTTATCCTTGAACATCGCCTTGCCCTTTTGCGCCAGCTTCACCAGCACGGGGGGCGTCGTGAACACATAATTGCCGGTGCGCTTGGCCGCCTCTTTGACGTTTTGCACCGAGCCTTGGCTTTCCTCGACGGTGACAATCACGCCGCCATCCGTACCCGCCTTGATCGCCTCGGCAAATTGCACCGCCATTTGATAATAGGACGAAGTGGTTTTCGCGGATTTGAACGTGACCCGCGTTTCGGCGGCCACGGGCATCGCCACGGCGGTACTGATGGCGGTTGCGATCAGCAGTTTGGATAGTTGGAATTTCATGGTCTTCCCCTCCCAAGGAAATTGAATTTATAGGCTGGTTACATATGAAACTGTAGCTAGGCAGAGAGTCAAGACCGCGTGATGGTTACCGCCCCGCCTTAGGCGTTGTTCAGCAATTCACCAAAACGCGCCATGGCGTGGATCAACGGCTCCATTTCGCGGCCAAGCGGGGTCAGGCGATATTCCGTTTTGGGCGGTACGGTTGGATATGTCTTTTTGCACACCAGCCCTTTGACTTGCAAAAAATTCAGACGCGTGGCCAAAACTTTCGGGCTGATACCCGTTAAACCCCGTTGCAATTCCGAGAACCGTTTGGTCCCGCCAAGCAGCTCTCGCACAATTCGTGTTGTCCATTTTCCATCCAGAACTTCGGCTGCGATTCGCACAGGGCAATCGCCATCACCGTCACATTCAGTATTAATATCTTTACTTATCATACTATTATCAACTTATTTGATACTTTCCAAAAGGTAACTACTTACTAAAAGATATTACCTATTCTAACTTGGCGTCAACGTAAATCATCATCGCCTCAGGAGGCACCATAATGAAACTTCTCCCCCTCGCTTGCCGCGTCATCGGTATTTCCCAACTTGTCCTTGGAGCATTGTACCTGTTCATGCCCGGCTTTTTTATCGAGATGCAGAACCTCACACCGATCGCGGCGGATACGGGGTATCCACTGGCCATGCTTGGCGCTCGCTTCCTCGTTTACGGCGTTGGCATGTTCATCATTGCCAATGATCCCGTGAAACACATGTTCTGGCTGAACGGTATGATCATCATTCAGGTCATCGATCTGGCGGCGGGTGTCTTTTATGTCGGCATGGGTTTTGTCCCCTTGCAGCATGCCGTGGCCCCGCTGTTTAACGCGACGCTGTTCATCGTATTGCTCAACCTGTTTCGCCGCCAAACAGGGGCCGCGCCAGCCAATGCGTAAATCGGCTTGGAAACTGGCTTTGACGGGGTTGTTGGTCGTAAGTCCAGCAACCCTGTTCGCACTACTGTACCGGTTTGACTGGTACGGCGGCACCTTGCGGCGCTGGTGGATCAATTTTATTTACCCAGCGGAGCGCGGGTTCTAGAATTGGGATGCGGGCCGGGGAACCTGTCTGCGTATCTGGTTCAGAAAGGCTATAAGGTCACCGGGGTTGATCGCTCTGAGCGGATGATTAGCGCGGCACACCGGCGTGCGGGTAACGCGAGTTTCCAAACCGCCGACGCGCTCCACCTGCCGTTTGAGGACAACAGTTTTGATTTGGTGATCGCGGCGTCTTTGCTGAACGTCGTCGCAGATCGCGCGGCGTTATTGCAAGAGATGGCACGTGTTACAGATTCAGAAGGCAAGTTTTCCACGCTATTCCCGACGCCTGGGTTTAGCCCCAAAGCGTCGGCCATCTACGCCGATCAGCAAAAACTTTCATCTCTTGAATCGGCTGCAATAGACCTGTGGTCCGGCAAAGCCAAACAACTCGATCAAGAATCTGTAACAACGTTATTTTCGGATATTGGCGCAACAAACATCACCCACCGAGAATACCTCGATGGGATGTTAATGTCGCTGCAAGCGGCACCTTAAAGCGTCCGCTCCACCATCATCTTTTTCAGCTCTGCAATTGCCTTGGCTGGGTTCAACCCTTTGGGGCAGGTCTGTGTGCAGTTCATAATGGTGTGGCAGCGATACAGTTTGAACGGGTCTTGCAACTCGTCCAGACGCTCGCCCGTGGCCTCATCTCGACTGTCAATGATCCAACGATAGGCATGCAGCAGGGCCGCAGGGCCGAGGTAGCGATCACCATTCCACCAATAGCTGGGGCAGCTGGTCGAACAACAGGCGCACATCACACATTCATACACACCGTCCAGTTTTCGGCGGTCCTCGATGCTTTGCTTCCATTCTTTTTGCGGGCGATTGGTTTTGGTTTCCAACCACGGCATGATGCTGGCGTGCTGGGCGTAGAAATGGGTCAGGTCTGGGATCAGGTCCTTGACCACCGGCATATGGGGCAGCGGGTAAATCCGCACCTCGCCCTTGACCTCATCCAGCCCGTAAATACAGGCCAAGGTATTGATGCCGTCGATGTTCATTGCGCAAGATCCGCAGATACCTTCGCGGCAGGAACGGCGGAAGGTCAGGGTTGGATCGATCTCATTTTTGATCTTGATCAGGGCGTCCAAAATCATCGGGCCGCAATCGTCCAGATCAACGTAATAGGTATCGACCCGCGGGTTGGCGGCCTCGTCCGGGTTATACCGGTAAATTTTGAAGGCCCGCACATTGCCACCCGCAGGTTTGGGCCATGTTTTGCCCACAGTCATGCGGGAATTTTTCGGGAGGGTTAATTCTACCATTGTTGATCTCCGAACGGGGTCATTGAATATTGGGTCATTTCTTGATCGAGGCCTCGACACATTGGGCGGTGCGTTCTTGTTGGTATGCGCTTACATTGGCGGTTGGCAGCAGGGAGGCGTATTTCTCGGCTTTGAGGATGCCCGTGTCCACTTGAACTGGCCCCACCACGCCCACCTGCTTGGCGCAGGCAGTTGTCAATTTACCCAGATTTCCGCGATAAGATTTAGCGGTGAATATACGAATTTCGGAACGCTCGGCGGTAACCGATCCAACGGTGACAGGTTGGTACGGTGGATAGGCCTTGGCCGAATCCAATAATCTGTAACTGTCGCCGCCAACTAATATTCCACTACCTTGCTGGCTTTCGTCGTAATAATTACTAGTGCTGCACCCCACGAGGGCAGTCCCCGCCACGACGAGAACGACACCTTTGGAAATCATGTTGCCCAATGTCATGCCTCTACAGCCTCCATTCCAGATCACCGCTGGCGCGTTGACCCGATTGGGAATACACGCAGCGTCGATAGAAATCTTGCACCATAAAATCATCCGGTGTTTCTGCTAGCAGGCCGATCTGGATAACACCATCTTGACGCACAAAAATCGGGCTGCGGGCATAATCTTCGGCCCGAGGCGCGCAAAAAATTTCTGCGTCACTAAGAGCCATTTTAGGAGCAGCAGGCTCAACACAACCAACAAACCCTAAAGCACTTGCCAAAAATATATTTTGCGCAGCCTTCATAGGCCCAACGTTTTATTGAGGTCAAACAAAAGGCGGCCACGCTGCACCAGTTTTTGCCGCGGATAGGCACCTGATTTAGCATGGACACAACTGCGATAACGGTCTTGCACCATCAGAAAATCTGGGTGATCGCCATAAGGGCCGCGAATGCTCTCGGAAAACGTCAATGCACGTGCTGTGCAGATATTTTCGGCCACAGTCAGGCTGACTTTGGCGGATGTACCTGCACTTGCCAACAAAGGAACCAAAAGAAGCGTTCCAAACAATATTGCCTTAATATTCATACCATTTCCTTTCAGCATTACGTGGTTAGAAGGGCCGCCGCGACGGGTTTTGGCCCGATTTGGCATGTACGCAGCTTCGATAGTGATCTTGCACCACACTTGGCGGTGGGAAGTCGGCCTCAGGGCCAAAAACGGAATTTGCAAACCGGGCGGTCCTTGCTTCGCAAATATTTTCGGCCTCGGACAATGGCAGAGAAGGGGCTGCATTGCTGCACCCCGCAACCATGACCGACCCCGCCAAAAATATGCGAATTAGGCTCAATATTGCATCCTTTTATAGCAACCAATCACCAGCATCCTAATATTCATAGGTCAAGCCAATCGACGCAGTGCCAGAAATCCAGATCCCAGTTCTGCGCTTGTTTTCAGCAGGATACATCCCGGCTTTTGCGTGCACACAACTGCAGTATCGCTGTGCAACTTGATCGTTGCTAGGCACCTCGCCGCCTTGGCCAACTAATGAGTTTGAGTAGCCCTTTGACAACCGCTCGCACTGGGCCACAGCCGCAGACAAAGGGATTTTCACCCCTGCATGCGCACCGCTGGCGACAGCTAAAAATACACAACTCATCATGAAACGGCCAAAGCCCATCAATACACCCGTTTTTTCGGCGCGATCTTTTTCAGATCAATGCCGCCGTCTTTTTGTTCGGTCAGCGGTTTAAGGTGCACATCGCGGTAGCTCAGTTTCACCTTGTTGCCAGTCACTTTTGCCAAGGTATGCTTGCGCCACTTTTTGTCATCTCGGTCGGGATAATCCTCATGGGCATGGGCACCACGGCTCTCTTTGCGGGCCTCAGCGCCGACAATCGTTGCCAAAGCATTGGGCATCAGGTTGCCAAGTTCCAGCGTTTCCATCAGGTCCGAATTCCAGATCAAGGATCTGTCAGTCACCTTAATATCATCCATTTTCTCGGCAACCGCAGTCATTTTCACAACGCCCTCTGCCAGTGTTTTATCAGTTCTGAACACCGCCGCATCATCTTGCATAGTTTTCTGCATCTCAAGGCGCAATTCCGCCGTTGGGACGCTGCCGTCCGCATAACGTGTAGCGTTAAAACGATCCATTGCCGCCTCTACTGAGGCCATGTTCAGCTCGCGGTTGGCAGATTTAGGGTCGACGATTTCCCCCGCACGAATGGCGGCGGCGCGACCAAATACAACCAGATCGATCAAGGAATTTGACCCCAGACGGTTGGCCCCGTGAACCGAGGCACAACCGGCCTCGCCTACAGCCATCAGACCGGGGTGGATACGGTCGTGGTTCTTGGCTGTGGGGTTCAGAACCTCGCCCAGATAATTCGTCGGAATGCCACCCATGTTGTAATGCACGGTTGGCAGCACCGGAATCGGTTCCTTGGTCAGATCGACACCCGCAAATATACGCGCGCTTTCAGAAATGCCGGGCAGCCGTTCGGCCAAAGCCTCTGGCGGTAGATGCGACAGGTTCAAATGCAGGTGGTCCTTATTTGGGCCAATGCCGCGACCGGCGCGAATTTCCATGGTCATACAGCGCGACACCACATCGCGCGACGCCAAGTCTTTGTAGGTCGGCGCGTAACGCTCCATGAAACGCTCGCCCTCGGAGTTGGTCAGATAGCCCCCCTCACCGCGTGCGCCCTCGGTGATCAAACAGCCGGAACCGTAGATGCCCGTTGGATGGAACTGCACAAATTCCATGTCTTGCAGTGGCAGACCTTGGCGCGCAACCATGCCGCCGCCGTCGCCGGTACAAGTATGGGCCGATGTGGCGCTAAAGAACGCGCGGCCATAACCACCCGTTGCCAGCACAACCATTTTGGCGTTGAAACGGTGGATTGTACCGTCATCCAGCTTCCATGCCAGCAGACCCTGACAAGAACCGTCTTCGGCCATAATCAAATCAAGCGCGAAATATTCGATAAAGAATTCCGCGTTGTTCTTCAGCGACTGACCGTAAAGCGTATGCAGAATGGCGTGGCCAGTACGGTCGGCGGCGGCACAGGTGCGCTGCACTGGCGGGCCTTCGCCAAATTCGGTGGTATGGCCGCCAAAGGGACGCTGGTAAATCGTGCCCTCTTCTGTGCGGGAAAACGGCACACCATAGTGATCCAACTCATAAACCGCTTTAGGGGCCTCTCGCACAAGGTACTCCATCGCGTCCATATCGCCCAGCCAATCAGACCCTTTAACGGTGTCATACATGTGCCATTGCCAATGGTCCGGTCCCATGTTTTTCAACGACGCGGCAATGCCGCCCTGGGCTGCAACTGTGTGGGAACGCGTTGGGAAAACCTTGGTTACACAGGCGGTTTTCAACCCCTGTTCGGCCATTCCTAACGTGGCGCGCAAACCAGCACCGCCAGCCCCGACAACAACAACATCATAGGTGTGATCGACATATTCGTAAGCAGACATCAACTTCTCCGATCAAGCGCCAAGGGCGATTTTGGCAACGGCGTAAGCGCCTGCAAAGCCAAGAAAATAACACCCAAGACGGGTGGAAACCAACAGCACGACCAAGGTGCCCTTGGCGTGAACATAATCAACAATCACCTCTTTGAGGCCATCGGCGAGGTGGCGAAAGCCAACCAGCAAAAACAGGATCGTACAAATGGCGGTGAAGGGGCTTTGAAAGCCCGCAACCAGTTCCGCGTGCGTGCCGCCGATCAATGGCGCAACTTGAAACAGAAATACCAGCGTCAACGGGATCAACGCCACCGAGGTGAGACGCGAAATCCACCATTCATGCGCACCCTCGCGGGCAGACCCAAGGCCGATCACCCGACCCATATCAGTTTTATAGCTCATATCCGCCCCCTCAAATCATCAACAGTGACAGCGCCGTCAGCACCACACTGCCAATCACCAAAACCCAACCGGATTTTGTGACCGTTTCAATCTCATAACCATAACCGAAATCCATCCACATATGGCGCAACCCGCCAAGGAAGTGGAACCACAGCGCCCAGAGCGAGCCGACAAGGATCAAAATGCCAATCCAAGAGGTCAGCAATCCGTCCACATAGGCGAAATATTCCGCACTTGTCGCACCGGCCATCAGCCACCAGACAATCAGGAAACCAGAGAACCCCATTCCAACACCGGTAATCCGGTTTACAATTGAGGTCATCATATTGATTTCCCGCCGGTAAATCTCAATATGAGGAGAAAGCGGTCGGTTTGGCGTGTCTGTGTCAGCCATGGGTATCCCTTTTGTTAAGGCACAAGGTTCTTAACCTGTACCTTATGTTTCCAAAGGATCAAAGGGGTTGCATACTGAAAAATACTGAAACAGGCGGGTATTTGTTGGTTTTTTGGGTGGAAATGCCTTATGTGATCACATAAAAAAATTACGTGATCACATAACGGCGTCAAATCAAACCGGATGGAATGCCCGTTGCAGATCAGCAATCAGATCACCGGCATCTTCTATTCCCACCGATAGGCGGATCAGATCATCCGTTACACCGGCTGCATCACGTTTGTCTTTGGGGACAGTTTTATGGGTCAAAGACGCCGGATGCTGGATCAAACTTTCCACACCCCCAAGGCTGACCGCAAAATGAAACAGGTCGCAATGTTTCAAAACCTGCTCTACCCTGTTCAACCCGCCCAGAACATTCAGGGTGATAATCGCGCCAAACCCGCTCATCTGTTTGGCTGCAATCGCGTGGCCAGGGTTATCCGGCAGCCCGGGGTAGCGCACAGTCGCAAGACCATAGGCGTCCATATTCTCGCGCAAATGCTCTGCAATTTGGCTGGCGTTCTGACAATGGCGGTCCATACGCACCGGCAGGGTCTTGATTGACCGCAGCAACAGGGATGAATCCGGCGCGCTCAGCACCGCACCCGTGGCGTTTTGCATCAATTTAATCCGCTCACACAACCCGTCGGGTGCCGTGGCGGAAACGGCGACCACCCCCGCCAGCAGGTCCGAATGCCCCGACAGGAATTTAGTGGCAGAGTGCATCACCACATCAATCCCCAACTCAATCGGGCGCTGCAAATAGGGCGAGGCGAAGGTGTTGTCACAGACCGAAATCGCCCTGCATCCTTTTGCTATCTGCGCGATCTTGGCAATATCTACGATGCCAAGCGTCGGATTGGACGGCGTCTCAAACCACAGTAAATCGGTTTTGTCATCCACGGCCGCCGCCACCGCATCCACATCGGTGAAATCTACCAAAGTCACTTTATGCCCCGCAGAACGAGGCCGCACATCATTCAGCAGCCGGTAAATCCCGCCATAAAGATCATCATGCGCCACGATATGCGCGCCTGCGTCCAACGCTTCCAGAATAGTTGCCGCCGCTGACAGCCCCGTAGGGAAAGCAAACGCCATCTCCGCACCTTCCAGATCAGCCAAACACCGCTCCACTGTCAGCCGTGTCGGATTGGCGCTGCGGGCATACAGGTAGCCACGGTTTTTGCCGATGCCATCCTGCACAAAGGTCGAGGCATGCACAATCGGCGTCACCACCGCCCCCGTCAGCGGGTCCGGCTCCTGCCCCGCGTGAATGGCACGGGTTTCAAAACGGAGTTGGTTAAGTTTAGTCATGGCGGGGCTTTCTGGTTAGCATCATTGAATGGCCCAAACCATAGCTGGAAAGCCGCGATTGAAAAGTGAATTATTGAGATGCTTCTGCCAAGTTAGACAAACTGAAAATCGTCCAAACCAAGAGGGGATTCAAATGCAAGGCCGTAAATTTTCATCTCTGTACCGGAAGAAAGAGTGGCTATAGTTGTGCCATCAATTGCAATATTTTCAACAATACTGACGACATCACTGGCCGTGCCTATTACACGGATCAAGTCTTCACCACGAACAAAACCAGAAATGATGTCAGCCCCTTCGTCAACAGCTCCGTTATATACAAAAAGGGGCTGTCCCAGATAACCGCTAATGGGGTTATCTAGGACAGCCCCAAAATTCCTAATGGTGTTATATGGCATGGCAAGAATTCCCGCAAAGCAGCTGGGGACAGCTGCGATTATGCAAGTGCCCCCTGCGCGATTACCCCTAGACAAAATCAAAATCATCCGCAGAAATCGCACTCACATCAACGCCTTTCAGCACTATTTCAGTGCCGCCTGCCAATGTGATTGTCGTATTCACGCCGCCACGGCCAGATGCGACAACCGCCGTAATACTTGCAAAAATATCGCCTGACATGCGGATCAAGTCCTGCCCGTCGGCAAAATCTGTGATCACATTGCGGCCTTCATATTCATCTGTCGCGAATACAAAAACATCGGCTCCGCGTCCGCCACTCATGCGGTCGTCACCCAATCCAGCGATCAACACATCGCGCCCCCGCCCACCAAAAATCCTGTCATCAAGAAAGCCGCCTTCGATCTGATCGTTGCCACTTCCGCCAAATAACTTGTTGCCAACAGCTTTGAGCGGAAAAGAATCAAAGCCAGTACTCTCGGCGCTTTGAATGTAATAGATAATCGCGTCATACCCGCCGAAAATATGATCGTTGCCAGCACCGCCATATATGACATCGGCCTCGCCGCCCCCCGTTAAGCTGTCGTCGCCGCGTCCGCCAAACAAAATATCGCGCCCTTGCCCGCCATGTATCTCATCGTTTCCGGCGCCGCCGAAGATCTTGTCACTCCCACCGCCACCGTAAATCGTGTCATCCCCGCTGCCGCCGGAAATTTTGTTACCAGATCGATTAACCGGTACAAATCCTACCTTTGGTGAAATCACCCCGGAATCAGATTCTGCAAGACGGTAAATTCCAAAGAAACCACCGCCATAAATAACGTCGTCACCGCGGCCCCCTGAAATCCGGTCAAACCCGTCACCGCCATAGATTTCGTCATAGCCATCGCCGCCGAAGATTTTGTCATTACCACCGCCACCGTAAATCGTGTCATCCCCGCTGCCGGCAAAAATCGTATCAGCGCCGCCCGGGTCGGAAATTAAAATTTTATTCAAAGGGTTATAACTTGTGAACTGATCATCGCCATAAATAACGTCATCACCGCCCGCGCCATAAATCAGATCGCTACCCTGCCCACCATACAGTGAATCATTGTCTGTATACCGGACCGGACTGCGGCGCGTGTCAAGCACAGGGATCAGGTCACTAAATCCGTAGAGAACATCATCGCCACGGCCGCCAAACAACTCGTCATTGCTCAAGCCACCAACCAGCACGTCATTTCCAAGCCAGCCAAACAGCACATCATTCATCCGCCCACTGCGCATGAAGTCGGCATGAATGCTGCCGTTGAATTCAATTGCCGCATCCAGAGGCGTGACAAATTGCGATGAATCAAATCCAGCTGTGGCAAGTGTGGCGTCGATTTCAACCGGTTTCATATCAAACAGCGCCTTCAACGATTCACGGGCCCCGGCGCTTGCCTGCTCCAACGCCTCGAATAATGTGGTGATCTCCCAGCTAAAATCACTGAACACCGCATCGACACGGCCCAAGCCCAAAAAGCTTAGCCCCGTTAGCGTGCCGCCATTGATGTTCCCGTCCGTATCAAAAGTGATATCATCCCCGACACCCGTCACAATCTGGTCACTGCCAGGCAATTTCATTATTACGGCAGAGGTGAAGATATTCCCGACAACAGTAATCTCCAACTCCCCATCGCCCAAAAGCGCGGTTTGGAAGAAGTCACTGTTTGACCCCAAAAAATCAATTTTCATCGGTTTGTCCCATCTTTGACTGCCACTTTAAAATTGCTCCGACGAAACTCGGGAATTTTCCGCCGTCAGAGCTACAATGAGGAACACCATATCATTCAAGCAGTTCCACGCCTAGAGCGGCATCAACACCCAGTAATCCAGATCGAGTAGAACCTCCGGCAAATACTTGCCATCCGCGTCCTTCAGTGGAAACGCCGAGGCATCCCCCTTGACCGCAACCAATCGCAGTCGCAGCGCGCCGACGCCCGGTGCCCCTGTCTCTGCCTTGTCTAAGACCTCGGACCATGCCCGAACTGTATCGCCTGCATAACACGGGTTGGCATGGGCACCTGCATTGATTCCGGCCACCATCTGCGCATTGGCCAACCCGTTAAACGACAGGCTGCGCGCCAGCGAAATCACATGCCCGCCGTACATCAAACGCTTGCCATCCGGCCTTGCGGTCACATCAAAATGCACCTTGGCCGTGTTCTGCCACAGGCGGGTAGCAATCATATGCTCGGCTTCCTCTATGGTCACGCCGTCCACATGGTCGATTTTTTCGCCGATGGTGTAATCCCCCCAGCGATGCGGTTCGCCGGCCAAGGCAAAGTCGTAGTTGCTGAAATTCAACCCCTCGGGAATAGCCAGATCCTGCGCCGCGATCGTCGGTTTCAACGCGGGGATCACCGTAACAGGTGCCGCCGCGTCCAGATTATTTTTGCGCACCATCACCCAGCGTTTGTAATCAATCACCACAGCACCGCGCTGGTTCATCCCCTTGGAATGCACCCAAACAACGCCGCTTTTGGCACTGGAGTTCTGTTTAAGGCCGATAACTTCCGAGGTGGTGCGAATGGTATCCCCCACATAGATCGGCCGCAAAAAACGCCCCTCCGCATAACCCAGATTGGCCAGCGCATTCAATGAAACATCGGGCACCGTCTTGCCAAACACCACATGAAATCCTGCAATGTCATCCAGCGGCGACGCGACCAATCCACAATCCCGCGCAAATTCATCCGAGGAATACAGCGCATGGCGTGCCGGAAACAGTGCGTGATAAAGCGCCCGCTCGCCGCCGGAAACGGTGCGCGGCACCGCGTGGGTCAGAACTTGCCCCACTGAATAATCCTCAAAAAAACGGCCTGGATTGGTTTTTTTCATCACAAGAGTCCTAGTTTCAAATCTGGCGCATACTCCCCCGCTGCCTCTTTGGTGACGGCTTGCCCACAGCGCATAACGCCGTTGGCCGCGTCAAACGCGTAACTCGGATCGCCATGCAAAACCCAGCCCTTTGACAGCGCCTCACTGACACGGTGGCAAAAGACCGAGGTGTCATCCTCGGTGATAAAACGATAAGCAATCACGGATAGGTCCCCAGAAACGGATTGTGACCCAGCCAGATATGGATGCCAACAATTACCACAAATACCACGGCAGAAATCACCAACAGTTTAATATCGCCTTTTAGGGGTCCCGGCTCAGGGCGCTGCCAAGCCCCCTCTGCGCGGTTAATCAACAGCATCTGGATCACGGCCCAAGCAGCCATCCCGCCAAACAGGATAAGCGAGGCTTGATCCCCGTTCACCAGCAAATGCGCGCCCGCCCAGACAACCGCACTCATCAACATCGGATGGCGCATCATAGAGCGCATCTTGCCTTTTGAATTGCCCGCACCAAGCAAAATCACAGCGACAATCATCAACAGATTGTTAAGATGTCCCATGCCCGCCATCGGTGTATAAACCGGAATTATCTCGGCCCCCCGATACCCGAAAATCATCATCACCAGCGAGGCCAGCAACAGCACCGAGATCACGCCCCGCGCAGGCCCTGCCCCCATTTTGGCATCCATCTGCGCCCGCATATCCGGCGTCACCCGTTTAAAGAAATGCACCACACTCCAGATCACAACACCAACAATCAACATACCCATCATAATTTTCCTTTTCCGTTCCTGAGGCCAACATCTTCGAATTCGCCCTAAATATCCCCGCCGGTGGCTCCCGCCGCGCCAATCGCGGCCGCCATCGCCAAAACTTTGCGCGCCGTCACAATATGCAGGTTCTCGACAATCTTGCCATCCAAAACCGCAATACCTTTGCCACTGGCCTCGGCCTCGTTAAACGCTGCAATCTGGCGCTTGGCCAGCGCCATCGCCGCCTCGGATGGGCTGAAAATATGGTTGGTCACTTGCAACTGGGCCGGATGGATCAATGATTTACCATCAAACCCCAACACTTGCCCCTGCGCGCATTCCACGGCCAGCCCGTCCATATCCTTGAACGCGTTATAAACCCCGTCGATGCAGATCAGGCCATAGGCCCTTGCGGCCAGCAGGCAAATATTCAACGATGTTTGCAGGGCCAGACGGTCCGCTGTTTGCGTCGCGCCCAGATCTTTGAGCAGATCGTTTGACCCAACAACCATCCCTGCCATCCGTGGGGCCGCCGCGATTTCAGCCGCGTTCAGTATCCCCAGCGGGCTTTCCATCATCGCCCAAATCTTGGTCTCGGCGCAATTTGCATGGCCATCCAGAACCGCAGCCAGCCGCGTCACGTCTGCCGCGCTGTCCACCTTGGGCAGCAATATCGCCTCCGGCCCAATCGCACAAATAGCCGCCAGATCAGCGTCATGCCACTGCGTCCCATGCCCGTTCACCCGCACCATCACAGCGCGATGCCCATAATCTGCTGAGGCCAGTTGCGCCGCCAACATTTCGCGCGCGCCGTCCTTGCTATCCACCCCAACCGCATCTTCCAGATCAAAAATGATCCCGTCGCAGTCCAAAGTCAGCGCCTTATCCAGCGCCCTTTGTTTGTCCCCGGGGATGTACAGCAGCGAGCGGAACGGGCGGTTTTGATAGGTCATAGCATCTCCAGCAGTCGTTTCCCCTGATCAACCATAGAATCCCTGCGGGGGCAACCGTCTACCTTTTTAGCCAATCATTTTCACAATCTGCCCCAGCGCACGGCCCGTTAACCATTCCTACTCCTATTTCGGCCACCCTAAGGCCATTCCTTTCACAGGGGCGGGGACCGACCGGATGGTCACCTCGGAGTTTTGGAGAGCAGCCTGTGACATATGCTATTTTGGGCAAGCCTCTGACAACGGCACTGCCCTTTTGACGGAGATAACAGATGCAAAAGATCCTTTTCGCGCTTTCCCTGGGCTTTGGCGGTGCTGTGCTGGCCTTGCAACCCGCGCCCGCCCAAACCACCCCCATCGCCGCCAACTGCGGCCAGCGCACCCAAGTCGTGGAACGCCTGTCCGAAAAATACGGCGAAACCCGTCAATCCATGGGTCTCGCCCAAAACAACGGCGTGCTAGAGGTCTTTGCCTCTGCTGAGAGCGGCACTTGGACCATCGTCATCACCCTGCCCAGCGGCATGACCTGCCTTGTGGCCGCAGGCGACGCATGGGAAGCCGTTGACGAAGAAGCCGTGGTTTCCGGTGACAAAGCCTAAGATTTACGACCTCCTCCAAGGTATGAATGGGCGTCCCCAAAGGGGGCGTCTTTTTTTATTCGACGGGCCCCCAACCTCAGATATTTGAATTTGGGCAAACTTCCAAAATGTATTTTGCTCCTTAATACCAGAAATAGTTGTAGTCACTTCAGAAGTTCGCTACTTTTACGGCAGACAGATATGGAGACAAAGAAATTTGGCAAAAAATGCAGTTGTAGACTTAGGAAAACTGTCAAAACCTGCTGAGGTTTTGATAAATAGGGTTAGTGACGCTATTGGTGCTTCACTACTTCCTTGGCAAATGAGACGAATTGCGAGTGCAGAGGCTGATATTGACCGCACAAAATTGGAAAGTAAAATTGAATGCGCCAAATTGTGTGAAGCCGCTGGATTTCGTGAAGAAGAAATAGGTTATAGAACCCTGAACCGAATGCTTCATGAGGAAACTCAAAAACAATTGGGGGCTGACCCAGATAACCCAAAAAAGGGGTTATCATGGGCCATATGCGAAAGAGCCGACTCAGCCACTATAAGCAGAACCGTTTGACCGAGCATTTTGTTTCGGGTTCGACGGCCAGAACGGCTGCCAGCC
>JAJRPO010000077.1 GCA_024280735.1 Alphaproteobacteria bacterium | reverse complement strand
GCCTCTAGACCGATGTGGATACGCAACCGGTCTGGTGCAAGCTTTGCCAGATAATCGACGCAATCCGCATGACCTTTGGCGGTGTTTTCCACCACCCAAATATGGTTAACGCCAGCAACGGCAACGACCAGTTCGCGTTTGCCGACATCTATTCCGACAAAGCTTTCATTTTGTGTTAACATCCTGATCTCTCCTTCTTCTGTTACGGGCTTTATTGCCCAATCAACTGTTCGAGACGAACAAGGAGAGCATGTGCCGCCAGTCTACGAAACGTGGCCTGCAAAGCTGCACCCACCCTACCCTCCATTCCGGATCAACATCTGATAAAATTGCACCGCCTGCCCCATGGCCTGCACTGAAATCCGCTCGTTGCGGCCGTGCAGGCGTTTGATGTCTTCGCCGGTGAACACAAACGGGTTGATGCGATAACTGTTGTCAGAGATTTTGGCATAATGCACGGAATCTGTCGCCGCGACGGTCAGGCCGGGCACCACGATCAGGTCGCCAAACACTTGTCGAAAGGTTTTGGACAGGGCTTGAAAACCGATACCGTCTTTGTCGGATACGGCGCTCGGCTCGTTGCCAAATCCGCCGCGCAATGTGATTTCGATCTCCGAATTGTCGATCATTTCGCGGGTATGTGCCACGACGCCATCAATACTGTCGCGCGGATGGATGCGGAAATTCACTGTGGCAGTTGCCTTTTGCGGCAGCACGTTATCCTTGGCAGAGCCGACCAGCATTGTCGGTGCTTTGGTCGTGCGCAGCATCGCGTCAGTGGCAGGGGAGCCGGACAGCACAATTTCCAGCAGCGGGCGGTAGAACCACTGGTTTGCAAACAACACCTTTTGCGCCAGAGTGAAATGCGGCCCCAAGCCGTCAAAGAATTCTTTGGACGCGCCGGTCAGACCACCGGGCACGGGGCCGGATTGCAGTTTGGTCAGGGCTGTGGCCAATGTACTGACGGCGGTATCGCGCGGTGGCAGCGAGGAATGGCCGCCTTCCGCACGGGCGGTAATATCGAGCGAGACATAGCCCTTTTCGGCCACGTTGATGCTGGCGACGGGCAATTCCAAGCCGGCGATCACGTCTTTCAGGATCATCGATCCCTCATCCAGTGACCAGGCCATTTGAATGCCCTGCTCTTTGAAATAGGTCGCGGCGCTTGCTGCTCCATCCGCCCCGCCGATCTCCTCGTCATGGCCAAAACTGAAATAGATCGTGCGGTTCGGGGTGAAACCGGATGTGGCCAAGGCTTCGACCGCCTCCATGATCGCCACAACCGCACTTTTGTCGTCGAGCGCGCCGCGTCCCCAGATAAAACCACTCGCAATTGCACCGGAAAACGGGTCTTGTTGCCAATCGGCAAGGCCACTTTCGGCGACTGGAACCACGTCATAATGGGCGGTGAGAAGAATAGGTTGGAGGTTGGTATCAGCGCCATCCCATCGGTAAACCGGTGTTAGCTCGCCAACCATAACCCGCGTCATAGCGGCATTGGCGGCGGGATAGGTTACAACCAGCCAGTCGAGGAATTGCTGAAATTCCGGGCCGCGCGCGCCCATATCAACCGAGGTAGAGATCGTTTGAATACGGATCGCTTCGCCCAGATGGGCGGCAAAAAGTGCCTCGTCTACGATGGGCAGTTCGGCCTGCACTGCGCTGGTGTCCTGCGCCGTGTAGCGCATTGTGTTAACGGCCTGCACGGCAATCAGGATCAGCAAAGCTGCGCCAATCAGTTTCAGGATTTTCTTAATCATTTGGCCCTCGTTGACTTGTTTTGGCAAGGCTAACACGAAATATCAAAGGCCAACAGATTACCTTGCGTCTGCGCCGACAAAAGCTGTAAGTTGCCCCTGCCTATCCCTAATGAAGGCCGCGCAAGATGCCCCTCAACACCACGCCCCATTCGTACCGCGCTGACCCAATGGTGCCTGAATTTGATGATGTCGGGCAATTGACGGTGATGGATGCGCGCTGTGGTTTATGTGCCAAAGGTGCCCGCTGGATTGCCCATAATGACAAAAAATCCGAGTTTCAGATCATCCTGATGCAATCCGAATTGGGCGCCGCGCTGTTTCGCCATTACGGGATTGATCCAGATGATCCGGCCTCTTGGTTGTATATGGAGGACGGGCTGGCCTACAGCTCGGCTGATGCGATTATCCGTGTGGGTCAGCGCTTGGGCGGTATCTGGAAGGCTTTGATAATGCTGCGTATTATCCCGCCGTTCATTCTGGATTACTGTTACGGCTTGGTTGCGCGCAACCGCATTCGCCTCAGTGGTACGGCTGATCTGTGCAACTTGCCGGACCCTGAAATCCAGAAACGCCTGTTGCAATGAAGGTTCTGATCCTTGGTGGTTACGGCGTGTTTGGCGGACGTTTGGCCGAATTATTGTCAGATGTTGCAGATATGGAAATTGTCATCAGTGGCCGGTCGCAAGCCAAGGCGGATGCCTTTTGCCAAGCTTTGACTGGGGAGGCGAAATTCACCCCCTTTGCAATGGATCGAAACGATCTTGCCGTGCACCTAGCCAATCTTCGCGTGGATTTTGTGGTCGATGCTTCTGGCCCGTTTCAGGACTATGGCGATGCGCAATACGATGTGGTCGAAACCTGCATCCAAATGGGCGTTCATTACCTCGATTTTGCCGACGCCGCCGATTTTGTGTTTGGCATATCCAAGTTCGACGCCGCCGCAAAACAGGCGGGCGTCTGCGTGTTGTCCGGCGTCAGCAGTTTTCCGGTACTTAGCGCCGCCGTATTGCGGGAAATGGCGCGGGATATGGCTGTTGTCTCGGTCAAAGGCGGTATCGCGCCGTCGCCCTATGCGGGGGTCGGGATGAATGTGATGCGTGCGGTTATTGGCTATGCCGGTGGGCCGTTGAAACTGTTTCGCGGCGGAAAAACCACGCGGGCTTACGGGTTGACCGAGAGTTTGCGCTATACCATCGCGGTGCCCGGTAAAACGCCCCTGCGTAATCTGCATTTTTCTTTGGTGGAAGTGCCGGATTTACGGGTGATTCCGCCCCTGCATCCCGAAATGCAAGAAATCTGGATGGGGGCAGGACCCGGGCCAGAGGTATTGCACCGAATATTGAACCTGCTGGCCAAGATACGGATGCGGCTTCATCTGCCGGCGATGACCCCGTTTGCGCCGCTGTTTTACTGGGTTTTGAACCGGATGAAATTCGGTGAACATCGGGGCGGTATGTTTATCCATGCGACGGGCCTCAAAAACGGGCAGCCGGTTGAACGCTCTTGGCATCTGCTGGCCGAGGGCGACGACGGGCCGTATATCCCGTCGATGGCAATCGAGGCGTTACTGCGGCAGCATCTTGCAGGCGAGGCGCAACCTGCCGGTGCGCGCCCGGCCGTTGAAGCACTGGAACTGGCCGATTACGACGCGTTGTTTCAGGGGCGCAGTATTTCCATGGGATTTCGAGGGGCAGCGGACAAACGCCAGCCCTTGTTCCGGCAGATATTGGGGGCCGAATTTGACCGACTTGCACCGCAGTTACAGGCCCTTCATCTGGCCGCGGATCAAGGCCATTGGGCAGGTGAGGCCGAGGTTTCGCGTGGCAACGGGCTGTTTAGCAAATGGATTGCCGGATTTTTTGGCTTTCCGCCTGCCGGCAGTGCGGTTGCTGTTAAAGTTGGTTTTACCAAAGAAAAGGATGGCAGCGAGGTTTGGGTCCGGCAGTTCGCAAAAGCCCGTTTCCAGAGCCATTTGCGCGCGGGGCATGGGCGCAAGCAGCATCTGGTTTTGGAGCGATTTGGCCTGATAACAGTCGCCCTTGCGCTGGTTCACCGGGAAGGGAAACTCTATTTCAACCCACGCAGCTGGCAATTCATGGGCATCCCCCTGCCCCGTTTTCTGCTGCCCTCGGGCGGGAGTTTTGAGCAAGAACGCGACGGGCGTTTTCATTTCGACATTGTGCTTGCGGCCCCCTTGATCGGGCCAATCGTCAGCTACAAGGGCTGGCTTGAACCCGCGGAAAACCACCAAAGCGCCGCCCCTGCAACAAAGCTGTAGCGCAGCAGTTTTCCTGTCGCCACAAAAACCAGAAACCGCCAGAATCCTACCCGCAATGTGCCGGCCACCACGGTCAGCGGATCCCCCACAATTGGCACCCAAGACATCAGCAACAACCACACACCGTATTTATTATACCAACCCTCTGCCTGTGTGTACCGCCGGGCACTCACCGGGAACCATTTGCGGTTTCGAAAGTGGGCAAAGTAGCGGCCAAGCAGCCAATTCACCACCGATCCCAGTGTGTTCCCAACCGTGGCCACCAGCACCAGTGGCAGGATGTTGGCCTGACCGTCAGCGAGGAGTGCCAGCAACAACAGTTCGGATGAGCCGGGCAGCAGCGTTGCAGACGTGAACGCGCTGATAAAAAGGGCGAAAAGATGGGTCAAACGGGAATCCTTTTTGGCGGGTCTCAGCCTTTGCCTTTACAGCATTCCTATAACAATCAAAACGGCAAGAATGTTATCCGTTTAATAGGTTCCAGTGGCCAGAACGGAGGCCCTAAAGGGACCACGACCCCTGAGCGCAGCGCGCGGGGTTCCGCTCCGCTCAGAGCGTTTCGACTTTCGTTTAAATCATCAGACAACGCAATGTCGAAACGCTTTAGGGGATATTTTTCACAAGGTAGAAATTGGCAGGGGGCTATTTCTTTGGTGTCGCCAGCACGGCCAAATCTCGGGCAATGATATAGGCACCTTTGATTTTGCTGTCGTCATTATCCCAATCGCGGCGGATGATGATTTTATTGTCTTTGACTTTGCCCAGGCCGTTCTGTTTGGACAGGTATTCAACCAAGCCTGCGGGGTTGGCGAATTTGTTATTGTGAAATTGCACAACAGCGCCTTTGGGGCCGCCATCCAGTTTGGCAATACCGGCACGGCGACACATCGCCTTGATGCGCACGATGCGCAGCAGGATATCGACCTCGGTGGGGAGTTTGCCGAAACGGTCAATCAATTCAGCGGCGAAACCTTCCAGCTCGACCTTCTTGGTCAGGCCTGACAGGCGGCGATAAAGCCCGAGGCGCACGTCCAGATCGGTGACGTAATCCGCGGGGATCAGCACAGGAACGCCAAGGTTGATTTGCGGCGACCAGCTGCCCTCATCCGGCAGACCTTCCATTTCGCCCGCCTTCATCTTGGCAATCGCTTCCTCCAGCATCTCTTGGTATAACTCAAAGCCAACTTCGCGCACTTGACCAGATTGTTCATCGCCCAGCAGGTTGCCAGCGCCGCGAATATCGAGGTCTTGGCTGGCCAATGTGAAACCTGCGCCAAGGCTGTCAAGGGAACCAAGCACCCGCAGGCGTTTTTCGGCCGTGGCGGTCAATTTGCCCCGTGGTTTGGTGGTGAGATAGGCATAGGCCCGTGTTTTGGAGCGGCCAACACGGCCCCTGATTTGATAGAGCTGGGACAGGCCGAACATGTCGGCGCGGTGGATAATCATTGTATTGGCAGTCGGAATATCAAGGCCACTTTCAACGATGGTTGTGGCCAGCAGCACGTCGTATTTGCCGTCGTAAAAGGCGTTCATCCGGTCGTCTAATTCGCCCGCCGGCATTTGGCCGGTGGCCACCACAAAGCTGACTTCGGGCACTTGTTCTTTCAGGAAATGTTCGATGTCAGGCAGGTCCGAGATGCGCGGCACCACGAAAAAGCTTTGGCCACCGCGGTAATGTTCGCGCAGCAAGGCCTCGCGGATGGTGACGGTGTCGAATTCACTGACATAGGTGCGGATCGCCAAACGATCGACAGGCGGGGTGCCGATGATCGACAGTTCGCGCACGCCGGACAGGGACATTTGCAGGGTGCGCGGGATCGGCGTGGCGGTCAAGGTCAGCACATGCACATCGCTGCGCAGCCGTTTTAGGCGTTCTTTGTGGTTCACGCCGAAATGCTGTTCCTCGTCGATCACCAGCAGGCCCAGATTGGCGAATTTGATGTTTTTGGCCAGCAGAGCGTGGGTGCCGATGACAATTTCCACGGCCCCGTCGCGCAGGGCGTCGCGGGTCAGCTGCGCCTCTTTGGCGGTGACAAAACGGGACAGTTGGCGCACGCGGATTGGCAAGCCGCGAAAGCGTTCTTGAAACGACTTGAAATGTTGACGCACCAGCAGGGTTGTAGGGGCCACGATGGCCACTTGGGTACCAGCGGAGGCCGCAACAAAGGCGGCGCGCAGGGCGACCTCGGTTTTGCCAAAGCCCACGTCGCCGCAAATCAGCCGGTCCATTGGACGGCCAGAGGCCATATCGCCTAGCACGTCCTCGATTGCGGCCAGTTGATCGTCGGTTTCGGTATAGGGAAAGCGGGCGCAGAAACGCTCCCATGTATCATGGGGCGGTTCCATCACCTCGGCTTTGCGCAAAATACGCTCGGCGGCGATGCGGATCAGTTTATCGGCTATTTCGCGGATACGTTCCTTGAGCTTTGCCTTTTTCGCCTGCCAAGCGCCGCCACCAAGACGGTCCAACATGCCGCTGTCAGAGCCGTAGCGCGACAGCAGTTCGATGTTTTCAACCGGCAGATACAGCCGGTCGTTGTTGGCGTATTCCAGCAAAATGCAATCATGCGGTGCGCCGGCAGCTGTAACAGTTTCCAGCCCCTTGTAGCGCCCAATGCCGTGGTCGATATGCACCACCAGATCATTTGGTGACAGGCTGGTGGCCTCGGTCAGGAAATTCTCGGCGCGGCGTTTGCGGTTCGGGGCGCGGATCAGGCGATCCCCCAGCACGTCCTGTTCGGAAATCACCGTCAGGCCCGGGGCCTCGAACCCGTGATCCAGCGGCCAGACGGCAAGTGACAAGCCCCCCTGTTTGCCGGTCACATCCGCCCAATTGGCCACCAACCTGCCACCGGCGAGTTCCTGATCATCGAGCAGACCAGAGAGGCGTTCGCGCGCGCCCTCAGAGAAGGAGGCCATAACCACATGGCTGTTGCGCTGCTTTTTCCTGATATGATCGGCGAGAGCTGCGAAGATGCTGATGTTCTCTTGTTGGCGTTCGGGGGCGAAATCACGCCCGATACGCCCGCTTGCGTCAATAACCCCAAGGCCTACGGATTGCGGCAGAACCGCCAATTGTTTGATTTCAAAACCTTTGACTGCCCGCTCGAATGCGGGGTCATCAAGGTACAGTAATTCCGGTGGGCAAGGTTTGTAAACGCTGTCCATCCGCGCCTTGGATTTCAGCGCCTCTTTGCGGGCATCATATTGATCTGCAATGCTTTCCCAGCGGGAAAGACGTGCAGGCGTGCAGCGATCATCAAGGAATAATGTGGCGTCTGGCAAATAGTCGAACAGGGTTTCCATCCGCGCGTGAAACAGCGGTGCCCAATGCTCGACCCCTTGGTGTTTGCGTCCGGCACTGACGGCCTCATACAGCGGATCATCGGTACCTGCTGCGCCAAATTCCAGGCGATAATTCTGGCGGAACCGCTGGATGGCTTTGTCGTCCAGCATCACCTCGGACACGGGGGCCAATTCAACGCGGGTCAGTTTTTCCACGGTGCGTTGGGTAATGGGGTCAAAGCGGCGCGCCCTGTCCAGCACATCGCCAAACAGATCGAGGCGCACGGGACCTGTATCACCGGGCGGAAATACATCTATCAACCCGCCGCGAATGGCGAAATCACCGGGTTCCATCACGGTTGGCGACTGGCTGAACCCCATGCGCACAAAATAGCTGCGCAGTTCGGCCTCGTTTATCTGGCGCCCAACAGTGGCGGTAAAGCTGGAAGACCCCATAATGGCGCGGGTCGGCACCCGCTGGGTCACGGCATTAACGGTAGTCAGCAGGATGAACGGTTGGTCAAATCCTTTGGCAAGGGCCGCGAGTGTGGCCATACGGGCGGCGGAAATTTCGGCGTTCGGGGAAACACGGTCATAGGGCAGGCAATCCCACGCGGGAAAGGTGAAAACCGCCAGGCCCGGTGCGAAAAACTGCAAGGCGGTTTGGATGGCTGCAAGGCGGGTATCATCGCGCGCGATATGCACCAGCGGTTTGCCGGATTTCGCCAGATGTTGCACCAAGAGCTGGGCATCGAACCCCTCCGGCGCGCCGCCGATGGTGGTCAGATTGGGGTTGTAGCTTTGCATATCCATACCCAAGGGCACCTACCCCAGAGGGGTGGGTTGGGCAAGCCTCTCATAACAAAAACGCATGTTACGACGACAGGGGGGTTAACGGGGCAAATTGATGTAGGGTTATAACCACCAATCAAGAGAATCATGGGAAAGAATGCAATGCTGAACGAAGCCAAAACCAGAACCCGTAACCTTCAGGCGCAGATGAGGGCTCAGGGCATCCAAAAAGCCGTTTTCACCGACGAAAGTTCGATTGCCTATCTTGCAGGTTTCTGGGGGTATTTGGGAATTGAATTTGGCCGCCCGACGATGCTGGTGGTTGATTCAGAAGACGCCCCTGCAATCATCACGCCTTTGATGGAATCCGAGATGGTTGGCGCGATGACCTGGGTCGAGGATATTCGCATCTGGGAGGATATCGGCCAGCGCAGTTGGGCGCGCGCGCTTAAAGGGGCGTTGGGGGACAGACCGCGTGAAATCTGGATTGAACGCAATCACATTCCGGCCATTGTGCGCAACTTTCTTGATGAAGCTTACAGGGACCTGCCTTTGCGCGATATTTCCCCGGTGCTTGGCGCGCAAAGGATGATCAAATCACCGTTTGAAATAGATATTATGAAACAAGCTGGTGAAATTGCCGGTGCGATGATGGCTGCCGCGCATGGTTCGCTGGCAGAGGGGCGGCAGGAATACGAATCCGCTTTGGCAGTGATTGAGGCGGGATCACATAAAGCGGCGGGATTCCTGACCGATACAGGCTGGGACAGCTTTGTGTCGCCCATGATCCATAACTTGCAAATTCTGCAAAGCGGTAGCGACACATCTATGGTTCATCGCCGCGCCACTGTGCGAAAATATGAAAAATTTGATCCGGTGTATTTCTGTTTTTGCAATATGGCGCAGTTCAAACAGTACAAGTTGGGCTTTGACCGGATGTTTCATATCGGCGGGGTCACAGACACCGGCGCGCGGGTGCAACAAGCGGCAATTGACGCGCAACAAGCCGCCCTTGCCACCCTGCAACCTGGTGTTTTGGCCGAGGATATTGCCCATGCCGCCAACGCTGTTTACCGCGAACGTGGTTATGAAACGGGTTATCGCACGGGGCGTTCGATCGGGGTCGCTTACCTAGAGGCACCGGAATTGAAAGACGGCGATAAGACCGTTCTACAGGCTGGCATGACCTTTGCCGTGGATGGCGGAATTTCGATTGATGGTGTGGCGGCTGGCCGGATCGGGGATTCTGTCGTGGTGACTGAGACAGGTTTTGAATTCCTGACCCATTACCCCCGCGAAATCCTGTTGAGTAAAAGCTGATGGAGTGCCTCAACATCGTTGTGGCGCAGAACCCCGCGGAACTGGACGGACCGCAAGCCCGGTTTGAATGGCTGGCAAAGCAGTTACAGGACAACCATGCTTGGGCGGCAGATTTGTTGGTTCTGCCTGAGTTGTTTTTGACAGGCTACAATATTGGGGCGAATGTTGAACGCTGGAATGAGGCCAAAGACGGGCCATTTGCGCAAAAAATATCTGCCCTGTGCAAAACTCACGACATTGCAATCCACTATGGCTACGCAGAGATTTGCAACGGTAAAACCTACAATTCAACAAATTGCTTTGGCGCGCTCGGTGAACGACTGGGAGGACACCAAAAACTGCTGCTGCCGCCGGGATTTGAGAGTGATCACTTTGCAACGGGAAACAGCTGCGAGCTTTTCTCATTTAAGGGTTTCAAAATCGCCACGCTAATCTGCTATGACAGCGAATTTCCAGAGAATTTTCGCCATGTCCGGCGCTTGGGGGCTGATCTGGTACTGGTGCCCACGGCGCTTGATGAAAATTGGGGGATTGTTGCGCATAAACTGATTCCGGTGCGGGCCTTTGAGAACGGCGTCTATGTTTGTTATGCGAACCAGAGCAGCGTTGAACACGGCATGAAATATCTGGGCCATAGCTGCATTGTCGGGCCGGACGGTCACGATATTGCCCGCGCGGGTGCAAAACCAGAAATTTTACAAGCCAGACTTAACAAAGAACACCTGCTCTCTGCACGCGGCCGCCTGCCCTACCTAAAAGACGCTGAAACCTTGCCGTGGTAGATCAGGCGTAGGGACTGAACAGCGTTTGCGAGACGCCCCAAAAGGTCGAGAACATAATCGCCATGGCGCCAATCATCTGTTTGATCCGGCGATGCGTGACATAGGCGCGGTACAGGGCCTCGCCTTGCAAAGGTTCATCATCCAGATGATGGGCCAGCCGCAGCGACAACATGCCGACGACAGACAGCGGGAACAGCAGCAAGAAACCTGCCTGCATAAACTGAATTCTGAAATAGAACCCCAACATAAATATCGACGCGAGCATGAAGGCCGCAACAGCGGTGAAAAACACGTTGTGACTGTCAAAAACATCCAGAGTCTTGCGCACGTTGATCTCGATCATCGTTTCAAAATCAACTTGATGCTGCCCGCCCAGTTTTTGCCCCATACGCGCGTCTTCATAGGGCACGCCCAAGGTCCAGTGGGTGGTACGGGTCCAGATCAGGGCAAACACAATCCAGTACCATACGCTGGCAAAGCTGCGCGAGCCGATGACCTCTGAATAGAACCCTTCCATGGGCTTCTCCTGCTTTTTTTGAGGTGTTTAGAGGAAACACTGGCTGAATCCAATCGCGGTTTTCGGAATTTTCTTGAACTTGGCGCAAAATTTGGGCACTCCGATTGGTAACCCGCAGCGATACGAGAAATTCCATGCCCCATACGCCAGCCCCCTTCCCCGCCGCACGTGCCCGTAGACTGCGCCGCACCGATTGGATGCGTGACTTGACACGAGAAAATTCACTGGCCGTATCTGATCTGATCTGGCCGATGTTTGTGCGTGAAGGTGTGGGTATCGAGGAGCCTGTTTCTGCCATGCCCGGGGTCATGCGCCGCTCTGTAGATCGGGCGGTTGACGCGGCAAACGAGGCGGCAAATCTGGGGATTCCGGTGATTGCCCTGTTCCCCTATACCGAGGGGTCGAAAAAGACGCCCGGCTGTGAAGAGGCCATAAATCCTGACAATCTGGTGAATACAGCGACGCGGGCCATAAAGGCGGCAGTGCCGGACATTGGCATTTTGCTGGATGTGGCGCTGGACCCGTATAATTCCGACGGTCACGACGGTTTTGTCGTTGATGGGGTGATCCAGAATGACGAAACCCTGATGATGCTGGAGCAGCAAGCCTTGGTGCAGGCCGAGGCAGGCGCGGATATATTAGGACCGTCTGATATGATGGACGGACGCATCGGGGTGATCCGCCGCGCACTGGAGGGAAACGAGTTTTCCGACACGGCGATCATGTCTTATTCCGCTAAATTTGCCTCGGCGTTTTACGGACCCTTCAGGGATGCCGTCGGAGCATCCGGTGCGTTGAAAGGCGACAAGAAGACCTATCAGATTGATTCGGGGAATGCCGATGAGGCCCTGCGCATGGTGGCACGTGATCTGGATGAGGGCGCGGATATGGTGATGGTTAAGCCGGGGATGCCCTATTTGGACATTTGCCAGCGGGTGAAATCGGAATTTGCGGTGCCGACCTTTGCCTATCAAGTTTCTGGCGAATACGCGATGATCGAGGCAGCGGGGCAAAACGGCTGGATTGACCGCGACAAGGTTATCCTGGAAGCGCTGCTGGCATTCAAGCGGGCGGGATGTGATGGCATATTGACCTATCATGCGTTTGAAGTGGCACAGCGGTTACAGCGCGATGTGGATTTGTTTTGATCGGCTTGCGATAGGCTGTTGGGGGCGGATGCCTCCGGCGGGGATATTTTTTTCAAAGTAGAAATGTAAAGGGGACTGTGATGCAGGTTGAGTATCCAGATTTGACGGCAATGAGGGCGCGGCATCGAAAGTTGGCGGAGGATGTTTTACGCACCCCCACAGTGCGCTGCCCGTCTGACCGGTTGGCCGATGCATTGGGCGGCGCGGAGTTGTATTTTAAACTGGAGTTGTTGCAACACACAGGATCGTTCAAAGCACGCGGCGCGCTGTCTTGTGTGGCGGCCATTCCGGCAGCGGATCGCGCGCGCGGAATTACCGCTGTGAGTGCCGGAAATCATGCGGTTGCGGCGGCTTGGGCGGCAAAACAGGCCGGCATTTCCGCCAAGGTTGTCATTATTTCCTCTTGTAATCCGATGCGACTGGCATTGGTACATGCGATGGGGGCCGAGGTGGTTTTGAAAGACACAGCCGCTGAAGCCTTTGCCGAGGCCGCACGGCTGGAGAAAGAGGAAGGCCGCATATTTGTGCATCCTTTTGAGGGTGTTAATACGCTGTTGGGGGCCTCGGGTGTTGGTCTGGAATTGATCGATGATGTGGCCGATCTGGATGCGGTGATCGTGTCAATTGGTGGTGGCGGGCTGATTTCTGGTGTGGCTACGGCACTCAAGGCAATGAACCCTGAATGTGCTGTTTTGGGTGTTGAACCGATTGGCGCGCCCTCCACACGGATGAGTTTGGATCAGGGCGCACCGGTTACATTGGATAAGGTGGACACGCTCGCCGACAGTTTGGGCGCCCCGATGTCCCTGCCCTATAGTTTTGGCGCGGCAAAGCGGTTTGTCGATGATGTGGTGCTGGTTTCTGACGATATGATTTGCGCAGGTTTGGCCTTGTTTCAAACAGAAGCAAAACTGGCAGTGGAACCTGCAGCCGGAGCGGTTTTAGCGGCGGCCTTGGGGCCGTACCGCGAACGGTTGTTAGGCAAGAGGATCGGATTTGTGGTCTGTGGTGCCAACATTGACGCGCAGAATTATGCGAAATTACTGGCGCGCGGCACAGCGGCAATGGACCAGTTGCTTTAGCGGCAGCGCAAATCCTTGTTGCGGGAAACATAATCCGGCTTGCCGTTGAAATTGGCCGACAGGTTACCGGCCCATGTCCAGCCGTCAAATGTGCCATCATCATTCACATCGACCTGAATGAGCTTTTTGCGCTGCTGCCCCACGCGCAAGGCTTGGGCATAGCCGATGATTTGCGGCACGGGTTTGCGCGTATCCGCGTTTTTGAACTTTCCGCTGACCAACGCGTCTTGGGTGGAATTCGCACGGGGGCGCAGACGGGCGTCGCCGTTACACACGAACCGGCGCGCGGCAAATATGTTGGCTGATTGCCGGGCCGGCACCTCAAAGGGGCCATTTGCATTCCAAAAACCGATGTAGGACCCTTGTGCCGGATTCTGGATATTCAGATCAATCGGCAGGTTTTTGAACCATAGACGATCCACCTGCGCTTGAAACAGATTCCAGCGCCCTGCCCTGTGCAAAGCGCTGGAACCGCGAAAAGAACGCGACGCCATGATCCAGGAATAATCGGCTAATCCGGCCTGTTGCAAAACGCTCAGCGCGTCGCCGTCGCCGTAAATGCCCATCTGCAGGCCCGCCTTGTTCAGGTGCTTGCGCATCTCCTTGAAATACAAAATCATCTTTTTGCGGGTGTCTGTATCTGATTTGCTGAAATTGAAATCAACGCCAAAATAGATCGCTGACCCGCGTGGTTGCCCCACCATCCGCGCCTGTTCAATTGCCGCCTTTGCATCCAGCTTTGCCTCTGCCTTGGCGCTGCGGCCCTGCGCCGCCGGATTGCAGTTGGCATCAAATAACGGTTGCAACGCGCCATTCTTCATCCGCATCCCGTCGAATTTGAATTTTGAACTGCTGTGAAACTGGTAAATCGACAAGATGGCCATTCCGGCCCGCTTAATCGCGCCGACCTCTGCTGCGCGAAAGGCAAAGCGTTTTTCCGGTACAAAACCATCCATATGTTCGCAGCGCGCATAATAGCGCCCAATCACCTGCACCCCGTTTGCCCGGAGCGCATCGACGTAATTTGTGGTATCCCAGGCGGTGTCAACAATGGCAATCTGTTGGGCGTAAACAGCAGAGTTAGCAAGTAATAAACACGCCAGCATGGATCGAAAATATCGCATTACTATTCCTTGCAAGAAATTCGCCCTAGTTTGGCAGAGCAGCCCTTGATCAACAAGAGCTTGCGGCAAAATTCTCAAATCCTTGTGAAAATACGCCTGAAGGGCTTGCGGGAACTGTTTGGTAATCTCATGTTAAGTTTCTGCTGAAAGGATCAAACATGAACAACGGCAAAATCACATTCACCGGCCATTCCGGCGCAAAACTGGCGGCACGGTTGGACATGCCGGGCGGTAAACTGCGCGCCACGGCCATTTTCGCCCATTGCTTCACTTGCTCCAAAGACATCCCTGCGGCGCGGCGTATCTCGCAAAGGCTGGCGGCCATGGGGATTGCTGTCCTGCGGTTCGATTTCACGGGTCTTGGGCATTCTGACGGCGAGTTTTCCAATACCCATTTTTCCAGTAACGTGGTGGATCTGGTCCATGCGGCGCAATATTTGACCGATCAGGGAACGGCGCCTTGCTTGCTGATTGGCCACTCGCTGGGCGGGGCGGCGGTGCTCAAAGCGGCAGCGGATATTCCCTCGGTCAAGGCCGTTGTGACGATTGGCGCGCCGTCTTGCCCCAGCCATGTGATCCATAATTTTGGCAGCTCACTGGACGAAATCATGGACAAGGGCCAAGCCTCGGTATCCCTTGCCGGACGCCCCTTCACGATCAAGCAGGAATTCATCGAGGATGTCTCTCAGGCGGTTCTACTCCCTGCCATTGCCAATCTGAAACGGGCGTTGCTGGTGATGCATTCACCCGTTGACCAGACCGTAGGCATCGAGAATGCAGCGGAAATTTTTGGCGCGGCAAAGCATCCCAAAAGCTTTGTTACATTGGATAATGCGGATCACCTGCTGTCCAACCGCGAGGATGCGGAATATGCCGCTGAGGTGATTGCCGCCTGGTCTGCGCGTTATCTGGGCATTCAACAGCCTGCCGCCCCCATCGGGGCACCGGAGGGGATTGTGCGTTCAATCGAGGCGGACCCAAAGGGGTTCTTGCAGGATATTACATCCGGTCCCTTGCACCATACTTTGGCCGATGAACCAGTCACTTATGGCGGCAGCAACAAAGGCATGACGCCTTATCAATTCATGTCTGCCGGACTGGCCGCTTGCACCTCGATGACCATCCGCATGTATGCGCGGCGCAAACGCTGGCCATTGGATCATGTGTTTGTCGATGTGACCCATGACAAGGTTCACGCACAGGATTGCGACACCTGCGAGGCCACGGTGGGCAAGGTGGATCAGTTCAAACGGGTTGTGCATCTGGTTGGCCCATTGGACAATACCCAGCGGCAAAAGCTGCTGGAGATCGCCGATAAATGCCCGGTGCATCGCACGCTGGAGGGCGAAATATCTGTGCTGACAAAACTGGCTGACCCGACTTGAGGCGCTGAGGCGCTACGGCTTGGCACCATAAAGCTGGTCGGCCCGCTGCTCGAATGCGCGCACAATCCTGTGCATTGCTTCGGTAAAGACGACGCCGATTATTTTTTGCAGGATCATAGACTTAAACTCAAAATCTACAAAAAAATCGACCTCGCAGCCGCCATTTTCTAACGGTATGAAACGCCAGTGATTGTTGAGATATTTAAACGGCCCATCGAGATATTCCACATCGATGCGCGACTCGGCAGGATAAAGGGTCACACGGCTGCCAAATTTCTCTCGAAACACTTTGAAAGAAATCACCAAATCCGCTTCTATCACTTCACAATCGCCGTCCAGCCTGCGTTTGCGTTCGCGCGCCGCTGAACACCACGGCAAGAATTGCGGATAGGACCCGATGTCGGCAATAAGATCATACATCTGTTGCGCAGAATACGGCATCTGGCGTTTTTCGGCGTGGGTTGGCATCTGGCTCGTCTTTGAATTGTACGCTTGCGCTTTTACCCAGATGTTGACGGGTTCACAAGCCCACCCACAGACGCATTACAATTAGTTAAAATTGGTTCTTCATTCTTCAATCCATCTTGAGTTTTTATTAACGGCTATCCGCTAAATCAGCGTGAGCTATTTGTAACAGGAGTGAAAAAAAGTCAGAGCTTAACAGAACCGTAAAGGACGATGAAATCACCGGCACCGCGCAATCGAATGCGATCAATGCAGGCGCAGGGGATGATAAGATCCTTGGCGATTCAACGGCGAAATTTTCGGTTGGTTCCGGCAACGATCAGCTGAGTGGGGGCGCAACCGACACCTTTGTCGTGGCCGCCGGCGGTGGCAAAGACTTGATCCACGACCTTGCAGCCGACCACGATGTGATTGACCTCTCCGCCTATGGGTTGGAGCTTCCGTCCTCTCTAGCTTGATGACAGACAAAGGTTGGGCCGCGGAAATCGACCTTAGCGGGCTGAATGGCGGCGAATCCGGCGACAGGTTGATCATCAAATCTATCGATCCCGATAACCTGGCTGAGAGTAATTTCCTGCTCTAGCCAATACCCCCCTTTGCAGCGCTGTTGCAAAGGGGTACACAAGGCGCGACTTGATCCCACTCGAGCAACCAGCGGGATTTCCACGCAAGGAGCGCGACCTTTGGACCACAGTAACTATGTCATCGAACAGATGATTTCTGCAAAATCGATTGCGGCGCGCGTGGAAACGCTGGCCGCTGAAATTTCGGAACATTTTGCGGATACTGATAAGCTGATAATTGTTGGCCTGTTACGCGGCTCGTTCGTGTTTATTGCCGATTTGGTACGTGAGTTGGACTTGCCTTGTGAAGTCGATTTTCTGGAAACCTCGTCTTACGGAAACTCTACTAAATCCTCCCGGGAAGTGCGCATACTGAAGGATTTAAGGGGCGAAATCAAAGGCCGCGATATTCTGGTGGTTGAGGATATCGTTGATACAGGTCACACGTTAAAGCACGTAATTGCCTTGCTTAAATCACGTGGACCGGCGCGGCTGGAAGTCTGCGCCCTTCTCGATAAACCTGCTCGACGCGAAGTGGATGTTAAGGCAACATGGATCGGCTTTGAAATTCCCGACAAATTTGTTGTCGGCTATGGCATTGATTATGCACAACGAAATAGAAACCTGGATCACATTGGCGCGGTTCGATTTATTGATAACTAAAATGTGTGAATAAATTCCCTTCTGGGGTGTTCTATTATCATCGGCGCGGTTTAGACTGCCCGTACAAATAGAAAATCCAAAGGGAGCCACCTATGACCAATATCATTACCAAATTGGCCGCAACAGCCGCGATCACCCTCGCAATGGCAACACCGAGCATCGCTGCAAACCCGGCAATCAAAGCACGCCAAGCCTTGATGCAAATCTATGTATTCAACATCAGCCAGTTGGGCGCGATGGCCAAAGGCGTGGTCGCGTATGATTCCGCCGCTGCAACGGCCGCCGCCAACAACCTGCTGGCCGCCGCAACCATGGACCAATCCGCCATGTGGCCACAAGGCACAGACAATGAGGCCATGTTCGGTGAAACCGCCGCCCTGCCTGCAATCTGGACAACATATCCCGCTGTCGCCGAAAAAGGCAAAGCACTGGTCGAGGTCGCAGGCGCGATGGCCGCCGTTGCCGGAACTGATTTAGCATCCCTGCAAGGGGCCATGGGCGCGCTTGGCGGGGGCTGTGGCGGTTGCCACAAACAATTCCGCCAACCTAAAGACTAATTAACAAACAAGGTGCCCGCGGCGATGTCGCGGGCAATATTTTCTGATGACGCTTAAAAACCTTATAAAAGCAGGCCTCGTGCTTGGCCTTGCAGGCTTTGCTATATTCTGGGTTCTGACAGTGCCCAAAACCCATGGTGCAACCGCGCTGCTGGGGCTTTCTGGTAATGCCGACAAAGGCGCGCTGGTTTTCGCCGCTGCGGGTTGTGCCTCTTGCCATGCAGCCAAGGATGCAAAAGAGACGGATCGGTTGATCTTGTCTGGCGGGCGTGCTTTTCCATCTGATTTCGGCACTTTTTATGCCCCGAATATTTCGCCGGATACCGAGCATGGCATCGGCACCTGGACACTGGCGCAATTTGCCAATGCCGTCAGCTTTGGCACCTCGCCGACAGGCAAACACTATTATCCAGCCTTCCCCTATTCAACCTATCAGAATATGGAACTGGCAGACATTGCCGACCTTTACGCCTATTTTCAAACCTTGCCCGCCTCGGCAGAACCCGCAAAACCCCACGCAGTCCCCTTTCCCTTTAACATCCGCCGCAGCTTGGGCATGTGGAAAATCCTGCTGATGCCCAAAGGTTTTCACCTGCCAGAGACCGGCCTGACGGAGGTCGAGCTGCGCGGCCGTTATTTAGTAGAGGCCATGGGCCATTGCACCGAATGCCATACATCGCGCAATTTCCTTGGCGGTCTACGCACCGATCATTGGTTGGCCGGCGGGCCAAACTCTGACGGCAAAGGCAGTATTCCCAATATAACCCCGCATAAACAGGGGATTAAAAGCTGGGCAGAAATCGACATCGTTACTTATCTGAATTCCGGCTTCACACCCGAATACGACAGCGCTGGCGGCGCTATGGCCGAAGTGGTTGAAAATATGGCGCATTTGCCGCCAGAGGATCACAAGGCAATCGCCGCCTACCTCCAGAAGATACCGCCTTTACCTAAACCTTAACATCTTCGAATTCGCCTTAAATATCCCCGCCGGAGGCATAAAGTTTTATGCCTCCGGCGGGGATATTTCAAAGAACAAAGAAGGGGTTACATCTGGGCGCGACGGGCCGCGCGCAGTTGGGCAAAATCATCGCCTGCGTGATAGCTGGAACGGGTCAGTGGCGTGGCGGAAACCATCAAGAACCCCTTGCCGTAAGCCGCTTTTTCATAGGAGGCAAATTCCTCGGGCGTGACAAACCGATCCACCGCATGATGTTTCGGCGTTGGCTGCAAATATTGCCCGATGGTCAGGAAATCAATATCGGCGGCGCGCATATCGTCCATCACTTGATGCACCGATTGGCGGTTCTCTCCCAATCCAACCATAATGCCGGATTTGGTGAACATCTGCGGATCCAACTCCTTGACCCGTTGCAGCAAACGCAGGGAATGGAAATAACGCGCGCCGGCGCGAACTTCGGGATATAGGCCGGGCACAGTTTCCAGATTATGGTTGAACACATCCGGCCCCGCCGCCACCACCTTTTCAACAGCACTGGCGTCACATTTCAGGAAATCCGGCGTCAGGATTTCAATGGTGGTATCCGGCGCACGGTGGCGTACGGCGCGGATGGTCTGGGCGAAATGCTCGGCCCCGCCATCGGTCAGATCATCACGGTCTACCGAGGTGATCACCACATGTTTTAGACCCAGCTTATCCACCGCATGGGCCACCCGCCCCGGCTCAAACGCGTCAAGTGCGTTAGGCTTACCGGTTGCGATATTACAGAACGAACATCCCCGCGTGCAAATCTCGCCCATGATCATCATTGTGGCGTGACCCTGCGACCAGCATTCGCCCACATTGGGGCAACCGGCCTCTTCGCAAACTGTCACCAGATTGTTGTCACGCATCAGATCACGGGTCTTTTTATAGCCCTCGCCTGTAGGGGCTTTAACCCTGATCCAAGATGGCTTGCGCAAACGCTCAGTATCGGGGCGCTTGGCCTTTTCCGGGTGGCGTTGTTCGGGGATTTTCAGATCGCGCATGGGGCACCTCGTTGGCTTCGCTTCTGTATAGGAAACGCGACAAACATTGTCTTGCAAATAATGTCGCAGCAAAATGCCCGATGATAGATTGCCGGTGTTTTAGAATCGATATAACTAATCGCGACTGCAATACAAAAGGAATGATCCAATGCAAAAAGGCGCCCGCCTTCCTAACGAGGTGTTCCGCACCCGTGTCCGTGACGAATCCATTAGTGGCGACAATCCGTTTCGCTGGCAAGACATGACTACTGACGACTATTTCAGCGGCAAACGCGTTGTGCTGTTTTCCCTGCCTGGTGCTTTCACTCCGACCTGTTCAACCTATCAATTGCCCGGCTTTGAAAAAGGTGCGGCTGAATTCGCCGAGCAGGGTATTGACGAGATTTACTGCCTGTCCGTGAACGACAGCTTTGTGATGAACAAATGGGCGCAATCGCAAGACCTTGAGAATGTTAAGGTTATTCCAGACGGCACCGGCAAATTCACCCGCTTGATGGGGATGCTTGTGGATAAAGACAACATTGGCTTTGGCGCGCGTTCCTGGCGCTATGCGGCTGTTGTAAACGACGGTGTGATCGAGGCGTGGTTTGAAGAGCCGGGCCGTGCTGACAACATCGATTCAGACCCCTACGGCGAAAGCGCGCCGGAGAATGTTTTAGCTTGGTTGAAAAGCTAACAGATTTAAAGCGTTTCGCGTTCGTTTTGAATCATCTAGGCCCTCGAAGTCGGGGGCCTTACTTCCTATGATCCGCAGATTATCAATACGATTCTCTCTAAGGATATCCCCATGAGCGCGCCCAAGATCATCCTGCAAGGCCATATCACAGTGCCAAGCAACTGTCTGGATCAGGTTCGCACGGCCCTGCCCATCCATATTGCCCTAACGCGCGCGGAAACCGGCTGTTTGGTGTTCAATGTGATCGAAGACACCGCCCAAGCCGGCCATTTCGATGTGTATGAGGAGTTTTCCAGCCGCGAAGCCTTTGACGCCCACCAAAAACGCGGCGCGGCATCTGATTGGGCAGAAATCACCAAAGACATACCGCGCCACTTTCAGATCACCGAAGACAACTGATGAACGCACCGTCCCCAACCCTAAAGGCCGCCGGTTTTATGATCGGCGCGATGCTGTCGTTTTCACTGATGGCAATCGCCGGGCGAGAACTGGCGGACACGCTCGATACCTTTGAAATCATGATGTACCGATCCTTTATCGGGGTGGCCATTGTTCTGGCGATCGCCCGATGGAAGGGCAATATCAACCAGATCAGCACCAACCGCTTTGGCCTACACCTCACCCGTAACCTGATGCATTTCACCGGGCAAAACCTGTGGTTCTATGCGCTGGTGTACATCCCCTTGTCGCAATTGTTCGCCTTTGAATTCACCAACCCGTTGTGGGTCGCCATTCTGGCCCCGTTCTTTCTGGGCGAAAAACTGACCCGCGCAAAACTTTTCGCTTTTGTGCTCGGCTTTATCGGCATCCTGATCGTCGCCCGCCCGCAAAGTTCCGACATCAGCCCCGCCACCATTGCCGCCGCCCTTTGCGCGCTGGGTTTTGCCGGCACGGTCATCACCACTAAAATGCTGGCTAGAACGGAACCGACCACCAGCATCATGTTTTGGCTGGTCGGCCTGCAAGCCCTGTTTGGCCTGATTTGCGCGGGCTATGATCTGGACATCGCCGTCCCCACCGGCATTGAGTGGTTGTGGGTTCTGCTGGTTGGTTTTTGCGGCCTTACCGCCCACTTTTGCATCACCAGCGCCCTGAAAATCGCCCCGGCCACCGTCATTGCCCCAATGGACTTCCTGCGCCTGCCGCTGATCGCCTTTGTCGGCTGGTTGCTGTATAATGAGGCGCTGGAAGCCGTGGTATTCATTGGCGCTGCACTGGTGCTGATTGCCAACTGGATCAACATCAAAGCGGACGCGCCAAGCAAAAGTAATTGAACACAGGGGCGGGCATGGGCTACAGACGCTTGAAACCTAAATGAGAAACCCCATGTTGTACACGTCATCCAAGCACTGGCTGAAATCCCCGCACAAACGCGTTATGCTGTTTGGCATGTCCGGCCTTGGTAAAACCTATCTGTCCAACATCCTGCGCGGCAGTGGTGACTGGTTTCACTACAGCGTCGATTACCGCATTGGCACGCGCTATATGGGCGAGCATATCGTAGATAACTTTAAGGCCGAGGCGATGCGCAACCCGTTTCTGGCAGAGTTACTGCGTTCGGACAGTATTTACATCGGCTCCAACATCACCTTTGAGAACCTCTCTCCCCTGTCCACCTACCTCGGCAAGCCGGGGAATCCGTCAAAGGGCGGCATACCGTTTACCGCCTACCGGATGCGCCAACGCCAGCACCGCATTGCCGAAATCGCAGCACTTCGCGATACGGCCCCCTTCATCAAACGGGCGCGGGAAATCTATGGCTATGACAGTTTTGTCTGCGACACCTCTGGCTCTATGGTCGAGGTGGTAGACCCGAACGACCCAAATGATCCGGTAATGAGCGCCCTGTCGACACATGTTCTGCCCGTGTGGATTCGCGGCAACGACAGCCATGTCGATGCCCTGATCGAACGCTTCGCCAAAGCCCCCAAACCGATGTATTACCAAGAGGAGTTTCTGATAAATGCCTGGGGAACCTACTTGAAAATGATGCGCATTGAACCAGATCAGGTGGACCCTGATGATTTCACCCGCTGGGGATACCGCCAGTTGTTGACCCACCGCCTGCCCCGCTACGCCGCAATTGCGGATCAATGGGGCGTCACGGTAGAGGCCGACGACGTGGTCAAAATCCGCAGTACCGATGATTTTCACCAGCTGATTGCCGACGCCCTGACCTAGGAATACCCGATGCCGATTAAAATACCCTCCCGTCTGCCAGCCTTTGACGTTTTGCGTTCCGAGGGCGTCAGCGTGATGTCGGAACGTCAGGCCGCGCGCCAAGACATTCGCCCGTTGCAAATCGGCCTGCTGAACCTGATGCCAAAGAAAATCCAGACGGAAACCCAGTTTGCCCGCCTGATTGGCGCAACGCCCTTGCAGATTGAGCTGACCCTGATCCGCATGAGCGCGCACCAACCCAAAAACACCACAGCCGACCATATGGAGGCGTTTTATCAGCCCTTCCAAGAGGCAAAGTCGCGTAAATTTGACGGGCTGGTGATTACCGGCGCACCGATTGAACATCTGCCATTTGAGGAGGTGTCTTACTGGGATGAAATGACCGAGGTGATGGACTGGACCCAGACAAATGTGCATTCCACCTTTGGCGTTTGCTGGGGCGGCATGGCTATGATCAACTATTTCCACGGGGTTAAGAAACACCTGCTGAACCACAAACAATTCGGCTGTATGCGTCATCAACGGCTTAGTGACAATTCACCGTACTTGCGCGGGTTCTCCGACGATCTGGTGATCCCCGTCAGCCGCTGGACCGAAGTGCATCAAGACGAAGTTGATGCGGCTAACAATTTGAAAACATTGATGTCCTCCACCGAAACAGGCCCGTGCCTTATCGAGGATCCAGACCACCGCGCGCTCTATGTATTTAACCATTTTGAATATGACCGCGGCACCCTGAAAGAGGAATACGACCGCGATATTGCGGCTGGCACGCCGATCAATATTCCTGCCAATTATTACCCTGATGATGACCCCAGCCGCCCACCGGAAAACCGTTGGCGCAGCCATGGACACCTGCTTTACGGCAACTGGATAAACGAGATTTACCAGACAACAGAATTCGATATGAACTTGATCGGCAGCTGATTATGCTACGCAATATTCTGCTGTTTTTGGCAATTATTCTGGTGATTTTTGTCATTGTGACCATTCGCAAAAGCAACGCAAATGATCTGCGCGCGGAACAAACACATCCCCCCGTCGGCCAGTTTATCACGGTGGAAAATACTGCTGTCCACTATACTTTGCAGGGCAACGGCCCTGTGGTGATCCTGCTGCATGGTGCGGGCGGAAACCTGCGCGATTTCACCTTTGAACTGGTGGCAAAACTAACCCCCACCTACACAGTTCTGGCCTTTGATCGCCCCGGTCATGGCTATACCAAAGCTCTGCACAATCGGGGTGAAAGCCCCGCAGAACAGGCCAAATTACTGCAAGCAGTGACGCAAAAACTGGGAATTTCAAAGGCAATCCTTGCCGGATATTCCTACGGCGGCGCGGTCGCCTTGGCTTGGGCATTGGATTACCCTGAAACGGTTGAGGGGCTGGTTTTAATGTCGGCAGTGTCCAACCCGTGGGTGAAGCCCCCCTCGTTTTTATATGCGCTGGCAGCGGGGCCGATTACCGGACCGATATTCACAACCCTGATCTCGGCCTATGCCCCAAAATCAATGATAGACGACTCACTTGCCTCTCTGTTCACCCCGCAAAAGCCGCCGAAAAACTACCTCTCCCATATTGGCGCTGGGCTAAGCATGCGCAAATCCACCCTGCGCACAAATGGGCTTCAGGTTCATAATCTGCTGCCCTATATTCAACAGCAATCCAAGCGTTATCAACAACTTACCCTGCCAATAGAGATCATCCACGGGGCCAAAGATACCACGGTCCCCGCCGCCGTTCATGCCGATGTTCTGGCGCGCCAATTGCCCCATGCCAACTATGTTTTGCTGGAAGATTTGGGCCACGACACCCAGCATTACGCTCATAAAGAAATCATCAACGGGCTGGCGCGGCTGGCGGCCAATCGCTAATATGCCCTAAAACCGGGGGTATTATGGCCAAGAAAAACACCAAGAAACCGTTCGACGCGGCGATTAGTAAGTTCTTTACCGACGACGCGCCAAAGCACATTCACAAGGCAATTGAGAATGCCAAGAAAGACCGCACGCTTGATCCGGCCTACCCTTATTCTGAGCGCATGGACCGTAAGGAATACGAGGATACGCTGGAGGATTTACAGATAGAGCTGGTCAAAATGCAAAGCTGGGCCGCGGCAACCGGCGCGCGCATTGCCGTGGTGTTTGAGGGCCGTGACGCAGCGGGCAAAGGCGGCACGATCAAGCGTTTTCGCGAGTATATGAACCCGCGTAACACCAAGATTGTGGCCTTGTCCAAACCCTCGGATACTGAGCGCAGTGAGTGGTATTTTCAGCGTTATATCAAACACCTACCAAGCGCGGGTGAAGTGGTTTTATTCGATCGAAGCTGGTATAATCGCGGTGTGGTGGAAAAAGTGTTTGGTTTTTGCACTGACAGCCAGCGCAGCCATTTTTTCGCGCAAGTAAATGACTTTGAGGCCATGCTAAAGGACGATGGAATCATCCTTGTGAAGCTCTGGCTTACCGTCGGGCGCGCCGAACAACTGCGCCGGTTTCTAGACCGCGAGAGCGACCGCCTGAAGCAATGGAAACTGTCAGGCATTGACGTCAAGGGCCTGTATAAATGGGATGAATATAGCGCGGCAATCGCCGAGACCATGGCCGCGTCCCACTCCGATCACGCCCCGTGGCACGTCATCCGCTCCGACGACAAACGCCGCGCACGGATCGCGGCAATACGGGTGGTTTTGGGGCATATACCCTACGCAGGGAAAGAAGCGGATGTGGCCAGCGCGCCGGACACGGCGATCACGGGCGGGCCGGAGATATTGGGTTAACCCGACACCTGCCCGCCACACACGGGCGCAATAACCCCCGTTGTCCCCGCAGCCGAAGTCGGCAAGCCGCGCAGCACCCGCACCGCGAGGTAGGCAAAGGCTTGCGCCTCTAGCATATCTCCGTCGAGGCCCACAGTTTCAATCGCGCTTACTTCTGCGGACAGACGTTTGGACAGCTCCGCCATAAGGGTCGGGTTTTTCGCGCCGCCACCGCTGACCAACCAGCGATCAGGCTTTTGCGGCAACCACCGTTCACCCGTAGCAACAGTTGCCGCGGCAAGCGCTGTCAGGGTTGCAGCGGCGTCTGCATCTGTCAAATCCGCAACCAGCTCCAGCGCATCGGCGAAATCGTTGCGGTCCAGCGATTTCGGCGGCTTCTCATAGAAATATCCCCGTTGCAGAACCGACCTTATGATCGCTTCCTCTACCTGCCCCGTTGCTGCCAACGCACCGTCCAAATCAAAACTCACCCCTCGCCGCGCTTGCATCAAATCATTGATCGGCGCATTGGCTGGCCCCGTATCAAAGGCCAGCAGCGCGCCCGCGTCCTGGGGTGCGGATTTAGCCCCATCAACCAGCGTCACATTGCCCACCCCGCCCATGTTCAAACAGGCGGTGACCCTGCCCGCCCCGATAATACGGACAATTGCAAAGTGGTAAAAGGGGGTCAGAGGGGCGCCCTGCCCGCCCGCGCTTACGTCGGCTGACCTGAAATCCCAGACCAGCTTTTTCCCGCATAACTTTGCCAAGGCTGCGCCGTTACCCAATTGGTGTGTGCGGCCATTCGCCGGGTCATGGGCCAATGTTTGCCCGTGAAAGCCAACCACTTCGGCTTGCGGAAATTTGGCGATGACTTCGGCGTGGGCGGTTAGGACTACGTGTTCGGCAGCAGACAGGATTGCCGCGTCATTCTCGGGCCAGAGGCCTTGGGCGGCGGTGATTGTGGCTGTCTCAGTCGCGCTATAGGGCCGAAAGAAACTCTCGCCGAAATCGAATACCTCCACACCGTCGGTCAACAGCATCGCCCCGTCGACACCATCCATCGAGGTCCCCGACATCAGCCCAAGCGCCCAGATTGGTTCAAAATCCGCCAATTGACTTTCCTTTCAGATCAAACCCGTTATACCGCCTGTACATTCAATAAAAGGACCATCAAGCGATGACTTACAAGCCCAAATCAGAGTTTTTGCATGTGATGCAGACACGGGGCTTCTTACAGGACTGCACAGACCTGGAGGGGCTAGACGAGCGTCTGCTCGAAGGAATTGTGCCGGCCTATATCGGTTTTGATGCGACAGCAGACAGCCTGCATGTGGGCAGTCTGATCCAGATTATGATGCTGCGTTGGCTGCAAAAAACCGGCCATAAACCTGTGACTTTGATGGGCGGCGGCACCACCAAGATTGGCGATCCGTCCGGCAAGGACGAATCGCGCCAACTGCTGACCACGGATAAGATTAACGAAAATATCGCCGGTATTCGCAAGGTTTTTGGCAAATATCTGGAATTTGGCGAGGCTGCGACCGATGCCATTCAACCTAATAATGCCGAGTGGCTGGAAAACCTGAATTACATCGAATTCCTGCGCGATTACGGGCGACATTTCACCATTAACCGGATGCTCAGCTTTGACAGTGTTAAGCTGCGTCTGGACCGTGAACAGCCGTTAACCTTCCTTGAATTCAACTACATGCTTCTACAGGCCTATGATTTCATGGAGCTTAACAAGCGTTTCGGGGTTGGTTTGCAGATGGGCGGCTCGGATCAATGGGGCAATATCGTTAATGGCGTAGACCTGACGCGGCGCATTAGCCAGACGCAGGTATTTGGCCTGACGACACCGCTGTTAACCAAGGCGGACGGTTCTAAAATGGGTAAATCTGCGGCGGGGGCGATTTGGTTGAACGAGGATCGGCTGTCGTCTTATGAATTCTGGCAATTCTGGCGCAACACCATGGACGCGGATGTGGGCAAGTTCCTGCGCCTGTTCACCGAATTGCCACTGGATGAATGCGCCCGTTTGGCAGCGCTTGAAGGCGCGGAAATAAACGATGCCAAGATTGCGTTGGCCGATGCGGCGACAACGCTGGCACATGGGGCGGATGCGGCGGCGGCGGCGCAGGCCACGGCGCGCGAAGTGTTTGAAAAGGGCGGCGTTGGCGATGATTTGCCCACCATCACCTTGAGCGCGGCTGACCTGTCGCAAGCAGGCATTTCCATCGTGCAACTGCTGGTGAAATCGGGTCTCGCGGGCTCTGGCAAAGAGGCCAAGCGCCTGATTTCCGAGGGGGCCGCCCGTATGAACGACACGGCGCTGGAGGGCGCGGGCGTGATGGTTTCCGCCGAGATGTTGGCAAATACGGTTAAGCTGTCCGTGGGCAAAAAACGTCACGCCTTGGCGCGTTTGGCCGGTTAATCAAAAATGGTTTCGCCCGTTGCTGTTGCAATGGGCGAAACTAATTTTTCGGCCCACAAACATCAAGCAAGTTGATATTTGGATCCACTTAGCCATAATCACCCTATTATGGTGAATAAAACAACTTATAAGAACAATCGAAAACTGGGTCGCAAAATTAACGATCAGTTCCGCCAATTGGTACTGACCGTCGCGGGGGAGTTGGTGAAACTGCCCGAACTTCGTGATTTGGACCTGTTGACTGCAGCGCTTGCGCAACTCTCCTTGCTGCGGCCACAGCTGCGCCGCGTTATTCGCGGCAGCGACACCCATTGTGATTTTGATAGGAAAACGTCGCATCTAACCCTGCGCCAACGCAATGATCTGGCCCGCGATATTGCGATGTTTGACACCCTGCGTTTGACCGAAAAAAAATTCGCCGCTGTTAACGAGGCCATCAAAGCGCAAATCTGCTTTGAACCACGCCCGCTTTATTTGCCCGATCCCCCTGCTTATACCTCGCAATACCAAATGACCGAGGCGCTGGATTCGGTATTTCTGGCACTGCATAAATTGGCCAACCCATCACAGCAAGCCGCGGCCGCACGGGCGTTGGGCTGCCACCAAGACATCCCCTTGGCACCCTCTGTTTTTGTCGAAGACATGCTCGCCGCTTACCGCGTCTGGCTGGCGCAGAAACAAAACCACCCTGCGCGTTTTTTGGATATTGGCTGCGGCGGCGGTGTCAAATTGCTGCTGGCTGAACAGTTTTTTGGCCGTGTAGAAGGGCTGGAATACGACGTGGGCTATGCAGTAGCAGCACAGAGCGTTCAAGACGGCCTTGCCCTGTCAAATATTCAGGTCATGCAAGGCGATGGGTTGAAATTTGAGGCCTACGGCGATTATGACGTGCTGTATTTTTACAAGCCGATGCTAGAAGCATTTGGACTGGGAGAGTTGGAGGAGAGGATCGCAAAACAAGCGCGCCCGGGCTGTATCCTCATCGCGCCCTATCCCCGATTTATTGAGCGGGCAAAAGAGTTGGGATGCGCCCATATTGCCAAACATATTTACATTGCCGGCATGAGTCAGACCGCCGGTGATATATTGCGCGCAAAGGCAGAGCAAATGGGCATTGTCCCCCCCCGCCAACCGATCAAACCACAAATTGCATCGGGGCTTTGGGATCCGG
>JAJRPO010000076.1 GCA_024280735.1 Alphaproteobacteria bacterium | reverse complement strand
CCTCAGCAGCGTGTCTCTCAACTCCCTGCCTCCGGTGAAGCGGTATCTAGGCCTTGTAGATGATCTCCGCAACCCCTTTCTTTCAGAAATATCAGCTTTTTTGAAAAATCTACCTAACATCCTGATATTATAGAGTTTTTTAAGTTTCTTCTTTCTCCTACTTCCCGCCAGCCCCACCACTTTGCACCGCCGTAGTTCACCCAGAATACGAAGACTTGTGTGCTTCACCGAGTTAACCACAAAATACAGACCTTTCCTGCGACGAGTCACCCTGAACCGCGACTCACGAGTCGCCAAATCACGCGAAAAAAACAGCAGCTTGGCCAAAAAATGTTGAGCCGGCACCAATTTCGCCCCGGATTCGCAGCTGAATCGGCTCAAATCCCCACACGACTCGCCGACAAACCTGGATTTGCCTCCGAAAAGTGGCATGTGGAAGCGACCGTTGATCGATCAACCTGCCTAGCTAGGCCTGCCCGCCCCTTTACCGCGTTTGTATAGACACGCCTGCGGGGCTGCGATCTGGCCCACCCGATGTTCGTCACACAGGTGAAGCAATAAGGAGATGGGGGCTTAAGGGAAGATATAATGGAGCAGCTTCATCGAGCGAGCGGATCATTCCGGTTTGATAGATGGAAACCGATAGTATTTTTTGGGGGGCCGCTTACGCCTTGGCTGATGTTGTTTCTGTTGCAAGGGTCAGTATTTCCACCCGAGCACATTTCACAACCGCAACACCCCCAACACAATTGCACTCTGCAAATCGGCCCCCAGAGAATCCAACCGTTAAAAGCTAATCCCCAGCCTAACGGACCCTATAATCTGACTCTCCTTCTGGGACTCAAACTCTCGGCCCAGCCAAGTTGCCCCGTAGAAAAGGTTAAAGCTGCCGCCCTCATAGACCATCCCTGCGCGCATCCTTGGGCGCAGTTCACGGACGTTATAGCCTCGGCTTTCCGGCAGCAGATAACTGTCCGCAACATAAGCCACGTCCGCCCCCAGAATGAACCCGAACCCAGACGTGTCATTGCGCCGTTTATTGGTCACTAAAAATCCGGTGTTCGGGTCGCGGGTAAAGAAGTTGCGTTGAAAACCGTTGCCCAACACCACATCGACCCCCGCCCGCGCATAGGTTTCGATACCCACCTGCGCCTCGACAAAAGGCCGGATCAGGGCTTGTCGGTCACCCAGCATAAAGAAGTCATGCGAGATTTCGCCTTGAAGTGTCGGGTATACCCGATCAGGCAACTGATCCGACAGCACGCTGGGTGTTTTCATGCCAAACAGATTATGCAGCTCAGACTGAAATGCCCCAATCCCCGTGCTCGGCCCCACCATCACCAATTCACCGCCAAAAGAGTATTTGAAACGCTCGGACTCAAAATGGGTGAATGCACCCAGACCGATCACCCCTGCATAAGGGCGATCCGGAAAAGCCGTCGCCAGGTTCAGGTTTTCCGGTGCCAGAACCTCTGCCCGAATACGATATTCCATCACTTGCCAAGGGCTGCTCGGCAAACCCGCCGCTACACTATCGCCAAAGGTTAACGATAAGGCATAGGATCCCGTACGCCAGCGGTCCTTGCCATCGCCAATCAGATCATTGGTCAACAGACGCGACAGGCCAATAAAATTGTCAAACCGGGGCGCATCTGCATTTTCCGCAGAAACAGCACCAACTTGCAGCGAAACCGCAAGCACCAAACCCATAACCCGCATCATAACCTCAAAGAACTGCTTTTTATTGTCTTGTCATAAGTTTAGGGGGGAAATGCGGCGTTGTCATTAATTGAAAACTAAAATCAGCATCGCTGTGGCATTGAGGGAATTTTGGTTATCTGGCAGGGGCTGAGGGACTCGAACCCACGACCCTCGGTTTTGGAGACCGATGCTCTACCAACTGAGCTAAACCCCTAAAGGCCAGATAACGAGGCTTGGATTAGTGGGAATTCCATCCGCTTGCAAGAGTAACTTGAACCCCCAGCCAAGAAATCGCTACTGACCTGACGATTTGACCCAGCCAAGTTGTTCTACCAGCGCCCAAGGAAAGCCGAATTTCTGCGCATCGCCGACATTTATCTGGGTTACAACCACGCTCTGGTTCAAAACCAGTATCACCACAAACAACGGCCAGGTGATGATTTCTTTCAATCGGCCATAGGCGCGCGGGTTGGATCGCAATTGGCTGATTACCGTCAGAAAGCCGATCAGAACCGACGTGCTGCCAAAACGGACCACATCGAAAGCAATGACATTCAGGCTGGTGGGCGCAAGTATCGCGCCGACCAACAACAGTTTTGTCAGCGATCCCGAATCCTCTGGGAGTATGCGCAGGTTCAGCCAGATCAGCCAGAAGGTCATCAACAGCAACGGGATGCCATCCAAAATGACCCAGCCACGATACCCCATCTCGGCGCGCTTTATGTTCATAAACGCCATATTGTCAGCCAAAGAGCGCTCCAGAACCACCGTCGCCTCGGGATCAGTGGAGAACCCTGCTTTGGCCTGAATGTATTCGATATAGGCCGGAATTTGATCCACGGGCAGCTTGCCGTATTCAGTCACCGCGCCAAATGCCACAAGCGCCGCCAAAAACGGGATCAAAGTTTTCGCCCAACGCGCCACCGCCCGCTCATCCCGACAGCGCATCCAGATTTCCAGGCTGATAAATACTGCAAAATACGGCAACATCGCCTCGTGAATGAAAACCCCGACGCAGACAACAATGATACGCAACAAAATGCCAAACACCCGCGCCGGGTCCGTCAGCATCACCAGCGCCACCATGCCAATCAGCACCATATCCATGTAACCCGTGCTGCCGACAATCGCGTTAAAGGCAAAGGAGGTGAACAAAAGCAGCGCCACAAGCAACCCGTGCAACCCGTCAAACAGGCTGCGCGCCGCCAGTATCATCAAGCTGAACAGCCCAAACAGCGACATCAATGCGGAAAATGTCAGTACCTCCGCCACACTGGCGTTTTCGCCAAAATAGTAATTCGCCAGCGCGCCCAGCAACCCGCGCCGGATCATCCCGAACTCATAGTCAAACAGCAAAACCGTGCCGGAAAACCCGTTTGGCGGCAGCAGGTGTTGCATGATGGCGATGGCAAATACCACAACGACAAGACGGCGCAGCCATTGCAGATGGGTCTCTTTGGTTCGGGTGCTCATGGGGGCTCAGTCTGCTAGATTATCACGGATCAGGCTGGCCGCCGAGGTTTTCACCGCTTGGCGGGCCTCGATGAATTCCATACCCAGAACTTCGCTTGCGGCAGTATTGTCGAAATGTTGCTCAACGCCCAACATCGGCACGATGGATTTCAACGGCTTGTCAAACATCGCCAGCAGTTTAATCAGAAAATCAGGTGCTACACGGGTCGGGATTTTTCGCTGCGGATATTCCATCTTCAAAATAGCTGCCAGATCTTTCATCCACAAAAACCGTTCCGTGGCGATAAACCGTGACCCGGCACTTTCGGGCCGTTGCAAGGCACGCACATGTATGGTGGCTACATCTCGCACATCGACGACCGGAAATCCAAAATTGGGGATCATCGGGTCCTTGCCCCGCAATAACCGTTGGATCAATTGCAGCGACGTCCCTACATAGGCGTCCAGTGCCGGCCCAAGAACCAAACCCGGATTGATCGTCGTCAACTTTACCTCGGGATGCTCCCGCACGAAGGACCACGCGGCCTTTTCAGCCAGAGTTTTCGATTTCGCATAGGCCGTTACCTGTGGCGAATTCATATCTGACCAATCATTTTCATTATAACGCGACCGCCCCGCGGCCAGCCGCTTATGCGCGATTGCCACAACAGAAGAGGTTAGAACCACCCGTTCAATCCCCGCCGCTTGCGCCGCCCGCAAGGCCCGCAAGGTGCCATCCACGGCAGGTCTGATAACCGCCTCTTCATTTTTTGGCTGCGTCATCGGAAACGGCGAGGCCGTGTGCAGCAAGGCCCCAACCCCGTTCAAAGCATCGTCCCAGCCAGCATCAGAATTCAAATCCAACTGAACAAAGTTCAGCATTTTGTCGATATCGACAGTCTCTTTAACATGAGCGTTCATCGCCATTCGCAACTGATCCGCCCGCGTGTCAGACCGCACAGAGGCCCGCACCGCAAAACCTTCATCCAGCAGTTGCCGGATAATGTGTTTGGCGATAAAACCGGAACCGCCCGTTACAAAGATGGTATTTTTGCGCGACATAATAGGCCCAAAGGAATGGATTACGGCATTGATGGTAAGCTTGGCGGATTCCCGCACCTAATTGCAATGGCCAAAACACCACCTGTTGTGGTTAAGAGAACAGTGTTGCCAACATGCGCTATTTCCTTGCCATATCACCACCTACGCGAGCATCACATCCAATATCATGCGCAATAATTCGCGCTATGATGTGTTTAGTGCAGACCTTTCTGCATTCTTAGCCTATCCTAAAAGTGCGGGCATTTTTTCTTGAGGTTCAAGTTTTGCGTTACATATCCCTATTTATTCTCCTAATCGCCGTTTCTGCGTGTTCAAGGCCACAAACGGCAACAATGCACACACCAGCACTCGCAAATACCGCCGTGCGCCCAAACCCACAGTTCGATGACAGTGACCCTTATGAATGGACCGGGCGCAAACCATGGCGCTACGCCATTCACGGCATCGATGTTTCACGCTATCAGGGTCAAATTGATTGGCCGCAAGTGCGCCGCTCCGGCGTCTCATTCGCCTATATCAAAGCCACCGAAGGCGGCGATCACATGGATGAACGGTTCATGGATAACTGGCGCGGTGCCAAACGCGCCGGCCTGCCCCGTGGTGCCTATCACTACTATTATTTCTGCCGCACCGCAGCCGAACAGGCCCGCTGGTTCATTCGCAATGTGCCGCGCGATCCCGACATGTTGCCGCCCGTTCTGGATATCGAATGGAATCATCAATCCAAAACCTGCAAACTCCGCCCTGAACCGCGCAAGATACGCAGCGAGATGCGCCTATTCCTGCACCGTATCGCCCAGCATTACGGCAAGCGTCCGGTGATCTATGCCACGCCGGATTTTTATGAGGATAACCAGCTTTGGCGGGTTTCCGGTTATGAGTTCTGGCTGCGTTCAGTCGCAGATCACCCGAGTGACCGCCACCCCGGTCGCCGCTGGGCCTTTTGGCAATACACCGGAACCGGTATCGTGCCGGGCGTCGAGGGCAACACCGACCTGAACGTCTTCTCAGGCAATGCTGAACAATGGCAAGTATGGCTGGCCATCAACGGGACTGCACCGTGAGCATTTCGGGAAACATCTGATTGAGTTTTTATCGCCAAAAGCCTGAGAGCGCACAAGCGCGGCAAGGTTTTGGAGATTCAAGCTTTTCCGAAATGCTATAGCGCTACACCACAATAGAACGCTGCTCGCCTAACCCGTCGATCCGTAATTCAATCAGGTCGCCCGATTGCAGAAACTTCTGCGGCTTTTGGCCAACGCCAACACCTTCCGGTGTGCCTGTCGCCACAATGTCACCAACACGCAGGGTCATATACTGACTCATCTTGGAAATGATCGTCGCCAGCGAAAAGATCATATCCGAGGTATTTGAATTCTGCTGCATTTCGCCATTTACCGACAGGGACAGGTTCAAATTCCCCGTATCCCCCACCGCATCCGGCGTCACCAGCCAAGGACCGACTGGCCCAAACCCCGGTGCGGACTTGCCCTTCATCCATTGGCCGCCACGATTTAACTGATGATCCCGCTCCGACACATCATTCACAATGCAAAACGCCGAGACATAAGACAGGGCGTCAGCCTCTGAAACATTGCAGGCCTCGCGGCCGATGACCATTCCCAATTCCACTTCCCAATCGGTCTGAACCGATCCTTTAGGCAATGGAATCCCGTCATAAGGCCCCGCCAGCGCAGAACTGGCCTTGGCAAAAATCACTGGCTCCGGCGGGCGGTCCATGCCCATTTCTTCGGCATGACGGCCATAGTTCAACCCGATACAAAAGAAATTTGGCACATCCGCCAGCGGGCACCCGATACGGCCACCCGCAGCCAGCTCCGGTAAAATGTCAGGATCAAGCGCTGCCAGCCGTTGCAGGTTGTCAACAGAAACCGACTCCCCTGAAAAATCCACCACATGGGCAGATAGATCACGTATGGAACCATCCGCGGCGATCATAGCGGGAACCTCTTGCCCCTTGGGGCCATATCTCAAAAACTTCATCTGCGCCTGCTCCTTAAACCGACTTACGCGCATTCAGCGCCGCCGAAATTGTCCCGTCATCCAAATAATCCAACTCTCCGCCAATCGGGACACCCTGCGCCAGCGACGTCACGGCAATATCCAGATGTTCCAACTGATCCGCAATATAATGTGCCGTAGTTTGCCCATCCACCGTGGCGTTCAACGCAAATATCACCTCGGTAATATCCTCGGCTAAAACCCGATCCAGCAATTGTGGAATACGCAATTCCTCCGGCCCGACCCCATCCAGCGCCGATAGCGAACCACCCAACACATGGTATCGCCCCTTAAAAACGTTGGACCGCTCCATTGCCCAGAGGTCAGCCACATCTTCCACCACACATATTTGCCCCTGCGCCCGCTTGGGTGCCTCGCAAATATCGCATCGATCCGCCGTGCCGATGTTGCCACAGATCAAGCATTCCCGCGCCGTGGTCGCCACCGCAAACATCGCATCTGCCATCGGCGTCAACAGCAGCGCGCGTTTCTTAATCAGATGCAAAACCGCACGGCGCGCCGAACGTGGCCCCAGCCCCGGCAATTTCGCCAGCAGCTGAACCAAATTCTCGATGTCCTGATTATTGCCGCTCAAATCAGCCACCCCTTACCATTTCGAATTCGCCTTAAATATCCCCGCCGGAGGCTCTACTCCTTCGCCCAGCACCTAAAACGGCAGCTTCATCCCGGCAGGCAAGTTCAATCCATCGGTAATCTCGCCCATGGCAGACTGCGCCGCATCGCTCGCCTTGGCTTGTGCATCTTTCAGCGCTGCCACGATCAAATCCTCGACCACTTCGCGGTCCTCCGGCACAAATAAGGCGGGGTCAATCGACACCTGCTTCACCTCCGACTTGGCCGTCATTACAACCTTGACCATGCCAGCACCGGCCTCTCCCTCAACGGTCACATTCTCCAGCGCCGCCTGTGCGTCCGCCATTTTCGACTGCATTTCCTGTGCCTGTTTCATCAACTTGGCCATGTCGCCAAGCCCGCCCAAACCTTTCAGCATCCGCTGTCTCCTTGTGTGAATTTCGCCGTCTCATTACCGCACCTGAGGACTCTAGTCATCCTCAAACGGATCCCAGTCTTCATCCAGCTTTTCCAGTTCCAACATTTCCTCAGGATCGGCGGTGATTTCTTCCATAGACCGAATATCGCGGATTTCCGCCCCCGGGAATTGCGCCATAACAGCCATCAACAATGGATGCTGCAAAACCTTGCCTTGCAAGTCGTTGCGCTCCGCGTTGCGCAACTCCAAAACAGTCGCCGCCCCGCCCGAGGACACCACCGAAACCCCCCAACGTACGCCGGTCCAATCCTGCAACCGCCCCGCCAACCGCGATGCCAAATCACGCGGCGCGTTATCCCCGGGTTGAAACTCAATCCGACCCGGCGCGTATTTCACCAACCGTACATAGGTTTCCACCTCGACCAGCAGCCTCATATCCCGCCGCGCACGGATCAGATCAACCACCTGATCAAACCGCACAAACCGCGCCAAAGCCTGCGAGGAATCCACCTGCCCCAACACAACAGAACCGCCCCCCGCCATCATCGCGGTCGGCCCGCCCGCAGGGGCGCCGCCAATCGTCTGGCCACCACCGCCGCCCATCGGCACATTCGGCTGCGACCCGCCACCACCACTAGGCATCGGCGGCGGCCCGGACTGCAACTTGCGCACCAACTCCTCAGGCGAGGGCAATTCCGCCACATGGGTCAGCCGGATAATCGCCATTTCCGTCGCCATCATCGCATTGGGCGCAGCGGCAACCTCCTCCAACGCTTTCAACAACATCTGCCACATCCGCGTTAACGCCCGCATCGGCAGCACTTCCGCCGCCCCCTGCCCGCGTGTTCGCTCATCCGGTGAAACCGTCGGGTCTTCGGCCGCTTCCGGCGAAATCTTGATCACCGAAACCCAATGGGTTATCTCGGCCAAATCCCGCAGCACCGCCATCGGGTCCGCCCCCTCGGCATATTGCCCCGACAACTCTTGCAAAGCCCCCGCCGCATCGCCCTTCATAATCAGATCAAACAGGTCCAAAACCCGGCCACGGTCTGCCAAGCCCAACATGGCGCGCACTTGCTCAACCGAAGTCTCCCCCGTGCCATGGGCAATCGTCTGATCCAGCAGCGACATGGCATCGCGCACCGACCCTTCAGACGCGCGGGTAATCAGCGCCAAGGCATCCTCGGCCACGCTCGCATTCTCCAGCCCCGCAATCTTTTGCAAATGGGCGATCATCACCTCCGGCTCAATCCGGCGCAGATCAAACCGCTGGCAGCGCGACAGCACCGTCACCGGAATCTTGCGAATTTCCGTGGTGGCAAAGATAAACTTCACATGTTCCGGCGGTTCCTCTAGCGTCTTGAGCAGCGCATTGAACGCGCTGGTCGACAGCATGTGAACCTCATCGATAATGTAAATCTTATAGCGGGCAGAGGCCGCACGGTAATGCACCGACTCGATAATCTCGCGAATGTCATTGATACCTGTGCGGCTTGCCGCATCCATCTCCATCACATCCACATGCCGCCCCTCGGCAATGGAAACGCAATTGTCACAAACGCCACAAGGCTCCGTGGTCGGGCCCCCTGTGCCATCCGCCCCAATGCAATTCATCCCCTTGGCAATGATCCGCGCCGTAGTGGTCTTGCCAGTCCCCCGTATCCCCGTCATCACAAAAGCATGCGCAATCCGGTCCGCCGCAAAGGCGTTTCGTAAGGTCCGAACCATCGCATCCTGCCCAATCAAATCGGCAAAACTCGCGGGTCGATATTTACGCGCCAGAACCTGATAACCGGTCGGGGAATTCTGATCTGTCATCGCATACCTTCGCATTTTGGATTCGGGTCGTGTGGCGACACTACAGGGCGATGCAGGCCAGAGCAATTCCAGAGGCGGGAAAACAGTCGTTATTGAAATTTGGCTTGAATACTACGAAAGGAAAACCTGTTACGACAACACTCCGGTGCTCGGGTCCGCCAGTAATCAGGCTAAATACCTGACTTTTTTGCGCGTTCCCAGCCAGACCATGAACCGGAAAACACACCATCATGTAAAGCCCCTGCAAGATACCATTCAGAGCCTGTTTTGACATCTGTTTTTCCTGAACAGCTGTCAAGAAATACGACAACATCAAATCTATCGCCCACCACAGTACCACGAATAGCTTTAATCACTTCAACGTTTATCACCGCTTTTGGAAAAACAACATCTGTATTAACAATCGAATTTTCAGGCTTATTCTGGGTTTTCCGGAACAAAACAACTATTTGTCGTTCATGGACGACCCTTACGAGCGCGACGAGGGGTTCATCCTCAAGTACGTCAGGAAGGACTTTGAAGAAAGTCGAACGTTGGGATAGAGCAGACAGGCATGCCTCTAATTGCGTAGGCAAAAATAGTAGAAACAAGATTATCGAATACTTCATTTTTTCCAATCAAAGCGTTTCCAGAATACTACCGTTTTTGCTTTTTAACATCATATTTGACTATATGACAGACCAATCCATACAAGCCCCGGCTTTTGCGAAAAAGCCATCCGCCATCAAGTTTGGCAAGTCGGAATTTGCACGCCAGAACCTTATAGCCGGCCTGCGATATCTGATCAGTCTCGATCTGGCTTTGCAATCGGGTTTGGGGACGTGGGATGACACGTCAGGCACCCGTGGCGCTAGGCAATTAAACAGGCGGGGAATGGCGGAAAAGATCGCCCCTAGCTTTCCGAAGGCTCGATCATATCCACGCGGGTTGCGTGGCGCCCGCCCTCGAATTTCGCGGTCAGGAACGCATCCACGATATCCAGCGCCAGTCCTTCACCAATCACCCGAGCGCCCAATGACAGCATATTGGCATCATTGTGCTGACGGGTCATGCGGGCCGAGAATGCGTCGCTACAAACACCACAGCGGATGCCCGCCACCTTATTTGCCGCCATCATGATGCCCTGACCCGTACCGCATATTATGATGCCAAAATTGCAATCACCAGACGCAACAAGCCGCGCCGCCGCCGCGCCGTGTTTGGGGTAATGGGTGCTTTCGGTGGTGGTCGGGCCTATGTCTACCACCTTCCAACCCAGCGCTGCGATATGTTTGGCAATGGCTTGGCGAAGCTCAAGGGCAGTGTGGTCGCTGGAAAGGGCGACGCTTTTATTGGCTGTCATACGAAATAGTCCTTTGTTGGGTTTTTCCGGCCTAACCTGACCGGATCGGATCGGATACCTACGTGTGATCTGTCTTACAAACTTTCGAAGATTCTTGCCGCGCTCTATTTGCCGCAGGCTGCCTCCGCATCCTTCAACAAAACAATCCCCTTATAAAGCGCTGCCACGATCTCTGCCTCGGTAATGCAGAACCGTGCCGAGGGCGAAATATCCAGTGTGCCATCCGCCCCGATCGGCGTGTGCTCGCCGCCGATGCCGCGCACTGCCAGCCCCAGCGGCCGCGCAATTGCCTTTGCTTTGGCGTCTGTGCCATCCGCTGTGAGGTTCGGCAGGGCAATATGCAGCGAGGCGCGCATTCCTGTACCAAGGTTGGTCGGACAGGAGGTCACAACCCCGTAATCCGCTGAATAGGCAAACTCCATACCCTCAATGCTTTCAACCGTTTCAAGCGCCAATTTCAAACGGTCAAACACCTCGTTCAGCACCGTGCCACGCTTCATACACATGATTCGCAGGTGGTCTTCCTCCCCCACCCAGATCATCAATTCGCGGTCCGCAGAGGCATAACAGCCGCGCCCAAAGGGCCAATCCGCCGCGATTCCGGCGGCGATCAAATAGCGATCCGTGTCCATCCTTTTGAACATGATATGCGCATCCACCAGCGCGTCATATTTCGCATCGTCAATGAAACATGGGTTTCCGGGCGTCAGCGAATAGTAAGCCCCGCCGAACTCCGGCATAGCAATCAACCGATCAAACACGCCCATCATTCGGTTTTCCAATCTGATGCGGTCGTCTTTGGTCATACTCCCCGGCAAAGCAAAATCCCGCAGATTGCGCCCCACACGTACCCGCATCGACAGCGCCGGCAATCCCAGCTTGGCAATGTCGAGAACGCCATCTTCGGGCAACCCCTCCACACTGCCGAGGTCCCAATTATTCACATGCCGCGCATCCTCGGCCACCTTGTGATGTCGGGCAAGCACACGCGCAAAAAACGGTTTGAAATCATCAAAATCCGAGGGCTGGCAGGCGTAACAGCCCATCTCGCTATCCGGATTTTCAACACCAGAATTCAAGCATTTCTGCAAGCGCAGTTTGTGACCCTCGGATAACGTCGCAAAATAGGCCGGATCAAAACATTGAACCGCTATATTGTCGGGCCATTGAGCCTTAAGGGCACTGATCTTGTCTATGAAATCTGACGGCATTTTTTTCAGAACCTTTTATTTGATCGGGCAAAATCGCAAGCACCCATGAAAATTGGAAATTACCGTTGGGTCTTAGGGCGTCACCACCTGTTTTGAACACCTGTTTGATTTGAACATTCTACCGTCATTTCTTCTGCAAAGATACGCATCCTTCGGTTGAGGCGGCGCTTTTCGGAATGAATGAGGTATATCTTCAACGGTGCTTGTTTCAAATCCGGTAAGACCTCGATCAAATCGCCCCTCGCACAGGCTGGCTGACCAACAAAATCCGGCAACCGAACGATGCCTAAACCGCTGCGTGCCGCATCCGCCAGATAAACACCGCTGTTGGAACTCATTACTGGCTTGAATGCAACAATCACTGGCTTGCCTTTATCATCCAAAAATTCCCATTCCGCGCGTTTGGCCCCGCCATAGTTCAGCAAAGGATGATTTTTGAGTTCCTGCGCACTGGTCGGCGCAGTATTTTCATCTAGGTAACTCTTGCTCGCATATAAACGATGTCGGGTTTCACCAATGTGTTTGGCATTGGTGTCATTTTCCATCTGCAGCGTCACGCGAATAGCAAAATCATAATTTTCGCGGGCAAGGTTCACGGGCCTGTTATCAAATTCAATTTGCAGCTGGATGTTTTTGTGGCGCAAGGAAAACTCGATCAAAAAGCGCCGCAGGAAAACAATGCCGAACTCTTGCGGCACAGAGATCGACAACGGCCCCTCAATGGTTTGCGAGGTTTGAGCAAAATCAGCTGTTATCTCGTCAACATCCCCAACAACCCCCACCGCGCGCTGATACAGTTCTTTGCCGGTGTCGGTGATACGCCACATACCAGGCTGGCGATTGATCAAAACTGTCCCAAACCTGTCCTCCAACAGGCCAAGCCGCCGACTCACCGCCGATTTGGCAATCCGCAATTGCGCCGCCGCTTTGGAAATACTGCCACAATCGACGATGACCACGAGCAGGCGTAGATCTTCTATCTGTCCCAACAGGTTCTCCTTATTCGAACGGTAAGGTCATTTTTTGGGGCTGACCCAGATAACCCAAAAAAGGGGTTATCATGGGCCATATGCGAAAGAGCCGACTCAGCCACTATAAGCAGAACCGTTTGACCGAGCATTTTGTTTCGGGTTCGACGGCCAGAACGGCTGCCAGCCTGTG
>JAJRPO010000075.1 GCA_024280735.1 Alphaproteobacteria bacterium | reverse complement strand
CGGTTCAACTTTAACACTTCCCTCTCCTCACGAAGTAGCCGGTTTTCCTTTCGCAGCATGGCTACTTCCCTTTCCAGATCAGACTGGACAGACGGCTCGGGCAAAGTCTTCCGATCCTGTCGAACCCACCGGCTCAACGTTGAAAACCCGATACCAAAATCAGCAGCTACCTGCTTTCGCGTAAGTCCACTGGTCAGTGCAACCCGCACCGCCTCCTGCCTGAATTCGGCCGATTGTTTCGTTCCCATTCTTGTTCTCCTTTTGCGCATAATACGCGGTTAAAGGAACGGCACAATTCCGCGACAGGTCCATAACACCTATCGAAGTGGTTGATCTGCTGAACAAGCACTTGGCGCTCACCCGTGCGAAGGAAGTTACAATCGAGCACTGTAGGGAAGTCATTGATAAGATGTGATTTTTGCTGAGGTAAATCACTCAAGGTAAATATACTGTGCTTATACTGTATTTGATACAGAACGGTATCTCGTAAGATGGTGCAAATCACCCTAAGCCATTGTTTTATTAGGTATTTATGGTGCCCCCACACGGCCGTGAAGTACTGTTTCACCGGGGTTCAGCACAATTCATATGATGGTAATACTGCCACGATTACAGCAAGTTAGTGTTTCTTTCTGTTTCAGGTTGTGTCATACAGTGGCAAGGCAAAAGGTGGACAGAAAGGTGGATTGGTGGCAACCCTTAACAAGCTCTCCGCGCAGCGGGTAAAGACCGCGCCTCCGGGCAAATATAATGACGGCGGCGGGTTGTGGCTGCACAAGCGCCCGGATGGTGGTGGGCAGTGGTTTCTGCGCTTCACCGTGCACGGGCGCAGGCGCGAGATGGGATTGGGGGCGCTCAGCGAGGTTTCCCTGCGCGAGGCCCGCGAACTTGCCGACAAATGGCGCTCGGTGCGGCGCGAGGGCAAAGACCCGATCAAAGAACGCCAGCATTTGCAACGAGTTGCAGAAAAATCCGAGCATACCCTTGCCGCCGTGGCCGAAGCCGCCTTTGAGGCCAAGAAGGCCGAGTTGCGCGGCGATGGTAAGGCCGGGCGCTGGTTTTCGCCGCTGGAACTGCATGTGCTGCCGAAAATCGGCAAGGTGCCGGTGCAGGAGATTGACCAGCAGGACATCCGCAACACGCTGGCCCCGATCTGGCACGAAAAGGCCGACACCGCCCGCAAGGCGATGAACCGCCTCAATATCGTGCTGCGCCACGCCGCTGCGATGGGGCTGGATGTGGACATTCAGGCCCCCGAGAAGGCCCGCGCCCTGCTGGGCAAGCAGCGCCACCAGACGCGGCACGTTCCGGCGCTGGCGTGGCAGGAGGTGCCCGCGTTCTACGCCAGCCTTGACGAGGGCAGCATCACCCATCTGGCCCTGCGCCTGCTGATCCTGACCGCCGTGCGCTCCAAGCCGGTGCGCTTCATGCGCGAGGAGCAGATTGAGGGCGACATCTGGACCATCCCGGCGGCCAACATGAAGGGGCGGCGCGGCCAGACCTCGGATTTCCGGGTGCCACTCTCGGCCGAGGCGCAGGCGGTGATCGAAGAGGCCCGCAAGTTTGCCCGCGACGGGTTCCTGTTCCCCAATGTGCGCCGGGGCGTGATCTCGGACGCCACCATGTCGCGGCTGATGGAACGTCGGAGCCCGTGACGAAAAGCGCCTGCTGCGCCGTCAGCGACAATTGGCCAAGGTCAAACTGCTGATTATCCCCTCTCGGTCACGCGAAGCATGCCCTGCCGGGCAACGGACGAACTGGGTTTTGTCCCGCTGAGTAAAACCGGTGCCGAACTCCTGTTCGAGCTGATCTCGCAACGCTACGAGCAAGGCTCAACCCTGATCACCAGCAATCTGCCCTTCGAGGAATGGACAGAAACTTTTGGCACCAAACGCCTTACCGGTGCGCTACTGGATCGGCTGACCCACCACGTCAACATTCTGGAAATGAACGGTGAAAGCCACCGCCTGAACCAAAGCCGCACAAAGCGCCGCACGCACCAAGGCGCGACAACCTCAAACACCCCAAATCAACTGAAAGCTGGCATGAAAACCACGCCCGCTAACTGGCCTACTTTTACGCCGCCCTTTGGCCGGTTTTTACTCCGCCGTTGACAGGTTGCAATTTTTCCCGAGATCAGCATCCTTTCCATGCCCTCTGGTTCCTCACGTTCTGGTTACCCCGCCCCCTTCTGCCAAAAACTTCCGTCACAGCCCCAGCAGCAGTTTTTCGTGCAACTGGTTGCAACAGGAGATTATGGGAGTGCATTTCTGCATCTTCTTCATTTTGCTGCTCCGGTTATGTTTCGGAAACAAGGCTTCGCCAGTATCCTTGATATAACAGGTATCATAGCTTATATTTGCCTCGGGCTTTCACCCGAGCCTCCCCCCTCCGAAGGGAAAGTATGATCATGCAGGGTATGAACCAGAGATTTTTCTGTTCGAGCATTCACATAAGGAGGGGCTGTGTTTTTTGCTCGCAATGGGAGAAACTCAAATGGCTTTTTCTGCACCTATCAATGAACTGAAGCGCAAGGCCAAACTTCTTGGCCGTAAAGAAGGCATACCCCACAATCAGGCACTAGATAAGATTGCCCGCGAGGAAGGGTATCCGAAATGGGGTCTGCTCATTAGAGAATATGAAAAGCAGAAATCCAGACCGACGAGTGGCGGCGTCATAGAAAACCTGCCATTCGATGAGGATTACAGAAAAGAAGCGATCGAACTCGCAAATGCAACCTTTGAGAGGGTTATCCGGCGGATCGAACCAGACAACCCCAAAACGACGCGAGAGCTATGGGATGCAGCGGAATACATTGATAATCATCACCTTTCCGCTGACATGCTGCCTATAGACCGAGAATACGCACTTTCGCTGATTGAGGCTTTTCTGGTGCACTATGTGATTGATCTAGCTGTCAAAGCAGACAATAAATCGGCCGCGTAGTATCCCCTTACAAACCAAATTGGGGGGCCATGGCTCCCCAATACGTTTTACTGCATTGAAACACAGGCTTCCCTACACTGTTTCTGCTTATGCACTCCGGCACAAAAGGTGGATAGAGGGGTGGGTATAAAAACATCATACTCACCTATCTTATTGATAATTATTCAATATTTTGAAGATAGTGGTGCCCGGGGGCGGATTTGAACCACCGACACGAGGATTTTCAGTCCACTGCTCTACCCCTGAGCTACCCGGGCACGGGTGAACGATTTCTCGTTCGGGTCGCGGTGTTCTAGACGCGGGACCGACGGGTGTCCAGAGGGTTTTCAATAAAAATATCAATGCGGCGCAAGATTGGTCTTTTCCATCTCTGCCGCAGCTTCGTCCATGTCCTCGGGCGTATCGGCCGGAACCGCATAAGCACCATTAAACCAGCGCCCCAAATCAACATCCGCACAGTGTTTCGAGCAGAACGGCCGGTATTTGATATCCGTTTTCTTATCGCATATAGGACATGACATAACGCTTTCTTGCATGTTCCTGAAAAATATCCAAGCCGGAAAAGAAAGCACATAAAAACGAGGGAGAGGCGAGCGTGAACACAGGACAGAACAAACCAATGCGGCCCCGATCCCCATTCCTCAACCACATCTTTCCCCTATGAACTACAGACCTGAAATTGACGGCCTGCGGGCCATCGCGGTTTTGCCGGTGATTTTGTATCATGCCGGGTTTTCGGTGTTTCAGGGCGGCTATGTCGGGGTTGATGTTTTTTT
>JAJRPO010000074.1 GCA_024280735.1 Alphaproteobacteria bacterium | reverse complement strand
TGGCACACCACGTGGTTTGTTCGGCAGTAGTGGCTTGATGTTATTGAATTGTTCTTGCGTTAACCAAAATGTCCCAGACATGAAATTCTCCCTGTTTCATACCTTGAATCACAATTCCGTTTATAGGTCTACGCCCTAGAACAATTGATCGCCGGCTCCCCCCTGTTCTCGCCCATCGAAGGCTTGCCAGACACTATTTGGAAAGGCAAAAAATGCACAAATTACCACAGTTGGACAGCCGAAGCACTCTGCACCCAAGGCGGCACCTAGTTGAAAGAAAAAACCGCAATGGCAATCAACAAACAACACCCCTATGGCGGCGGGCTAAAGTTGAATCTGAATATCTGGGTCGAGCAGGGCTGCGAATAGGATCATCTTGCGGATGGCCTATAAGCCGGATTTTGTCCAAGGGTTGCCCCCATAGACGACCATTCATCTGGGCCTATTGTTACCAACAGGCTCTTGCAACCAACCCGGACCTGCTGGGGCAAAAGCGGCCCCGGACGCAAGCGTCCACGCGATCCCTATTTGGTTTTGCTCCCGGTGGGGCTTGCCATGCCAGCCCTGTTGCCAGCGCCGCGGTGGGCTCTTACCCCACCTTTTCACCCTGACCCATGCATGCACGGGCGGTTTGTTTTCTGTGGCGCTTTCCCTTTGGTTGCCCAAGCCGGGCGTTACCCGGCACCGTTACTCTTTGGAGTCCGGACTTTCCTCACTCATTTACACAAGTGCGGCCGTCCAGCCATCCGCAAGATGTTTGCACTAGCGCCTGGGCTGGGCTGTGGTCAAGGGCGACAGGGATATTTCTTGGCTAGATCTCTGATGGTTCCCACGTCATCGCCATTCAGCGGGCCAGTTACCGCGGGGTAAAACCGCAGGCGGAAGGCCTCTAGAATATTTTGCCAATCTGGTTCAGTTTCAGCGTAATAACCGAATTCAACAGCAAATTTTTTGAAAATCGTCCAATCGGCATCCTGCGGGCCAGCGTCCAACCAAACCGAAAGCCCCTTGCCCGCCAATCGCTGCCAATCAAAATACGGGCCGGGGTCAATTTTACGCCCGGGGGCCATATCCGAATGGGCAATCACCCGTTCCGGCGGAATCGACCACCTAAGCAAAATACCCGCCAGCAGGGTTTCCAATGCAATCATCTGTAACTCTGGAAACTCCGGCGCAGGGCTGTCTGGTCCGCCGTTCGCCAATTCAATACCGATGGAATGGGAGTTTACGTCATCAACAGCCCCCCAAGCCCCGCCCCCCGCATGCCAAGCGCGGTCAGATTCATCCACCAGCGGGGTTACTGTGCCATCTTCGGCAATTACATAATGGGCGGAAACCTCAAAACAAGGATCACACAGCCGCTCAATTGCCGCCGCAGCCGTCGCCATTGCCGTGTAGTGCAGCACAACCATATCCGGCCCGCCGCCATGACGGCGCGGCCCGAAATTAGGGGAAGGAAGCCCCGCCATTATCCGTTGTTTTGCAACAGACTACGGTAAAAATCGGGGTTCCACGTACAGGCGAACCCATCGCCATCCGGGTCCAGCCTACGGCTGTCTTTTTCCGGCCCGCCAGCGGACAAAAAGGCCCGCTGTGCCGCATCGGCATCGTTGCGATAGCGGCTGCAATTGGACAGGCCGACGTTAAAGCGGCGATAAACACGTTCACCGACAGCATTGGTTTGTTTTAGCGCATAGGCCGCCAAATTAACCCCGCCGCTGCGCGTCGGCACCGCTGTCGGGGACACCTGTTGATAGGTGCTTTTCAGCGCCGCAATCTTGGCCGCATCCGATTCGATCGTTTCACGCTCTTTGGTTCTGGCAAAGCTTTGCGAGTCAGAAATTGTCGCTGTTCCTTGTGGGTTGCTGGCAATAATCGGCGCACTCGGTCCTGCCTCGGTCGGCGTGGTGCCATTTTCCACACGCGCCAGTTTTTGTTCTTCTGCCGCCAGCGTCGCCGCATTTGGCGTTATACTGTCAAAATATTGCGCCCCGTCATTAGGGTTGCTTGGCGTACAGGCCGCCAGAACAGTTCCAGCCACCACCGTTAAAATTATCGCGCGCATTGGCGTCCCCTTACTCGTTTTTCACAACTTACCACCATTTTGGCGCCTTGGAAACAAAGCCCGCGCAGAGTTCCATCGCATAGGCGGTGTTCAGCAAATCACCTTCATCCCAAGGCTTGCCTATCAGTTGCAGCCCCAAAGGCAGGCCTGCATCGGTCATCCCTGCGGGCACTGAAATGGCGGGCAGCCCGGCAAGGTTAACTGTCACGGTAAACACATCGTTCAGATACATTTCAATCGGATCAAGCTGTGCCATCTCGCCCAGACCAAAAGCAGCGGTTGGCGTGGCCGGTGTCAGAATCGCATCCACACCATCCGCGAAAACATTTTCAAAATCTTGCTTGATAAGGGTGCGAATGCGTTGGGCGCGGCGATAATAGGCATCATAGAAACCAGCCGAAAGCACATAAGCCCCAACCATCAAACGCTTGCGAACCTCCGGGCCAAAACCCTCTGCGCGGGTGCGGGCGTACATCTCGTTGATGCCTTCGCCTGCTTGTAACTTGGCACGGAGGCCATAGCGCACGCCGTCATAACGCGCGAGGTTTGATGACGCCTCGGCTGGTGCCAAAACGTAATAGGCAGGCAGCGCATATTTGGTGTGTGGCAGGCTGATATCAACGATTTCGGCCCCCGCATCCCGCAACATATCCGCCCCGTCATTCCACAGTTTTTCGATTTCCGTCGGCATGCCGTCCTGACGGTATTCCTTGGGAATGGCTATCTTTTTGCCGCGAATATCACCTATCAACGCGGCCTCGAAATCCGGCACAGCAATATCCGCGCTGGTGCTGTCTTTGGCGTCATGGCCCGAAATGGCCTGCAAGAATATCGCCGCGTCGCGCACGGTTTTGGTCATTGGCCCCGCCTGATCAAGCGAGGAGGCAAAAGCCACCACCCCCCAACGCGACACACGGCCATAGGTGGGTTTCAAGCCGACAATGCCGGTAAAAGCAGCGGGTTGGCGGATTGAACCGCCCGTATCCGTACCCGTTGCCGCCAAACACAAATCCGCCGAAACCGCCGCAGCGGAGCCGCCAGAGGACCCCCCCGGTGTCAGTTCTGCATTTGAGCCATTGCTTTTCCACGGGCTGACCACAGAACCATAAGTCGAGGTCTCATTCGACGAGCCCATGGCGAATTCATCCATGTTCAGCTTGCCAACCATCACCGCGCCCGCGTCCCATAGTTTGCTGGTCACAGTGCTTTCATATTCCGGCACAAAACCCGTCAGAATTTTTGACGCCGCCTGGGTCGTCACGCCTTTGGTGCAAAACAAATCTTTGATGCCCAGCGGAATGCCACACATGTCCGGCGCATCACCTGCCGCAATGCGCAGATCTGCCGCCGCCGCCATTTCCAGCGCCAAATCCGGTGTTTTCAAACAGTACGCGTTCAGGGCATCACTGCCAGCGGCGGCCTTGTTGCAGGCCTCGGCCAGCTCTACCGCAGAAATATCGCGGGAGCGCAGCTTGTCGCGGGCGTCAGAGATTGTCAGGTTGTTTAGGTCGGTCATTGGCTCTACTCCACCACTTTGGGCACGGCGAAGAAACCTTCGCGGGCATCGGGGGCATTGGACAGGATTTTGGCCTGTTGGCCACCATCATTCACCACATCCTTGCGCCGCTTCAGGCGCATCGGTGTAACAGAGGTCATCGGCTCTACACCGCTCACATCAACCTCGTTCAGCTGTTCCATAAAGTCGAGAATACCCGACAATTCCCCTGCCAGTTTCTCCAGCTCGTCCTCGGCAACCTCAATACGGGCCAGATGCGCGGCACGGCGCGCGGTGTCTTTGTCAATCGACATGGGGGTGTTCCCTCGAAATTTACACGGTATCGGGCGCGGTTTTAGCCGCGCATTCACGGCTCTGCAAGTGACCTTTACATCTCACCCCCGCAACCGCTCAAAAAACCGCTTCAACAACGCTGCCGCTGGCTCCGCCCTGATCCCCTCGTAAACCTCTGGCACATGGTGGCATTGGGGATGGGTGAACACACAAGGCCCCTGCTCTACCCCGCCGGATTTCGGGTCGGACGCCCCGTAATACAGCCGCGCAATGCGCGCGTTGGCAATGGCAGCGGCGCACATTGGACAAGGCTCCAACGTCACGTAAAGGTCTGCGCCAGCCAGCCGCTCACTGCCAACAACCGCACAGGCCGCACGTAGCGCGAGGATCTCCGCATGGGCCGTTGGATCATTCAATTCCCGCGTCCGGTTACCAGCCTGTGCCAGTATCTCGCCGTTTGCAGCGACAACAACTGAACCCACAGGCACCTCACCGCGCTCACCTGCGGCGGCAGCTTCATTTAGCGCGATCTGCATGTGATTACTAAAAGGGTGCATTGTCTCTCTTGTTGCCGAATTGGGCCGGATTAGCGTCAAAAGACCCTAAACCGTTCACTTGTAGGATGCAAATCCTCAACGTTCACAGGCCTTTATTACAAATGTTACAGAATCTCACGAAAATCGAAACGCCTCTGACACAAAGGTTAATTGAATGTTGCATTGATAATTCGTTAGGTCGCCGTGCTTAATATCAAAAGGGAAGCACACCATGAAACTCAACAAAACATCCGGCTCCATCCTTGCAGCAGCTGCCTTCACAATGGCTTTGTCCGGCGCAACAATCTCTTTGACTTCTACAGCCTCCGCTGCTGAGGAAAAAATCCATTGCGTCGGCGTTAACGCCTGCTCAGGTCAAAGCGATTGCAAATCTGCAACCAACGAATGTAAGGGTCTGAACTCCTGTAAAGGTCAGGGCTTCTTGGCCATGACTGCTGCAAAATGTACAGAAGCAGGCGGCAAAATCGGAAGCTAATTTCGAGTTGTTTTTTCGGGCCGCCTGATGTGTTATCGTCAGGCGGCCTTTTCTGTTAAAACCACAAATTGGGAAATCTGATGACCGATACCTATGCGAAACCTCCCTTTTTGGGTTTTGGGCTGGGCCTTCGCGCGCAGCATTACGCCGAAATTCTTGCCGATAATCCGCCAAATGTGGATTGGTTCGAGGTGTTGTCCGAGAATTACATGATAAAAGGCGGCAAACCGTTGCACATGCTGGACCGCGTGCGCGAACAGTTTCCGGTGGTGATGCACGGCGTTTCCATGTCGATCGCCTCCACTTCGCCCCTGAATATGGATTATCTGGCGCAATTGAAATCATTGGCTGACCATGTGCAGCCCCGCTGGTTGTCTGATCATCTGTGCTGGACGGGTGTGCATGGCAAAAACCTGCATGATTTGATGCCGGTTCCCTATACCGAAGAGGCCCTGAACCATATTGCTGGACGCATTTCGCAGGTGCAGGATTTTCTGGGCCGCCGCATCGCGATTGAAAACGTGTCATCCTATATTGAATTCAAAGAATCCGAAATGACCGAATGGGAGTTCGTAGCCGAGCTGGCCAACCGCGCCGATTGCTGGTTGTTGCTGGATGTGAACAACGTCTTTGTGTCCGGCCAAAACCACAGGTTTTCCGAAACAGCCTTCATTGAGGCAATCCCCGTAGAACGTGTCGTGCAATTCCACCTTGCCGGCCATTCAGAGGGTAAAAGCTGCTTAATCGACACCCACGACCAACCGGTTTGCGACGAAGTTTTCGACCTCTACGAAAAAGCATTGCGCCATTTCGGCCCCGTTTCAACAATGATCGAACGTGACGACAACATCCCCCCCTTGGCAGAGCTGGAAGCAGAGTTGGACCGCGCGCGCAACATTGCCAAGGGCGTGTTAAGCCCCGAACAATTACGACGTGCCGCATGAGCGCGCCGAACCTTGCCGCGCTGCAAGCGGCCCTGCAAAACGATGTCATGCACGGGGAACAGAAAACTCTGGATCAATTGTCGGTTCCCGTGGGGGCTGAAAAAGCGGATCGTTTGGGTGTCTATCAATACGCCTATAAAGCTCGCCTAATTTCGATACTGGCCACTGATTACGATACATTATGGAGCTTTCTGGGTGATCAGGTTTTTCACGATGCGGCGGATCGCTATCTGGATAAGCACCCCTCGGGTTATTTCAATGCGCGCTGGGTGGGCAAAGGTTTCGCCGAATACCTGAAATCCGATCCAATGTTGCAAGCCCACCCGATTGCCGCAGAAATTGCCGCGCTGGAATGGACTATTGGCGTGGCTTTTGACGCTGAGAACTCACCCGTGGCTTTGATGGAAGACCTCGCCAAAGTACCCGCCGAACAAGTGGCCCAAGCCATTTTCGTGCCGATTCCCGCCTGCACATTATTGAAATTCAAAACCAACGCACACGCGATTTATACTGCGCTCAAGTCAAATCAAACCCCGCCTGCGCCTGCGAACCTGGCCGAGGAGACAGGCGTTCAAATCTGGCGCCTTGAGCTAATGTCACGTTACAAAAAACTGACAACCGAGGAAACCGCCCTGCTTGAATTGAGCCTGCAAGGGGCTGATTTTGCAATGTTATGTGAAACGGCGGCCTTTCTGGATGACCCGGATACTGCTGCCGCAAGGGTTGCGGGTTGTATCACAGGCTGGCTGAACACCGGACTGATTACGCGGATTGACATTGGCTAGGCGGTGGTATCTCTTTCACGCATTGACGTGAAAGAGATACCGATTAATGCCTAAACCCCTCGGAAAAAACTATCCCCTGCTCTGGGCTGCCAGCGCCATTGCCAATTTGGGTGATGGCATCGGCATTATTGCATGGCCGTGGTTGGCGTCATTGATCACCCGCGACCCCGTGGCGATTGCCCTGGTGGCGGTTGCGTTACGCCTGCCATGGCTGCTGTTTTCCCTGCCAGCCGGTGTGATCACGGATCGATTTGACCGCCGTAAGCTTGTAATCTCAATGGATTTATTCAGGTTTGTAGCACTCGCCTTTCTGGCCTGGGCTGTTTGGAATGCCATACCGATTGGCCTTACCGCGGGTTTCCCAACTGCCCCTCTCTACTGGATACTCCTATTCTCTGCCCTGATCATCGGATTTGCCGAAGTGTTGCGCGATAACGCGGCCCAAACCCTGATGCCCGCCATTGTTCCCACCGAGCGATTAGAGGCCGCCAACGGGCGCATGTGGAGCATCGAAGTTTTGATGAACTCCCTGATCGGCCCGCCCGTCGCCGGATTTATCATCGCTGTGGCCGTGCCCTTTGCCTTTCTGTTCAACTGCCTCGGCTTTGGCTTTTCCGCCATCTTGATCTTCGCCATTCGCGGCGATTTCAAACCAAAACCGCGCGACCGTAAACCGTGGAAAACCGAGTTGTCCGAGGGCTTTGCCTTCCTGTGGCGCAACGCCCTACTCCGCAATCTCGCCCTATGCCTTGGGATCATGAACGCCACTTATCATATGATGACCATCGGTCTGATCCTGTTTGCCCAAGACGTCCTAAACCTCAGTGCGCCACAATTTGGGCTGTTGCTAACGGCGGATGCTTTTGGTGGCATTCTGGGCGGTATCTTTGCCGAAAAAGTCACCCGCCAACTGGGCGCAGGGCTGGCCCTGCGGATCACCCTGATTGTGCTGTCCGCGCAAATCGCCGTGGTGGCCGTGGCCAACCACGCAGCCCCTATCTGGGTTATGATGGCGGCGGCAAGTTTTGTCTCTATGGTGTGGAATTCCATCACCGTATCCCTGCGCCAACGCCATATTCCCGAGCATCTGCTAGGCCGTGTGAACAGCGTTTACCGTTTCTTTGGCTGGGGGATGATGCCGCTGGGGCTGATTGCTTCCGGCCTGTCGGTCAAACTGGCAGAGGTATTCCTCCTCCATGACCTCGCCTTGCGCGCACCTTTTGTTCTTGGCGCGGCCATGATGACCCTTTTAACTGTGGCAATCTGGCGGCATTTATCGAATGACGTCTTAAAACAGGCCAAGTTTTCCTGACTTAGAGCGCTTTGCGTTTTGCCTAAACCAAAAACATCACAATTCACCCACCCTTAGGGTGATTTGTGATTCAAAATAAACACAAAGCGCTTTAACCTTGGACTCCGCCCGCGCGCCAGTGTACTCCGGCGAAATGACAAACAAACTCCCCCCTGAGGGCGACCGGATCGCCAAATTCCTCTCCCGTGCCGGTGTTGCCTCGCGCCGTGATGTGGAACGCATGATTGACGCCGGGCGGGTGCATCTGAATGGCCAACTGCTGACCACACCCGCAATCAAAGTCACCGACACCGACGAAATTACGGTGGATGGCAAACCGGTTGGCACCGCTGACGCCATGCGCATGTGGCTGTATCACAAACCCACAGGGCTGGTTTCCAGTAACAATGACGAAAAAGGCCGCACCACGATTTTTGACAAACTGCCGGAAACCATGCCGCGCGTGATGACCATCGGGCGCCTCGATATTAACTCCGAGGGGCTGTTATTGCTGACCAATGACGGCGAGCTGAAACGTAAGCTGGAGTTGCCCTCAACCGGTTGGGTGCGCAAATACCGCATTCGGGTGAACGGACGGCCCACAGATACAATGTTGGAGCCGTTGCGCAAAGGCGTGACGGTGGACGGCGAGCGGTTTCAAGGCATGGCAGTAGCAATTGACCGGCAACAAGGCGCGAATGCCTGGCTGACCATTGGCCTGCGCGAAGGTAAAAACCGCGAAGTGCGCCGCGCGATGGAATCAGTTGGTCTGGTTGTGAACCGCCTGATTCGTATTTCTTACGGGCCATTTCAGTTGAAATCCCTGAACCCGGGCGAAGTTGAAGAAATCAAACCCAAGGTGCTACGGGACCAATTGGGCATGGCACCGGAGGAGGCACCAGAGCCTGCGAAAAAGCCCGCCAAAGCGCGCAATTTCAAAAAAGGCGGCAAGGCAAAACCCCCTGCCCGCAGGCAGCGCTAAAGCCTGCGTCACGCGAGTATGCCCCTACTGGGGTGATCTGCGCCCTATTCCAACACGCTGATATTGCCCGCCATCTGGCGGCCATCCAGCCCGTCAATCAATTCAAATTCGACCGGCTGGTCGTTGTTCAAGCCTTGCAAGCCAGAGCTTTGTACCTCCGAGATATGGACAAAAATATCATTGCCCCCATCGGCTGGCTGGATAAATCCATACCCTTTGTCAGCGTTGAACCATTTAACCGTTCCTTTGGCCAATGTATTCATCCTTCTGTTTTCAGCACTCGCGATTCTGCAAATACCTGAATGCAACGCCATTTGTCGGGTCGCTAAATCCAAAGCGGCCAAACATGACGTCACGTCAAGCACCATACCTCAGGAAGCGATTCCCTCAAAACGGAAACTCACACATCACAATTCACCCTTAAGTGTAGTGAATTCTGTACCTTGCCCTTCCCGCCACTCTGTGGCTTTTTAGGGGGAACTTCAAATCTGGATGGGAACGGGATCAATGGCCGATCTTTTTACACTCGAAAACGCTGCAAACCTTGGCGTGTTGATCTTTCTGCAAGCCGTACTCGGGTTTGACAACCTGCTCTTTATATCTATCGAATCGCAGCGCGCGCCCGTGGATAAACAAAAATCCGTACGCTTTTGGGGCATCATTATCGCTGTGGCCCTGCGGGTTGTGTTGCTGTTTGTCATGGTTCGCCTGATCGATTTGATGCGGGAACCGTTTTATGTGTTTGACGTGCCCGGCATCATAGAGGGCGGCGTGAATTTTTCTACTGCCGTATTTGTCGTCGGCGGGGTGTTCATCATGTACACCGCCTTCAAAGAGATCACCCACATGCTGTCAATCGAGCATCTGGAAAATGACCCTGAAGCCCGCGCCGGAAAGTCGGCAATCCAAGTGGTGGTGATGATCGTCATGATGAACCTTGTCTTCAGCTTTGATTCAATCCTCTCCGCGCTGGCCATTACAGATGTATTCCCCATCTTGGCGATTGCCATTCTGGCCTCTGGCCTTGCCATGTTGCTGTTGGCTGACGGTGTGACCACCTTCCTCAAAAAGAACCGCATGTATGAGGTGTTGGGCCTGTTCATCCTGCTGATTGTCGGCGTTGTTCTGCTGGGAGAGGCAGGCCCAGCGGCGGCCCATGCGATGCACGATGATGCCCTGCAAATTCGCATCTTTGGTCATGAATTGTTGCCAATGTCCAAGACAACCTTCTATTTCTCGGTTGTTGTTCTAGTTATTGTTGAAATAGTGCAAACTGGGTATCAACGAAAACTGGCCGAAGAACGCAAACACGAGCAAGGAGAATAGCAGGGATAATTCAATGCCCCCTTTGCGGACGGAACGCACAGAGTATGAGGCCCAACCCGCCTGGATAAAACGCCCCGAGCCCGCGCGCGTCGGCCTGTTTGTACCGCTGCATCGATTGCTGTGTATATTCTTGCCAACGGCACTGCAGCCGACAAATTCGGTCGGCGGCATGATCGGTTTGCGCCAAGAGGCCAGCCGGCTTCAGGTGTTTCATGCGGCTGGCCTGCCAGTTCCAAAGGTCTTGCACGTGGGCGAGGACCGGGTAATATTATCCGATTGTGGCAAATCACTCCGTGTTTACCTGCAAAATACCGCGGATCAAAAAACCATATCTGATCTTGTCATACAGGCCTTGGACCTCCTGCTAAAAATCCACAATGCGGGCCTTGCCCATGGCCGCCCTCACCTAAAAGACTACCTAATCGAACCGGACACCGGCACCCTATCCATTCTAGATCTCGAAGAAGATCCTGGCCAAACCATGTCACTGGCAGACGCGCAAGCGCGGGATTTCTGGTTGTTTCTGGGATCGGTCTGCGAATTTCATGAGTCACCAGAGACGGTGTTACAGGCTTTGAAAGAACAGTATTTTCAGGGGGCACCAGATGAAACCAAACCTGCTTTGCTGAAACTCGCCAAAGCACTGCGCCCGTTTCGCCGACTTATCAGTTTACTGCGTGCCCAACGACTGGGCCGTGATGTTCGCGGCACCTATTACGCAACCCGTGCGCTGGAAACAGATTTGCCTGCGAAATCCCGCCTATTATGTGAACAATGATGGTTTGGGGTGGCAAATACGCCCTCAAACAACCCACAAGAAATAAATAAGTCCCCTTCCTGCACTGGTATCGCCGCACGGCGCACCTTATATTGATTGCAAGTTTAGGATTACACGCCAACAGATCAGGGGCCTTATGTCAGCATCATCATTGCAAGCAATCGCCTTTATTGTGTTGTTCGCCCTTATCCTTGTTGTCTCTTTCGGCTCTTTCGGCGGGGCCGCCTGATGGCGCAGAATTTTGGCGGGGATTTCAGCCCCGATGGGCACAAAAAGGCGACACATCCGCCCAAAAACAAATTTCGCGGGCGCAAGGCCCATAAATCCAACTTCCGTTCCAAATTGCTGTTTTTGGCCCCTCTACCACTGCTAATAAGCGGCATTTTTGAAATGTCCGGGGGCAATGCCTCCGGTATGATTGCTGAATTCGGTGCTTTGGCCCTGTTGTTGCTGTCACCTTGGTTGCTGCGCGATGGATTGGCCGCAGAGGAGGCGTTCAATGCCCGCAATGTGGCCCGCAAACCCGCCATCCCACGCAAGATTTTTGCCGCCGTACTTACCGGTCTGGGCGTGGCCCTGGCTGCCTTTGGCGGTTGGCACCAAGGAGTGCTGACATCATTGGTGTTTGGCGGGCTGGCAACAGCTGCACACCTCGCCAGTTTTGGCCTCGATCCTTTGCAAAACAAGGGCATGGAAGGCGTTGACGAATTTGAAAATGACCGCGTTGCAAAAGCCGTCGATAAAGCCGAGGAATTGTTGTCCGAAACACTTCAGGCAATCCGTCGCATCGGCGACCGCCCGCTTGAAGGACGCGTAGAAACGCTTGCATCCGCCGCCCGCGACATGTTTCGCGCTGTGGAACAAGACCCGCGTGATCTGACCTCCGCGCGCAAATTCATGTCGGTTTACCTGCGCGGTGCCCGCGATGCGACAATTAAATTCGCCGACCTTTACAGCCACCGCAAGGATGCCGATGCCCGCGCCGACTATGTCGCATTGCTGGATGATCTTGAAACCAGCTTTGCAATGCAACGCGACCGGATGCTTTTGGACGATCGCAGTGATCTTGATATAGAAATAGAAGTCCTCAGAGACCGCTTAAAACAACAGGGCGTTCGCGCCAGTTAACACACGGAGACCCCCATGTCAGAGATTCGCAATGAAGCCACGCAAGAAGTGGAAGAAATAACAGCCGTGGTTTTACCAGAGCCGAAAAATGAACTGATTGTGGTGTCGGAAGTCAAACCTGACCTGAAAAAAGTGATCAAGTCACGTATGGCCGAACTCGACATGGGCAGCACCCAGTCGATTATCGAATTTGGAACGGCGGCGCAGGCTGAATTGCAAGTTATCAGCCGCTCTATGCTGGACGGGGTGCGCAACAAAGATGTCGGACCGGCAGGAGAGAGCCTGCGCAATATCGTCACCTCGATCCGTGGATTCTCGATTGACGAGCTGAACCCAAACCGCCGCCGTAGCTGGTGGGAAAAGCTGATGGGGCGCACCGCACCTGTGGTGAAATTCATGGCGCGTTATGAAACAGTGCAGGGCCAGATCGACAATATAACCGACGAGTTGCTGGGCCACGAGCATACGTTGCTGAAAGACATCAAGTCACTCGACAAACTCTACGGTAAAACGCTGGCGTTTTATGACGAGTTGGCATTGTACATCGCGGCAGGTGAAGAAAAGATTAAAGAACTGGACTCCAAAACCATTCCCGCCAAAGAAATGCAAGTCGAGAAAGCCGCCAAAGACAAGGGCATCCTGAAAGCACAAGAATTGCGTGATCTGCGATCTGCCCGCGATGATCTGGAACGCCGTGTTCATGACCTGAAACTAACGCGGCAGGTGACAATGCAGTCCCTGCCCTCGATCCGTCTGGTGCAGGAAAACGACAAATCGCTGGTGACCAAGATCAATTCAACATTGGTTAACACCGTGCCGCTCTGGGAAACTCAACTGGCGCAGGCCGTAACCATTCACCGCTCCCGCGAAGCCGCAGCGGCAGTGAAAGCGGCCAGTGATCTGACCAATGAATTGCTAGAGAGCAATGCTGCAAACTTGCAAACTGCAAATCGCGAAGTTCGCAAAGAAATGGAACGTGGTGTATTCGACATCGAGAGCATCAAACGCGCAAACCAATATCTGATCGACACGATTGAGGAAAGCCTTGCCATCGCGGACGAGGGCAAGGCCATGCGCGCCGATGCGGAAAAAGAACTGGTGACAATGGAGAGCGAGTTGAAGAAAACCCTCTCGGCCGCCAAATCCAAAGGCACTGGAACAGGCGATAATATTGGCACCAGCACAGGTGCCTAAGCAGCCTTTAAACGATAGGGCATTAATCCCATATGAGATTTAGCCGCATATTAATCTTGGTATTTTTGGGTCTGCTCGGTTGCGGCGAGCTGACCCCAAAAGTGCCGCCTGCCCCTCCCTCAAAGTCACCGGTCCCGCCGGTTGCGTCAGAGGAGAGCCAGAGGATCGAGGCCTATTACGCCTCGTTTCAAACGCGACTGATCGCTCAGGGCAAGCTGCGTCAGGAATACGCGCCCAAAGATGTTCCGTTTGACGCGGATGATCTGGTGGCGAATTTTGAACAGGTCGCGCTTTATGATGAATATATTCTGGATGATGGCAATGTCATTGAACGGAAAACCATCAGCTTTTTGCACCGCTGGAATAAAACCGTTCGCGTTGGCACCTATTTTGGCCCTTCGGTTACGCCTGAGCAAAAACAGAAAGACATTGCATCAGTGCGCCGTTTTTCTAAACGGCTGGCGCGTTTGTCCGGGTTGAAAATCCAGATTTCCAACCTGAGCAATGCCAACTTCATCTTGTTGTTTCTCAATCGGGACGAACAAATCAGCCTGACGCCAAAGCTGGCGGAAAACATCCCACAGTTATTGCCAACAGTTGTCACCGAAATACAAAATAGCCCGCGCAATATTTTCTGCGCAGCTTATGCGCTGCTCGATGCGGATAATTTGGCTGACTACAGTGGTGCTGTGATCCTGATCAAAGGCGAACATGCGCCGGTAATGCGAAAATCCTGCATTCACGAAGAAATGACCCAAGCCTTGGGGCTGGCCAACGACGGGCCAGATATACGCCCGTCCATTTTTAACGACGACGAAGAATTTGCAACCCTGACACGCCATGATGAAATGCTGCTGAAAATGCTGTATGATCCAAGGCTAAAGGCAGGCATGACCCCCGATCTGGCGCGCCCGATCCTGAAACAAGTAGCCGAGGCAGCGTTGAAACAAAGCCGAATATAACGCCGATTACAACAAGGAGACCCCCATGGGTATTTTCGATTTTCTGACTGGTGAATTTATTGACGTCATCCATTGGACAGACGACAGCAATGACACGATGGTTTGGCGTTTTGAACGTGAAGGCCACGAAATAAAATACGGCGCCAAATTGACAGTACGCGAGGGTCAGGCAGGTGTATTGGTGCATGAGGGGCAGTTGGCGGATGTGTTTTCACCCGGCCTGTACCAGCTTGAAACCAACAACATGCCGATCATGACCACCCTGCAATATTGGGATCACGGTTTTGAAAGCCCGTTTAAATCGGAAGTCTATTTCGTTAACACCACGCGTTTTCAAAACCTGAAATGGGGCACGAAAAACCCGATCATTTGCCGCGATCCGGAATTTGGCCCGGTGCGTATCCGCGCCTATGGCACCTATGAAATCAAAGTGGCTGATCCCCGGATTTTTATGTCTGAAATTGTCGGCACCGACGGCGAATTCACTATGGATGAAATCAGTTTTCAAATCCGCAACATCATCACCACCCATTTTTCTGCGGCCATCGCTGGCTCTGGCATTCCGGTGCTGGACATGGCGGCAAACACGCTTGATCTGGGCAAGCTGTTGGCGGGTAAAATTGCGCCTGCATTGGCGGAATACGGGCTTGAAATGCCCAATCTTTATATCGAAAACATCTCTCTACCGCCCAAAGTCGAGGAAGCGCTGGACAAGCGTACCTCCATGGGATTGGCTGGAAACCTCGATGAATTCATGAAATATTCTGCCGCCGAAGCGATGTCCGTTGCGGCTGCCAATCCAAACGGCGGTGGCGGCATGGGTGCCGGGCTTGGCATGGGAATGGGCATGGCGATGGCGCAGCAAATGGGCGGGTCAGGGCCTTGGGGGGCCAGACCAAACCAGGCAGAACCCCAAATGCAAGCGCCCCCGCCACCGCCCGTTGAAAAGGTCTGGCATGTGGCTGAAAACGGCCAAACCAGCGGCCCGTTTTCACGCGCAGCCTTGGGCCGGATGGCGACAGATGGCACGCTTACCCGCGCAAGTTTCGTGTGGACCGCCGGACAGGACGGCTGGAAAAAGGCCAATGACGTGCAAGAATTGGCGCAGTTATTCACCGTGATGCCACCCCCACCACCCCCCGGCGTTTAACCCGATGGACGGCATAGCGGCGCATCGTTTCCCTTGTTCCACCTGTGGTTCTGACCTGCGCTTTTCACCCGGATCAGATGCGCTCAAATGCGACCATTGCGGTGCAGAGCAGCTAATCGAAGGCGCGCAGCAATCGCACCAAATTTCTGAGCTGAATTACCTGAACGCCCTAAAGGACGAACTGCCAGAGGTTGAGACTAGCGAAATTCGGACACTCACTTGCGACAGCTGCGGCGCGCATGTGGAGTTTGAACCGGACAGCCACGCGGCCGAATGCCCGTTTTGTGCCTCCCCCGTGGTGACGGGAACAGGAACAGAGCGTCAGATAAAACCCAGCGCCCTGCTGCCCTTTGACCTGTCCGAACCCAAGGCCCGCAAACAAATGACCGACTGGCTGGGTGCCCTGTGGTTTGCCCCAAACGGGTTGCACGAATACGCCCGCAAAGGCCGCAAAATGCAAGGCATTTACGTGCCTTACTGGACCTATGACGCAAATACCAAAAGCAGTTATACAGGGCAGCGCGGCACGATTTATTATGTAAACCAACAGGTTCGGGTGATGGTCGACGGCAAATCACAGATGCAAAACCGCAAAGTGCAGAAAATCCGCTGGCAGGCCGCGCGGGGTCGCGTGACGCGGTTCTTTGATGATGTGCTGGTGTTGGGATCAACCAGCCTGCCCAAAAGCTATACCGACGCGCTGGCCCCTTGGGACCTATCCGAGTTGGAACCCTATCAGCCGGAATTTCTGGCAGGCTTTCGCGCCGAGAGCTATACCGTTTCGCTCGAAGATGGCTTCACCGAGGCCAGCGCCTATATGAACCGGATGATTACCCGCGATGTGCGCTTTGACATTGGCGGGGACCGTCAGAGGATCAGCAACATTGACACGGATGTGTCGCGCAGAACCTTTAAACACATCCTGCTGCCGGTCTGGCTGGCTGCCTATAAATACCGTGGCAAGACTTATCGCTTTGTGGTGAACGGGCGCACGGGTACGGTCCGTGGCGAACGCCCCTATTCCAGCGCCAAAATTGCCATCGCGGTGATTGCCGGCCTCACTCTTGCCGCCGCTGTCGGCTATCTTATTGCAACGAACGGCTAACCCATGTTCCCCATCCGAGACCACAATCCATCGCGCAGCACACCTTATGTAACTTGGGCGCTGATTGCGTTGAACATCGGTATTTTCCTGTCTTACTACCCGCTAATGGCCGACGAATATCAACTGGCCTCCTTCTGGCAGGAATGGGCGATGATCCCCGAGAGCATCGCGGATGGGCGCCGCACCCACACCTTGCTGACCTCGATGTTTCTGCACGGTGGCTATATGCACCTCGCCAGTAACATGCTGTTTTTATGGATATTTGGCGACAACATGGAGGATTCCTTCGGCCACATCCAATTCCTCGGTTTTTACCTGCTCGCTGGTTTTGCCGCCAGCTTTGTACAAATAGCCTCTGACACCGCCTCCTATATCCCAACCGTTGGTGCATCCGGGGCAATCGCGGGGGTCCTTGGCGGTTATCTGTTGCTATTCCCCAAGGCCAAGGTCGATGTAATCCTGATTATCATCATCTTTTTCAAAATTTTTACCCTGCGCGCCTGGATCGTTTTGGGCGTCTGGTTCGGCCTACAAGTGTTCAACAGCCTAGGCACTGTCGGTTCTGAGGGCGGGGTTGCCTATTGGGCGCATACGGGTGGGTTTATTGCCGGAGTTTTGCTGACCCTGCCCTATTGGTTACGCCAAGGCGGCACTGCATTTTGGGATAAAACCCACGGCCGCCCGCCTCACCCGCCCACCGAGTTAACCCATCGTGTGATACCAATTCCGGTGGTGCGACGCCGCAAGCGATAACAATGTCTGCATGCCCATTGCAATTCACCGCAAAACATTCCATTTTCGAAATATAACTTACCTCGACCGGAGCCCCCCATGTCCTATACAATAAACCGCCTGATCACCGATGCCGATTTTGAAACCGTAGACGCGCGCACCCGCAAAGCGCTGATGGACGGTGGCTTTGGTGTGTTGACCGAAATCGACGTCAAGGCAACGATGAAAAAGAAGCTCGACAAAGATATGGACGATTACCGCATTCTTGGTGCGTGCAGCCCAACAATGGCATGGGAAGCGATCAAAATAGAGCCGCGCGTCGGGGCCATGCTGCCCTGCAACGTGATCCTGCGCAGTGTCGAGGGCGGCGTAGAAGTCAGCGCCATCAACGCCCCCGCCTCTATGAGCGCGATTGATAATGCAGAGCTGATTGCCGTGGCCAGTCAAGTGAACGAGATGCTAAAGGCTGTCGTCGCTTCAATCTAACGCTTGATAGACAGCGGTCAGAAAATCCTCGCCAATGGGGATTTTCGACCCGATATATTGTGCCAGCACCACGCCGATCAGGTTGCGTTTTGGGTCAATCCAGAAATAGGTGCTGGCCGCCCCTGCCCAACCACATTCACCCATACCGGTTAAAACCATCGCTTGGCTGAGGTCGGTCATCACACGGCCGCCAAGCCCCCAACCATATCCTGCCATGGCAAAAGGCCCGATCATCAACGGTTTCTGCGCTGTTGGAATACGGTCTCGCCACAACATATCAATCGATGCCTTTGACAGCAGCCGCGCGCCATCGGGCGCCATGCCACTGTGCAAAAACTGCGCCACTTTGGTGTAATCATCCAGCGTCGAAAACAACCCCATACCGCCGCGCCAAAACTGCGGATCATCGTGGGGATGTTCAGCTGTCATGTCCGACGGGATCAGTGTTTGCGGCAAATCATCAAACATCATGCTCTCGTCCAGGTTGGATTTACCAAACACCGCCATCAATCGGTGTTGTTCCATCAATGGCACGCTAAACGCGGTGTCTTTTAACCCCAATGGCCCCAACAGATAATTCTGTAATATCGCTGGCAGATCCTGTCCCAGAACAACCTCCAACACCCGCGCCAACACATCCGTTGCCACACTATAACGCCAAGCTGTTCCCGGCTGAAACGCCAGGGGCAGCCCCGCAACCTTGCGCACAAACGCCGCCAAAGGCATCGCTGCATCCCGCAAATCAGCCTGTCGATACATCTCCCCAACAGGGCAATTCCGCAAAAACCCATAAGAAAATCCAGCGCGGTGCGTGAACAAATGCTCGATCGTTATCATTCCGGCGGGCGTCATAGTTCCATCCGCCTGCAACACCTGCATGTTACGAAACTCCGGCAAATACGCCGAAAGCGGGTCAAACAGACGCATTTTACCCTGTTCAATCAACATCATAGCCACCGCGGCTACAATCGGCTTGGTCATGGAGAATATACGATAAATCGGCTGCTCCACCATCGCGACACCCGTCCGACCATCCGCCAAACCATAGCGGCCCGCCGCCCAGGCCTGCCCACCGCGTAGAATATTCCACTCTACCCCACTCAAACTGCCCATATCCACATGGCGCTTGGCTACCGCAGCTATCCGCTCAAACCGATCTGAAGCCATGTCTTTTTCCCCGTTTAAACTCTGTGTAATCCACGCCATAGTAGCCACGCAAATGTCGAACAAGCAACAAGGATACTGTAATGAAAAACCACAAACTTACCTGCCACTGCGGCGCGGTTGAATTGCGTGTGGACCTGAGCGACGGGGTTAACACCGCGCAGCGCTGTAATTGTTCATTTTGTGTAAAACGCGGCAATATTTCGGCCACCGCACCGCTGGATGGGCTGCGCATTATTAAAGGTGCGGACAGCTTAACGCTGTATCAATGGAACACCAAAGTTGCGAAACACTATTTCTGCAAGGTTTGCGGCATCTATACCCACCATCAACGCCGTTCAAACCCCAATGAATTTGGCGTCAACGTTGCAGGGCTAGAGGGTATTCACCCAGAATCTCTCGGCGAAATCCCATGGTCCGACGGCATCAATCATTCCAAAGACCGTTAACCTTTACCCTTCTTTGTTCTGTTAAATATCCCCGCGCGGAGCGCATCAAACCTCTTTTTCCAATTCCGCATCAATCACTTCAGCCTGTTTTTCAACCAGATCAACGATGTGATCAACCATGGAATAATTACCTAGCTTGTGGTCCTTTTTACCCGCGAGGTAAACCATCCCCGTCGCCGCACCGGCCCCACCACCGGTAAAACCAACATCCGTCATCAATGCCTCACCCGGCCCGTTCACCACGCAGCCAATAATCGACAGGCTGATTGGCGTGTGAATATGCGCCAGCCGTACCTCCAGTTCCGCCACGGTTTTAATCACGTCAAAGCCTTGCCGCGCGCAGCTGGGACAAGAAATGATATTCACCCCGCGGTGACGCAGGCCCAGCGATTTCAGGATGTCAAAACCAACCTTAACCTCCTCAACCGGATCGGCAGACAAAGATACCCTTATGGTATCCCCCAAGCCATTCCACAGCATATTGCCAATGCCGATGGCCGATTTCGTGGTGCCGGACATCAATCCGCCAGCCTCGGTAATCCCCAGATGAAACGGCGCATCGGTAGCATCGGCCAAGCCTTGATAGGCGGCCACGGTCATAAAAATATCAGAGGCTTTCAGCGAAATTTTGAATTCGTGAAAATCATTGTCCTGCAAAATGCGGATATGATTCAAACCGCTCTCGATCATCGCATCCGGGCACGGCTCGCCGTATTTATCCAGCAGATGTTTCTCCAGCGAGCCCGCGTTCACCCCGATACGGATCGAACAGCCGTGATCTTTGGCGGCCTTGATCACTTCGCGCACCCGATCCGGCGACCCGATATTTCCGGGGTTAATCCGCAAACAGGCCGCCCCCGCCTCAGCCGCCTCAATCCCGCGTTTATAGTGGAAATGGATATCGGCAACCAAAGGCACCGGGCTTTCGCGCGCGATCTCCTTAAAAGCAGCGGTCGAGGCCTCATCAGGGCAAGACACCCGCACAATATCGGCCCCCGCCTCTGCACAGGCCTCAATCTGCTTGATCGTGGCTTTGGCATCCGAAGTTAACGTATTGGTCATCGTTTGCACCGTTATCGGTGCATCACCACCAACCGGAACACTGCCCACAAAGATTTGACGGCTTTTGCGGCGATAAATATTGCGCCACGGACGGATGGAATTTAGGGACATGGCGCAGGTTCTCGCTCGGTCATTGTTATGATATTAGGGATGGTCTGCGCGGCTGCTTCCAGACCGCAAACTCTATTCGTGTGCGGTGTTTTGCGCCGTGTAAGGACCCGGCTCACCAATAATCGGCGGTGCCAGTTCGATGTTAAACACGTCATTTACCAGCGCCATTTGATTGGTAACATCTTCGCGGTCCAGCGAGACATTCCGCACAACGCTTTTGCGGGTGCTGAGCGGGCCGAAAGTTTTCTTGCCGATTTTCACAAAAACCGACCCTGCATTACCAGCGCGCAACAGGGGGGCCAATGAATCCTGATGAATTTGATACCGCTCCCCCGCATTCAGGTTCTGTTCAAACAAAACCGCCCCATCGGGATAATACAGCCGCACCCAAGCTGCTTTCAGCGCAACAATCTCGATTGGGGGCGGGCCTGCGGCGACCACTTTGGGCGCTTGCACTGCCAAACTTGGCACGACATCCGCCTCCAAAGTCGCAAATGCGCCCAGTGAATTTGGGTTAATTGACACAATTGGCCCGTCACGCGCGGTCAATTGTGGAACCGCAAGCGCTTGTGGGCGGTACAACTGATCCAGCGTTGACGCCTGCGTCAGCGAGCGCGGCGCGCCAAATTCGGCAATCGAAACATCGGACACCGACGCACGGTCAGCCAACACATCCGCCTGTGAACCCACGCTCGGGGTCTGGTTAACTGGCACAAATTGAACACGCTGCACTTCCTGGATCACGCTCCAACCGGCATAACCCAGACCCGCAACCAAGGCGGCCAAAACGGCAATGGAACCAAAGCCAGCCAGCGACAGGCGCGCCAAAATTCCACTGCTGGGCGGCGTAATCGGCACACGCGGATTCGCAATCGGATCCGTGTGTACTTGGGTCATTGGGTTTTGCAACAGAGCAGCAGACTTGGAGGCCAGCGAGGCGCTGCCTTTCAGGTCCGCGTGAACGCCGTTAAATCCGCTTTGCTCGCAGAAACGGAAAAAACATTCTTCCGGCTCCATGTCCAGATAGCGCGCATAAGACCGCACATAACCGGCGATAAAACCGGGTGTTTGAAAAACCGAAGGATCGCAATTTTCGATGGCAGCAAGATAAGTTGCTTTAATGCGCAGGTCTCTCTGCACGTCGAGCAGTGACTTGCCCAACGTGGCGCGCTCGCCGCGCATTTCATCCCCAAGGGTGACCTCGAACGTGTCGAAACCCTTTGGTTGATTACTCCCCAAGCTCTCTCTCATGGAACCTGCCAGACCTTGTTCTAGTGCCTCAAATACGACCGATTCGTCGATCAGTCTTGCCTAGTGACTTCTATATCACAAGCAAGGTGAATTGTGCACCCCTTCGTGCATTTAGGGGTTAACCTACCATATCTAGGCGGTTCAGCGCGCATTGGCCCCAAAGTGCATCCAGTGCATCGACCAATTCGTTCATCATTTTTTCAGAATGAACCGGTGACGGGGTAAAGCGCAAACGCTCGGTTCCGCGCGGCACTGTTGGGTAATTTATTGGCTGCACATAGATGCCGTAATCTTCCAGCAACATATCCGACAACATCTTACATTTCACCGGGTCGCCCACATGCACCGGCACAATATGGCTGCCGTGATCATCGAGCGGCATGCCCAGCGCTTTTAGGCGGGCCTTGAGAATGCGGGCCTTTTCCTGCTGCGAATCGCGTCGCGCCTGATCCGTTTTCACATGGCGCACCGACGCGGTGGCCGCTGCCGCAACCGCTGGCGGCAAAGACGTGGTAAAAATAAAACCCGGTGCATAGGAACGGATCGCATCGGCCAACCTGTCTGAGGTGGCGATATAACCGCCCATCACCCCAAATGCCTTGGCCAAAGTACCATTGATCATATCGATGCGATGCGCCAGATTATCACGCTCAGTGATGCCACCGCCGCGCGGGCCATACATGCCCACGGCGTGAACCTCGTCGATATAGGTCAGGGCATTGAATTCATCGGCCAGATCGCAAATTTCTTCAATCGGGCCAAAATCGCCATCCATGGAATAGATCGATTCAAAAGCGATCAGTTTGGGCGCGTCCAACGGCAGCGCCTCCAGCAATTCGCGCAAATGCCCGATGTCGTTGTGACGAAAGATGTGGCGATCACAGTTGCCGTGGCGAATACCTTCGATCATAGAGGCGTGGTTCAGCGCATCAGATAGAATCGTCAGACCCGGGAAAAGTTTCGGCAGCACCGACAGCGTCGCCTCATTAGCATTATAGGCCGAGGTGAAAACGATGGCACGTTCTTTGCCGTGTAGATCGGCAATTTCCAGTTCCAACTCTTGGTGATACGCCGTGGTGCCGGAAATATTGCGCGTGCCACCAGAGCCAGCCCCCGCCACATCAACAGCGGTTTTCATTGCTTCCAAGACAACCGGATGTTGGCCCATTCCTAAATAGTCATTGCCACACCAAACGGCGATTTCTTTTTGGCTGCCGTCTGGCTTTGTCCAGATCGCTTTGGGAAATTGTTGATTAATCCGGCGAATGTTTTGAAAAACGCGATAGCGTCCCTCTTCGTGCAGTGAGGCCAGCGCCTCGTCGATTCGCGAATTGTAATCCATGCCACCTGAACCTTTATCAATGTTCCCCAATCATTAGGGGAGTTTGACACAAAAATACAGGTATCAAAACGCCGCATTAGGCGTTGAGGTTGAATTTATCGTGAGGCGAGTATGAAATCGCGCAAAAACATACCGTTAGTAGATGTAACGAATCTGATCTGTCCAGTAGCGCTCCACCCGTCGCAAGACAGAATTGATAGATTGCAGGCCAACCTCGCCAATCACCTCTTTGCTGTCCATACCTTGGGCGTGTCGTTCAAACAACTCCGCCACAATCACCCGAATATTGCGCCCCTTTTCCGTCAGACGCACCCGCACCGCACGGCGATCAATTTCGCATCTTTGGTGGTGCATATACCCCGCCTCAACCAATTTCTTCAGGTTATACGAAACATTTGACCCTTGATAATAACCGCGGGATTTCAATTCCCCTGCCGTCACCTCATTCTCGCCGATGTTAAACAGCAGCAACGCTTGCACTGAATTAATGTCGAGCAATCCCAGACGCTCAAACTCGTCTTTGATCACATCGAGAAGCAGGCGATGAAGTCGCTCTACCATCGAAAGGGTTTCAAGGTATGACCCCAGAAAGTCCGGGCCATTTTTAACCTGTCCGGCATCTTGCACCGCTGAATGAATGCTCATGTTTTTGGTTCTCCGCCATTACTGCTTGGGATCGTTTTGGCGGAAAAGTTCAAACAACAAGTTAAACTGTTGCGTTTTTTATTGCTGATTAGCCATGTTTTTGTTGCAAATAGGCGGAAACACGCGCCAAAGCAGGCAAAAGATGCGGCGGGCCTTGTTGGGCGCCTGTGATCCATAGGTATAAATCCTGGTCGTTTTCATCCATCATGATCTCGTGGGCGTCCAATTCAGCCGCAGTCAGTTGCGCCAGATGTTGATCGGCAAACCCGCCAAGAATAAGGTCCATTTCCTTCATCCCGCGCCGCCAAGATCGCATTTTCAGTCGGCGCAGTCGGATTTCAGCAGTTTCTGGCATGACAAGCTTTCTTTGGAGTTGACTGAATGATTGCCACGTCTCGGTTATGGTCACAAGATGCAAACATTTTTAACAATTCCCGTGAAGGGATCGAAGTAAACATCGGTAATTGCGGCGAAAATGTGACGTGAACTCGTCAAAAACTTGTTGACCGCCTGATCTGGAAAATACCGCCATAAACAAAAAGACAATTTGATGGCAGTAGATTCAGGCCCTTTCTCAGTAAAAACCGTGTATCGAGCGCCAATGTTAAAAACTTAAAGAGGATTTAGCAGGCACGGCGGGGAATGACGTTATTAATGGCTGACAGGGCGACGGCAACCTTAATGGTGGTGATGATAATGATCCAATCCATGGCGGCTCTGGCGATGTCTAGGTTTACGTCAACAGCGGCGACGTGGTTTTGGGTAATTTCATCCTATAGAGCGGTTGCAGACAGGATACGCCAACACTAAGACAGACCCCGTAACAACATTACGGAGTCTGCCTCGTGTCTTTTCTGTCTGAAACCCTGTCCCGTGTAAAACCCTCCCCCACCATCGCAATTACCACCAAAGCGGCAGAGTTAAAGGCGGCGGGGCGTGACATCGTGGCCTTAAGCGCCGGCGAGCCGGATTTTGACACGCCGCAGAATATCAAAGACGCCGCCAAGATGGCGATGGACCAAGGCAAGACCAAATACACCGCACCTGACGGCATTCCAGAGTTGAAACAGGCAGTTTGCGCCAAATTCAAGCGCGACAATGATCTGGACTATGTGCCTGCGCAGGTCTCTGTCGGCACTGGGGGCAAACAGGTGTTGTATAACGCCTTTATGGCCACCATAAATCCGGGCGACGAGGTGGTGATCCCTGCGCCTTATTGGGTGTCCTATCCCGATATGGTGCTGCTGGCAGGCGGCACGCCGGTGATTGCCGAGGCGTCGATCCAGACTGGTTTCAAGCTGACGGCGGATCAGCTGGAAGCAGCAATCACCCCCAAGACCAAATGGTTTTTGTTCAACTCTCCTTCTAATCCAACCGGCGCGGGGTATACTTGGGCGGAATTGAAAGAACTGACCGATGTATTGCTGCGCCATCCCCATGTCTGGGTAATGACCGATGATATGTATGAACACCTCACTTACGACGGGTTCGAGTTTTGCACCCCCGCGCAGGTGGAACCAAAATTATACGACCGCACGCTGACCGTGAACGGCGTCTCCAAGGCCTATGCCATGACCGGCTGGCGCATTGGCTATGCGGCGGGGCCACAAAACCTGATTGCCGCCATGCGCAAGGTCCAGAGTCAGAGCACCTCTAACCCCTCCTCCATCAGCCAATGGGCAGCAGTCGAGGCCCTAAACGGCCCACAGGATTACATCGAGATGAGCCGCCCGGTGTTTAAAGCCCGCCGCGATTTGGTGGTGGGGTTACTGAACGCAGCCAAAGGCATCAGCTGCCCAACACCGGAAGGCGCGTTTTACGTCTATCCGTCGATTGCGGAATGTATAGGCAAAACGACACCATCGGGCACAGTCATCGACAGCGACGCAACATTCGCCACCGAGCTGCTAGAAGCGCAGGGCGTGGCCGTGGTTTTTGGTGCCGCCTTCGGCCTTAGCCCGAATTTCCGCGTCAGTTATGCCGCATCGGAGGAAAACTTGCGCGCGGCCTGTGGTCGTATCCAAGAGTTCTGTGCTAGCCTGTTGTAAGGCAAATAATTTCGTTGAGAGGGCCGTCAAAAACATGGCTGACATAAACAACCTGTTTTTCCGCATCCGTGAAAACGGCGCAGCGGTTTACCGCGTGGATTCAGAAAACCGCCAGCGCCGTCTCGATATGCAGCAAATCGCCATTGCCAACGTGCGCAACAGCGACGTGAAACCGCATGGCGACCAAATTCCCACAGCGGCAGAACGCAATGCAATCGACGGCTGGATCGTGGAGCGGCGCAAGTTGCTGGAAGAGCGGCGCATTGACGATCTGAAACGCACCACTGACCATCTGAACCTATCGGCCCAATGGGTGCAAACCAAAGCCACGGACGAGCAAATCAACCAATTCGCCGATGACCTGCTGATGGCCATGCACGACCTGCGCAGCGTGATCGTGCGGCGCAAAGCGGATGCTTTGCTGAAACGGTAAAATGGAATGCAGTCACTTTTCGTAGTTGAGCGCCTTTTCCCTGAGATTATCAGCGGTGCGAAAACTTCTACGATACGTTGGCAAGAACCCAATATCTGCATCGGCCCCTTGCGTTATATTTGCGCAGCAGATCACAATAGAACGGTTATCGTAACGGTAACGCAATGCACCGACATGCCACTGGCAAAAGCGGCGGCATATCTTGGCATGGAAACCGAATGGCCAGATGCCGTGATGCTTGCGGGTATGCGCGAGCACTACCCGAATATTACATTGAACGACAGCGTCCAGATAATAGAACATTCCGCACCAATCCTGCCTGCAAACCGCACCGTGGCCCGCAGAATTACCAATGCGCCCCTGATTTCCCCCCACATGGATAGCCGCATGGGCGAAAATATCAGTACACCCTCACTGATCCGAATGCCAAATTGGGCGGAGCGGCGGCTCGGCACCTATCATCTGTATTTCGCCGATCACAAAGGCAGCTATATTCGTCTGGCCTATGCAGACGATCTGACTGGGCCGTGGCACCTGCACCGCCCCGGCGCGTTGGATGTCGCCGTGTCCCTGTTTGAACCCATTGATCCACCAGAGCCGCCAATCTCTGAGCGCCCGCCTTGGGCCGCCAGCCTAAAGGGAGGCTACCTCTATGCCCATGTCGCCTCCCCCGATGTGCATATAGACGTAAAAAATCGCTGCTTTTGGATGTATTATCACGGCCTTCTGGCCAATGGGGACCAGCAAACGCGGCTGGCGAAATCTGTTGACGGGGTGAATTTCACGCCGCTGCCCCCCTTGCTCGGACCGCCCTATTTCCGTGTCTTCCAGCACCGCAAGCATTTCTATGCGATCACATTTGGCGGGTTGCTATTGCGCTCGCGCAGCTGGCAAGGACCGTTTGAAACCGGCCCCTATATCCTGCCGGAACCGCGCAAAGACGGCCATATGATACGCCATGCCGAAGTGCATCGTGTCAACGATACTCTGCACCTGTTTTACACCTGTATCGGCGATAAACCAGAGAGCATTCTGCACAGCACCCTTGATGTTAATGACGACTGGCAAAACTGGCGCTCGGGTAAAGCCACGGTTATTCTACAGCCTGAAATGCAATGGGAGGGAGCGGACCTCCCCCTCACCAAGTCCATCATGGGTGGCCTAGACCACCGCGCCCGCGAATTACGCGACCCCTGCGTATTTACGGATGACGACGGGCAAACATACCTGCTCTATTGTGGTGGTGGCGAGAGCGGCATCGGCATTGCGACGCTCGACATTACTTAACGCGATGCGGCCAATGCCAACCCATCAACCACAGCCGTAAACGCATCCGTATACTGCAATTGCGCCGCCGGAAATATCTCTGCCAACAGGTGCTCAACATCCCCCATCAAACTGGAGCCGCCAACAAAAACCACCGTCCCGATCTGCTCGGGCCTGCGCTCGGCCAATTTCAAGGTCTCCAGCACGCCCCGATGGATGTCGGCCATATGCGGCTGTAACGACTGCGACAGCATTTCCTTGCTCAGATCAACCGCCAACCCCGGTGCCACAATCCCCAAATCAATCCGCGCGCCATTTTGCACCGCCCGGTTCGCCGCTATCTTGCCCCGCTCCACCGTGAAGGACACATCATGCCCCAGCTGGTTTTCCAGAACACCGCGCAGGCGGGCGAATAATTCCGGCTGCACCGCCATTTGTTCCAGATTTTTAACCCGACGCAGAACCTCGCGCGTGTATAAAAACGGGATCATCTGCCAGGTTGCCAGATCATGAAACAAGGCATTAGGCGCGGCCAGCACCCCTGCCCCCATTTCATTGCGAATGCCGCTGCCTTTGCCCAGCAATCCCATCACATGATCAAAGCTGATGCTGCGATCAAAATTGGTGCCGCCAACCCGCACCCCGTGGCTGGCCAGAATATCGATGCCATCCGCCCCATTGCGGTAAACGGTAAAATCCGAAGTGCCACCACCTATATCAACGATCAGGTTCAGCGCGTCGCTTTCCCCCGTCGAGGCCGCTGCCAGTGCCGCCGCTTCCGGCTCAAACATAAACGACACCTCTTTGAAACCGGCCCGCATGTAGCACTCCGTCAAATCCACCAGCGCCTGCGCGTCCTTGGCCGGATCACCTGAATGGAAATGTACCGGACGCCCCGACAGGGCCGCATCAAACCGCGTATGACAAGCGGCCTCGGCCTTGGCTTTCACCTCCGCCAGAAACCGCGCTATGATGTCAATGAAACTCAACCGCTCGCCCATCATCGGACGTATATCGCGCATCAAAGGCGTGCCCAGCACACTTTTGAGCGAACGCATAAACCGCCCCTCCAGCCCCTCGATCAGTGCCTTGTTCGCCGCCGTGCCAAACACCGCCCGCCGCGCCTCAAAGTCAAAAAAGATCGAGGTCGGCAGGGTTTTTTCCCCAGCTTCAATTTCGACCAAATAGGGCTTACCATTCACCGCAATCCCTGCCGCGGAATTAGAGGTGCCAAAATCAATTCCAAGAGTATTGTACTGGGTCATGGCAACTGCCTTAAGTGTGGGGAAACCCGCAGCTAATTGAAAAGTTTCACGACCTCAACCTGTTTCGAGCGGGAAAAGTAATTATGTGGTGTTATCTGTCAGGTGATGACCAATCACTTTCAACGGCCTTGCGTCTACTCAAACGCAGAGCCAGCCCAACCGAAACACCAACCCCAATGGCCACAGACAAATCGACAACCACAGTTAATACAAGCGTGAGCAACAAAAGTACCATATCACTTTTAGGGCCTTTCGCATATTCGCGCCACTTATGGGGTTCTGTCATGTTCCATGCGGTAATTATCAAAAGCGCGGCAAGAGCAGGCATTGCAAGGTAACTTGCCAAGGGGGCAGCAAGAAGCATAACCAATAAAATGACAATGGCATGGACAATACCTGCCACAGGTGTTTTCCCCCCGGCTTTGATATTGGTAGCTGTCCTTGCGATTGCACCTGTTGCCGGAAGACCTGCGAACAACGCTGAGGCGATATTGGCTATACCTTGGGCCGTTAATTCAGCATTGGGTCTGTGATGGCCCTCTATCATTTTATCCGCAACCATAGCCGACAAAAGCGATTCAACCGCAGCCAAGAATGCAATGATAAACGCCGAAGGAAAAACCTCGACAATTTTGGCAAAAGAAAAATCAGGTAATTGGGGCCAAGGCAATTGGCTGGGAAGTTCCCCAAAGCGGGAGCCGAGCGTATCTACCGGTAAGGACATGAAAGCAACCAATACAGAGCCAATACCCACGGCAACAATAAGACCGGGAAACCGGGGCGCAATACGGCGTAGGACGACAATCAAAACGAGTGTGGCACTTGCAATTGCAAGGGTCGCTAAATTGATGCTGTCCCGTGCGTTCCAAAGTGCCGGGATTTTTTCCGCGAAGTCGGCAGGAACCTTTTCAACAGCCAGACCGAAAAAATCTTTCAACTGGCTTGTAGCGATAATAATACCAATACCGATGGTAAAACCGTTCACCACGGCCTCTGGAACAAAAGCAATCAGATTTCCAGCCCGGAAATAACCAGCAATGAGCAGAATAAAACCCGCCATGAAGGTTGCCAAAACAAGACCATCATAGCCATGCTCGGCAATCACGGAAAAAACCACAACGATGAAGGCCCCTGTCGGGCCACCAATTTGCACGCGGCTGCCGCCAAACAGGGAAATTAAAAAGCCGGCAACAATAGCCGTCACAACGCCTTTGGCCGGGTCAGCACCAGAAGCAATCGAAATAGCAAGACTTAACGGCAGCGCAACCATGGCCACTGTTGCCCCGGCGAGCAGATCAGCGGCAAAAAGCGGAACGTTATAGGATTGAAGGGTTGTGAGGATTTTTGGTTGGCGCATGCCAAAATACTACCATTGGGCAACATGAATTACACTAGTTAATGCGAATTTCAGGGCCGATCCGGCTGGGCCGTTTTAATGAGTGTTCAAACGCCCTTTCTTCCGCCTCACATTCCCCTAGAAGCTGTCAATAACAGATCCATTTCCTCGCCAAAACATGGCACCAAAAATTGCCTTTGCCGAGTGCATCGCATACTACCGAAATCGGGGACTGCGACTCCCCAAAAAAACACCTTACCATTCGGTGTTAGAGGGTCTTCACCTAGGAAAGTGTAAATTGGCGGAGAGACAGGGATTCGAACCCTGGGAGGCTCTCACCTCAACGGTTTTCAAGACCGCCGCATTCGACCACTCTGCCACCTCTCCGCTCACGGGTCACTGCACAAAGGCAGGCCAGTGGCGCATTAGGTAGAACCGGCGCGCGCAAACTGCAAGCGGAAATTTCGGCAATTCCCTGCTATCGGCGCAATTGGGGCCATTATCATGCTTTCAAAGCGGGGGCATCTTGGCTAGAGTGGCGCGAAACCTGCAGTAAATGGCAGGGAATATGTAATGGCAGAGCAATCTGCGACGCTGAAAGACCGGAAAATAAATCCGCTCGGCGCGCGGCACAGGAGATCGGGACTGATGACTATAGGCAGACAATCGCAGGCTATCGCCAAATTTGGGTTGATGGCTGTTTTGTTATTGGGTGTTGCCTCTTGCGGCGAGGAGGGCTTCAAGGGGCTGAACTTGGGCAAGGGGAAAACCAAGACTGAAGCCGCGACCGCACAGAATCCAAGCGGTGGCACCATCAAACTGGTGGAACGCGATGTCGAGGCCCCGGAGGTATTTGAAGTTAACAGCCGCGCGCTCTGGGATGGGCGTCCTTCGCTCGGAGGGGTCTGGGTGGCGCATGTCGATAGCAAACAGCCAGAGCGGGTGATCATCCGCAATCCGGCAAATGATAAATTCGTCATCGGGGCGCTGTTTCGCCGCGAACGTAACAACCCGGGTCCGGCAATCCAGCTTTCCTCTGATGCGGCCTCCGCTTTGGGTGTTCTGGCGGGCCAGCCAACGATCCTGCGCGTAACCGCCTTGCGCCGTGAAACCATAAACGAGGCGGAACCAGCCGCCGGTGGCACCACACAACCAACTCAAACCGTTGAAACCGGTGAATTGCCGCCCGCAGGCGTGACACCTGTGGCAAAACCATCGCCGACAGATACTGCCGTATTGAGAGACAAGATTTTGGCTTCGGCGAAAAAAGCGACCGGAAAACCTTCAACGCTTAGTAAACCCTATGTGCAGATCGGCTATTTCAGCGTCCAATCCAACGCCACAGCAAATGCCGCCAAAATGAAGAAAAACGGCATTCCGGCCTCGGTTGTGAAATCCACCGCAAAAGGCAAAACCTTTTGGCGCGTGTTGGCCGGACCGGCCGCATCATCATCCGAGCGGCGTCAATTGCTTGGAATGGTTAAGGATCAAGGCTTTGGCGATGCCTATTTTGTGAGTAAGTAACGCATTTTGCGACCTAAGGCGTTTCGGGATTACCTGATACAGTTGTTATTGCCAAAAGCCAAAAAGCGCGGCAGCGCAGCAAGGTTTCGGCGAGTCAGGTTTTTCCCGAGGCACTATAACAGAATCAGGCAATATATCTTATCAACAAGATGTAAGGCTGCTGCGCTTTGCGCGTGAAACAGACGGGAAAACAACATGGCTGTGAACAGGTTTGGTATCGTCCTCGCAATGATGTTGATGGCAGCGCAATCTGCGGCTGCCCTTGAAACCATTGCCCGCGCGGCCCTGGTTCTGGACCAAACCACCGGTACTATCTTGCTGTCCAAAAACGAAAAAATGGCTGTACCGCCTGCCTCCATGTCCAAGCTGATGACTTTGAATATGCTGTTTGAGGCCTTGCAGGATGGCCGTATTTCCTTGGACACGGAATTTTCGGTCTCTGCCAAAGCCTCCAAAAAAGGCGGCTCCAAAATGTTTCTGCGCGAAGGCGAGCGTGTGAGTGTTGAGAACCTGATTAAAGGCATCATCGTACATTCCGGCAATGATGCTTGCATTGTGGTGGCGGAAAATCTGGCCGGGTCCGAGGATGATTTCGCCCGTATCATGACAACGCGCGCTAAAAAGCTGGGGATGGAAAGCTCTACTTTTGCCAATGCCACTGGATGGCCTGATCCCTATCAGCGTATGTCGGCGGCGGACTTGGTGCTGCTGGCCAACCGCCTGATCACCCAGTTTCCAGAATATTATGGATATTTCCATGAGAAGTCATTCACTTGGGCCAAGATAACGCAGAACAATCGCAACCCACTATTAAACCTTGTCAATGGCACTGACGGCCTAAAAACTGGCCACACTGAAGAGGCCGGATATGGGCTCGTTGGTTCTGCTGTTCAGGGGGACCGCCGCGTCATCGTGATGATTACCGGCCTTGAGTCTGCTGGCGCGCGCGCACGTGAGGGCGAACGCCTGTTGAATTGGGCTTTTCGCCAATTCAGCCAAACCCCCCTGATAAAAGCGCAAAAAAAAATCGCCGACGCTCCGATTTGGCTGGGCCAGAGCGATAGTGTCGGGCTGATTGCCAAAGATGACATTTCGGCACTGGTTCCCTATGCTGAAAAGGACGATGTGAAACTGCAAGTGACCTATAACAGCCCCTTGCAAGCGCCCATTATACAGGGTGCCGAAATCGGCAAGCTCCGTGTGGAAATCAACGGGTTGGCAACCAAAACTTACCCGTTGTTTGCTGAAACCGCAGTGGAGGCCGCCGGCTTCACCAAACGGCTTCGCGCCTCGGTTGATGTGCTGTCAGACCTGCTTAACAATGCGACGGCCCCTTAGATCATGGCGGCCCGCGGACGTTTCATCACCTTTGAGGGCATCGACGGCTCTGGCAAATCCACCCAGGCGCGGCTGTTCCACAAGTTCTTGCGCGACAACGGCTATGCCTCGATCCTGACCCGCGAACCGGGGGGGTCTGTTGGTGCCGAGGATATTCGCAAATTGCTGGTCGAGGGCGACACCGGACGCTGGTCGCCGGAAACCGAAATCCTGCTGTTTACCGCCGCGCGCCGCGACCATTTGGAACGCACCATTCTGCCCGCATTGGAACGGGGCGAAACCGTGCTATGCGATCGTTTCGCCGATTCCACGCGGGTGTATCAAGGCGCGGCGCGGGCTGACCTGCGCAGTGTCGTGGACCAATTGCACAGCTTAATGATCGGGCGGGAACCGGACATGACATTCATCATCGATATGGACCCGGAAAAATCCCTGACCCGTGGCCTCGCCCGTAACTCGGGCGAAGACAGGTTTGAGGATTTCGGCCTGCCGTTCCAGCAAAAATTGCGCAGCGGATTTCTGGCATTGGCACAGGAATTCCCTGACCGTTGCCATGTGATCAATGGCCAAGACACCCCGGCAGGTGTGCACGCCCAAATCCGCCCCTTGTTGATGCCAGAATTATGAGCAGCGACGCAATCCCCGAACCGGACCGCGCCGAGGGTGCCCCGCATCCGCGCAAAACCTTGCAACTCTTCGGTCAATCCGGTGCCGAGGCCCATTTCCTGGACGCATTCAACTCTGCCCGTCTGCACCATGCTTGGCTGATTTCCGGCCCGCGCGGTGTTGGCAAGGCCACACTCGCGTGGCGCATTGCCCGTTTTATGTTGGCGCAACCGGATGATGGTGGCGGATTCTTCGGCGAAGAACCTGCCAAGGCGGAAAACCTCGATTCCGACCCCGACAATCCCGCCGTGCGCCGCAGCCACTCTCTTGGCGAGCCGCGCCTGTTCCTGTGCCGCCGCCCCTGGGATATCAAGGCCAAGCCAAACCGCCTGAAAACCGCGATCACCGTTGACGAAGTGCGCAAACTGAAAAGCTTTTTCACCCTCTCTGCCGCTGACGGTGGCTGGCGCATTGCCATCATCGACGCGGCGGATGAGTTGAACACCTCCGCTGCCAACGCCCTGTTGAAAATCCTGGAAGAACCCCCCGAAAAAACCCTGATCCTGCTGGTCAGCCATCAACCGGCAAAACTGCTGCCCACCATCCGCTCGCGGTGCCGCGATCTGCGTTGCGCAAAATTATCCCAACCGGACCAAGACACCGCCTTGCAGCAGGCAGGCGTAGACATAAACACAAATTCAGCCGCCCTTGCCCTGCTATCTGATGGTTCCGTCGGCGAAGCCATCCGCCTGCTAAACGCCGACGGCGTGACGCTTTATGGCCGCCTTACAGCCCTCGCCGCCATGGCCCCGGGCTTGGATCGCAACGCCGCATTACAACTCGCCGATAAGTGTACTGGCCGTGCCGCCGCACCGTTTTACGACATCACCCTGCACCTGATCGCCTTGCTGCTTCACCGCCTCGCGCGCTACGGTGCCTTGCAACCCGCCGTTTGGGACGAGGCCGCCCAAGGCGAGGCACAAATGCTGGCCAAACTGGCCCCGAACCTTCACGCAGCCCGTAAATGGGCCAACCTTGCGCAGGAATTAACGGGCCGTGTCACCCATGCGCGCGCAGTTAATCTTGACCCTTCCAGCGTGATCCTTGATATGTTGCTAAAACTAGACGAGACAGCCCGCACATGACACCTGAAATAACCGACAGCCATTGCCACCTGGATTCAGCCGACTTTGACGGCGAAATCCCCGATCTGATTGCCCGCGCCGCCGCCGCTGGCGTCACCCGCATGGTCACGATCTGCACAAAGTTAAAGAACGAACCCGCCGTGCGCGCCATCGCCGAGGCCCATGCGCCAATCTTCTTTGCTGCCGCCACCCACCCGATGAGCGCGGCCGAGGAACCAATGGCCAGCGTCGCCCAATTGGTGCAAATCGCCAGCCACCCCAAAATGGTTGGCATCGGCGAGAGTGGTCTGGATTATTTTTACACCGAAGACAGCAAAGCCGTGCAACAAGAAAGCCTGCGCATCCACATAGAGGCCGCGCGTCAAACCGCCCTGCCCCTGATTATCCACGCGCGTTCTGCCGACGAAGACATGGCGCAAATCCTGACAGACGAACATAAGGCAGGTGCGTTTTCTTGCGTGTTGCACTGTTTTTCCAGCGGACCACAACTGGCACAAGCCGCCCTCGATCTTGGCTTCTATCTATCGATGTCCGGCATCACCACCTTTAAGAAAAGCCAGGCGCTGCGGGACATTTTTGCGGCTGCGCCAGTTGACCGAATTCTGGTGGAAACCGACGCCCCCTACCTCGCGCCGATGCCGTTTCGCGGCAAGCGCAACGAACCCGCCTATACGGCCCATACCGCGCAAATAGGGGCCGAGGTTTTCGGCATGGACTACAAAGATTTCGCCGCCCAAACCCAAACCAACTTTGATCGCTTGTTCACCAAAGTTGCCAATTGGCAGACATCATGACCGAAAGAGTTTTCACCATACTGGGCAGCGGCTCTTCGGGCGGCGTTCCCCGTCTCGGCGGACTCTGGGGGGCCTGTGACCCAAACGAGCCGAGAAACCACCGCCAACGCTGCTCGCTGCTGGTGCAACAACAGGGGGCGGACGGCACCACCACAGTTCTGATCGACACCTCGCCAGATTTCCGCGCCCAAATGCTGGCGGCTGGAATAGGCCACCTAGATGCGGTGCTTTACACCCACGATCACGCCGACCATACCCATGGCCTCGATGACCTGCGCATGATCGCTTTTAACATGCGCACCCGCATTCCGGTTTGGGCAGATCAGACAACCCAGGAAACCCTGCACCAGCGTTTTGGCTATGCGTTCAAACAAAGGGCGGGCACGCACTACCCGGCCATTCTCGAAATGAACGATATGACCGGCCCCGTCACAATATCCGGTGCCGGTGGCGACATTACATTCGAGCCTTTCGCCGTGCACCATGGCCCGATCATGGCCAACGGCTTTCGCATCGGCAAACTGGCCTATTTGCCGGATGTCTCTGACATGACGGATGCCGGTTGGGCGGCCGTCAAGGACCTTGATTGCTGGATTATCGATGCCCTGCGCCGCGAACCGCACCCCACCCACATACATCTGGAAAAAACCCTTGAATGGATCACCAGGATGGCCCCAAAACGCGCGGTGCTGACCAACCTGCACATCGATCTGGATTACGCCACTCTTTGCACCGAAACCCCGGACCATATCACCGCCGCTTACGACGGCATGCAAATCACGCTAAACATTTAAATGCTGGCACTGCTGAACATCATCCTGCCGGTGTTCATCGTAATCGGCGCGGGGTATCTGGCCCTGCGCGCCCGTCTCTTCACCCAAATCCAAGCCGATGCGCTGGTCAAATTTGCCGCGAACTTCGCCATCCCCTGCCTGCTGTTCAGCGCCATTTCGAAACTGGATCTAAACGCCGCCTTCGATCCCGGCCTGCTCACCTCCTTTTACATCGGCGCCACAACCAGTTTCATCCTCACCGCCCTGATCGCCCGCCACCTGTTCAAACACCGCGCCAGCGAGGCTGTGGCCATCGGTTTCGCCGCCTTCTTTGGCAACACCCTATTGCTCGGCCTCTCGATCGTGGAGCGGGCATACGGCGCGGCGGTCATGCAGCCGACATTTGCAATTATTTCCCTACACGCCCCGTTCTGTTTCCTGATCGGCATCACCACAATGGAGTTCGTGCGCGCCGAGGGTAAATCAATCGGAAAAACCCTGAAAACCACCCTGAAAACGATCTTCTCCAACGCCCTGATGATCGGTATCATGCTGGGCTTTGCCGCCAACCTCAGCGGCCTGCCAATCCCCGCGCCCCTGACCGCAGGGATAGAAATGGTAGCCCGCGCCGCCCTGCCCATCGCCCTGTTCGGATTGGGCGGTGCCATGGTGCAATACCGCCTGACAGGCAATTTGCGCGACACGGCGCTGATCTGCGTCAGTAAACTGTTTATACACCCGAGCATCGCTTGGCTGCTGGCCACCCAGGTTTTTCACCTGTCCACAGATTTCACCCGCGCTGCCGTAATAATCGCCGCCATGGCCCCGGGCATCAACGCCTATATCTTCGCCAACCTCTACAATCGCGCACAAGACACAGTGGCAGCAACAGTGCTAATCTCAACAGCCTTATCAATCTTTTCCGCAAGCCTGTGGCTCACAATTCTGGGCACTTAACCCCATCTTCTTTGTTCTGTTGAATATCCCCCGTGCGGAGCGCATAGAATCTCTTCCCCTACATCTCCGCCTGCGCCTCGCCTCGGCTTTTACCCACCACATCCTGCGCCAGAACCGCCGCCATAAACGGTGTTAAATCCCCGTCCAGCACGCCTTGACTGTCAGAGGTTTCGTGATTGGTGCGCAAATCTTTAACCATCTGGTAAGGCTGCAAAACATAGGATCGTATCTGATTTCCCCACCCCGCATCCCCCTTATTGTCATGCGCTTCCTGAATACCTTCGGTGCGCTTGCGCATTTCCATCTCAAACAAACGCGATTTCAGCGCCGCCATACAATTGGCGCGGTTCTGGTGCTGGGATTTCTGCGAGGATTGCACAACGATATTGGTCGGCAAGTGGGTGATGCGCACCGCGGAATCCGTGGTGTTCACATGCTGGCCACCCGCGCCCGAACTGCGGTAAGTATCGACGCGAATATCGCCTGGGTTAATCTCGATCTCGATATTATCATCGATCACCGGATAAACCCAAACCGAACTGAACGACGTGTGACGCCGCGCATTAGAATCAAACGGCGAAATCCGCACCAACCGATGGACGCCACTCTCGGATTTCAGCCAGCCATAGGCATTATGCCCCTTGATCTGATAGGTCACGGATTTGATCCCCGCTTCCTCGCCCGCACTCTCGGACATCATCTCAACCTTATAGCCTTGCTTCTCGGCCCAGCGCACATACATCCGCGCCAGCATCGAGGCCCAGTCGCAACTCTCAGTGCCGCCTGCACCGGAATTAATCTCAAGGAAAGTGTCATTGCTGTCCGCCTCCCCGTCCAGCAGCGCCTCCAGCTCTTTCTTGGCGGCCAACACATGCAGCTTGCGGATGGCGTTTTCTGCGTCCTCGATAACCTCGGCGTCGTCCTCCATCTCCCCCAACTCGATCATCTCTATATTATCAGACAGGTCTTGCTTGAGGGCTTTATAAGTGTCCATTGCATCCACCAGCGCCTGACGTTCCCGCATCAAGGCCTGGGCTTTGGTCGGGTCATTCCACAGGTCCGGGTCCTCCGACAGGGCGTTAAATTCCTCCAACCGGAACGCCGCGGTCTCGCCGTCCATCCTCTGGTGCAACAAACCCACTGATCTGCCGATGTCTTCTGCCAATTTTTCGATTTCTGCGCGCATGATTTTAGCCCGATAACCTCTTGAGTTACCTTCTTTTACTAAGACAAACCTGATTGGTAAACCAGTGCGGCGGATTAAAGTGCCCCGTCCCTAGTACAAGCCCCCCGAAGACAGCGACCCAATCGACGCTTTCTTTGGAATCTTGGCAACTTGCCCCGAAGATGTGGTTACAACCTGATCAGCAGCACCGCTCTCGCCACGGCCAAACAGCAACAGGTCTTCACCCATGGCAAAACCACCGTCGATGATCGAGAAAATACCGTATTGTGGCTCCTCGCCTTTGCGGAACAATTCGGCCACCACTTGCGGCCCCTTGGCGTCCGCTGGCAGGCGGGCACCAGAGTAACGATCAAAATTGATAAACACTGTATTGTCAGGGCGTTTAAAATCAGACGACCCGTCGCGCGCCACCACCTTTTTCATGAACCTGTTAAATACCGGCCCACACATGCCACCGCCAGAGGCCCCGCGCCCAAGGCTTTTGGGGCGGTCATAGCCCATATAACACCCTGCAACCATCGTCGGGGTAAAACCGATGAACCACACATCTTTGGCATCATTGGTGGTGCCTGTTTTACCGGCAACCGGCACGCCAACCTTGACTGTACGGCTGGCAGTGCCCCGCTCGACCACTCCGCGCATCATCGAGGTCAGCTGGTAGGCCGTCACCGCATCCATAATCCGCTCGCGGTTAGAGATGATTTGCGGCGATACGCCCTCCTCCAGCGCGGCAAAGCGACAGCCCTCACACACCCGTTTGTCATGGCGGTAAACCGTATTACCCCGGCGATCCTGCACACGGTCAACCAGTGTAGGCTCTACCCGCTCGCCACCATTCGCGAACATTGCATAGGCGGAGATCATTTTGAACAGCGTGGTTTCCTGTGATCCCAATGCGTTGGCCAGAAACTCGCCCATATCGTCGTAAACACCAAACCGTTCAGCATAATCTGCAACCACATTCATGCCCACATCTTGCGCCAAACGAATGGTCATCAAGTTACGCGACCGCTCAATCCCGACGCGCAACGGCGCGGGCCCATAATATTTATGCGAGGCGTTTTTGGGTCGCCACAGGCCTTGCGGGGTCTGCACCTCAATCGGTGCATCAATAATAATGGTCGAAGGCGAATAGCCACTGTCCAGCGCTGAAGCATAGACAAACGGCTTAAACGAGGAGCCGGGCTGGCGCTCGGCTTGGGTGGCGCGGTTAAACACCGAATTTTGATAGGAAAACCCGCCTTGCATTGCCACAACGCGGCCCGTACGGGTGTCCATCGCCATAAAGGCACCCTGAATTTTAGGCACTTGGCGCAAAGACCAGCGCACAAATTTATCTTTCTTGGTCACGGCACGGATATGGATCACATCGCCCACGGCCAGTAAATCGCTCGGTTTGCGGGCGCGCTTGCCGCCCCGGCCATTTTGCAACTCTGGTCGCCATTTCATATCCGACATCGGGATGAAATGGCCGTCAGCGTCTTCGTCCACGCCCTCAATGCCAATACGCGCTGATTTCGCATTCAGCTCCAAAACCACCGCCGCGTGCCAACCGGCAATATCACGGGCTATTTTCGCATCCCCGAGGGCGGCGCGCCACTCGGCCTCAGTGCCCAGCTTGGCCGGATCAATTGTATCGGTCGCACCGCGGTAAATCCCCAACTGGCGGTCAAACTTTTCTAACCCCGTGCGCAGGGACTTCGCGGCTTCTTGTTGGAAATACGGGTCCATGGTGGCGCGGATTGTCAGGCCACCGCCAAAAAACTCTTCTTCGCCAAAGTTGCCGGACAACTGCCTGCGGATCTCATCGCTAAAATAGTCCCTCGGAGGTCGGGAATTGCGCAACGAGGCATAATGCCCGCCTTGCACTGTTTTTAATTCACTGGCCCTTGCCGCTTCTGCCACAGCAGGGGTGATATAGCCATTTTCCGCCATTTCCTTAAGCACAAAATTGCGCCGCGCCACCGCGCGTTCTAGCTGACGAACTGGATGGTATTTACTCGGGGCTTTGGGCAAGGACGCAAGGTAGGCCGCTTCACCTGGCGTGACCTGCTCAAGGTTTTTGCCAAAATAGGTCTCCGCCGCGGCTGTTATTCCATAAGAATTTTGCCCCAGAAAAATCTCGTTTAAATACAATTCCAGTATCTGCTCTTTATCAAGCGTGTTTTCCAGCCGGGTCGCCAGAATCAGCTCCTTGATCTTGCGCTCGGCAGAACGATCCCCTGACAGCAGGAAATTCTTCATCACTTGCTGGGTAATGGTCGAGGCCCCGCGCAGCCGTTTGCCCCGCGCCGCATCAATTGCAGCCTTGATAATACCGGCCAGGTCATAGCCTTTGTGGTAATAGAAATGCTTATCCTCGGCACTGATAAACGCGTGTTTGATCACATCGGGAACTTCATCAATCGGCGTAAAACGCCGTCGCTCGCGGGCGAATTCGTCCATCACCCGGCCTTCAATGGAATAAATGCGGCTGATGGTGGCCGGTTCATAACTGGCCAGCGCCGCGTGATCCGGCAGGTCGCGCCCGTACATCCAAAAGACGCCGCCAAACACAATCACAACCATCACCGCCCCAATGGTCAGCCCACTGAAGATAAAACCAAAGAACGATAAAACAAAACGCAGCACCATAAAACCCCTTCTAGGTGTCCGATCTATAAAGCCTTGACGCAGTAAGGTCAAAAAGAGAGTTTACCAAGATCGGCCCATACCTGCTTATTTGTTCTTGAGCAGCACATAATGTGTATTAGTTCAGACTTCATCTGACACCGCTCCCATTTCAGCGAACTGAATTGGGAGCGGCACGCCCATTGATAAGGGCGATGGTTACCGTTTTGATGGTGGTGCACACCAACCACAAAACGAGGAAACCACAATG
>JAJRPO010000073.1 GCA_024280735.1 Alphaproteobacteria bacterium | reverse complement strand
GTTGCGCTGAATCTGAAGCTGATCTGGGATGTGGTCACCGGCGCGGTTTCAATCTGAGGGCGCGCAACTTGCACAGCATTATTGGGCTATTTTGGTAAATTCCTGTTTTTGTGCCATACTTTGGGTTTAACCAAAGGGAGAATATTATGAGTGTAGCACGCGTAACCGAAATTTCCTCGACCTCGAAGAAAAGCTTTGATGATGCCGTAGAGGAAGGCGTCAAACGCGCCTCCAAAACCCTGCGCGGGATCACCAGCGCCTGGGTGAAAGAGCAGAAAGTGACCGTGAAAGACGGGAAGGTCAGCGAATTCCGCGTCAATATGATGGTGACATTCGTTCTGGATGACTGACCCTAACGCAGCGGCGCGCGCCTGAATATACGGCGCGCGTTCCGGCCTACTGACAGCTTTCCCAGCGCTGTTCCTCTAGGTTGTAGCATTGGCCCGCGGCCTTTTTCGCATCATAGATGCTGCCCCCATAGCCGAAATTGACCGATCCGGCATCGCATTCCAGTGTGGCCAGCGTTTCCCCGCCCTCATTCACGTCGATCACACCGCTTATTTCGGCCTGTATTTCCCCCTCTTCATCGTCGGAAAATTTACGGTCGATAACGCCGGTCACCGCATAGCTTGTCTTGCCGTTTTGAAACGTCACCGTTTCCCAAATGGCGCGACCAATGCCCGGCCACGGGAGGTAATCGACATCGACAACAGGAACAGACAAGGCCAGATCCGGCGCCTTGCCAACGCGGCCAAAGCGATAGGTCATGCTGTCCCCTTCCACGCAGACATCCACCGCCTTGCGGCCCTGCGAAAAGGTGCAGCTTAGAAAAGTGTCTTGCGGCGTGGCGCATTGGGCAAAGGCCATCGGGGCGCTGGTAATAATGGTCAAAAGGGCAATCAACAGGCGCATGGGTTTTCCTTTACGCTTGGCTTAAATATGCGGCGACCTGGCGCGTATGCGGCGCCGCGCGGTGTTCGAACAGATATATCCCCTGCCATGTTCCCAGCCGCATTTTACCGTTTTGCACCGGAATGGACAGGCTGACGGGCAGCATCGCGGCTTTGATATGCGCGGGCATGTCGTCGGGGCCTTCATAGGTATGGGTAAGATAGGCCATTTTCGGGTCTGTGGTGGGCGGCACCAACCGGTGGAAATAGTTTTGCAGATCGGTCTGCACTTCCGGATCGGCATTTTCCTGTATCAACAGGCTGGCAGAGGTGTGTTGCACCAACAGGGTCAACAGGCCATCACCAGAGATCCAATCCGCCACTTGGCGGGTGAATTCATAAAGGCCGGGGCCGGAGGTTTGGATGGTGAAAGCGGTGTTCATTCGCACCCATATTTCTTCCAAGCTTCGTCATAAGTGCAAATATCGCCAATCCCTAGATCAATGAGTTCTTGCTTCCGGTCGCCTTTAAAATTCTTTTCGTCACCCGTTACAAAAACATCTCTTTTTGCGGCTATATGTGCCTCCATTGAATAAACATCACACCAATGATTTCGCCATTTCTGGAAACGGGGACTCGCAATATCTTCCCCTTCTGAAATATCATTTTTCCTTGCAAATTCCCTCAGATTATACGGAATTTGACCTTTAACAACACACCATAATTTACCGATTAACTCCTTATTCTCATCCTTGGATGTAATTCGACAAAGGTCAAAATAAGTTAAACCCACCCGACCTTGGGTCAAAACAAGTTCCAAATGATCCCAGTTGTGTTTTCTTAAGCGATCCCGAAATTTACTACTATCTTCAGGAAATCTCCGCCCTTTAGTGTTTTCCGAGGCTGCTGTTGTGACTATTCCAACACAAAACAAACGATCGTGTGCCCGAATAATTTTCTTCAAACTATCTCGACCGTGCCTATTTTTATCTTCCCATGTTGTTACAGCGTTCCATTCCAAAGTAAGTTTTTTCAGCGCAACGCCCCCCCCTTAACGAAAAATGCCCCTAACAGGGGCATTCAAAACTACTGATCCAGGAAACTCCGCAACTTGCGCGACCGGCTCGGATGCTTCAGCTTCCGCAATGCCTTGGCCTCGATCTGCCGGATACGTTCCCGCGTCACGCTGAACTGCTGGCCCACCTCTTCCAGCGTGTGGTCCGTATTCATGCCGATACCGAACCGCATCCGCAGCACCCGTTCCTCGCGCGGCGTCAGGGATGACAGCACCCGCGTGGTGGTTTCCTTCAGGTTTTCCTGAATGGCCGAATCCAGCGGCAGCACCGCGTTTTTATCCTCGATGAAATCGCCCAGTTGCGAATCTTCCTCGTCGCCAATCGGGGTTTCCAGCGAAATCGGCTCTTTGGCGATCTTCATCACCTTGCGCACCTTCTCAAGCGGCATTTGCAGCTTTTCGGCCAATTCCTCGGGCGTGGGTTCACGGCCGATTTCATGCAGCATCTGGCGGCCGGTGCGCACCAGTTTGTTGATCGTTTCGATCATATGCACCGGAATACGGATGGTACGGGCCTGATCGGCGATCGAACGGGTGATCGCCTGACGGATCCACCACGTCGCATAGGTGCTGAATTTATAACCACGGCGGTATTCGAATTTATCCACAGCCTTCATCAACCCGATGTTGCCTTCCTGAATAAGATCAAGGAATTGCAGACCACGGTTGGTGTATTTCTTGGCAATCGAGATCACCAGACGCAGGTTGGCCTCGACCATTTCTTTCTTGGCTTGCCGTGCCTCTTTTTCACCCTTTTGAACCTGCTGCACGATGCGGCGGAATTCGGGGATGTCCAGGCCAACATACTGCCCCACCTGCGCCATCTCGGCGCGCAGTTCTTCAATTTTCGGGGTCGAGCGTTCCAGCAAAGCCTGCCAGCCACGGCCGGCCTTTTCGCCCATTTGCTCCAGCCACATCGGGTCCAGCTCGTGATCGCGGTAGGCCTCGATGAATTCGCGCCGGTTGATGCGGGCCTGATCGGCCAGTTTCACCATGTTGCTGTCGATCGACATGATCTTGCGGTTGACCCCATACAACTGGTCAATCAGCGCCTCGATCCGGTTGTTGTGCAGGTGCAGACCATTTACCAGCTCAACAATTTCGGAGCGCAGCTTTTGATATGTATTCTCGGCCTTCTTCGAGAAACTCTCGTCCTCGTTCAAAGTGGCCGAAATCCGCGTGTCCTGCATTTCCGACAATTTGGCGTAATCACGCGCGATCAGGTCCAGCGTTTCCAGAACCCGCGGTTTCAGCGCGGCTTCCATCGCGGCCAGCGACATGTTGGCCTGTTCGTCCTCGTCATCATCGTCGTCGTCATCTGTGGCGATCGGGTTGCCATCGGCATCCAGTTCCTGGGCTGCCTCTTTCTTTTCGGCAGGCGCGGCACCGGCCACAGGGGCGACAACAGGTTCTTCTTCCTCTTCCTCGCCCATATGGTTGCCAAAGGTGGTTTCCAGATCGATCACATCGCGCAGCAGAAT
>JAJRPO010000072.1 GCA_024280735.1 Alphaproteobacteria bacterium | reverse complement strand
TTCTGTTTCAATTGAGTGCAGACAGGGTTGCCCCTTTCAAGCGAAATTGGACCGAAGTGGCGGATTTTTGTGAAATCCCGAAGGGACGCGGCTCATTTTGCACCCCGCTTGCAACTTTTCGCTGTCGATTACGCAATCGCTACGCTCAAAGTCACGGCGCGGGCTACAAAATGAGTGCGCGCCAGTGTGAAGGGGTAAAGGATGACACGCCCTAGATAAAATCAGCGTTCTTTTCGGGCTGTGGCTGGGCAATGGCCAAAGCTTCTGCCAAATCTATCGTCTGATTAAACAGGGCACGCCCAATAACGGCACCAGAAATCCGGCCCACATATTTCAGCATCGACAAATCATCAAGGCTGCGCACCATGCCGCTGGCGATCACCGGCATCAGGGTAGCCTGAGAGATTTTGGAAATCTCGGAAGTTGTCACCTCCATCCCTTCAGAATCGGCATTCACATCGGTATAAATGATTCCCGCCAAGGGCAGCCCTTCGAGCGTTTCAATGAACGCATCGGCGGTAAACATGCTCTCGTTGCGCCAGCCATCGGTCAGGATTTTGCCGTTGTACACGTCCAGCGACACAACAACCTGGTCTGGATAAAATTTTGCCACTTCACGCACCAGATCAGGATTGTTCACTGCAGCGGTGGAAATCACGACCCGCCCCGCCCCTTTGTCCAATGCCTGCTCGATACGTTCGCGCGTGCGAAACCCGCCCGCCAATTGCACAGGTATTCCCGCGGCTCGAATAATCTCCTCAACCAGCTCCAGATTGCTGTCGTCCCCGTCCAGCGCATTAAAGTCGGCAAGCTGCATCCACTCTGCCCCTGCTTCGGCAAACTCGACCGCCTTTTTCACCGGATCCACATGCCAGATTTCCGGCTGGTCCAATTTGCCAGCCCGCAGGCTCACACATTTTCCGTTAAGTATTTGGATGATGGGATAGACGATCATAGTTGCCTCCAGGTCGGGGAATAAGGCGGGCATCCGCTTGGGCGATACCTGCCAACTCCATATCCAGTCTACACGACAAACAGCGACGGAACAAATCCACCTGCGACATTACACAGGATTAACCATAAAAAAACGCGCCCCGAAGGCCGCGTTTTGAAACTCTAATCTGAAACCAGCTTAAAGCGTTTCCAGTTTACATTGAAGCAGATTATCCCTTTGCACAGACGAGGCAGCCTTTGTTTACAAGGGCGATCGGCAGTGCAAAGGGGTTCAACGTTAACTGGAGACGCCCTAGGAAGCGTCAGTGATAAACTTAACCGCATCGCCAAAAGACTGGATTGATTCGGCAGCATCGTCTGGGATTTCAATGCCAAACTCTTCTTCAAAAGCCATAACCAGCTCTACCGTGTCGAGGCTGTCTGCCCCAAGATCATCAATGAAGGACGCGCCTTCGATCACTTTGTCTTCGTCCACACTCAGGTGTTCTACAACGATTTTCTTTACACGATCTGAAATGTCGCTCATGGTTTTTCCTCATAGTTAGGGGCAAGTGCCCACTCTGTTGGCCGTTCGCCCATCTATGGGCATTTAGTGGCACCTTTGAAAAAGGCAACCCCCCCAACGGCACAGCCTTTGGGTGAATCTGTGCCGCGCTATACCACATCGAAACACTTTGGCAAATGTTTTCGACTTGTTTTGCACAAGGCTCAGCGGTTGCCTGCCTGCAAATGATAGCATTCCCGCGCACCACTCGCCACAGAAAACGGAACCACTTCCTGTGGTGACTATGCTTAGCGTGATATTAACGACAGTTGACTTACGGGCCCCAAAACAAAATAGTAGCTTGATGGAAATCATACATGCCAAAGACTATAGCCGGATTCCATGGAATAACGGTGCGGGTTTTACCGCCGATATTACAATTTCGCGCGCGGATGAACCTTTTTGGCGTCTCAGCCTTGCGGATATGCCAACGGACGCCCCGTTTTCCCTCTTTCCAAAACTTTCGCGCATTCTGACTGTCGTTCAAGGAATGGGGCTGGAATTGGTATCGGATAATACCACCCTTGATGCCCCCTTTGAAACACCAGTGGCCTTTAGCGGCGATATGCCCGTCGTTGGCCACCTAAAGAACGGCCCCGTCCAAAACTACAATCTCGTCTTCGACAAAGCACGTTTTCAGGCCAGCGTAGTTGTGAAGGACGCAAAAGGCGCGGCCATCGAAAACGCAGGGGTTATCGCAATTCTCTTACTTTCAGGCCAAGCGATATTGAACGGCGACACGGCACAAACTGGCGACACTATTATTATTACCCAAAATGAAACACCCGATATAAAGTTCGCGGATAATGCCCGGGCCGTTTTCACGTCGCTCAAACTAAAAACACCCTAAACCCGCAATTCGCGCCGCTCCTCGCTCAGCAAAACATTGGCCTCCACATTACCCACACCGGGCAATGTCATAACACGTCGTCGCAGCACCCGCTCAAAATCTGTGAGGTCCCGCGCCACCACCTTTAGGCGGTAATCATACAGGCCCAAAACATGCTGCACCACCTGCACTTCCGGTATCGCCGTCACTGCCCGTTCAAAATCTTCCAATGAAACCCGTCCCTTAGTCGCCAGTTTGATGCCTAAGAACACCGTCACCCCAAACCCCAGCGCCTCCTTGTTCAGAACGATGGAGCGCCCCGTAATCACCCCGCCCGCCTGCAATTTCTTAATGCGCCGCCAACAAGCGGGTTGCGACATGCCGACCCGTTTGCCCACCGCCGCCGCACTTAACGCGCCATCTTTTTGCAAGGCCCGTAGAATAGCGCGGTCAGTGTCGTCTAAATCCATCATAACGGCAGGCTTTCACTGTTTTTCAAATTAGCCACCAGCATCAACGCTTCAATATCCGCGATATGGGGCAGCGCCAGAATCTGGTTGCGATATATTTCCTGATAATGCGCCATATCCCACGCCAAAATGTTCAAGCGCACATCAACCCGCCCCAAAAACGTCTGAATTTCATTCACTTGCGGGATTTTTCGCGCCTCGGAAATGAACACATCAAATGCATTGCCTTGGGTTTTATCCAATGTGATGCGCAAGGACACCTCGACGGCATACCCCAATGCCTTTGGGTCAATCTCGACCCGCCGCCCCAGAATAATTCCCTCCCGCTCCATCCGCTCAATGCGCCGCCAACAAGACGCGGCAGGCAGCCCTGCCCGTTCCGCCAAATCTGCGGTGCTAAGGGTTGCGTCATCTTGCAACAACCGCAGCAAACGCCTGTCTATGTCATCAACTTGTTGCATGAATTTTATATCTTTTTGTTATTTGACGAATAAATATTACCAAATACCGTCATAATTATCAATTCCTGAATACCCTCCCGCATAATACCCGCTATACTCCGTCACAGAAATCAACCAACACCGGAGAAAATCATGCGTGTATTCTATGACCGCGATTGCGACATCAACCTTATCAAAGACATGAAAGTGGCCATCCTCGGCTACGGCTCGCAAGGCCACGCCCACGCATTGAACCTGCGTGACAGCGGCGCTAAAAACGTCGTTGTAGCGCTGCGCGAGGGATCCCCGTCCATTGCCAAAGCTGAAGGCGAAGGCCTGAAGACTATGGGCATCGCAGAGGCCGCCGCTTGGTGTGACCTGATCATGTTCACAATGCCAGATGAATTACAGGCCGAAACCTACAAAAAATACGTCCACGACAACCTGCGCGACGGCGCGGCCATGGCATTTGCCCACGGCTTGAACATCCATTTTGATTTGATCACCCCGAAAGAGGGCGTCGACATCATCATGATGGCGCCCAAAGGCCCGGGCCACACAGTTCGCGGCGAATTCACCAAAGGCGGCGGCGTGCCTTGTCTGGTAGCGGTGCATAACGATGCCTCCGGCAAAGCCATGGAAATCGGCCTGTCCTATTGTTCCGGCATCGGCGGCGGACGTTCTGGCATCATTGAAACCAATTTCCGCCAAGAATGCGAAACCGATCTGTTCGGCGAGCAGGCGGTTCTGTGTGGCGGTCTAGTAGAGCTGATCCGCATGGGTTTCGAAACCTTGGTAGAGGCCGGTTACGAGCCTGAAATGGCCTATTTCGAATGTCTGCATGAGGTCAAACTGATCGTCGATCTGATCTATGAAGGCGGCATCGCCAACATGAACTATTCGATCTCGAATACTGCGGAATACGGTGAATATGTTTCCGGCCCGCGCATCCTGCCTTACGCCGAGACTAAGGCGCGGATGAAAGCGGTTCTGACCGACATCCAGAACGGTAAATTCGTGCGTGACTTCATGCTGGAAAATGCGGTTGGTCAGCCATCGTTCAAAGCGACCCGTCGCATCAACGACGAGCATCAGATCGAAAAAGTAGGCGAAACCCTGCGCGCCATGATGCCATGGATTTCTGCCGGTAAAATGGTCGATAAAGCCAAGAACTAAGCTTAACTCTGGCTTTTGACCAACGGGATTAACTTCCCAACGCCTATTCAATGTTCCCCGATCACTCGGGGGGCATTTTCATTTACCCCCTTTTCCCCTTGAATTTTGCACCAAAAGCGCCGATTTAGCCCGAAACTGTTTCCAGATATCGTTGCATCCCAGATATCGTTGCGTCAATGTAAACTGGAACAGTCCAAGCAACCAGAACGAGGCCAAAATGTTCGCAAGTCTGCTCATCCGCTGGATCGTCGCCCTCATTCTGGTATTTGCAACTTATAACCCGACAGACATGAGCTATGTTCGTTGGGCACTGGAAAACTACAGCAGCAACCTGTCAATGGTGGTTCTGCTCGGGCTTATCCTGCTGATCGCCTATACAATATTCCTGCGCGCAACCCTGCAATCCATCGGGGTAATTGGCATTGCAATGATTGTCGCCTTGATCGCGGTTATCATTTGGGTGCTGTATGACAACGGCTTGCTGGACCCCGCCAACAGCACCCTGATGACATGGATCGGCCTTGTAGGGCTGTCTTTGGTACTGGGCATTGGCCTAAGCTGGAGCATTGTACGCCGCCAAATTTCCGGCCAGATTGACACACGCCACGACGATGATGACGAGATCGATGCCTAGCTGCCCCCTCCTTGAAAGACCACAAATAACTGCCCCTATCAGAGGCCCAGCCATTGCTTTGGCATACCAATAGGTTAACTATCCTTTCATGAAAAATCAGCACCTCCAAGACCGCCCGCACCTGCCGGAAAACTATCTTCTGCTTTTGGAAAAGCACCCCCGCGAAAGCTGGGAAGACAACCCGGAGATGCCAATCTTTATTCTGCAATGGCTCGAAAACCACGCGCTCTATCGCAGGCTTAGCAGGTCATTGGTTAAGGAAACGCAAAAATTCCTGAATAAAGAACACAGCGCCCAAGATTACGCCCAACGGCTGGGGTTTTTCGGTGCGCAATTGGTGGAAAACCTGACACGGCACCATCATTTCGAGGATGAGCAGTTTTTCCCAACCATCAGCACGGCGGAACCCCGTGTGAAAAAAGGTGTAGAGTTGCTAATCTCGGATCACGCAGCGCTCACCAAAGCATTGGAAAAATTCGTTATTGCCGGCAACGAGATAATCGACTTGGCACTGCAGGAAGACCCAAAGACCCACGCAAAAGCCACAGCAATTCTAGCACAGGCGAGCGCATTGAAAGCCTTTCTCACCAGTCACCTGAATGACGAAGAAAACCTAATCATCCCAATCCTGCTGCATCACAAACTCGCCGATTGAAACACTCCGCGCGACCGCCAAGGAGTACTCCCGCCCCACCGCACCGAATTAAAATTCGCCGCTTTGCGTTGGGCCGTGCCTCGCTGCGCTCGGTTAACGCGCCACGACCCTAATATTTTGGCCGCCAAATCCGCCGCGCATCCACCGAGCGCAGCGAGGCACGGCCCAAGGCTTTTGGATTGAAAATCCACAAAGGCGCGGGAGGACTCCCTGATTCCTCACAGTGGCGCAATGTCCCCTGACGCCCGTTTCATGTGGAAATCTATCACAAATGTATCTAGGTCTTTCGCCCAAATAGCCGCCCGCAACCCAGACATAAGCTCTTGATAATAGTGCAGATTATGCCACGTCAACAACATCCCTGCGATCATTTCCTGCGCCTTTTCCACATGGTGCAGATAGGCGCGGGAATAATTTTGGCAAGTTGGGCAAGTGCAATCCGCGTCCAGCGGCCGTGGGTCATCGCGGTGGCGCGCGTTGCGCAGATTGACCGCACCGAAGCGGGTTTGCGCCTGTCCGTTACGGCCAGAACGTGACGGCAACACGCAGTCAAACATATCCACACCGCGCTGCACTGCGCCGACGATATCATCCGGCTTGCCCACGCCCATCAGGTAGCGCGGTTTGTTTTGTGGCAACTGATCTGGTGCATAATCCAGCACCTCGAACATCACCTTTTGCCCCTCACCCACAGCCAAACCGCCAATGGCGTAGCCGTCAAATTCGATGCCTTTCAGGGCCTCAGCACTTTGCGCGCGCAAATCTTCAAACGTCGAGCCTTGCTGAATGCCAAACAGCGCATGGCCGGGCCGATCCCCAAAGCCGTCGCGCGAACGTTGCGCCCATCGCATGGACAGCTCCATGCTTTTCTTTGCCACATCATGCGTCGCCGGATGTGGCGTGCATTCATCAAAGCTCATTACAATGTCAGATCCCAGCAACGCCTGAATTTCCATCGAACGCTCCGGCGTCAGGTGGTGTTCTGACCCGTCAATATGACTGCGAAAGGTCACGCCCTCCTCGGTCATTTTGCGCAGGTCCGTCAGGCTCATCACCTGAAACCCGCCGCTATCGGTCAGAATGGGCCGGTCCCAGTTCATGAATTTATGCAAACCGCCAAGGCGGGCAATCCGTTCCGCGCCAGGGCGCAGCATCAGGTGATAGGTGTTGCCAAGCAGAATATCCGCCCCGGTGGCGCGGACATTTTCTGGCAACATCGCCTTGACGGTCGCCGCCGTGCCAACAGGCATAAAGGCAGGTGTTTCAATGTCGCCCCGCGGGGTCGAGATCATGCCTGTACGGGCGCGGCCATCACGTTGAGCAACGGCGAATGAGAATTTTTGTGTCATAGGCCGTGCCTATCGCAGTCAGCGCCAAGTTCAAGGTAAATGTCCACCGGACTGTTATCATTTTGCCGCAGTCATACCCCATGGACAGCACCGGCCCTATTCCATATAAGAAGACTCAGGAAATACAGTCAGATCAGAGAACCCTGTCATGAATACGAACCCCGCGCCTATGGAAGGCACCCCCCTTATCAAGCCCTCCAGCACCGATCATCCGCTTTATGATGCCGTTGTGGCAGCTTGCCGTTCGGTTCATGACCCTGAAATTCCGGTGAATATCTATGACCTCGGCCTGATCTATACCATCGAGATCAACGCAGAGGGTGTTGTGGACATCACCATGTCCCTCACGGCCCCCGGTTGCCCGGTGGCGGGCGATATGCCCGGCTGGATTGAAGATGCAATTATGGCTGTTCCCGGGGTTCAAACCGCGAGCGCCGTTTTGGTCTGGGAACCGCAATGGGGTATGGATATGATGTCGGACGAGGCGCGCCTAGAGCTTGGCTTTATGTAGGCGGCCGTAATTTAGGCTATTAAATACCAAAGAATCCCTTAACCTGTCTGCAAACATGACAGGAATCACACCATGCCCATTCGTACCACCTGTATCGGGGCCTTCCCGAAACCCGATTACCTGCCGATCAGCGACTGGTTCAAGATCGAACACGCGGATAAGAACTATACCGCCGATGTTGTGCAAGCATGGACAGATAGCCCCGAACACGACGCCCTGTTTGAGCGCGCCACCCGCGAGGCAATCGAGGCACAAATCGCTTGTGGTATCGACATTCCCACCGACGGCGAGCAGCGGCGCGAAAACTATGTACATTACCAGTGCCGCCATTTCGACGGCTTTGACTTTGTAAATCTGGAACACCGCGTGTTGCGCAATGGGGCCTATGAAACCGACCTGCCGGCAATCCGCTCCAGAATTGGTGCAGGCAAATCGGTATTGCCGCGTGACTACCGCGTGGCCCAGTTCTTTTCCGACCGTCCTGTCAAAATCACCCTGCCCGGCCCGTTAACCATCATGGACAGCACCGCCAATTGTTTTTACGGTGATGACGCCGCGCTCGCCCGTGATTTGGCGGACGCCCTGAACGCCGAGGCACATGCATTGGCCGATGCCGGTTGTGTTCATATCCAACTGGACGAGCCGGTTTTCGCCCGCAAACCGGATGCGGCAATGGCCTATGGGTTGGAAACCATGGAACGGGTGTTTCATGGCCTGCCTGATCACGTCATTCGCACCGCCCATATGTGTTGCGGCTATCCCGAACACATCGATCAGCCGGAATACCCCAAGGCGGACCCCAGTGTTTACCACCAATTGGTAGAGGCGTTGGACGGCAAATTACACGCCCTGTCGATTGAGGATTGCCACTGCCACAGCGATCTGTCGTTGTTTGAGAAGTTCACCAAAACCACGGCCATCGTCGGTTTTGTCGATATTGCGGTTAGCGCAGTTGAACCGGTCGAGCAAATCGCCGCCCGTATGCGCGATGTGCTGCAAGTATTGCCGCCAGAACGCCTGATTGCGGCGCCCGATTGCGGCTTGGGTTTTCTGGGGCATGATCTTGCTGTGATCAAGATGAAGAACCTCAGCGCAGCCGCCAATACCGTTTAAAGACCCACAGTATTCTTGGCCTGTTTTTTCTATCTTTGAGATTTAATTATGCGGGTGACTCACCTACCTAATATAGAAAATGGAATTTCAAATGACAAATAGAATAAGAATTTTGGCACTCGTAATTGTTGGGATCTTGATTGGCTCTACCGGCCTGCTTGCGCAGAACACTGGCAAGCTGGGCGTGCAATTCCACAAAATGCCTGTTGGAACCCAAGCTTATTACAAATCCAGCGAAGGCGGCAGCTGGACCGATGTTTATGCAGGCGTAAAGCGCGGCAAACACATCGTAAACCGCTATAAAGGTAACAGAATCACTGGGCGAAAACAGTCTGTGCGCACATTTGATGCCAATGGCAGGCTTCTATCCTTCACTGGTTATGGAAGCCGTGCGTCCAAATACACCTTTAAATTCAAACCATACCTTTGTGAGTTTCAAATAGGCTCCTGTAAAACCACCAGACGGTTTTCCGGAGCAGGCTACATTCACAGCGGCGAGTCTGAATCTTGGATAGCCACAACCAAAAGAGAAAAGAACGGTTATCTGACAGTTTATACCAAACCTAGAACCGGAAAACCGGACGGCGGCACATTCTTCAAGCTGGGCAAGTATAACTTGCGGGTTTTACAGTCATACGGTGAGGAAACGGTTAAACTGGTAAGCCTGAAATAATTGCTGCGTCAGATTGGGGGCAGGCTTTCTGCCCCCATTTTTCTGTTAGAAAAACGCCTGCAAACCAGTCTGCGCACGCCCAAGGATCAAGGCATGCACATCATGCGCGCCTTCATAGGTGTTCACCGTTTCCAGATTACACATGTGGCGCATCACCTGGAATTCCTGACTGATGCCGTTGCCCCCATGCATATCGCGCGACATACGGGCAATATCCAGCGCCTTGCCGCAGTTATTGCGTTTCATCATGGAAATCATTTCCGGCGCAGCGTTGGCTTGATCCAGCAGGCGTCCGATGCGCAGTGAACCTTGTAGCCCAGCGTAATTTCGGTTTGCATATCCGCCAATTTTTTCTGGAACAATTGCGTTTGCGCCAAGGGCCGCCCGAACTGTTTCCGGTCCAAGCCGTATTGACGCGACGCGTGCCAGCAGAATTCTGCGGCGCCAAGCACCCCCCAGCTGATGCCATAACGCGCACGATTCAGACAGCCAAACGGGCCTTTGAGACCTTGCACATGGGGCAACACTGCCTCTTCGCCGACTTCGACGTCTTGCATGACGATTTCGCCGGTGATCGAGGCGCGCAAGGATAATTTGCCGTCAATTTTTGGTGTGCTTAGGCCCTTGGTGCCTTTGTCCAGCACGAAGCCACGGATTTTGCCATCATGGGCGTCGGATTTGGCCCAAACTACAAACACATCGGCAATCGGGCTGTTGGAGATCCACATTTTGGAACCGTTCAGCACATAGCCGCCCTCTGTTTTCTTGGCGACTGTTTTCATGCCGCCGGGATCAGACCCCGCGTCCGGCTCTGTCAGGCCAAAACAGCCGATCCATTCGCCGGTTGCCAGCTTTGGCAGATATTTCTTGCGCTGCTCCTCGGAGCCGTAAGCATAGATCGGATACATCACCAGCGAGCTTTGCACCGACATCATCGAGCGATAGCCCGAATCCACCCGTTCGACCTCGCGCGCGACCAGACCATAGCTGACATAGCCCGCGCCAAGGCCGCCGTATTCCTCTGGTACTGTAATACCCAGCAATCCCATTTCGCCCATTTCACGGAAAATGTCAGGGTCAGTTGCGCCGCTCTCGTAAGCTTCGATAATACGCGGTTGCAATTTTTCTTGGGCATAGGCACGGGCCGCGTCGCGTAACATACGCTCGTCTTCTTCCAGCTGGTCATCCAGCAAGAACGGATCATCCCATTGGAATGTCCCGAGGTCAGGTTTGTCTTTGGCTTTAAGTTTGGGGGTTTGGACGTTCATTTGAGGGCCTCGTGGGAACTGAATGACTGTTCACTTAGGGTTAGGGCAAGACACGCAGCCTTGCAAGACAACAATTAATTTGATCAAATTATTCTTGCACCCGTGACCTCGCTGGTGCTAGCTGTTGGTTACATACAAGTTTACAGGTGAATTATGAAAATCGGAATTCTGCAAACTGGCAGATCCCCGGGTGATCTCATGGGTGAATTCGGCGAATATGGCGAAATGTTTACAGCTATGTTGGCGGGGCGGGGGTTTGACTTTCGTATCTATGACGTTTTGGCTGGCGAATTCCCAAAAGCACCCGGCGACATGCAGGGCTGGTTGATAACCGGATCAAAATTCGGCGCTTATGAAGATCACAGCTGGATACCCCCGCTAGAGGATTTAATCCGCGCCATTCACAGCGAAAACCTGCCCCTGATCGGCGTTTGCTTTGGCCATCAGATTATCGCACAGGCTTTGGGTGGCAAAGTCGAGAAATTCGATGGTGGCTGGTCTGTCGGACATGTGGAATATACCTTGCAGGACGGCAGCACCCTGCCCCTTTACGCGTGGCACCAAGATCAAGTGGTCGAACTGCCGACGGGCGCACGCACGCTCGGCAGCACCGATTTTTGCAAACATGCGGTATTGGCCTATGGTGACACCATTTTGACGATCCAGCCGCACCCGGAATTTGATCAAGGCTTTGTTTCCGGTTTGATCGAAAAACGTGGCAAGGGCGTGGTGCCCGATGACTTGTTGCATAAGGCCGCACAGGGTCTCGGGCAATCCGTTGCACAAGAACAAATCGCAGATACATTTGAAAAATTGCTAAAGCAGGAGAATTCCAATGGATGACTGGACCAAACAATTGCCGCAAGCGGCGCAAGAATACATCAAGGGCCGCAAGCTGGAGGAGGTGGAGTGTATTATCTCGGATACGGCGGGCACCAGCCGCGGCAAATGTATGCCTGCGCGCAAATTTGCCAAGATGGATCAGATGTATCTCTCGAACGCGATATTCTATCAAACGATCACCGGCAGTTACGTTGAGATTGACGACATTGAAGACCAATACACCGAACGCGACATGGTGCTGACGCCAGATTTCGCCAGCGCTACCGCCGCACCTTGGGCGGGCGACATTACGTTGCAGGTTATCCATAACGTGGCCGATCAACAGGGTAACATGGTCGAAACCGTGCCGCGCAACGTGTTGAAACGGGTGCTTGGGTTTTACGCGGCCGAGGGCTGGACCCCTGTTGTGGCACCGGAAATGGAGTTCTATCTGGTGGCCCGCAACACCGATCCGAACCAGCCAATTGAACCGCCAATCGGGCGCACCGGGCGCAAGGTGGCCAGCCGACAGGCCTATTCCATGTCAGCAATCGACGAATATGGTCCGGTGATCGACGACATTTACGATTTCGCCGAGGCGCAGGGTTTTGAGATTGACACCATTATCCAAGAAGGCGGCGCGGGACAGGTGGAAATCAACTTGCAACACGGCGACGCCATCAAATTGGCCGACGAGGTGTTCTTTTTCAAACGCCTGATCCGCGAGGCCGCCCTGCGTCACAATTGTTTTGCAACCTTTATGGCCAAACCAATGGGCGATCAGCCCGGTTCTGCCATGCACATTCACCATTCCATTCTGGACAGTAAAACCGGCAAGAATATCTTTAACGATGCAAACGGCCAACCCACGGAACGGTTCACCCAGTTTATCGCCGGCATGCAAACCTACCTGCCTGCGGCGACCTCCTTCATTGCGCCCTATGTGAACAGCTACCGCCGCTATGTGGCCAACTTCTCGGCACCGGTAAATCTGGAATGGGCCGAGGATAACCGCACAACCGGCATTCGTGTGCCGGTTTCCGGTCCAGAGGCGCGGCGGGTGGAAAACCGTGTGGCTGGGATGGATTGCAACCCCTACATCGGCATTGCGGCCTCACTTGCCTGTGGGTTTTTGGGCATGAAACAGGGATTAACGCCACGGGCCGCGGCCAGTGGCGAGGCATACAATGCTGACCACGATATACCGCCGTCGCTTTATAGTGCACTGGCGCAGCTGGATGAATGTGACGCCTTGTCCGAGATGATGGGACCGGAGTTTACCCGCGTTTACAAAGCAACAAAACGGATGGAATATGATGAATTCCAGCAGGTTATTTCCCCATGGGAGCGCGAACATCTGCTGCTGAACACCTGATGAACCTATTGTACTCAAACGACAAACGCGGCGAATACCCAGATAGCTGGTATGTGGCAACGGCTGACACGCTGGCGCGGTTCCCCAAGTTGAAAGGCGCCCTAAAGGCGGATGTTTGTGTTGTGGGGGCGGGTTTCACCGGCTTGTCCACAGCCCTGCATTTGGCCGAGCGTGGCTTTGATGTTATTGTGCTGGAGGCGCAGCGTGTGGGCTGGGGCGCGTCTGGGCGCAACGGCGGGCAGGTTTCTGGCGGCTGGAACAAAGATCAGTCTGAATTGGAAAAAATGCAAGGGATGGATGATGCGCGTCATTTGTTCAATATCGCACGGGATTCTGTGGATTCTGTGCGCACCCTGATCAAAAAACACAGTATCGAGTGTGACCTGCGCAACGGGGTGGCCCATGTGGAATGGCAAGCGCGCCATGTGGCGGAAGGCCATCAAACAGCCGAACATTTGCGCGCGGTCTATGGCTATGAGCAGATGGAGGTTTTGGACCGCAGTGCAGCTTGTGAGTTGCTGGGCACAGAAGTGTATCACGGCGGCACGCTCGATTGGGGCGCGGCCCATATCCATCCGCTTAACTTTGCCCTGGGCCTGGCGCGCGCGGCTGTGGCAGCAGGCGTTCGGATATTTGAACAGAGCGAAGTCAGCAAAATCAACCAAGGGTCGCCGGTCAATGTGGTGACGGGTCGGGGACGCGTTGAAGCCGATTTTCTGGTTTTGGGGTGTAATGGTTATTTGGGCGGACTTAGCCCAAAAATCGCCGCCAAAGTGATGCCAATCAACAATTTCATCGTTGCAACGGAACCTTTGGGGCAAGAACTGGCGGAGGCATTGATTGCCAAAGACATCGCCGTGGCAGACAGCAAATTTGTAGTGAATTATTTTCGCCGTTCCGCCGATAACCGGATGCTTTGGGGCGGCGGTGAAAGCTATGGCTGGAAATTTCCGCGTGACATACGCGCCTTGGTCCGCAAGCCAATGTTGGAGGTTTATCCGCAATTGCAGGATATTAAGTTGGAATATGCTTGGGGCGGCACGTTGGCCATCACGATGAACCGCATGCCGGTATTTGCCCGCCTTGGCCCCAATGTGTTGAATGCTTCGGGATATTCCGGCCACGGGGTAGCATTGGCCACTTTGGCGGGGCAAATCACCGCTGATGCTATTGCGGGACAGGCAGAGAAATTCGATGTTCTGGAGCGGGTTCCAAGCCCTGGTTTTCCGGGGGGTACATTGTTGCGCTGGCCCGGGTTGGTTTTAGCCATGAGCTGGTACGCCCTGCGGGACCGGTTGGGAAAATGAGGCGCTGACGCGCCAAGCCTTTTGAGCGCTGGCGCGCGATTTTCCGCTCCGCTTAGAGCGTTTCGACTTTTGTTTTTGCCATAAGATAACGCAATTCCTATTTGAGCGTTAGCGAAAGACTGGGAATTGCGTTTCAACATAAAGTCGAAACGCTTTGGGGGATATTTTTCACAAAGTAGAAGTTGAAGGGAAGTAAGAAAAAAGGAATTGGGCACCCAACTGTTACTTAAGGCCTAGCCCAAATGGCCAATTAGTGGCACAGCTTGGGTAGAGTTTTAGGAAACAGTCATGGCACCGGAAAAAATTCCCTCAAAGCCCCAATCACGCCCGGCGAACGTGTCGATGTGGCGGCATTTGAAGATGTTTCGCGAGGATATATTTTCGTCGCAGCCAGAAAAATTGTACCGCGCCTGGATGGCTGAGTTTCGCACACCGTTTTTCCGCTCCTACATGATCAACCAGCCCGATCTGATTAAGACAGTGCTAAAGGATCGCCCGGATGATTTTCCAAAATCCAAGGTGGTGCAGGAAAGTCTGGAGAGTTTGCTGGGGAATTCGGTGTTTGTTACCAATGGCGATGTTTGGAAGCGTCAGCGACGGATGATCGATCCGGCGTTTGAAGGCGGGCGGTTGAAAGAGATATTTCCGGCAATGCTGGCTTGTGGTGACGAGGCGTTGCACCGGATGCGCCGCGAGGTTGGCACCGGCGCTGTTGTCGAAGTTGAGGCCCATACCGCCCACGCCGCCGCCGATGTTATTTTCCGCACGCTGTTTTCCATTCCAATCAGTGACGATGTGGCCAGCGAGGTTTTTTCGCAGTTTCGCGATTATCAACGCACGCAGCCGTTGCTGAATTTGGCCAGTTTCATCCCTTTGCCGAAATGGATGCCGCGATTTCGCAACAAGCAGACCACCCGCACCAGCGCCGCTATTCGCAGATTGATCGGCCAGATTACACAGACGCGGATGGTAGAGATCAAGGCAGGCACGGCACCCGATGACCTCGCGACCAAGATCATGACCACGGCGGACCCTGAAACGGGCGATGTTTTTGATACAGAGGAAATGATTGATCAAGTGGCTATCTTTTTTCTGGCTGGCCACGAGACCAGCGCCTCGGCCCTTGCTTGGGCGCTTTATTTGCTGGCGTATGATCCTAAGGCGCAGGACCGTGTCGCCGCTGAAGTGGAGGCCGTTTTCGGCAACGATGCCCCGAGTTTTAGCGCGGTTAACAAACTGAAATTTACCAAGGCAGTATTTCGCGAGACCATGCGCCTCTATCCGCCAGTTCCCGGCATGATCCGTTCAAACCTCAAGCCTGAGCGGTTTCGGAATCGCGATCTGCGCCCCGGCAGCCAGGTGTTGCTGTCCCCTTGGCATTTGCACCGCCATGAGCGACTGTGGGAGCGGCCAGACAATTTTGATCCAGACCGTTGGGAAACGGATAACGGTAAAAAATGTATGCGCGAGGCCTATATTCCATTTTCGGCCGGACCACGGGTCTGCACGGGATCGGGGTTCGCAATGATTGAAGGGCCATTGCTGCTGGCTATGATGATCCGGGCATTTCGGTTTGAATTGGTCGCCGGGCGCGAACCTGTGCCGGTTGCGCATCTGACGTTACGGGCGAAAGACGGGATCAATTTACAGCTCACGCCGCGTGAATGATACAGGTGCAATCCTCTAAGCGGGCCAGACCATGGCGTGTCATTTCTTTTACTGCAAGATGTGCCTGCGCCCTAAAGTGGCGATAAAAGCCCTGCTATTTGGGCAGTTTAGATCAAAATAATTGCCAGTTGTAAGTCAGGTAAACTGAAAAAGGGTCTATGGCATTGATGGGTTTTCCATGTGGAATGGCCTTAAAGACAGTGACAAAATCCCAGAAATAGTTACAATTGAGCGCGATACCGAGCCTTGCCAATAGTTTCTGCTGCGTGGGGGGATTGGTTTGGGTATTGTAACCAAAGGATTTTCAAAATGGCCACAATTGTAGAAACCATCGACGCGCTGGCAAACATCAGCACCCCCTATAGCCTGTCTGTAGGGGATGTGTTCACAGGGTCGCTGACGTCTGGCGATGAGGACTGGATCGCGATCACCTTGACAGCTGGCCAGAGTATTTCTGTCCAGATGTTAGAAGATGTTGGCAGCACCGGCCTATTTCCGACCCTTAATCTTTATAATAGCGTAGGCACATTGATCGACGGCGAGGACAGCTACACCAATGCTTCCTCTGCTTTGCTGTTCACAGCCACTGTTGCCGGAGTATATTATATCTCGGCCAAAGATTTTAATGGGACAACGACCGGGGATTATACTGTGTCGGTGTCAGATGCGGTTTACACCCATGACCAAATAGCAGACCAGCTGACAACTGGATATTGGCAGGCCACGAACCGCGAAACCCATGCTTTTGACGTTAGTGGCGGCGCCGCCATTACTGTGGATATCACCGCCCTGACGGCGGCAGGACAGGCACTGGCAACAGCAGCGCTTGGCGCTTGGGCTGAGGTAACCGGCATAACCTTTACTTTCGGCGCGCTTGGGCTTGGGGCGGACATCACCTTTGACGATGTGAACGGATCAGGTGGCGCAAGGACCGCCTATGCCAATTATTCAGCGACTGGAAATACCACAGTCCATTCCAATGTGAACGTATCTGAAAGCTGGATTAACTATTATGGCACCACGCTGGGCAGCTATTCATTCCAGACGTATATTCACGAAATCGGCCATTCCTTAGGGCTGGGTCACGGCAGCAATTACAATGGGTCGGCCAATTACCTCGAAACCGGCGGCGACAATCTGTATCTGAACGACAGCTGGCAGGCCACTGTTATGTCCTATTTCGATCAAGCAGAAAACACCACCATTCCAGCAAACAAGGCCTATATCATCGGGCCGATGATGGCAGATATTATTGCGGTTCAAACGCTTTATGGATTGGCCACCCCCGTACATAACGAGACCGATACAGTCTATGATCTTGTTGGTGCCAATACCGCAGTGACCACATCCGGGCTGGTGGTTGGCGGCAATACTCTGGCCTATACCCTGTTTGACACAGGCGGAATTGATACGGTGGACGCATCCGCTGCCACTGCTGTGCAAGTATTCGATCTGAACGATGAAACCTATTCCGATTTGAACGGGCTTACCGGCAATTTCGCGATTGCACGCGGCACTATGATCGAAAACTTCTGGGGCGGATCAAACACGGATGTGGTGACTGGAAATGAGTTGGCCAACAGCATTTTGGGCAATGCAGGCAATGACACTTTGTACGGTGCAGGTGGCGATGACAGCCTTGATGGCGGCCTCGACGATGATCTGATTTATGGCGGCAACGACGCTGACTGGTTGCAAGGTAACAGCGGTCTAGATACAATCTATGGCGGGATCGGCAATGACGAACTCCGGGGTGGCCGGGACAATGACAGGCTGTTTGGCGAAGATGGCAATGACACGATGTATGGTGCCAAGGGCCAAGACAGCCTTGATGGCGGTCTCAATGATGATGTGTTATATGGCGGCAATGACGCAGATTGGCTGCAAGGCAACAGCGGTCTAGATACAATCTATGGCGGGATCGGCAATGACGAGATTCGTGGCGGCAAAGACAATGACAGGCTGTTTGGCGAAGATGGCAATGATACGATGTATGGTGCCAAGGGCCAAGACAGCCTTGATGGCGGCCTCAATGATGATGTGTTATATGGCGGCAACGACGCTGACTGGCTGCAAGGTAACAGCGGCGCAGATGTAATCTATGGCGGAACCGGTAGCGACGCGCTGCGGGGGGGCAAAGACAATGACAGCTTGTACGGCGGTAGCGACGATGACAACATCAAAGGCGCACGCGGCGATGACACCTTGTCTGGCGGCACCGGTGCGGACACTTTCGTATTCACGCAACAATTCGGCAATGACCTTGTGCTGGATTATGCTGTCGGCACCGACAAACTCAGCCTTGACGACGCCATCTGGGGCGGTGGCCTGACTGCGGCACAGGTCATCAGCACCTATGCAGGATTTGATGGCGCGGGGAATGTCGTCCTCGATTTTGGCCTTGACGACGTGACCCTACAAGGCGTGACAAGCACAGCCAGTCTGGATCTGGACTTGCTGATTGTCTGAGATTTTCTACTGATGCGGAGAGTGTCCGATCTTCTGTGTATGAGTAATTTGGTTCATGCTTTCAAACTGAAGGAGCATGACGACAATGACGATTTCCAAAGAACTACTGGACGAGCTGGTTAGCGGCATTGAACGGCCCGAAGATTTGCTGGGTAACA
>JAJRPO010000071.1 GCA_024280735.1 Alphaproteobacteria bacterium | reverse complement strand
GGCTTTAATCAGCGAGGGACATTTCATCGCCGTGATCAGGTGGTTGAAAAACCGCTGCTTGTTGCTCTCGAACGCAGAGCGCGCGGCAGATTTGGCCCGTGGGTTCAATGTCCCTTGATCCGTAGAAATGCCCGTCGCCTCCAGTGCCGCCTCCAGATTGTTGTGAATGACCTGAAACGCCTCAGCGTAGCTGTCATAGATATCAATCTGTGCCGGGTTCAGCTCATGCACCAGCATGTCGTATTCCACACCGGCGTACGAGAGTGAGCGCGCCAGATAGAGCCCAAGAGCTTTGAGATCGCGCGAGATCATTTCCATCGCTGCAATCCCACCTTGCTCCATTGCGGAGACAAAGGCGGCACGGTTGGCGAAGGGGAAATCTCCAGTACCCCACAGGCCGAGGCGCGAAGCGTAGGCAAGATTGCCCACCTCGGTGGCGCCAGTGGCAGAGACATAGAGAATGCGCGCATCGGGCACCGCGTTTTGCAGCGCCAACCCGGCCAGGCCTTGCTGGGATGCTTTCTTATCGCCGCGCGCGCCTTTGTCGCCGCCCGCATTGGCCATGGCGTGGCTTTCGTCGAACGCGATCACCCCGTCAAAATCAGCCCCAAGCCAATTGGTGACTTGTTCCAGACGCGAGATTTTATCACCGCGCTCGGCCGAACGCAGGGTGGCATAGGTGACAAACAGGATGCCCTCGGTAAGCCGGATGTCAGATCCCTGGCGGAATTTGGACAGCGGCACGATATCGCTTTCGCGCCCGCCAAGCGCCATCCAGTCGCGCACTGCGTCTTCCAGCAGTTTGTCGCTTTTGGAAACCCAGACCGCGTGTTTACGACCGCGCAACCAGTTGTCGACGATGATTCCAGCCACCTGACGGCCTTTGCCACAGCCAGTGCCATCCCCGAGAAACCAGCCCTTGCGCAGCTGGAAGGCATCGCCGTCATCTTCGGAGGCGGCAACCAGCTGGCCTGCGAGCTCACCTTTTTTGAACCAGCCCTGCAGATGCACAGCGTGGGCATCGCCCGCGTAGATGACGCTCTCGAGCTGCGGCGCGGACAGCACCTCGTCGGCAATGTAATGAACCGGAAGAATGGGATGATATTTTGGCAAGGGCGGCGGCACCGAGGCCATGGCTGCGGATTGTACCAACGCGGTGGGATGCTCGGCGGCGCCCTCAATGACGAAAGATTGCAGTTCGTAGTCTTCATAGACCGTCTCCTGCAACACCCCGGTTGGATCGCTCCAGGTTTTTGGCAGGTAATCCAATGGGGCCACATCCATGCTGTCGAAAGGGTGTTTGGCACGCTCGGCAGCGATGGCGCGGGTCTCCAAACGGGCGGCATTGCGCAAAGACAGCAGGACAGAATTGGGAGAGGGCTTCGGAGGGATCGCGCTTGGCGTGGTGGGGCAGGGGGGCGTGTCACCGCGGCGCTCCGGGCAATGCGCCAACACCGCTGTCAGCAGGTCGGCGGCTGTGTCGCAGATGGGGTGGTAGGCATCCGAGCTCGAAGACCCAGTGGATGGTTCATCCTGGAAGGGTGATCCACCCTGGAAAGGCAACCCACGCTGTGGGTGTTTGTCGATCACTGTTAGGCGGGTGTCGATGCTGGTGCCGTGACGGGCAAAGACCTTGCCCGCGATCGGGGCGGAGAACACAACCTCTGCCATCTCGGCGATGCGGTGAAACGTCGGCTGAAAACCTTTGGTCGCGGGGCTGAAACTCTCGCTGGTGATCACCACCAAACGACCGCCCAGAGCCAGCCGTGTCAGAGCCGACAGAATATGCTGGCTGGTCGCATCTTTGTATCGGCCCGCGACATTGGGCGCGGCCGAGAACGGTGGGTTCATCAGGATCAGCGTTGGGACGATATCGCGATTCAGACGATCATCAATGGCGGCGGCATCATGGTTGGTGACGTCAGTATCGGGAAACAGGCCGCTTAATAGATCGCGGCGGGTATCTGCCAACTCGTTCAGGGTGATATCTGCGCCGTTGATTTGCGCAAACACCGCCAACATGCCAATGCCGGCGGAAGGTTCCAGAACGTGATCACTACTGCGTATTCCAGCGGCTTGCGCGACAATCGCCGCCAGCGGCAGCGGGGTGGAGAATTGCTGCAACCGAATGCTGTCTTCCGAGCGCCGGGTGTGGGGCGGCGCAAGGGCGGCCAATCGCTTGATCATCGTGAGGAACCCGTGCGGGGAGGCGGCTTGACGCTGCATCAACGCGCCGTAACGTGACAGCATCATAATTTGGGCGGCTTCCGCTGCCTCATAAACATCCTTCCAGACCCAGGCGCCTTCGGTGTCGCGAGCCCCGAAGGCCTCTTCCATAGCGGCTCGCAGAATCTTGGCGTCGATTGGCTTGCCTGCCTCGAACTGCGGGAACAGCAGTTTGGCCGCAACTAGAAGGTTTTGAGCGGGTTCTGCCGGAGGCGATGCCGATGCCGCAGGCAAGGCGGATGTGTGGTGTGCGTTCATGAGAGGTCTCCAGGTGAGGGGTTAGACCCAACCGGAGAGAACTCTCTCTCGCCCGGGAGGGGTCAACCCTCCCGCCCTGCCTCTTGCTCTTTTTGGGGTTTTCTTTTGGTGGCTTCTGCCTACACCTCAGGAGGCGGAGTACGCGTCAACTAGACTTTGGGGGTCTGTTGTAATGCTATAGTATGGCAGTATCCGCGAAAGTGTCATACTATAGCATTACATTTATCAGAGGGAGCCGCGCTCAATGCGTTTTATCTAGCACTCGTTAGGCCGCTTGATGTTCAGCGCCCAACCCCACCACCTCAACACGGCCGTTTTCGATGCGAATGGTCACCGAGTTAGATTTCCCGCCCAGCCAATACAGCTCACGATCCACAATACGTATAACAGCATTGATATCGGCCTCGGCACTTGTTTGGAGCAACGTGATAATCCGATCCTCGGTCTCATCCCGGAACCAATCCCGTTGTTGATCGTATGATCCGGCCTCGGCATCATCGCTTGGGCAAAACAGAGCGTTTTCCAGAAAATCCACTAGGTCAGCGCTGCTGGCTTTGGAGCATTTGGTCACGGCAATATCAACTTCATCAAGTGTCACATAATCTTCGCCAAAAATCAGCCGATCGGTCTCACACTGCCAATCCTCGACGCCCTCGGAGGAGCCGATTTCGCAGTGGATTTCCAACTGAACAGGTCGCTCAACTGTTTCATATTGTTTTTCAGGTAGGACAATCTCAGTGTGGTCATCGCCAATGAAGACATAATGTTTCACACAAAGGCACGCGAGCTGATCATACCACGCATATCCTTTGAACGCTGAATTTGGCTCAAAAAGCGTAGACGGCGCGCGTTGACTGGACAGGGCATATGCGAGATTCTGTTCTTCGATTGCCCCACCGTTGGAATCAAACAGGATATCGTCACTGTCCACCATTTGCAGCGGTAGCTGTTGATCACAATCTGTATCGGCATGGGTCGGGGAGAAGGGCCGTAGCATCATGACGGCCGGTGCAAGATCAACACCAAGGGTTGCGGCTTCAGTGAACGCCTCAAAGGACAATGAGTGTGACCCTGCGACAAGAATACGCTTGAAAAACAATGTGCGGATGTGGGTGCGTAATTCGTCAAAGAACGCGTCCTCAACCACCTCTTTGCGCGCTGGCAGGACCAGTTTGAGGCTGGTGCAATGGGTGACATCCAGACGCACGTAATAGGACCGATGAAATTGCTGGCTAAGACTGGGGAGTTTGGCATATAGCGTCACCCCATGAAAATTGACGTTCATATCGTTGCGGAACCTGTTCTGGAGCATCGGATAGATGCCGATACGGATACCGTTCCAATCCTCAATAAATTCAGCATCCGCCAAGAAATCAGATCGATCCGCCACAGTGCCATCAACAACCACACCGAGGGGCAAATACCGCGCCGCAAAATTGGCCGCAGGAACAAAGTTCTCGCCTTGTTTTGCGCTGATCAGAATGGTCATGCCTTTATGATCAACCGGACCATCACTGCATGAAATTGAAGCTTCACCGCTGAAACTGTCCGGCGATGCAATAATCACCCACGACTGATCGGTGTCTTTTTGCTGAACAGTGATGCGCACATAACGCCCCGCCAGTGCGAAAAACCCCATGCCTGCAGCGTCCTCGCTGGAGGTGACCTGATCGGCCCAAGCGCTTTGACCAAGCATGAACAGGTGTTTGGGGTCCGTCAGGCCGGGGCCATCGTCAATAATGCGAATAACTGTGCCAAGCTCGGGATCATCAACTTGATCCACGGCAATCTTTGAAGCCCCAGCTCGGCGCGCGTTTTGAAATAATTCAGCGAAAATATCATCAAGGGTGGCGTTGAACAGGCGGCTGACTTTGGAAATGGCCTCATTGGCGACGCTGGCATGGAAGGTAAATGGAACGGTCATGGTTTTCTCCTGGGTTGGGGTTAGGCCCACCCGGAAAACTCTCTCTTTGTCCGGAAGGGTGTAGCCCTTCCGCCCTGCCTCTCGCTCTGGTTTTGTTATGCAGGCGGTGCTTGCATACTCGGGCTTTCACTTGATGGCTGTCGTGTGTGGATAAAGCTTCCTTAGTTTTCGCAATTTAGAATGTCCGATTATTGAGGCTTCAAAACCCGGCCCAGCCCAACCCAGAAAACACAGCAACACCGATACACATTGTCAAGATTACATGGTTGGTTAGATATGCAACAAACAACGCGGCTGTTGCGGCCACCCAACCTCCTATGGATTGCCCTGCAAGTGAGGAGGCAACTAACGATACAATGATAAGTCCTGGCAAATCATCAAGTACCCATGAGTAGCGGGAGGATCTGATGGCATCACCGGCAATGAGACCAAGAACTCTTATTGAAAATGCGGTTATCGCAAGAACCGCTATCAGCATCCAAAATGAAAGGGTCATTTCTCTTGCTTTCGGTTATTACGAGCCACGTAAGATGCTGCGAGACTGCAAGCGACTCCAACAACAATCGCGTATGCCTTTGGCATGCCCAAAAGAACAGCCGCGATTGTTACCGTAAAGCTGGCAAGCCACGGTCCAAAGTTTGACAGGCCACGCCAGAGGCCTCTTGCCATGGCAATGAATGCGGCGGTGAAAGCAAAGCCAAGGCCGAACTGTTCGAGGTTTGGAAGCGCGGCTCCTACCACAGCGCCGAGCATCGTTGAGCTCGTCCAGACTATGATCATAACAAGCCCGGATCCGATCAAAAATTGAGCGCCGATGTCCGGGTTCTTTGCTCGCTCCGCCATGGTTAAAGCCCAGTTTTCGTCGCCAGTGATGTGTATAGCAAGCAATTTTTGCCGTAAGGGCAGTCTACTAAGAACATCAGAAAGAGAGGCTACGATGCCAATATAGCGAAGGTTCAAAGCAGCACCGGCCAATGCAGCACCCACCGCAGCGGAACTTCCAGAAAATTGCTCGACAGCCACGATCTGGGATGAACCCGCATGAACGAGGCCGCTCATGAGAGCAACGCCCCACCATGGAAAACCTACTTGAGCTGCCAATAAGCCAAATGCGAAGCCATAAATGGCTGCACCTGCAGCGAGTGGTAGAATTGTGATGGCACCATGTTTCATGGAGGTCAATTTATCGCGCTATCTTGATGCTTTACATCATTGATATTAACTTATCGTGATCTTATAGTATCAAAATACTTTAACCTTTGAGGCAAGTAGATCATGGACACCAATGACCATAAATTACTCGAAGTTCTGCAACGGAACTCCAGAACTTCGATTCAGGATTTGGCTGAACATATTGGTGCATCCACCGCTTCTGTCCAAAGGCGGTTGAAAGCGTTGCGCGATACTGGTGTGATCCGGAAGGAAGTCGCGGTTCTGGATCAGCAGAAGCTCGGTTTTGGTATAACAGCAGTCGTGTCAGTAGAGCTGGAACGCGACCGCCTAGACCAGATAGACGCCTTCAAGCGAAAAGCGCGGCAAGACCGGCAGGTGATGAACTTCTACTGCATAGCGGGAGAAGCGGACTTCATGATGGTCGTCGTTGCGAAAGACATTGCAGACTACGAGGCTTTTACACACCGGTTCTTTTTCTCAGACAAGAACGTCCGTAAATTTAGAACCTCTATTGTCATCTCAACCGAGAAAGCTACGCTTGAACTTCCTATCTAAATTCCGCAAATTTGCCATTCTCTGCGCTCGACAAGTTGGTAAGTATGGGCTCCAATGGAAATCCGATACAATCCATCCCATTTCATGGCGGCCCAGATCTCACATTTTCCGACCTGAAACCACCTCCCGCGCCTCACGCAGGCAATAGCCCTCAATATCTCCGCCAAACCCCCAGCAGGAATCAATGACTTCGCCCTCGTGTTCGACGGTATACCCATAGGTATTGCCGCTGATGTAATCGTGGTACGCGGCAATTTCACAGCGCAAAACATCCCCGGCACGCTTGCGGGTTTGCTTTGAGACGCGGGTGACGTTGAACGCCTTGCGCACGTCCTTAAGGCGCACATAGATAAACCCGACCTGACCGGAATCCCACGGGCAATGGAACCCGGTTGTATTCATCGCCAGACCGGAGTGGTCATATAAAAAGACCGGCAAGATTACGGCCTTTGTTTGCGCCATTTCCTGCAATCTATCATTCGGCAGTTCGGTTTCATCGCAGCAACCCACAAGATCAGTCAGAAATTCCCGCGCATCGTGAAAACCATGGTTATCGCCAAGATTGTAGCGCCGATGGCAGCATATCATGGTGCCAAAGCAATCCCAGTCGCGCGGGTTCTGCGGATCTGGATCATGATAGATTTTGATCTGGAGGCCATAGTGGACCTCTTCATAGATAGGATCGTACATTTGTTTTCCTTTGTGGCTGAAACGCAAAACCCGCCGCAGACCAAATGGTCTCGGCGGGTTTTGCAAATGTGGGGGAGGGATCGGCACCCTTCAGCGCCGAGCGATTCTTGGTGTTATGGCGCAACGGCGAGATTGTTCACCTCCCGCTCAATAGCGTTCAACTCAAACCAGTCCTCAAATCCAAGAATGGTATGTTGTTGGGCGACTGCTTCAATCCACGTTACCCGAGGGTCACCAACAATCGGCACAAACGCCGTGTCGATATGGCCGTTGGCCATCCATGCCTCAGGCTGAATCCGTCCCAACCAATCTGACAGGGACGGAATTTTCCCACGACAATCCTCTTTGACATGCTGCTCGCCGATCCAGCGCAGCGGAATAACCCGCCCCGCAGAGTTGGTCATCGTGAGGCCAAACACCCGCTCGGCCTCAAAGATCCCTTGAGTGTGATGGCGCAACGCACGGTGGGTAAAGAACGCCATATGTTCCTTGGAAGCGTCAAACCAATTATGGATTTCTTGGTAATCGGCGGGGATACCGCCAAACTTGCGCGCCGAGCTTTCGGCGTGATGCAGAGGATGGGCCATGTCACAGATCCTCATAGTCAGTGGTGTCGGATTCCACATAGCGATTGCTGTGGCTGACATTGATTTTGTCGGTCTCGAGGTTCCACTCAAGGGAGCCATAGCCACCCTCGTTGTTCTCAAAACCTGGGTTGAGCGCATAGGCAAAATCCCAGCCGAAGGTTTCTGCGCGCAGGTTGAGATCATATGCGAGTTTGATGGTGGCCGGGGTAGGGGTTACGTCTTCTACATTGCCGGAATCGCCGTAGCCCTCATATTGGATTTCGATCAGAGTGACGCCCAAGGCGCGCAACTCGACTAAGAGATTGGCACGGGTCTGCACCCGTTCTTCGGCAGCCTTTTGTTGGGCGGCGATGTAATTGGCGTGAAAGTCTGTGTTCTGTGTCATGTTTACTGTCCTTGATAAGAGAATTGGCAATCGATCCCCCAAGGAGGACCGTCATTTGATTTGTTGGAGGATCAGGAGGGGGCAGGTGCCGCACCGACATCGTCGATGATCGAGCCTTCAGTCAGGTTGAAATACAAATCCTCGGTGGCTTTCTTGAACCCCGGTGGATTGCGCTTGGCGAGGCAGCGCACCGAGGCCTGACAGCCCTCACCGTATTCCATTGCGTAGCCAGTAATCTGTTCGACAAGATCATCCATTCCCGCGGCTTGAACCTGCTTTTGTGGGTAGGTTTTGGTGATGCAGAACTTGGTGACGACAAAGCCGCCATCTTTATGTGCCGGATAGAGTTTGATCAGATAATCGCGTGATTGTGCCATTGGGCGTCTCCTTGACGGGCGAAGCGGAGGAACCAGTTCTGGAAAACCCGTCAGAGGGACAGGGCCGCCCTTGGTGTAAGAGCGGCCCAACAAGGGAACGATATGCGGCAGTGTCAGTATTCTGAAGGTAAAAGCAGGGTCAGCACGCGGCGCGTTTGCGCAGGGTCTTGTGGGGCAGGGGAGCCGTACTGATACTGGGTGTCATACAGATCAATCTTAAACCAAACGGTGGTGCCGGCGATCTCGATGACGCCCATTTCGTGCCAACCATGTGGGTCACTGTCGATGTTGAATGCATCAAATGCGGCAACCCGCTGAATGAGCTCTTGCTGAACATCTGGTTCCAATGCCGAGATGCCTTGGGTCATCACGATCTTCCCTTTCGG